>NZ_JH601088.1:807334-942285 GCF_000245755.1 Helcococcus kunzii ATCC 51366 | reverse complement strand
AACAAGCATAAGTATAGTACTTCTAGCAGATGGTGAAGAAACTGATCAAAAATTAGTATTAACTAAAGAAAATAATTGGTCAGGACAATTTACAGGCCTTGACGAATACAAGGACGGTAAGAAGATTGTATATACCATAAGAGAAGAAAAGGTTAAAGGTTATACAAGTGAAATCACTGGTAACCAAGAAGATAGTTTTGTTGTAACTAATAGACATAAACCAAAGACACCACCGAAAACACCAAATACAGGTGATGATACAAATATCGTTTTATATGCAGGTGTTGGATTAGTTGGGGTAATAGTATTATTATTTATTAGCTACAAAAAAAAAGAAATAAATAATTGATTTCATAAAAGTCTTTTTCTATTTGAATAATTTTATTGAAAAACAATTCAACACACAAATTTTCCTATTCTCCTTAAATAGGTTCATCAATATCTGGTGCAAATTACCTCACAACAGATAGCGATGAATAAATATAGCATAAGTTAAATTATCATAATTTAACTTATGCTAATTTATTATATATTATTATCTTAATAAGAAAGGGGTGAATTATGAAATTCTTTGCTAGACAAAACGAATTAGCAGAGTTAGATAAAGCATATAAGTCTAATAAATTTGAATTAACAGTTATATATGGAAGAAGACGAGTTTGTAAGACGTATTTGATGCAAAAATACATTGAAGATAAAGATAATATTTATTATATGGCTAGTCAAACGGGTGATTTAAATTTGGAACTATTATCAATTTTAGTGAATGAAAAAATAGGGTTTTGAAATAACAAACCAATCTATAAAGGTTATCTTACATTATTTCAAGCGATTGGAAGACTTGCGCAAAAAAAAAGATATATGGAGAATTTGTAAAAGAAGGTTTACCTAATTTTATGGGGGAAAGCTTTGAGGAAATCTCATATGAATTTTTGGAATATATTAATAAAGAGTCAAAACTTCCTGGTTATGTTCTTTCATATGGTAGATGGTGTGGAATTAATCCCATTGAAAAACAAGAAGAAGAGATTGATTTAAGAGGAGAGGGAAGAAATTTTTCTATTTACGGGGAATTTAAATGGAGAAATAGAGATTTTGAGATAAAAGAATTAGAAAAATTAATATATAAAAATAAATTCACCCCAATAAATCAATCAAATCCTTACTATTTGATAATTACGAAGAAAAATTTTCAGACGAAGTAAAAAAAGCAATTAATGAAAATGAAAAAATATTAGGATTACTTTTTAATAAGATTTTTAGATTATTTTATTGTTAATATAACATTGAATAATTTCCTTTACATTTAGATAAAATCTAACTATAATATTAATAAAACTAAATAATATAGTAATAATATAAAAATATAATCTTAAAATTACATAATAGAGTAAGGAGGTTATAATATGTGGATAGCATTTGGAATAATTTCAGTTATTTTTGCTATATTAAATATTGCGTATGCATTCCAAAATAAAGAGGCAGAATGGTTTAGATTTTTGAGTATTTCATTCACAGCTCTAACTGTATGTTCTTTTTATGCTGAAAGTTCAAAATTTGTAACAAAAAAAGATTGGTCAGGTTTAATGGATACTATGCCTATTATAAATGTTGTATTGTGGATATGTATAATTTTATCTATAGCTATTAACTCTATATCAATTGTAAAAAAAGTAAATAGATAAACTCTATAAAATATATTTAGAAAAAAGTTAAATAATACATTTTAGTGTCTTTTATAAAATATAAAACATAAAATTAATAATTTTTTGTAGAAAAAAACAATTTTTGATAAGAAATTGTTAAAAGTTTCATAAAAATTTTGTAAAATTCGGCAAAAATGTATATAATTAGTATGAGTGATTAATACTCAAAAATGTTAATTGAATTAATAATCAAAAGGAGAGAATTTATGTCAATTAAATTAGCAATTAATGGTTTTGGACGTATTGGACGTTTAGCATTAAGAAGAATCTTAGAATCAGATACAGAATTAGAAGTTGTCGCAATTAACGACTTAACTAATAATGATGATTTAGCTTATCTATTAAAATATGATACAGCACAAGGAAGATTCCCATACTCAGTATCAGTAGAAAATGATGACTTAGTAGTAGATGGAAAAGCAATTAAATCATATGCTGAAAAAGATGCTTCACAATTACCTTGGAAAGAATTAGACATCGATATCGTATTAGAATGTACTGGATTCTACACATCAGTAGAAAAAGCACAAGCTCATATTGATGCAGGTGCTAAAAGAGTTCTAATTTCTGCACCAGCTAAAGGTGATTTAAAAACAATCGTATTTGGTGTAAATAATGACATCTTAACAGCTGAAGATAAAATTGTTTCTGCAGCTTCATGTACAACAAACTGTTTAGCACCAATGGTAAATGTATTAGATAAAGAATTTGGTGTTGATAGAGCTTTAATGTCAACAATTCACGCTTATACAGCTACACAAGGTACACAAGATGCACCAGGTGGAAGAAAATCAAGAGCTGCTGCACAAAACATCATTCCAGCATCAACAGGTGCTGCAAAAGCTGTAGGTAAAGTAATTCCTTCAGTAAACGGCAGAATTGATGGTACAGCATTAAGAGTTCCTGTAATCACAGGTTCAGTTGTAGAATTATACTCAGTATTGAAAAAAGAAGTTACAATTGAAGAAGTTAACGAAGCAATGAAGAAATATACAAATGACGCATTCTTATATAACACAGATGAAATTGTATCATCTGATATTATTGGTGTGCCAGCTGGATCAATCTTTGATGCTACACAAACTAACTTAATGGTTGGCGAAAATGGCGAACAATTAGTTAAAACTGTAGCTTGGTATGATAATGAATATGGTTTCACAGGAAACATGATCAGAACATTAGAATACATGGCAAACTTATAAGATAAAGTATAATTCAAAATCTATTGAGGGAAACTTCAATAGATTTTTTTATTTAAATAAATTTTTGGGTATATTTGTAGAAAATATTATTTTGAAAGAGGTGTGATATGGATAGATTTGATAAAGTATGGTTAATTGGTCGAAAAAGTAGACTAGGTTCTGCAATAGAAAATATTATTTCCAAAACAGATTATCATTTAATTAGTACTGATAAAGATGATGTTGATATTGAGAAATTAGATGAAGTTAAAAAATTTGTTGATTCAATTAAACCAAGCATTATTATAAATTGTGCATCAATTAGTGATAGACAATATTGTGAAGATCACGAGGTGGAAGCATATAGATTACATGCTATTGGTGCAAGGAATCTTGCCATTGCATCTCAAGCATATGATTCCCATTTAATATATTTATCTACTGATTTTGTTTTTGATGGAAAATCAAATAAACCATATAACGAATTTGATTTAACTAATCCAACTACTGTATATGGAAAATCTAAATTAGCAGGTGAAAATTTTGTAAAAAATTTATCTACAAGATATACAATACTACGAAGCTCATGGTTGTATGGTAAAAAATATTTATCAAAAATAAAAAAAGAAGCTGAGACAACAGGACAAGTAAAAATTTCAAAAACTATTGTTGGTAGTCCTACTAGTTCATTAGAAGCTGCAGAAAAGATAATTGAATTTTTTGAAAATAGGGAATACGGTACATTTCATATTTCATGTAATGGAGAATGCACTTTTAAAGAATTTGTTGAAGAGTTTTTAACTAATATAAATGTAAATGCGGATATCATTGAGCAAGATGTACCTTCGGATTTTGAAATACTTAGGCCGACATATTCTTCATTAGATAATTTTATGCTTAGATTAGTAGAAATTGATGATATGAAAAATTGGAAGGATGGTCTGCACAGATTTATAAGAGAAAGAAAGATAGGCTGATATGAAAAAATTGAAAAAAAGAAGTATAACATTCTACATATTTTTAGGTTTAATTTTAGGTGCACTGACTGGGGTTTTAATGCATTATTTTGTGCCTGCAAGTACCTTACGAGATAAATACATTATAGATGGAGTTTTTTATATTGTTGGTCAAGCATTTATGAGACTTTTACAAATGCTTGTTGTTCCACTAGTATTTTTCTCTCTTTCAACTGGAGCTCTAGCCATGGGTGATACTGCCAGCTTGGGAAGAGTAGGCATTAAGACTTTATTGATGTATTTATTTACCACTGCATCTGCAATTGCATTAGCTTTATTTATAGCTAAAATAATTAATCCTGGAGTAGGCATAAGTCTATCTTCTGCGGCTGAGCAGTCACCAGAAATAGGGAATGCTCCTTCATTTAAAGAAACAATTTTAAATATTATACCGACAAATCCGATTGCTGCATTAGCAAATGGAGAAATGTTACAAGTAATTGTGTTTGCATTATTAGTAGGGATAATTGTTGGTCAATTACCACAAAAACTATCTACTTTTTCAAATTTTCTTGAAGAAGGAAATGATTTAATGATGAGAATGACATCTATCGTCATGAAGTTTGCCCCATTAGGCATTTTCGCACTTATTTCAAGAACATTTGCACAATTAGGTTTTGATACATTCCTACCAATGCTTACATATATGGTGTCAGTATTATTAGGTTTAGTTGCACAAGTCATTGTAGTTTATATACCAATGCTTATAATTTTAACAAGATTAAATCCTATGCCTCTATTTAGAAAAATAGTTCCTGTAGCGACTTTTGGTTTTTCATCAGCTTCATCAGGTGCGACAATACCTGTCACTCTTAAACAAACAGATGAAATGGGAATACCAAGAAAAATTTCTGCATTTACTATTCCGCTTGGTGCTACAGTAAATATGGATGGTACTGCCATTATGCAAGGTGTTGCGGTAATATTTGTTGCTAATGCTTATGGTATACCACTTACAATGTCTGATTTTATGACAGTAATCTTTACAGCAACTTTAGCTTCTGTAGGTGCAGCAGGTGTACCCGGAGTTGGTCTTATAACATTATCAATGGTATTATCTTCTGTTGGGTTGCCAGTGGAGGGTATAGCTATGATTATGGGGATTGACAGAATTTTAGATATGGCAAGAACAGCAATAAATATTATTGGTGATGTGATCGTAACATTGATATGTGCGAAGACGGAAAAACAATTAGATGAAAAACAATACTATTCAAGTGTAACAGTTGATGCTAATGAAGAATTTTAAATATATATTGTTATCAGAAGATATCTATTTTTAGCAATTTTAATTTCAACTAAAACAATAAATAAAAAATATTAGAAAAATATTTGACAAAAGTATATTGTGGTGGTAGTATATTTATGTTGCTAAAAATTGGCGGTGTAGCTCAGTTGGCTAGAGCATACGGTTCATACCCGTAGTGTCGGCAGTTCAAATCTGTCCACCGCTACCAATTTGCGGAAATGGCTCAGAGGTAGAGCATCGCCTTGCCAAGGCGAGGGTCGCGAGTTCGAATCTCGTTTTCCGCTCCACTAAAGCATCAATTGAAAGATTGATGCTTTTTGTTTTATTTGTGTGTGTTAGTACAATTTTATAACAGTACAATAACAAGTGTCATTAGCTCAGCTGGATAGAGCGTCTGGCTACGGACCAGAAGGTCGAGGGTTCGAATCCTTTATGACACGCCAACTAAGAGGACTTTTACAAAAAAAGATTTTTTGTAAAGGTCCTTTTTAAATTGATAATTTAATAGAAAATGTAAAATATTATGTGAGTATTATTCGAAATAATCATTTATGATTTGATGTTAATTTACTTGGTTATTCTAGAATCTTTATTTTACCAAGTAGTAAATATCATATAATTACTTGGCAAATTTAGAAATACAATTTTACCAAGTAGTAAAATTTGAAAAATTACTTGGTATATTTAAAATATTGATTTACCCAAGTAATTTTTTTAACATATATTAGAAAATTTACTTGGGTATTTTACAATTCGAAAATAGCCTAGTAATTTGAAAGAAAATAATACTTGGTAATTTTGAATAATCTGAATTTACCAAGTAAATTAGATAAAATTATTACTTTGTAAAATTTAAAAAGGATAAATTACCAAGTAAATTCAAAGTTAACCTCAATATTTTTAAGATATTCTTTCACCATATTATGTATTTCAATAAAGAGATTTTCATCTGTAAATGTGAAAAAGTTTCAGCCATAACCAAATCCACAAATAAATTTTTTATTAGTAAATTTTCGTATTATGAATTATAATATAAATAATACAAGAGATTTAATATAAATTATTTGGTTATAATATTAACATTTTGTGATTTTAATCACTTAAAAATATATAATAAAGATGTAAAATATATTTATAAAACATAGGAGGCGGTATGAAGAAAAGCAAGATTATTTTAATTGGTGATGGTGCGGTTGGTTCTAGTTATGCTTTTGCATGTACTTTATTAGGAGTTGGTAGAGAGATTGGTATTATTGATATGAATGCAGATAAAGCAGAAGGGGATGCAATGGATTTATCTGATGCTCTTTCATTTACTGCTCCAAAAGATATTTATAGTGCAACTTATGATGATTGTGAAGATGCAGAAATAGTTGTAATTACAGCTGGGGTTGCACAAAAGCAAGGAGAAACTAGATTAGAATTAGTAGATAGAAACTTAAAAATATTTAAGAGTATAGTAGATAAAGTAGTAAGTTCAGGATTTAATGGTATATTTTTAGTTGCTACAAATCCAGTTGATATAATGACTTATGCAACTTGGAGATTTTCTGGATTTAATGCTAATAGAGTAATCGGTACTGGTACAGTTCTTGATTCTTCAAGATTTAGAAAAGAAATTGCAGAATTGACAAAAGTAGATCCTAGATCTGTACATGCTTATATTATGGGAGAACACGGAGACAGTGAGTTTCCTGTGTGGTCACATGCAAATATTGGTGGATTACCTCTAGACGATTGGATACAAACAAATTCTGTCGATGAAGAAGTTTTGTTACATTCATTTAACAAAGTAAAAAATGCTGCTTATGAAATTATTAATAGAAAAGGTGCAACATTTTATGGTATAGCAGCTGCAATGGCTTACCTAACAAAAGCTATCTTAAACAACGAAAATAGCATATACTCCGTATCTTCGTTTTTAAGAGGCGAATATGGTGTAAGCGATATCTATATCGGGGTACCTGCAATAATCAATTCTAACGGTATAAAAAACGTGTTAGAGATACCTTTAACTGATACCGAGAAGGAAAGAATGGACGAATCTTCTAGAATAATTAAGGAAATTATTGATGCTTCTTTTAATAGATAATTTGTAGAAAAAAGTCTAAATTTTTTAGACTTTTTTTTATTTTAAATAGAATTTTAAATGCATTTATAGTATAATTCTAAGTACGAAATAATTACGAGGGGGGTAATCATGCAAGAAAATAATTTGGATTTTGAACAAAGTTTAGAATATCAATTTTTATATAACGATGACCCAGATTCCATTTTCTTGTTATTATCCTGGCTTGAAAATAAACATGTGGGAGATAATCTTGTACCTAAATATAGTGTTACAAAAGCATTACTAACAGGACTAAGAAGAAGTATAAGGGGGAGAAAAGATAAAAAATCTATTGTAGATGCTATTAGTAAATTAATTAGTGATGATTTAAATAGATTAGAATTAGCATTTACTATAAAGGCATATAGAAATGCTTATTATAGTGTAGATTTAATTGATAAATTAGAAAGATTGGCAATTAAACTTTATACTCCACAAGAATTATCAAACATGAAATATCTATTCCAAGACTCACAAAACCCTAAAGTTTTGAAGTTTAAAGAAGATGTTAAAAAAGAATTATTAAAAAATAAAGTAATATTTAACAATGAATATCATATAAATAATTTTTTAGATAACAATATTAAGAAGAAGTTTTTCAGAGTTAATTTCTATATGGATAAACAAGTTGTTGTTGACTATCAAAATACCGACATATTAACATTAGAAGGTAAAAACCTTACAATTAATGAACTTCAACATATATATTCCAAAGCGAAGTTTTATATTAACAGAGCGATGGGAGAAGCTTATTTCAATCAATTTTGGTGTTCATTAAATGATTCGGTGTTAAGTAGGTATTAATGATTATATTAGGTATTGATCCTGGGATTGCTATTGTCGGTTATGGTATAATAGAAAAAGAAGGTAGTAAAATAAAGATGTTAGAGTATGGTAGTATTCAAACAGATTCAAATTTAAGCACTCAGGTAAGATTAGAAATTATATATAATGAAATGATAGGTATTATAAAACAATTTAAGCCTGATGAAATTGCTTATGAAAAGTTATTTCATCAAAACAACTCAAAAACTTTTATTAATGTGAGTCAGGCTAGAGGTGTAGAAATTTTAGCTGGACAAATTAATAATATTGACTTATATGAATACACACCATTACAAATAAAAACATCACTTACAGGCTATGGAAGGGCTGTAAAAAAACAAGTACAAGAAAGTGTTAAGAGAATTTTAAATCTTTCAGATATTCCAAAACCTGATGATGCTGCAGATGCGTTAGCGATTGCAATTTGTCATTGTTTTAATAATAAAATGAAAGATTTATATAAAATGGAGTAGAAATGTTTTCATATATTATCGGTGAATTAAAAATAATTAAAGAAGAATTTATTGTTATAGAAAATAATAATATTGGCTATAAAATTTATATGCCACAAAATAGCATTTCTAAATTAATCAAAAATGAAGTTTATAAAATTTTTACTGAATTTATCGTAAGAGAAGATGCGGTATTATTGTATGGATTTTTAGATGATGATGAATTAGAAATGTTTTTAAGTTTAAAACAAGTTTCTGGTATAGGGCCAAAAGCTGCTCTTTCAATATTATCAACTTTAACAGTGCAAGAAATTAAATTAGCAATTATAGGAAATGAAGTTAAAGAGCTTTCTAGAGCACCCGGAGTTGGTACAAAAACAGCAAGTAGAATTATTTTAGAGTTAACAGATAAAATAGATATAGATAGTATCGTATCACCTGACAATGATTTTGAGGTTGATAATACTAAAAATGAAGATTATGATATAGCTGTTGATGCACTTATGAATCTTGGATATACAAGACAAGATGCGGTAAATGCATTAAAAGAAGTTGATTTTTCAAATCTTTCATTATCAGAGATAATTAAACAAGCATTGAAGAGGATATAGTATGTCAGAAAATAGAATTGTTGGTTCAAGTACAATTAACGATGAAAAGACAAATGAATATACTTTAAGGCCGAGATGGTTAAATGAATATATTGGGCAAGATAAGGTTAAAGAAAAGCTAAATGTATTTATAGAAGCTGCAAAAAAGAGAAATGATTCATTAGATCACGTGCTTTTACAAGGACCTCCAGGACTTGGAAAAACGACATTATCCAATATAATTGGTAATGAATTAGGTGTAAAAGTAAAGATTACATCTGGTCCTGCGATAACAAGACCGGGAGATTTAGCGAGCATATTAACTAATTTAGATAATTTTGATGTCTTGTTTATAGATGAAATTCATAGAATTAACAAGACTGTTGAAGAAGTGTTATACTCTGCAATGGAAGATTTTGCTTTAGATATTATTGTAGGTAAGGGACCTTCAGCGCAATCTTTAAGAATAGATCTTGAAAGATTTACATTAATTGGTGCGACAACTAAAGCTGGTATGATATCTTCACCATTGAGGGATAGATTTGGTGTACAACTTGAATTAGATCTTTATGATAATAATCAATTAGCTCATATTATTGAGAGATCAAGCGATATTTTAGAAGTTGCAATTGAGAAAGAAGCAGCTATTGAAATAGGGAGCAGATCAAGAGGTACTCCAAGAATTGCAAATAGACTTTTAAAGAGAGTTAGAGATTATGCTCAAATTAAAGGCGATGGAGAAATAGACTTAGAAATAGCTAAAGAAGCATTGGATTTTCTTGAAGTTGATTCAATGGGACTTGATAAATTAGATAAAAAAATAGTTGAGACTATAGCTGAAAATTTCAATGGTGGTCCTGTTGGATTGGATACTATTGCTGCAGCGACTGGTCAAGAATCAATTACAATTGAAGATGTGTACGAACCATATCTTTTACAAATTGGATTTTTAAATAGAACTCCAAGAGGACGTATGTTGACTAAAAAGGCATATGAACATTTTGGAATACCATATGGAGAAAAATGATGGAAACAAAAGATTTTGATTATGATTTAGATCCTTCTTTTATTGCACAACATCCAGAAGAAAAAAGAACCGAATCTAAATTAATGATATTAAATAGAAAAGACAATACTATTGAACATAAGCATTTTTATGACATTATAGATTATTTAAACCCTGGAGATTGTTTAGTTGTGAATAATTCAAGAGTAATCCCAGCTCGTCTATATGGACATAGAAAAGACAGAGAAGAAATGATTGAAGTATTTCTATTAAAAAATGTCGAAGATAAGAAATGGGAATGTCTTGTTAAACCAGGCAAAAAGATGAAAATGGATACCGAGATAATTTTTAGTGAAAAATTAAAAGCGAAAGTTATAGGTATAACTGACGAAGGGCATAGAATTTTAGATATGCAGTTTGATGGCATATTTAATGAAATATTAGAAGAAATTGGAAATATTCCTTTGCCACCATACATCACAGAAAAGCTTGAAGATAAATCGAAATATCAAACAGTTTATGCAAAACATGATGGTTCTGTGGCAGCTCCTACTGCAGGTTTACATTTTACAAAAGAATTATTAGAAAAAATTAAAGAAAAAGGGATTAAGATAGCATATGTAACACTTCATGTTGGTTTGGGGACATTTAAGCCTGTAAGTGATGATAAAATAGAAAATCATAAAATGCATAGTGAATACTACGTGCTAGATAAGGAAAATTCTGATATAATTAATAATACAAGAAAAAATAATGGCAGGGTAATTGCTGTAGGTACAACATCAGTAAGGACATTGGAATCAATAGCATTAAAATATGGTGAAATTAGACCAGATAACGATTGGACAGAGATATTTATATATCCTGGATATGAATTTAAAGTAATAGATGCAATGATTACAAATTTCCATTTACCAAAGTCAACATTAATCATGTTGGTTAGTTCATTTTATGATAGAGAAAATATTTTAAAAGCATATGAAGAAGCTAAATCAAACAATTATCGTTTCTTTAGTTTTGGAGATGCGATGTTTATAAATTAATAGGAGTGTTATGGCAGTTAAATATACATTAGAAAAAAAATCAAGTGAATGCGAGGCGAGAGCAGGGGTGATTTCAACACCTCATGGGGATATAAAGACACCTGTTTTCATGCCGGTTGGTACAAAAGCTACCGTTAAAACTATGACACCAGAAGAGCTTAAAGATTTAGGCGCTCAAATTATATTAGGTAATACTTATCATTTATTTTTAAGACCTGGCGATGAACTTATAAAAAAAGCGGGTGGTCTTCATAAATTCATGAATTGGGATAGACCAATTCTTACAGATAGTGGTGGATTTCAAGTATTTAGTTTATCTAATATAAACAAGATAACTGAAGAAGGTGTAGAGTTTAAATCTCATATCGATGGTTCAAGTCAATTTATATCACCAGAAAAGTCAATTAGCATTCAACAAAATCTTGGTTCTGACATTATGATGGCTTTTGATGAATGTGTAGATCCAAGTGCTACAAAAGAATATGTTGCACAATCTTTAGAAATGACTTTAAGATGGTTGGACAGATGTGTAGCATCACATACAAACAAAAATCAAGCTTTATTTGGTATAGTACAAGGTGGTTTATTTAAGGATTTAAGAAAAAGATCTGTTGAAGAAACAATAAAAAGAGATTGCCAAGGTTTTGCAATTGGTGGTTTAAGTGTTGGTGAAACAAAAGAAGAAATGATTGATATTTTGAGATTTACAACACCTTTACTTCCTGAAGATAAACCAAGATATAATATGGGGGTTGGTACTCCTGATTATCTATTTGAGTCAGTAGAAGCAGGTATTGACATGGCAGACTGTGTATTACCTACACGTATTGCTAGAAATGGTGCAGCAATGACATCAGAAGGTCAATTGAATATTAGAAATTCTAAATTCAAAGAAGACTTTACACCATTGGATCATGAATGTGATTGTTATACATGCAAAAACTACACTCGTGCATATATAAGACATCTTGTAAATGTAAATGAGATATTAGGAGCAAGATTGATAACATATCATAACCTATATTTCTTAACTCATTTAATGGATGAAATAAGACAATCAATAATTGAAGATAGATTTTTAGCATTTAAAAATGAATTTTATAACAAATATGGATATACAAAGGAGAAATAAATGTTTAATACAATTTTAGCAGCACAAGCAGGAAATCCGGGAGCACTTTATTCATCTTTATTTATGTTTGCCGCAGTAGGTTTAGCGTTTTACTTTTTAATAATTAAACCACAAAAGAAACAACAACAAGAGTATCAAAAAACTATGCAAAGCTTAAAAGTTGGAGATACCATTATTACAAGATCTGGTTTAAGAGGAAAGGTAATTGAATTAAACGATAAAACAATTATTGTGGAAACAGGTAAAAATAATACTCAATTAGAATTCTTAAAAGGCGCAATAAATCATATAGAAAATAATAGTGGAGAATATTCTTCAAATACTACAAACTTTGGAGATTCACCTGTTGGTGATTTAAGCTATGGTGAAGATGAAAGATTTATAAATAAATTAAATGAATTAAAAGAAGATGGTAAAGACTATGATTTATTATTAGAAGATGTTTTTGAATTTATTGTTGTAGAAAATGATACAGCAAGTATCTCAATTCAAAATAAATTTAGATTACCTGAAGAAAGAGTTAACAATATCTTAAGTCAATTAGAAGAACTTGGTATTGTTAGTGCTGAAGACGAATATGGTAAGAGAGAAATTTTAGTAGATCCAAGATAAAATAGTTATTAAAATGAAAAGTTTATGACTTTTCATTTTTTTATAAAAAAATGAGGGGAAATGGAAAACTGGTATATATTAAATAAGTTTGAAAATTTTAATTTAATAAAGGATAATACGAATTTAACAAGCATGCAAAAAATTATTCTTGCTAATAGAAATATAGTTGATGATTATTCGATTGAAACAATTTATAATCCGAAAATAGAAAATTTGCATAATCCACTTTTAATGCAAGATATGAAAAAAGCAGTGGATATATTATTTAATATAATGATGAATAATGGGAAAATAAGAATTGTAGGCGATTATGATCAAGATGGAGTAGCTGCTACCGTGATACTTTACAAAGGTCTTACAAATTTCTATGATAAAATTTCATATGCCATTCCGGATAGAATTGAGGATGGATATGGTTTAAATAAATCTATTGTAGATGATTGTATAGAAGATGGTATAGATTTGATAATAACCTGTGATAATGGTATTGCTGCGTTTGAATCAATCAAATATGCTAAAAAAAAAGGCATTACTGTTATAGTAACGGATCACCACGAAATTGTTAGAAAAGACGGAAAAGATATTTTGCCTGTAGCAGATGCGGTTATTAACCCACATAGAATGGATGATGATTATCCTTTTAGTGGAATTTGTGGAGCAGTGGTAGCGTATAAATTTATTGAAGCAGTTTATTTGCTTTATGGCAGTAAAATAGGTAAGTCTATTAAGGAAGTGTATGATTTATTACAATACGCAGCTTTAGGTACAGTTTGTGA
This sequence comes from Helcococcus kunzii ATCC 51366, assembly GCF_000245755.1. Lineage (GTDB taxonomy): Bacteria > Bacillota > Clostridia > Tissierellales > Peptoniphilaceae > Helcococcus > Helcococcus kunzii. Next base: position 928,587 of record NZ_JH601088.1, on the reverse strand, counting down.
TATGATGAAATTGGTAGACGAAAATAGAATAATTGTCATAGAGGGTATTAATAGAATAAATAACAATCCTAATATTGGCTTAAAAATATTACTTCAAGAACTAAATTGGGAAAAAGAAGTTAACATATATGCTATTGGATTTTTAATTGGTCCTACAATCAATGCAAGTGGTAGGATATATACTGCGAAGCTTGGAGTAGAATTATTTTTAGAAAATGATTTAACAACTGTAAGAGAATATGCTAGAACTCTTGTTGAATTAAATAATGAAAGAAAAACGATGACGAATGATTCTGTAGCTACTGCGGTAAATAGGATACAATATGAAAAAATACATGAAAATGATATAATAATTCTATATGAAAATTCTATACACGAAAGTATATGTGGATTGGTTGCTGGTAGGATTAAAGATTTATTTAATAGGCCGACAATCATTCTTACAGATTCAAATGAAGTAGGGATAGTTAAAGGATCTGGAAGAAGTATTTCTGCATATAATATATTTGAAAACTTAAATGTGTATAGAGATCAATTTGTTTCTTTTGGTGGACATGCTATGGCTTGCGGTCTTAGTCTTTATAAAAAAGATTTGGGATATTTTATAAAAGAAATAAATGATAGAAGTGAGTTAAGGGAAGAAGATTTTGCAAAGAAAATTGATATTGATTATCCATTAGATTTTAGAAAAATAACGATTAGATTGATTAATCAAATAAACGAGTTAAAACCATATGGATTTGGATTTAGTGAACCTATATTTGCATCAAAAAAGGTAAATGTAAAATCCGTTGATATCATAGGAAAAAATAAAAATGTTTTAAGATTTTATTTTGAACAAAATGGTGTTAGCTTACAGGCTATAAGTTTTGATATAGTATACATTCAAAAAAATATTAATGAAAGTAAAAATATTATTGATATAAAAGATTTAGTTGGACAAAATGTTGATATAGTCTATAAATTAGATATCAATACATATAATGGATATAGTAATATACAATTAAATATAATAAGTATGAGGTAAAATGTTAGATAGAATAATTGAATCAATAAAAAAATATAATAAGAATCCAAATATAGAGCTAATTACAAAGGCGTATAATTTGGCGAAGGAAAAGCACAAGGGACAAGTGCGTAATTCTGGAGAGGAATATATCGTTCATCCTGTTGAAGTTTCAATTATTTTATCTACTCTAGAATTGGATGATGAAACAATTTGTGCAGGTTTAATGCATGATGTTTTAGAAGATACTGATTTTACACGTGAAGAAATGGCTCAAGAATTTGGAGATGAAATAACTGCACTTGTTGATGGCGTTACGAAATTAAAGAATCTTAAGTATAAGACAAAAGAAGAAACTCAAATAGAAAGTATCCGTAAAATGGTGCTTGCTATGGCTAATGACATAAGAGTTATAATTATTAAACTAGCCGATAGACTTCACAATATGAGAACATTAGAATACAAAGATAGGGATAAACAAATTTCAACTGCTAATGAAACACTTGAAATTTACGTACCTCTAGCTCATAGACTTGGTATTAACAGTATTAAATGGGAGCTTGAAGATTTATGTTTAAGATATATCGATCCTATTTCATATTATTCAGTTGCTCAACAGATTGATCAAAAAAGATCTGAAAGAGAAAAAATAATTGAAAAATTAATGCAAAAGTTAAGCGATGAATTAAAAAAAATAGATATAAAATTTACAATGACTGGCCGTCCAAAAGGGATTTATAGTATTTATAATAAGATGAAAAAGCAAGATACAAGTATTGATAATATATTTGATTTAATTGCTATAAGAGTTATTGTAAAAGATATTAATCAATGTTATGCGGTACTTGGTATAGTTCACAATCTTTGGAAACCAATTCCTGGTAGATTTAAAGATTATATTGCGATGCCTAAGCCAAATTTCTATCAATCATTGCATACAACAGTAATTGGAGAAAAGGGACAAATTTTTGAAGTTCAAATTAGAACAGAAGAAATGCACAAAAATGCAGAATTTGGTATTGCATCTCATTGGCAATATAAAGAGGGCAAAAAGAAAGTTTCTAATTTAGATAATAGATTAAATTGGATTCGTCAATTGATTGATTGGGGTAAAGACACCGGTGCATATGAGTTTATGGATGGTTTTAAGGGTGACCTTTTCAATGATGAAGTTTATGTATTTACTCCAAAAGGTGATGTAATTGATTTGAAAAAAGGTGCCACACCAATTGATTTTGCTTATAGAGTCCATTCAGAAGTTGGTGATAAATGTGTAGGTGCAAAAGTAAACGGTAAAATTCAACCACTAGATTATAAGTTAAAGACAGGCGATATAGTAACTGTTTTAACTTCAAAGAATTCAATTGGACCAAATCTTGATTGGCTTGATTATGTTGTTACATCTCATGCAAAAAATAAAATAAAAGCATTCTTTAAGAAAAAGACTAGAGATATTGATTTAGAATTAGGTAAAGAAATGCTTGAAAAAGAAGTTAAGAAGAGAGATTATGAGAGTTCTGATCTTCTTAAAAAAGATTGGTTATCTTCAATAGCTGAAAGATTAAATAATAACCCAAATATTGATAGCCTTTATAGCGCAATAGGTAATGGTGCTTTAAATGTAGAAACTGTAGTTAAAAGATTAATTACAAATTATGAAAAAGTCTATAAAATTGAAGAAAAAGATGAAAATATTGTAAATACATCTAAAGATAATGTTTCACTTAATAAAAATATTAATGATGGAATTGTTATAGATGATATTACTAATCTTGACTGTAAATTTGCGAAATGTTGTAATCCAGTGCCCGGGGATAAGGTAATTGGATATATAACTAATGGTCATGGCGTAACCATTCATAGAAGTAATTGTAAAAATATATTAAATCTACAAAATAAAGAAAGACTGATAGAAGTAAAATGGAATAAAAACGATGATTCACAATATCCAGTAAGTATTGTATTGGTTATTATGGACAAGACAGGTTATTTAGCTGATTTAACTAAAGTTTTATCAAAAGAAGGATTTGATATTGCTAGTATAAATTCAAAAATGAATGATAATGCTACAATTACAATCAATTTAAGCTTAATGGTAAAATCTGCAGAGGATGTTAAACGAATCCTTTCTGCAATACGTAAAGTAGATGGTACATTAAATGTTTATAGGGAGAGAAGTTGAGAGCGATAATACAAAGAGTAAATTCATCTAAATTGTATATTGACGGTGAAATTTATTCTCAAATTAAAAAGGGATATTTAGTTTTACTTGCAGTAAGTGAAGATGATGAAAAAAAAGATTTAGATTATATTGTAAAAAAAACTTTAGGTTTAAGGATCTTTGAAGATGAAAATGAAAAGATGAATTTATCTATAAAGGATGTAGAAGGTGAAATAATGATTGTTTCTCAATTTACATTATATGGAGATGCAAGAAAAGGTAATAGACCTAATTTTATGAAATCTGCTAAACACGAGAAAGCAGAATTGATGTATAATGAATTTATTGAATTAATTAAAAATGAAATAGAAATTGTAGAAACAGGAAAATTTGGAGCAAATATGGATATTGAGCTTATTAATAATGGACCTGTAACAATTCAACTCGACTCATCTAAAATATATTAAAAGATAAAGGGAAGTTATGAAGTATAAAATTTTGAAAGATGGAAATAATCCAGTAAATTGTAATTCTTATTTGATTTACAACGTAGAAACTTTAGATGCATATATCATTGATGCACCGACAAAAACTAAATTATTTATTGATGAAATAAATGAAAAAAATCTTAATCTTAAATATGTTTTACTTACACATGGTCATTGGGATCACATAATGTCATTAGATTTTTGGAGAGAAAACTATGATATTGAAGTAGTGGCTCATAAAGAATGCGAAACATATTTAAATAATCCTAAATATAATCTATCATATAGAGTGATGCCGGAAATATCTACAAATGCGGATATATATCTTGAAGGCGAGTCTGGTGAATTTGATATATTTAAATATATTAGAACTCCAGGTCATAGTTTTGATAGTGTGTCATATATATTAGGCAATGCAGTATTTTGCGGGGATGTGATTTTTTACGAATCAGTTGGCAGAACGGATTTAATAGGTTCGGATCCCGATGATTTGGTTAAATCAATTCGAGAAAAAATTTATAAATTTAATGATAAAACAAATTTATTACCAGGACATGGGCAAAATACTACCGTTGCGCATGAAAAGAAATATAATCCATTTGTACCAGTAAATTAGGAGGAATTATGAAAAGAACAATGTATAATGGTCATCTAAGAGCCCAACATATTGGTGACGAAGTTGAATTATATGGTTGGGTGCAAAAAACTAGAGATTTAGGACCAATTGTTTTTGTTGATTTAAGAGATAAAACAGGTATTTCACAGATAGTTTTCAAAAAAGAAGATAATGAAGAATTATATAATAAAGCAAAAGAATTAAAGATTGAATATGTAATTTCCGTAAAAGGTAAAGTTTTCGAAAGAGAAAGCAAAAATGCAGAAATGTTAACAGGAGATGTGGAAGTAATTGCAAATGAATTAACTATTCTTGATAAAGCAAATACACCTCCAATTTACATTAAAGATAATGATAATGTTTCAGAAGAAATGAGATTAAAATATAGATATTTAGATCTTAGAAAAAATAGCATGCAAAAAATGCTAAAGGATAGAGCTGAAATCATTAAGGCTTTTAGGGATTATTTTTATGATCACGATTTTATTGAAGTTGAAACACCAATCTTAACTAAGCCTACACCAGAAGGTGCAAGAGACTATATTGTACCATCTAGAATTAGTAAAAATAAATTTTATGCTTTACCTCAGTCACCACAACTATTTAAGCAAATGTTAATGGTTGCAGGTACAGATAGATATTATCAAATTGTTAAATGTTTCCGTGATGAAGATTTAAGAGCAAATAGACAACCAGAATTTACTCAAGTTGATTTAGAAATGAGTTTTGTAGACGAAGAAGATGTTATTGCTTTTAATGAAGGATTGATACAATATATCTTTAAAAAAATAAAAAAAATTGATCTTGAAATACCATTTAAGAGAATGAGTTTTGATGAAGCTATGAACAAATATGGTTCAGATAAACCAGATTTAAGATATGGATTTGAAATTAAAGATATCACTGATTTAGAACAATACATTGAATTTGATTTATTCAATAATGTAAAAAATGAAGACAAGAAAATTAAGGCGATTAATTTTAATGGACTTTCAGAAAAATATTCAAGAAAACAAATTGATAAATTAACTAAAGCTGTAAAAGGTTTTGGTGCTAGTGGTTTACTTTGGTTTAGAATGGAAAATGATGAGATAAATTCAAGTATAAATAAATTCTTAAATGAAGAATTTAATGCTAAATTAATTGAAGCATTAGATTTGCAAAATGGAGACTTAGCTTTGGTTATCATTGATAAATCTCCAAAAGTTTTAGAATATATGGGTAATCTAAGAACTATCGTTGCAGATGAACATGTTGAATTTAAGGAAGATGATTTTGCAATAACATGGATAAATGAATTTCCAATGTTTGAATTTGATGAAGAAGAAAATAGATATGTTGCTAAACATCATCCATTCACACATCCTGTTGACGAAGATTTAGATTTGATTGAAACAGAACCTGAAAAAATGAGAGCAAAAGCATACGATATTGTAATAAACGGGGATGAAATCGGTGGTGGTTCTATAAGAATAAACAATTCTGATTTACAAAACAGAATATTTAAAGCTTTGAAATTGACAAAAGAAGATATTGAATTAAAATTTGGATTCTTTGTAGAAGCTCTTAAATACGGGACACCTCCACATGGTGGATTAGCGTATGGATTAGATAGATTCGTTATGACACTATTAAATAAAGACAATATTAAAGATGTAATAGCATTTCCAAAAACACAATCTGCTTCTGATATTTTAACAGAAGCTCCTACAATCGTTAATAATACACAATTGGAAGAATTAAATATAAGTCTAATTAAAAAATAAAAATAATAGGGGTTAAAATGGAAAATATAAAAAAATATGATTCAGATCTTTACGATATAATTAAAAGAGAAGAAAATAGACAAGAAAACAATATTGAGCTAATCGCTTCAGAAAATTTTGTATCTAAACCTATTTTAGAAGCAGCGGGGTCCATTCTTACAAATAAATATGCTGAAGGATATCCAAATAGAAGATATTATGGTGGTTGTCAATTTATAGATGAAGCAGAGCAATTAGCTATTGATAGAGCAAATGCTTTATTTGGATCTGAACATGCAAATGTACAACCACATAGTGGTTCAAGTGCAAATTTAGGTGTTTATTTTGCGTTATTAAGACCAGGAGATAAAGTATTAGGTATGAATTTATCTGAAGGTGGCCATCTTACTCATGGATCTCCAGTAAGTATTTCAGGATCATATTTTAATTTTTCACATTATGGGGTTGATCCTAAAACCGAATTAATAGATTATGACAATGTTTATGAAATTGCTATGAAAGAAAAACCAAAAATTTTACTTGCTGGCGCTAGTGCATATTCTAGAAAAATAGATTTTAAGAAATTTAAGGATATTGCTGATGAAGTAGGGGCAATCTTTATGGTAGATATGGCGCATATTGCTGGTTTAGTAGCTGCTGGATTACATCAAAATCCTGTTGAATATGCAGATATAGTGACAAGTACAAGCCATAAAACTTTAAGGGGACCAAGAGGTGCATTTATCCTAAGTAATAAGAAATATGCAAAGAAAATTGATAAGGCAATTTTCCCTGGTACTCAAGGTGGACCTTTAGAACATATTATTGCAGCTAAAGCAATCGCATTTAAAGAAGCAAGTACTGAAGAATTTAAAAAGTATCAAGAACAAGTGATAAAGAATGCTAAGGTGTTATCAGAAACAATTATTAATAATGGTATTAGAATAGTTTCTGGTGGTACTGATAATCATCTTGTACTTTTAGATGTATCAAGTATTGGATTAACAGGTAAAGACGCTGAACATATGCTTGATGAAGTTAATATAACTGTAAATAAAAATACCATTCCAAATGAAAAACTAAGCCCAATGGTGACATCTGGTATAAGACTTGGTACACCAGCTATGACTACTAGAGGATTAGTTGAGGAAGATATGGAACAAATCGGTAATATGATAAGTGATGTATTACTAAAAAGAAAAGAAAATAGTGAGATTAAAAATTCTGTAAAAGAAATTGTAACAAAATATCCGCTATATTAAGGAGACATTATGGCAAGACCTATTGTTAGTATAATTGGCCGACCAAATGTTGGGAAATCAACATTATTTAATAAATTAGTAGGTAAGAGACTTTCAATTACTGAAGATACACCTGGTGTAACTAGGGATAGATTGTATAGCGAAGTTGAATGGCAAAATAATCATTTTGTTTTGGTTGACACAGGTGGTTTAGAATTAGAATATACTGGTGATTTTAATCGTGAAATTGAAATACAGGCAGATATTGCAATAGAATCATCAGATTTAATTTTATTTTTAGTTGATGGTAGAGAAGGTCTAACAAGTTTAGATGAGCTTATTGCTGAAAAATTAAGAAGATCTGGTCGAAAAGTTGTTGTAGTTGTAAATAAAATAGAATCTAAAGACACTCCATTAGAAATTTATGAATTTTACAATTTAGGTATTGAAGATTTACATGTGATTTCTGCAGAACAAGGTTATGGTCTTGGTGATTTATTGGATGTGATTGTAAAAATGTTTCCAGATGATTCATTAAAAGAAGTGGAAGATGATCGACTTCACATAGCTGTCATTGGTAAACCAAATGTTGGAAAATCTTCATTTGTAAATATGTTAGTAGGTGAGGAAAGAGCAATAGTTTCAGATATTGCTGGTACAACACGTGATTCCATTGACACTGAATTTGAACATAATGGGAAAAAATATACTTTTATTGATACAGCTGGATTAAGAAGACAAAGATCTATTGATTCAAGAGTTGAGAAATACTCTACTATAAGAACTTATAATGCAATTGATAGATCTGATATTGTACTTTTCTTTATTGATGCTAATGAAGGAGTTACTGAACAAGATACCAAGATAATTGGATATGCACATAATGAAAATAAGGCTTCAATAATTGTTGTTAATAAATGGGATTTAATTGAAAAAGATACCAATACAATGAAGGATTTTGAAGCCGAAATAAGAAATAAAATTACATTTACTTTATATGCTCCAATTGCTTTCATTTCAGTTATAAACAAACAAAGAATTGACAAATTGTTTGATTTAATTGAAGAAGTTGATAAAAACTATAGTTTTAGAATTCCAACAGGTACATTGAATACTCTTTTAAGAGATTTAATTTTATTAAATCCACCTAAGTCTAAAAAAGGCAAAACTTTAAAAATTTATTATATGACACAAGTTACAACAAGACCACCTAAATTCTTAATTTATGTAAATGACGAAGAATTAATGCATTTTTCATATCTAAGATATATTGAAAATAAACTGAGAGAAAATTTCAATTTTAGAGGTGTGCCCATTACATTGGAAGTAAGAAATAGGAGATTTGAGGTATGATATATGTAATAGTCTTTTTAATTTCTTATCTTCTGGGTTCAATATCCGGATCTTTATTTGTGAGTAATGTAATATTTAAGCAAGATATTAGAACAATGGGAAGTGGAAATGCTGGCACTACAAATATTTATAGAGCATATGGTATGAAGTATGCAGTGCTATCTTTTGCAATAGATATTGGAAAAGGACTTTTGGCATCATTTATAGGTTATCATCTAAATAATCAATATGGTGCATACATTGCTGGTACAGCGGTTGTTATTGGACATGTTTGGACAATTTTTCATAAATTTAAAGGTGGAAAGGGAATGGCTACATCTATTTCCGTATTTGCTTTTCACGATTATAAGATAGTAATAATGATGGGATTACTTTTTTTGTTTTTTATAAAAACAGTAAAAATAGTTTCACTTGCATCAATTATCTTAACAGTGACAGCATTGATTTATGTAGTTTTATTTCATTCTCACAATACACCATTTATAATTATGACGATAATAAATTCTATAATAGTAATTTACAGTCATAGATCAAATATTAAGAGATTGATTGAGGGGACTGAAAATAAAATTAAAAGAATGGACGGTTAGTTATGGAAATTTCAATTTTGGGTGGTGGTAGCTGGGGAACAGCTATGGCAAAAGAATTATCTAAGAAATATGATGTACTTATGTATGTAAGAAACGAAAAGAGTAGAGATTCAATTAATATGAATCATAGAAATGATAGATATTTAGTGGAGCATTCTTTACCAGAAAATATAAAGGCTTCTTCAGACATTTCAGAAGTATTGAAAAATAAATATGTAATAAATGCCATTCCAACACAAAAGATTAGATCAATGCTAGAAGAAAATAGTAAATTTTTCAACGATAAAAACATTGTAATTAATTTATCAAAAGGTATTGAAAAAACTACCAATAAAAGAATTTCTCAAATTTTTGAAGAATTCTTGCCAAATAACAAATTTGCCACTTTATCAGGACCATCTCATGCAGAGGAAGTTATAGAGGCGGTGCCAACATCAATGGTTGTTTCTAGTATAGATAAAAATATTTCAAAGGAAGTCCAAGACTTAATTATGAGTGACAATATTAGAATCTACACTAATGATGATTTGATTGGCGTTGAATTTGGTGGCGCTGTGAAAAATGTTTTATCATTAGGTATAGGTATTTTAGATGGATTGAAGATAGGTGACAATGCGAAAGCAGCCATTATGACAAGAGGTATACATGAAATGACTAGATTCTGTATCTGTATGGGTGGTAAAAAAAATACCCTGTATGGTCTAACTGGTCTTGGAGATTTGATTGTAACTGCAACTTCTAAGCATAGTAGAAATAGAAATGCAGGAGAATTAATTGGTCAAGGTCATACTATTGATTCTTTAGAAAATGAAATAGGTATGGTAGTTGAAGGTATTTCTACATGTAAAGCTTTATATGAAATAAGTAGTAGAGAGAAAATTTATATGCCAATTACTGAAGTGATATATAAAATTTTATATGAAGATCTTGATATTCCAACAGCAACAAATTATTTAATGTCTAGAAATGGAAAAAATGAATTTGATTTTTAGGGGGCTAAATGAATAAATTAAAAAGAAATAGCCTTTATATCATAATTTTATTTATTGCGATTTTATCTATTGTATTTGCATTTGTATATAAAAAAATAAATAGCAATAACAAGGATAAATCTCTTTATAATATTGGAAATCTTCAAGAAATTAATAAAGACATCAATTCAAGTGGTGTAGCGATATTTGATGAATATGTTTTAGAAAATTTTTCAGGTATTGAGATTCAAACAGACAATAGTAAAGTTTATAGAGCCGATAATGTAATTGAAGGTACAAATAATAATGACGCTACTGAAACTGCTAATGTTTTATTAAATTTATTAAACAATTCTAAGATAGAAGATAATATAAATGATTCAAAATCATTTGATTCTATTAAAAAAAATATTTTTAATGGAAAGATAAATAATCTAAATATAAACTATTTTAATAATGTTAATAAATCATCAGAAGCTTCAAAAAACACAATAAATTACTTAAATAATTATCTAAAAAATAAAGCTGTAAAGGTGGAAAGTTCAGGTTATTTACTTAATTTTTATGATGGCTTTGAATCACTGTTAAATGTAAATAATTTTAATAATATTAATTGGGATTTTCTTGGAAGCAAAATAAATAACAATTCCAGTAAAATACCAGGCTTAAAGTTTGTAGATAGTAGATATTTTTATATCGCAACCTATCTAGACAAACTTTATGATTTAGATAAAAGTAATTTCAATTCAGCATTACTCACTATAAACAATACAAATTATAGAGCGAATCTTTCAAAATTTTCTACCTACAAAAATGGAAACATTGTAATTTTCAAGATGAGTGATGGTATTGAGAAATTCTTGGACAATAGATTTTTTGATATGAATATTAACTTTGGGTTTAGTAAAGGATACAAAATTCCAAAACAGGCTCTAATAAAAATAGATAATGTCTTAGGAGTTTTTTATCTCGACAATAAAGAAATAGTGAGATTTACTCCAGTAAGTCTAATTCAAGAATTTGAAAAAGAGGTCTATATTTCAAATAATATAAATGATATATTTCCAAGTATCATTTCAGAAAGTAAAATAGAATTTGAAACATTAAAACCATTCACTAAAATATTGTTAAATCCACAAAATTATAAAGAAGGAGATAAGTACTAATTTTTATTCGCTAATTTGACCAAAATATTATATAATGAAGAAAAGGAATTTTTAGGAGGAAATATGGCATTCTGGGATAAAGTAAAAGATTTTATAGGAATTGAAGACGACTATATCGAAGAAGACGAATATGGTTATGAAGACGATGACTATGAATTTTCTGATACAGAAAAAATTGATTTTAATGAAAATATTGAAAACGACGAAGAAACAACTTATCAAACTAAAATGGAGGAAAAACCATACAGATCTACAGAAACTAGAACAACTCAAAGACCAAGTTCTACAGAAACAAGAAATGTAAGATCATATGGATCAAATAACAATATGATAGTATCAATAAAAGAACCATTAACTTATGAAGACAGCAAATCAGTAATAGATGACATCCAAGACAAGAAAACTGTAGTATTAAACTTAGAAATGTTAGAAATGGACAAAAAAACGCAAATTTTCTATTTCGTTAGCGGTGGAGTTTATGCATTAAATGGTTCAATACAAAATGTAACAAAAGATATTTATGTTTTGGTTCCAGAAGGCGTTGAAGTTGATAGTAAAATTAAAGATACAATCTCAGAAAAATCATTGTATCAAATATAACTTTTAATTAGGGCCTCGCGCCCTTTTTTTTATGACCTAACTTAGCCTCTCAGCTAATCAAAGATTAGCTGACGGCTAAAGTAGGTCAAACGCATTGCAACACAATGATAATGACTGAACTCATCGCTCATCGATTAGAATAATCGATGAAGATGTGAGTCAGTCAGATACAGCGATACTTGATGAGAAGCGACCTTAGGAGCTTCGAGTCAAAGTTGAGTCGTAAAAGCGACCGAATAGGGAGCTTTGAATTGATGTAGCACGTGAAATGACGTTTATATTGAGCTCTTCGCTAAGTTAGGGCTTCAAAACGCAAAGTTACACTACGATAAAGTGACCCTTAGGTAGCTTAGAGCTGATGTAACGACGTGAAAAACTATAGGGTTAAAGAAAAATATAAAAGAATATGCTCAGGCGATGCGTAGCATCGTCTGAAGACAAAAGGAAGCTAATCTTCGATTAGCTGACCTTTAAAATGTGTCAGTTGTAGCTTTATCATTAATTTTACATGTGTAAACGTAGAATATTTATATTCACATGTAAAAATTAGAAAATTGTGGACTTAAAATATAAAAAAAATGAAAATTACATGTGTAAATAAGGAAATTGGAAATACACATGTATAGAATTTTTTCAAATTACATGTGTAAATTGGAAAATCTAAAATAGACATGTAATTTCAGGAATTTCCTGATTAAAACACAAAACGTAAAAAAATCAGGAACGAAAAAGTGGCAAATTTCCTGATTAAAACGCAAAACGTAAAAAAATCAGGAACGAAAAAGCGATAAATTTCCTGATTAAATCGTAAAACTAGAAATAATCAGGAAAAACGGATAAAAACTTTTCCTGATTAAATCACATAACGGCAAATAATCAGGAAAGAATTTCCTGATTAAATCAAGAATCTCAAAATAATCAGGAAATAGCATCAAAAAACTTTCCTGACTAAATTGAAAAATCGTAAAATAATCAGGAAAACACACAAAACCCACTATAAATCTTTCCTGATTAAACGGCGAAACACGAAATAATCAGGAAAACCACTATAAATTATGCTAATTGACCTATAAATTAATCATAATAACCCAAAATTAAGTTTCTATTTAATTTCACAAATTAAGACACTAAAATGAAAAATAACACTTCAAAGGAAAATATATGTATATAATAATTTTTACAATAGCGGTAGCGCTAGATCAAATTACAAAACTTTTAGCAATTAAGTATCTTAAGCATGCTCCAACAATAAAATTGATTGATAATTGGCTACATTTAACATATTTAGAAAATTCTGGTGCAGCGTGGGGGATATTTCAAAGTGCAACTTTGTTCTTTTCTGTCATCACAATTATCATTTGTTTTGCGATTTGTTGGTATTTGTTAAAAAATAGTAACAATATTGACATGTTAATTAAGCTCCCACTTGTTATGATAATGGCAGGGGCAGTTGGAAATTTAATTGACAGATTAAGACTTGGTTATGTAGTTGATTTTATTTTTACTCCACTTGGAGGATTGTACAATTTTCCAGTGTTTAATTTTGCAGATATATTTGTTTCTGTTTCTGCTATTTTCTTAGCAGTATATTTATTTTTTAATGAAGAGGCGTTATGATAGGGAATGAATGGGATATTGTATTAAAAGATATATTTGATTCAGAAGAATTTAATATTTTTATGAATAATATTTATATGGATTATGAGAATTTTGATGTATATCCTAAGAGAGAGGACATTTTCAAAGCTTTTGAATTAACTGATTACTCTGATGTAAAGATTGTTATTTTAGGACAGGATCCTTATCATCAAAGAGGACAGGCGAATGGATTAGCTTTTTCAGTTAATAAAGGTGTCAAGATGCCACCTTCTTTAAGAAATATATTTAAGGAAATAAAAGAAGATTTAGGAATAGTTAATACTAATACGGATCTAACAAATTGGGCTAATCAAGGTATTTTATTATTGAATACTGTATTGACTGTTAAAGATTCTAAACCTAAATCATATGCAAACACATATTGGAACAAATTTACAGATAAAGTAATATCAAGAGTTTCTAAAAAAGGTAATATTATTTTCCTTTTATGGGGTAATGATGCAATAAATAAAAGTCGTTTGATATGTGAAAATAATTATATTTTGACTTCTACTCATCCATCTCCTTTATCAGCTTATAGAGGATTTTTAGGATGTAGACATTTTTCAAAGGCGAATAATATTTTAGTGGATTTAAATAAAGATATTATAGACTGGAGCACCAATGAAAATAACAATTGATGAACAAATAAATCAAAGAATAGATCAATTTTTATCTGATTATTATGAAGATATTTCTAGGTCTAAATTATCATCATTAATTAAAAATGGTGATGTATTAGTAAATGATAAAAAAGTTAAGCCTAGTTATATTGTAAATAATAACGATGAAATAAGTATTGATTTGAGTGCTTTGGATATTAAACCTATATTAGCCGAAAATTTGCCTATAGAAATAGTTTACCAAGATGACGATATTGCAATTATAAATAAGCCTATTGATATCATTTCACATCCTACTGAAAAAATTAGATCTAATACAGTGGTGAATTTTTTATTGAGTAAATTTGAAAATTTGCCAACATTAAATGGAGAAGATAGGGCTGGTATAGTGCATCGACTTGATAAAGATACTTCAGGACTTATGATTGTAGCTTTAAATGAAGAATCAATGAAACAATTAAAAAAAATGTTTCAAAATAGAAATATCATAAAAAAATATAGAGCGATTGTAAATAATAGATTCTCTGAAAATGAAGGCGTGATTGAAAAAAATATTTCTAGAAACATGTCAAACAGAAAACTTATGGCTATTTCCGAAGACGGAAAGTATGCTAAGACAGCTTATAAAGTATTAAAACAGACGAGCGAATATGCTTATTTAGATATTGATTTATTTACTGGTAGGACTCATCAGATTAGAGTTCATATGAAAAGTATTAATCATCCTATCCTTGGCGATGCAGACTATAATAATATTAAATCAAAATATAATATTTCAGCACAGTTATTACAAGCATATCGCTTAGAATTTGATCATCCAATAACCAAAAAACATATGAAGGTTGAAATTCCAATGTACCCTGAATTTAAGAAATACTATAATATTATTTTTGAGGTGCAAGATGAATCAAGAAATACTAACTTATAATTTTAATAATTTTGATGAAAAATTAGTAAGAATATCAACAATTAACACAAAAGGGATGATTAGATTTACAATAAGTGGTCTAATCTCCAAATCAATTTTAGAATCAAAAGAGAGGATAATTTCATCTTTTAGATATAATAAATTAAAATTCCCATATGGTAGAGTAATAACAAATTTGTATCCTGCAAATTTCAAAAAAGAAGGTACGCATTATGATTTACCTATTGCAATGTCGATATTGATAAATCAGGGAATCATTGAAAATCCTAAGGTTCATGATTATCTTTTTTGCGGAGAAATGGATCTGAAAGGTAATTTACTAGAAGTTCACAATCCTATTCGAATAATTGAATTTTGTAAAAGAAACAATATTAAAAATATTATTTTACCATATGGAAATTATCTATACATCAATAACTTTTCAGATATAAACATTTTTATGGCAAAATCTATCAGAGATGTTATTGAACATTTTAACTTTAATAAAAATCTACAATATCAAGATAATACAAAATATTTGGCGCAAGAAACCACGTATGATATCAATGATATAATGTCGCAACAATCACTTATTAGAGCTCTGATAATCGCAATTGCAGGTAATCATAGCTTATTAATTAGAGGTCCAATAGGATCTGGTAAAACAATTTCAATTAAATCAATAAAGTCTTTATTCTCTATTTTGGAAAAGAGAGAATCACTTATTTTATCAGATATCTATTCTAGATATAATAAAAACAATACCTATTTATATTATCCGCAAATTATATATCCTAAGAATGACATTAAAATAAAAGAACTGTTTGGTAATGACACACAACTTGGAAAAATTTCTTTATCAAATTTTGGAATAATTGTATTTGATGAATTTAATACTTTTAATAAAACTATAATGGATAAATTATTGATATACTTGGATATGGGGGAAGTATATAAGTCTAATAAGAGAAAATATATACAATATCCAATTAATTCAACTTTTATTGCCACAATGAATCCTTGCCCTTGTGGTAATTATGGAACATCATCAAAATGCAATTGTACAGCAGGACAAATTGCAAGACATAATAGTAAGATAAGTAATGCATTATTGGACAGAATTCAAATGAAAATTTCAATTGAAAAAACAAAATATGAAAACACAACCAATTTTTATAATATAGAGGGTATTAGAAAAAAGATACATGATGCGATAAAAGTACAAAAAGAAAGATATAATGATAGCGAAATTAGGAATGGAAATCTCGAGAGTAATCTAATTGATAGATATATTGAAATTGACGACAAATGCAGTGAAATGCTAATAAAATTAACTGAAAAATATAATTTATCTATGAGATGTTTTCAAAATATTATTAGAATTTCACGAACAATAAGTGACATTGAAGGTGAACAAAAAATTGGTATAAATCATATATATGAAGCATTAAAATATAATGTATAATAGTTTATTTGTATTTATTTTGTAACATTTATGTGGTATAATCAAGTGTAATTATATTAATGGAGGTATTTATGATAGCAGCAAATGATTTAAGAAAAGGTGTTACTATCGAATATGATAATGGAATGTATGAAGTCTTGGATTTTCAACATGTAAAACCAGGAAAGGGACCAGCATTCATCAGAACTAAAATTAGAAACATTCTAAATGGTTCTTCAAAAGATGTAACAATAAATCCTAATGATAAATTTAATCAAATTATTATAGAAACTAGAGAAATGCAATATCTATATAATGATGGTGATTTATTCTATTTCATGGATCCTGAAACATACGAACAATTACCAATGGAAAGAGAAATTTTTGAAGAAGCTTCACAATTCGTAAAAGAAAATGAAAATGCATTTATTAAATTCTATAGTGGTAAACCATTTTCAATTGAAGCACCAAACTTTGTAGAACTTGAAGTAATTGAAACAGAACCAGGATTCAAAGGTGATACTGCACAAGCAGCTACAAAACCAGCAACAGTAGAAACAGGATATAAACTAAACGTTCCATTATTTGTAGAAATTGGAACGATTTTGAGGATTGATACTAGAACTGGCGAATATTTGTCAAGGGTATAAAATGAATCGTAAAAAAGAAAGAATTTGTATTACACAATTACTTTATCAACACGAATTTAATAAAATTGAAAAAGATAATTTAGAGCAAGTTCTTGCAGAACATAAATTAGAAAATAGTGAATTTGCGAGAAGTTCAATTATTTCTATTCTTCAAAATATTGATAAAATTGATAATATAATAAAATCAAAATTAAATAATAGAAAATTAGAAACAATGTTACCTATAGAAAAAGCTATTTTACGAGTTTCTATTAATGAATTTCTTATTCAAAAATCTGTTCCAGTGAGTGTATCAATAAATGAAGCAGTTGAAAACACTAAGAAATTTTCTAATGAGGATTCATATAAGTTTATAAACGGTATCTTATCTGCAATAGAGAAGGATAATTAAATGAGAAAACCAATTACAGTTAAACAATTAGGAAGTTATATTAAAAACATTACATTAACAGATCCATTTTTAAGAAATATATATGTAGTTGGTGAAATTGTAAACTTGAGTAAAAGAAATTATGTATATTTCTCTCTAAAAGAAGAAGATGAAACAATTTCATGCATTTTGTTTGATAGTGAGTTTCCTTTTTCTGAAGGTGAGAAAGTTGTAATTGAGGGATCAGTAAATGTCTATTTACGAGATAGTAAATACCAAATAAGGGTAAAAACTATTAGAGCGGTTGGAATTGGCGAAGAATTATTGAAATTAAATAAATTAAAAGAAAAATTAAATTCCAAAGGATATTTCGATATCAGTAATAAAAAAGAAATTCCAAAACAGGCAAGTAAAATTGGACTAATTACTGGGGATAATTCAGCAGCGTATCATGATTTCATTAAAGTATTAAACGATAACAATTATCAATGTGAAATATTTTTATATCATAGTTTGGTACAAGGTGAAAATGCACCATTAGAAATATCTAATGGTATAGACTATTTAGATAATTTAGATATAGATTTAATTGTTTTAACGAGAGGTGGTGGCTCAAAAGAGGATTTAGCCGTTTTTAATAATGAACAAATCGCAGATTCGATTTTTAACGCAAGGACACCAATAATATCTGCAGTAGGTCATGAAATTGATTTTACAATTTCAGATTTAGTGAGTGACTTAAGATTATCAACTCCTACAAAAGCTGCAGAATATATTGTAAACGAATATAGAAATAAATTAAATATCTTATTAAATTATAATGAGAAAATTCATTATACCTTTAATAATAAAATAATTAATTTACAAAGCGAGCTAAACAATACAAATTTATTAATAAAATTAAACAGTCCTTTACATAGGCTAAATGACTTGATTTCAAGAGTCGAAACTACAAAAAATAGTATCGAAATGAGTATTAATGAAATAATATTTACCATTTTGGAAAAAATAAAACAATTTAAACTTGAAATTAATAAAAAATCTAATAATATAATAAATAGTAGGCATATTTTTATTAAAGATTATGAAAATAATATTTTAGAGTTAAATCAATTGGAAATTGATAAAAAATATATATTATATAATGATAATATTTCTTATAAAATAAAAGTAGAGGAAAAATTATAATGGAAGATAAATTTGAAGATTTATTTGGACAATATAAAGATATATCAAAAAAACTTGAAAATAAAGACATTACTTTAGATGAAGCATTGAAGTTGTACGAAGAAAGTGATGTAATATATTCAAAACTAAACGAACAAATTGAAAATGCTAAAATAAAGATAAATAATATAAGAGATAAACATGTTTGATTTATATAATGATAAAAAAAATGACTTTGATAAAATTATAAATAATTATTTTGATAAACTCGACGATTTCAATGAGATATTAAATTATTCTATTGAGATTGGAAAAAGAGTAAGGCCTATAATTTTGCTAGAAACATTTAGTATGGTAAGTGACGACACAGACGCAAATATTGACATAGCAGAAAAATTTGCTATAGCTCTGGAGTTTATCCATAACTATTCATTAATTCATGATGATTTACCATCTATGGATAATGATAAGTATAGGAGAGGGAGAGAAACTATCCATTATAAATACGGAGAAGATTATGCTATACTTGCTGGCGATGCACTATTAAATTACGCTTTTGAATTGATTTTCAGCGTACTGGAAAAAAATCCTAGTGTAAATTTAATCAAAGCAGGGAAGTATCTAGCTAATGCTTCAGGTTTAGATGGGATGATAAGAGGGCAAGTGAGTGATATAAAGGATCAAATAAAAAATTCTGATTCTTTAATTGAGATGTACAAAAACAAAACTTGCAGATTGTTAATGGCGGCCACTACTATCCCAGGATATATTGCAAATCTTCCACAAGAAGAAATCAATGATCTTGAGAAGTTAGGCTTTTACATTGGGATGGCTTTTCAAATACAAGATGATATCTTGGATTATGAACAAGACAAAAAAATTTCTAAGGCAACATATATAAGTTACTTCGGAAAAGAAAAAGCATATCAAGACATGTTGGAATATTCAAATAACGCACTTAGTATTATTGAACGTTATAAAAAAAGTAAATTTTTAAATAAATTAATCAAAGAATTAATTTATCGCAAGCATTAGGGGGGTAAAATGCGCAAATATGATAGACAAAGAATAATTTTATCTTTAATCGAAGATAATATTGTTGAAACACAAGAAGAATTAACACAATTACTTAAAGAGAATGGCATTACAGCAACACAAGCTACAATCTCTAGAGATATTAAAGAACTTAGAATTACTAAAGTTCAAACTGAAAATGGTGTATATAAATATACTGTTATCGACACAATGTATGATACATTAAACGAAAGATACAACAAGATATTTAAAGCATCCATTTTAAGTATTAAAGAACACAAAGGGAAAATTATTATCTCTACTATTTCTTATGCTGCATCTGTAACAGCTCAAGCTTTAGTAAATAAAAAAATAGAAGGCATTGCTTATACTTTAGCAGGTCATGATACTATTTTAGTTGAAGTTGACGAAAATCATGAAGTGAGTGATGTTATTGAAAAAATAAAGGAAACTCTATACTAGAATGTTAATTAATTTGTTCGTAAAGAATTTTGCAATAATTAAAGAACTTAATATTAATTTTTACAAAGGGTTAAATATTTTATCAGGGGAAACAGGATCCGGTAAATCTCTTTTGCTAAAGACTTTATCTATTTTAAAAGGAGAACGATTTAGCAAAGATTTTATCGGAAATTTCTCCGATAAAACCATAATCGAAGCGGTGTTTTCTTCTAATAGCAATGTAAAAAATGTTTTAGAGGAAAATGGGATTGAAGTAGATGAAAATATCATATTAACAAGAATTTTCACACATAATTCATCTATTACAAAAATTAATGGTAGGGCTTGCAATATAAAATTTATGAACCAAATTTCCAGTATGCTTTATGATATACATGGACAACATTCACAATTAATAGTACTAAATAAATCAAACTATATTTCTATAATAGATAAGTTCAATAATAAAACAAAAGAATATAAAAATAATATATCAAAAAACATAAAACTTATTAACGATTTAATAATACAAAAAGACGATTTGAATATTTCAGATGACGAATTAGAAAGAGAGAAGGATTTATTAAATTATCAAATTAATGAAATAGAATCATTTAATTTTGACGATTATGATGAAGAAGCACTAAACAATGAATACAAAAAGTTATCAAATCAATCAGAATTAATTGTTGGTACTAATTCAATAATAAATGCAATTAATGAATCAAATAGATCTCTTTCTTTAAAAGATATGATAAATATAATATATGATAAATTGCAAGATTTGGAAAATTATGATAATCATTTAAAAGACTATTCGAGCGATGCTTTGAATATTAAAGAGCTTATATATGATTTATCAAATAATATTGAAAATTACTCATATACATTAGAGATGGATGATGAAAGAATACAGGTTATTGAAGATATTTTTTCATCTTTCCATGTTTTAAAATTAAAATATGGTAAAACATCTGAAGAAATCCTAGAATATTTAGCTCAAATTAAGAAAAAATATGATAATTTAGTAAATATTGATAAAATAAAGAAAAGTCTTGAAGATCAAATTTTGAAGCTTACTAATGAAAATGTTATAATTTCTGATAAATTAACCAAGATCAGAAAAGAAATTATTAAAGATTTAGAAAAGAAAATTATTTTAGAACTACATGAAATGAATATGCAAAATATTCAATTTGAAATTTCAATAAAGAAAAAAGATAAGATTAATAAAGAAGGTCAGGATGATATTGACTTCTTGATTTCTACAAATAAAGGACAAGAACTAAAAAGTTTAAGCCTTGTATCTTCAGGTGGTGAAATTTCTAGATTTATGCTGGCTCTAAAAGCTGTGTTTGTTACAAATGACGAGATTGATACTATAATTTTTGATGAGATTGACACTGGTATAAGTGGTAAAACAGCAGATATTGTTGGAAACAAATTAAAGAAAATTTCTGATGAATGTCAATTATTAGTAATCTCACATCTTGCTCAAATAGCAAGTAAGGCAGATAATCATTATCTGTTATTTAAAGAAACTAGTGAAAATGCAACTATGACTAATTTAATTCATTTAAATGAAGAAGAGCAAATTAGAGAAATTGCACGATTGATTTCTGGTTCTGATATTACTGATAATAGTCTACAAGCAGCGAAAGAGTTGCTTAAGGAGGAATAATGACTGACAATTTACATATCGAAGAAACTATAAAATCGGAAAAGATTTACGAAGGTAAGATAATAAAAGTTAAAGTTGATACTGTAGAATTATTTAACAGAAGTTATGCAAAGAGAGAAATTGTAGAACATTCTAGAGGTGTAGGTATTGTTGCAATAACTGAAGATAATGAAATATATTTAGTTAAACAATTTAGAAAAGCAATAGAAAAGATAATATATGAAATACCAGCAGGTCTTGTTGATAGTGGGGAAAATGTTACTGATGCTGCTATTAGAGAAGCACAAGAAGAAATTGGTATGAAACCTGGAAGTATGACTTTATTAACGGAAGCTTATGCTTCACCAGGTTTTACTGATGAAATTTTCTCTATATTTTTAGCAAGAGATTTAGAAGAAAATAAACTTGAATTAGATGATACTGAAGAATTAATAGCATTTAAGGTTCCTCTTAAAAAAGCTATCGAGATGGTAGAAAATTTTGAAATTGTTGATGCAAAAAGTATAATAGGTATTCTTTATGCTGCAAGAGAATTAGGAAAGTAATATGTCTCAAATATTAGATATATTAACAACGGCTATCGCGTTACTATTTGTACTAGTTACACATGAAGTAGCTCATGGGGTTGTAGCACTTTGGAATGGCGATGATACAGCTAAAAATAGTGGGAGACTGTCATTAAATCCATTAAAACATTTAGATTTATATGGTACTCTATTTTTAATAGTTTTTAGATTTGGATGGGCTAATCCTGTCCCAATTAATCCAAACAAGTTTAGAAATAGAGGTTTAGGATTATTTACAGTTTCTATAGCAGGAATAGTTGTAAATATTTTTACAGCTTTTATTTTCATGCTTGTATATTTCTACCTAAGTACTCATGGGATTTATTTAGTTTTATCCCTAAGATTAATAATAGAGAAAATAATTATATTTGGTATTTCATTTGCTGTATTTAATTTGATTCCTATTCCACCATTAGATGGAAGTAGGATAATTGCAAGTTTATTACCGGATAAGTATCAAAACTTTATGTTCAAGTATGAAAAATATTCATTTATCTTATTGATAATATTTTTCTCATTAACAAGAAATACATTCCTATCAAGAATAATATCTTCGGTGTATGAATTTATGGTTAATATTGTTTTCAATTTAATTTATTAGAGGTAAAAATGATAAATGTATCTACAGGTGAATTTTTTGGACCGTTTGACTTATTATTAGATCTAATAAAAAAGTCTAAATATGATATTTATGAGATAAAATTATCTGATATCACAAATAAATATATTAAATCTCTAAATGAGTTGGACATACCTTCAGATGAAACTGCAGACTTTATCTTAATAGCTACTCAATTGTTATATCTAAAGACTATTTCTTTAATAAAAGATACTCTTGAGTCTGATGATGAAGATGAAGATATAATATCAGAAGATGAACTTTTAAGAAGACTTATAGAATATAAAAAAATTAAGTCAGTGATTCCTCAATTTAATGAATTATTTGAAGAAGGTAGCTTAAAACACACAAAACTTCAAGATGATTTGTCAAAATACAAAGAAAATTCTGATAATATTGAATACGATATTTCTAAATTGAAGCATTCTTTTGAAGATCTTATAGAAATACTATTAAAAGATGATGTTTTTGAAGTTGACGAAATTATGGATAGAGAAGAATATTCTCTTGAAAAATATAATTCTAAAATAAAACTTAGACTAATTAAAGAAAAAATTATTAGTATAACAAAACTCTTACAAAAAGTTAAAACAAAGTCTGAAGCAATAGTTATATTTTTATCCATTTTAGAATTATCTAAAACAAAAAATCTATTTATTTCACAAGATTCGGAAACGGATGAAATAATAGTTGAAATAAATAATAATTTAGAAAATGTATTGGAAAGTGAAGAATAGTAGAGGCGATATGAATAAAAGAGAGTTAAAATCAATAATTGAATCTTTATTGTTTGTATGGGCTGAACCAATACATATTGATGAGATAATGTCAATTATTGAACAGGATAAAAAAACAACAAGAGAGTTACTAAATGAATTGATGGCAGAGTCTGAACATTTCAGAAGAGGAATTATTATCAATCAACATGATGATTATTTTCAAATGTCTACTAGACCTGATCATGATGTTTATCTAAAGAAATTAGTTAAACAATCAAATAGAAAAATATCTAATTCTGCTATGGAAGTGCTGGCTATTATTGCATATAAGCAACCTGTAACAAGGGTCGAAATTGACAATATAAGAGGTGTAAAATCATATAGCTCTATTGATACATTAAAAGCAAAGGGATTAATAGAGGAAGTAGGAAGATTGGATTCTATTGGTAAACCAATATTATATGGCACAACAATAGAATTTTTAAGTTCATTTAATCTTTCTAGTCTTAAAGATTTACCAGAGATAAAAGATATTGAAAAAATTGAAAGTATTTTAGAGAGTTATGACAGTGAGAATCAATAAATTTCTTGCTGATGCTGGAATTGCATCAAGAAGAAAATCAGAAAAATTAATATTAGATGGTGAAATAAGTGTTAATGGTGAGATTATGACTGATTTAGCATATCAAGTTAAAAATAATGATATCGTGAAATACAAAAACAAAATAGTTAAACCAGTTAATAAAAAATATTATTTAATGTTAAATAAGCCTATTGACTACGCTTGTACAAATTCAAAGAAACACGATGATAAAATAATTTTTGATTTAATTGATATAGACACAAAATTATTTTCTATTGGAAGATTAGATAAAGATAGTAGGGGACTTATTCTAATTACTAATGACGGTGATATATATAATAAGATTATTCATCCTAGAAATGAAATTTTCAAGAGATATATAGTTGAGATTGACCGTGATTTTAGAAAAGAAGATAAATACAAGCTTGAATCAGGTATTGATATTGGTGGATATATCACAACAAAATCAAAAGTTAAAATTTTAAGAAATAAAAAAATACAAATTGAAATTTCCGAAGGAAAAAACAGACAAGTGAGAAGGATGTTTGCGGCATTAGGATATAATGTAATAGACTTAAATAGGATTTCAATTGGTAAAATTAATATGTCTAAACTAGAAATAGGTAAATATAGACATTTAACAAATAATGAATTAAACTATATAAAACAACTTTAAGGAGATACAATGTACAAATCAATCGCAATTGATGGACCATCTGGTTCGGGGAAAAGTACAATTTCAAAAATATTAGCAGACAAAATTAGATTTAACTATCTTGATACTGGTGCAATGTATCGCTCTTATACATATTTTTATCTTTTAAATGGCATAGATGTAAATAATGAAGAAGAAGTAATTAATAACATGAGTAAAATTAATCTAGATATTAAAAATGGAATGTTTTATTTAAATGATAAAAATATTACTAAAGAAATTAGAAGTGAAATAGTTACAAAAAATGTTTCTATGGTATCAAGTTATAAAAAAGTTAGAGAAAATTTGGTTGCCATGCAAAGAAAAATCGCAAAAAAATCAAATATCATTCTTGATGGTAGAGATATAGGAAGCTTTGTTTTAAAAGACGCAGATATAAAGTTTTATTTAACAGCTTCTCCTGAGATAAGAGCAAAAAGAAGAATGAACGATGAAAAAGAACAAAATAATATGAGCTTTGAAGCTATACTTGAGGATATAAAGAGAAGAGACGATTTTGATAGTAATCGAGAAATTACTCCTTTAGTAAAAGCAGAAGATGCAATATTGATTGATAGTTCAGATTTAACAATTAAAGAAGTTGTTGATTTGATGATTAAACATCTGGAGAATAAAAATGTTATATAATATTGCAAAGATAATACTGTATCCTATATTTAAATTAATTAATTTATTTAGGGTAAAAAATAAACCGGCAAATATTCCAAACAAAAATTTAATAATTTGTGCAAATCATAAGTCTAATCTAGATCCTTTGATGGTTGCACTAGTTGTAGATGAAAAAGTAAATTTCATGGCGAAAAAAGAATTATTTAAAAATAATTTTTTTGCAGCTTTGTTAAGGAAATTATATGCTTTTCCTGTCGATAGAGGAAATAGTGATATTGAATCAATAAGAACAGCAATGTCTAGATTAAAAGAAGGTAAAATCCTAGGAATATTTCCTGAAGGGACGAGAATAAAACGCCCTGAAGATATTAAGCGTGAAAACTTTAATGATGGTATAGCAATGATTGCTACAAGAACAAATTCTGATATTTTGCCTTTAGAAATTAAAGGTGATTATAAATTATTTGGTAAAGTAGAAATAGTATATAAAGACATTATTAAGATAGAAGATTTTAAAAGTATTTCAAATAAAAAAGAACAATATGAAAAAATTGTAGATGAAATATATAATAGAATCTATAATAGTTAAAAAAAAGTAACAAAAAATCTAAAGATTAGATTTTCAGTAAAAAAATTTGTAAAATGTTAAATATATTTTGCAAATTTTTTATTTTTAATATAAAATAGAATCAAATGTATAGTACACTATGCATGCATATTTAGGAGGAAGTCAAGTAAATGGATAATATTAGTAATGAAGAATTTATGGAACAAGTTGAAGAAAGCATGGTAAAAATTTACCCTAAAGATATTGTTAAGGGTATTGTTATCAACGTAAAAGAAGATGAAGTTTTTGTTGATATTAAATATCGTGCAGATGGTATCATTAAGACAGATGAAATGTCTGAAGAAGAAGCTGCAGACCCATTAAAAGCATTCACAATCGGTGATGAAATTGATGTGTATGTTATTAAACTAGATGATGGAGAAGGAAATGTTTCTTTATCAACAAGTAGAGTTGAAGGACTAAAAAACTGGAAGAAATTAATGGATGCCTATGAAAATGGAGAAGTTGTAAAATCTTCTGTAAAAGGTTCAAATTCCGGTGGTTTAGTTGTTAAAGTTATGGGAATCAATGGTTTTATACCAGCTTCACAAATTACAACTTATTTCGTAAAGAATTTTGATCAATATATTGGTAAAGAATTAGATACAAAAGTAATCAATATAGATGAAAAGAAAAAGAGAGTTGTTTTATCAAGCAGAGCTCTACAAGAAGAAAAACTTGACACTGTATGGGAAACACTTATCCCTGATGCAATTGTAACTGGTAAAGTTGTAAGAATGGTTGACTTTGGAGCATTTGTAGACTTGGGTGGTGTTGACGGATTAATTCATATCTCAGATATTTCATGGGATAGAATTGAAAAGCCTTCTGATGCATTAGAAGTTGGACAAGAAGTAGAAGTTAAAATCTTAAAAGCAAATAGAGAAAAGAACAGAGTTTCTCTAGGATTGAAACAATTAACAGAAAAACCATTTGATGTTTTCTTAAACAATCATAAAGTTGGAGATGTTGTTGAAGGTGAAGTTGTTAACTTATTAGACTTTGGTGCATTCTTAAAATTAAAAGAAGGCGTAGAAGGTCTAGTACATGTGTCACAAATCAGCACTGAACATGTTGAAAAACCATCTGACGTATTAAACGTTGGTGACAAAATGGAAGTTAAAATTCTTGAAATCGATGAAGAAAATCAAAGAATTTCTTTAAGTAAAAGAGCTTTAATGGAACCAAAACAAACTGAAAAAGAAAACAAAGTTAATTCTGAAAAGAAACAAGCACCAAGAAAAAATAACAATGTAAAAAATACACCTAAAGTAGAAGAAGAAAATACTTTTGGATCAAATATTGGTGACTTACTAGATGAATTAAATTTAGAAGACTAATTTATTAGAATTGTAAAAAAGGGGCTGTTGCAAAATAACTAACGATGGTTGTTTTATAGCAGCTTTTTTTTAATTTATAGAAAAATTAAGGAGATAATTAATGTCAAATATACTAAAGAAGAAGCCCATAGCATATTTAATATCAATTTTTTGTATGTTTTTATGGGGTTCAGCATTCCCAACAATTAAACTTACTTATGGAGAACTTAATATTGGTAAAGGTGATTATTTCTCTATGATATTTGTTGCTGGCTTAAGATTTTTTCTAGCTGGTGTAATTGTTTTTATTTTAATGCTTATATTTGATAATAAAAGTAAAATAGAATTTAAGATAAAATTTTGGAAACTATTGGTTTTATCACTAATAGTTACAACTTTTGGTTATCTATTTTTCTATATAGGTACTGGAAACACTTCAGGTATGAAGTCTGCATTAATTACTTCTTTATCTACATTTTTAGTAGTTATTTTTTCACATTATTTTTTACAAGATGAAAGATTTAATCGATATAAATTTATTGCTATTATATTAGGTATTTTAGGAGTAATAATAACAAATATTGACAAAGAATTTAATCTAATTTTTACATTAACTGGTGAAGGATTTATGTTAATAAATTCTATATTAAATGCAATGGGGACAATTTATGTAAAAAAATACTTAAATAAAGTTTCTCCGTTTGTCGTTTCTTCATCACAATTTTTATTTGGATCAATATTTTTGATAATAATAGGGTATTTTGGTATGCCAACTAATTTAGTATTCACACCAAAATCAGTAATATTGATAATTTACGCTTCACTTATTTCTTCAATTGCATTTACGCTTTGGTATTTTATATTAAAACAATATAAAGCAAGTGAAATAGCATTCTTAAGATTATTTATTCCATTTTTCGGTACATTTTTAAGTGCAATTGTGTTAGGAGAAAATTTAAGTTTTTCAATACTTATCGGGTTGGTATTTGTAATTTTAGGTATTATAATAATTAATAGAAATAAAACATTG
The DNA here is from genome assembly GCF_000245755.1 of Helcococcus kunzii ATCC 51366. Classification (GTDB taxonomy): domain Bacteria; phylum Bacillota; class Clostridia; order Tissierellales; family Peptoniphilaceae; genus Helcococcus; species Helcococcus kunzii. Next base: position 899,927 of record NZ_JH601088.1, on the reverse strand, counting down.
ATAGAAAAAAAGTAGGTATTTTATGAAATCAATAGACATAAATAAATTAACACCGATGATGCAACAATATATGAAAATTAAACAACAGAATATGGATAAAATACTGTTCTACAGATTGGGTGATTTTTATGAAATGTTTTTTGATGATGCAAAAATTGCTTCTAAAGAATTGGAATTAGTACTAACAGGTAGGGAATGTGGTCTTGATGAAAAAGCACCTATGTGTGGTATACCTCATCATTCTGCAAATTCTTATATAAATAGATTAGTATCTAAGGGGTACAAAGTAGCAATTGTAGAACAAGTAGAAGATCCAAGCCAAGCAAAGGGGATAGTAAAAAGATCAGTCGTTAAAATTATTTCCCCAGGTATGCAAATTGATTTAGATGGGAAAAATGCTGACAATAATTTCCTTTTAAGTATTTATATAGATAAAAATTCTACAGGAATATCATATATTGATATATCAACAGGAGAATTTAATACGACAGAAATCTTAAATTCCACCAATATCGAAAGGGATATTTTGGACTTTATTTCTAAAGTAAGCCCAAAAGAAATTGTCACAAATAATAAAATTGAATTAAAAGGCTTGAACAACCATATTGAACAAAATAATATATATTTAACATTAATTGATGAAAAATATAATGATATAAAAATTGAAAGAAATAATATAAAAAGAAAAATTAGACGATTCAATAATAGTATTTTCAAGGATAAATATTTTTCAATTTTATCTAGCTCAATTCTATTAGACTATGTCTATCTATTTGTTGAAAATGATTTAAATCACATTGACGAATTAAAATATATTGAAAATAACAATTTTGTAAAAATTGATGCTAGTACTAGACAAAATTTAGAGATTCACAAAAATCTATATGATAATACAAAAACAAATACATTGCTGAATGTATTGGATAATGCAAATACACCAATGGGATCTAGAAAGATTAACTCTTGGCTAGAATTTCCTCTACTTGATAAAAATAAGATTAATGAAAGACTTGAATGTGTTGACTTTTTAGTACAAAATACAGATTTATCAAGTCAAATATCAGATATCTTAGATGAAATATATGATTTAGAGAGAATACTAAGTAAGGTTTCTTATCAAAATGCAAATGGTAGAGATTTACTTAATTTTAGAAATTCAATTTCTAAACTTCCATTATTTAAGGATTTATTGTTAAATACTAACAATAAACATTTTTCTAAAATAGGGGAAAGATTTGATGCATTAAAAGATTTACATGATTTAATTGAAAAATCTATTAGAGAAGATGTAGATCAAAATATAACAGAAGGAAATTTAATAAAAGAAGGTTATAATAAGGAGTTAGATGATTTAAGGGCTTCTTCTATAATTGGCAACAAAAAATTAATTGAATATGAAAAATCTGAAAGAGAAAGGACTGGCATTCCTAAATTAAAAGTCAGTTTTAATAAAAATGTCGGTTATTTTATTGAATTGACAAGTTCTTACCGCGATAAAGCTCCTGATAACTATATTAGAAGACAAACACTGAAAAATTCAGAAAGGTTTATTACTGATGAATTAAATGAAATCGCTGATATGATTTTAAGTAGTAGTAACGAAACCATGGATTTAGAATATCAATTATTTAATGAAATACGAGAAACTGTTGCGCATAACTCTACACGAATTAAGGAAAGTACAGATATTATAGCTACAATAGATGCTCTTAATTCTTTTGCTAGAGTTGCATTAAAAAATAATTATTGTAGACCTATTTTTAATAGTGAAAATTATATTTCAATTTCAAAAGGTAGACATCCTGTGGTTGAGCAAACAATGGATGAGAATCAATTTATTGCAAATGATACATTGATTGGAAGAAAAAATAAAACTATTCAAATTATTACTGGGCCAAATATGGCGGGTAAATCCACCTATATGAGACAAGTTGCATTAATTGTATTGATGTCGCAAATTGGTTCTTATGTACCTGCTGATAGCTGCGATATATCTATATCAGATGCAATCTTTACAAGAATAGGTGCCTCTGATAATTTAGCTAAAGGTGATTCGACATTTATGGTTGAAATGAAGGAAATGTCCAATATCATTAAAAATGCAACAGAAAATAGTTTTGTTATCCTTGATGAAGTGGGTAGGGGAACAAGCACATATGATGGATATAGTATTGCTAAGTCAATAATTGAGTATATTAGTAAAAACATTAATTGTAAAACTTTATTTGCAACCCATTATCATGAATTAACAGATTTGGAAGATAGTATGGAAAATGTTGAAAATCTAAAGGTTGAAATTTATGAAGAAAAAGATAATATTGTTTTTCTTAGAAAAATAGTTAGAGGAAAGACAGATAGATCCTATGGGATTGAAGTTGCAAAATTATCTGGACTCCCAGATGAGATATTATTTAGAGCAAATGTAATACTAAGTAGTTTAGATAAAAATATTTTAGAAGAAAACAAACAACTTAGTTTTGCATCAGTAAATGAAGATAATGAAAATGAAATCAAGAGAGATTTAATAATCAAAGAGTTAAAATCAATTGATATTGATAATTTAACTCCTATGGATGCATTGCAATTAATTAACAGTTTCAAAAATAAAGCTAAGGATATTACAGATGATTAAAGTATTAAGTGAAGATACAATTCAAAAAATTGCTGCTGGTGAAGTTGTAGAAAGACCTGCTTCAGTTGTTAAAGAATTAGTTGAAAATTCAATTGATGCAGGCTCAACAAATATTGTCGTTGAAATAAATAATGGTGGTAAATCATACATTAAAGTCAGTGACAATGGACATGGAATAGATAAGGATGATATTGAGCTTGCTTTTAAAAGACACGCTACATCAAAAATTGAATCATTTGAAGATCTTTATAAAATTTACTCTATGGGTTTTAGAGGTGAAGCTTTAGCATCAATTGTTTCAGTATCTAGACTAACTATGAGAACTAAAACTGAAAAAGATGTAGTTGGTACTATGGTAAAATATGACAATAATAAATTAATTTCAACTGAAAGTGTCGGTATGAACACAGGTACAATTATTGAGATATTTGATATATTTAATTATTTACCAGCAAGAAAAAAATTTCTTGCCTCAGATATTACTGAAGCAAATAAGATAACAAATTTGATGTATTCTTTTGCCATTGGACATCCAGAGATATCTTTTACTTATATAAAAGATAATAGAGAGATGTTTAGGACTATAGCAGAAGATTCAAAAAAATCTAATTATGAAACTCTATTTGGCAGGGATTTTGTGAAAAATTCAATAGAATTAGATATAAAATCAGATAATTACAAAATAGATGGCACTATTTCTAATAATAAATTTTATAAAGGAAATAGATCAATGCAATTTATTTATGTGAATGGTAGATATATTGAAAATGAACAAATTGTTGAAGCGATTGAAAATGCATATAACAATTTAATTCCAGCGGGAAGATTTCCACTATTTGATATTAAAATAGAGGTTAGTCCTGACCTTATAGATATCAATATTCACCCAAATAAACAAAAAATTAAATTTTCATTTTCAGAGCAATTGTTTGATTTATTAAATAAGAAAATCACAGAATTACTGTATTTAAGTGATGAAAATAAAAATATTTCTTTAAAAGAAAAAGATAATAAAGTGCGTTTTTATGAATTAAACCATGGTGATGGCTACAAAAATATACTAGATATATTTAAAAATGATAGTCAGCCAAAAACAGATGATTCTAAAGTAGTCGATAAAGATAATACTACTTCAGACGCAACAAATTCGCCTATAATCGATTTTAGAGAAATAGACGATAAACTTAGCGATGAAAAAATTAATTGTGTTAAAAACGAAAATAAACCTTATATTGTAAATGATACTACCTATGATTTTGAAAATCTAAAACAAGAAGAAGTTTCAGATTTAAATGAAAAAAATGATAAAGAACAAATAAAATTTATTGATGAAAAATTAATCTTCAAGACTATATTATTTAATAAGTATATTTTATTTGAAAATAATTCTGAAAAAAAATTAGTATTTGTAGATATTGTGAGAGCAAATGAGAGAATATTATTTGATAGGGAAATGAAGAAAGAAAATATAGTATCGCAAAAATTATTAGAACCTATAATAATAAATCTTACAAAGAAAGAACTAGATATTTTCGAACAAAATAAAGAGAGTTTTGAATCTATAGGTTATGAAATAGATTTATTCTCAAATAATGCAATTATCATAAGACAAGTTCCATATTTCTTAGATAAGCCTGGGGATAAAACCTACTTTTTAGAATTGTTTGATGAAATATCTAATAAAAATTCTGATAAAACAAAAGAATACTTACTCAGAAAGACATTATCACTTTCAATAAATAAAAACACAAATTTATCAGAAATTGAATCCGAAACTTTATATAAAGAATTACTAAAAACAACTAATCCAAATACTTCACCACATGGAAATCCAATTATTTTCAATATAGATTATGATGTATTTATGAGGTTATTAAAATAATGAATGATGTAATAATAATTTCCGGACCTACAGCTGTTGGAAAAACAAGTTTGTCCATTCAAATTGCAAAACAATTAAATACTGAAATAATCTCAGCTGACTCGATGCAAATATATAAACATATGGATATTGGAACGGCAAAGATTAAAGATAGCGAAATGGATGGTATAAAACATCATCTAATTGATATAATAGAACCTGATGAAAACTATTCTGTGCATGATTTTCAAAAATCCGCTTACAGAATAATTGAAGAAATGTTAAAAAATAATAAGATTCCAGTTATTGTTGGTGGAACAGGATTATATTTAGATTCTCTTATCTATGATTATGACTTTATCAATGTAAAACCTGATTATGAATTAAGGAAAAAATTAGAAGAAGAGTATTCTAAAAATCCTCAAACTTTATTAGATAAAGTATATAGTATTAACTATGAAAATTATTCACATTTAAATATTAAAGATAAAAAGAAATTAATTCGTGCTATAGAAGTATTTGAAAAATCAGGTAAACTTATCAATTATGATAGGGAGAAATCTATTAAAGATATTAACTATCATTTATTTGTTTTAACAAATGATAGAAAAATAATCTATGATAGAATAAACAAGCGTGTTGATATAATGATAGAAAGTGGTCTTATAGATGAGGTGAAATCTCTATTGGAAGACGGAGTAGATCCAAACTCTCAATCCATGAAAGCAATAGGGTATAGAGAAGTCATTTCATATTTAAATAATGAATACACTTATGAAGAAATGATAGATAAATTAAAACAAAACTCTAGGCATTATGCTAAAAGACAACTTACTTGGTTTAGAAGAAATGAATACTCTCAATGGCTGGATGTATCTAAATATAATGAAAATAAAATGATAAAATATATTCTTAGTTCTGTAAATGACTAAATTAATAAATCTGCTTTGAAAAAAATTTAATTAATTCAAAGCAGATTTTTGTTAAATTATTTTAAATTTGAAATAATAAGATTTTTAAAATCGTTATAATCCATTGGTGAATAATCTTCTAATTTTATATTTTCAGAAGTTTGTTGAAATACATAATTTTCTTTTACTATAAATCTTCCTTGAAAAGCTCCAACTATGTAGTAGTTATTTTTATATTCTTTTAAAAATAGAAAGTAATCATTATTTGAACTTAAAAATCCCCAAATTTAATTGTTCAGGTAAAATCTTAAAATTGACTTCCTTAAATTCTTCAATATTTCCGTCAATATTTCCGATAAATGTTGAGTTATCTTTTCTCTTGTATTTACCCGAAATAACTTTATAGTTTCTACTTTCTTTAACTGAAAGATGTCTATGATCTTTATATAAAGAGATTACTCTTAATAATTTAGATATACTTACATACTCTACTGCATTAACATCTGCTATACCATCTGTTATAGAAGCGTATGGGGCAGGGTTAAATCCACCACCATAGTATTTTCCATTGCATATAGCTGTTAGCATATATTCTTTTTCGCCTTGTACTATTTCACCATTATCCATAATAAGTTCATATTCAAAATTGTATTTTTGGATTTTATTTAATGTAAATATGACGCCTAACATAAATGATAAACTACCTAAAGCGGGAAAATTTTCTTTTATTTGTAATGATTTTTTTAAAACGATGCTTTCATAACCAAATGATGCAACATTTATAGAAACTTTTTCGTTTATTTTTAATAAATCTATTTTTTCAATTTTTATATTTTCAATATTATCTAGTATTTCATCAAATTTTAATTTACCGTAGACAGTTTTAGAAAAATCATTACCTGTACCATTAGGTAAAAAAGAGAAATTAATATTTGTATGATATACTTGATTTACTGCTTCGCTTATAGAACCGTCTCCACCGACTATTATTAATAAAGATTGTTCACTATTATTATTTTCCGCAAATTTTTTTGATTCATTACTAATGCTGTATTTATCCTTAGATAATATTATTTCAAATCTTTTATTGATATTATTTTTAAATATGTCATTAAATTTTTTAGATATTTTGTTTTCAATTTTTTTATAGTTATTACTCTTTGTACTTATTATAATAAGTATCTTTTTAAATTCCGTTAAATGCATAATTACCTCTAATATATATTAACATATATTAGAGGTAATTATTTAAAAATTAGTATGTTGGAACTTTAATTTGATCTCCAGGATAAATATCTGATTCATCGATATTGTTTAACTCTTTAATCTCATAAATTATTTCTCTAAGATCTCTATCTGAATCAACATTTTTTGCGATATCCCATAAAGTATCACCGTAATCAACAGTAATAGTTTTTTCTTCTGATTTTCCTTCTACAAATGGGTGAGAGCCCATAGTTGTAAAGAATAGTGTAAATAATATAACTAATAAAGCACTTAAAATTATAAATCTATTAAATTTTTTTTGATCTTTAACTCTGAATTTCATTTTTCACCTCTCAAACAAATGTTCTTTAGCTATAATATATCAGAACATCTGTTCTATGTCAAGAGAAAAAGAACATTTGTTTTTATTTTTTAAATTTGATATAATTTGATTAAACAGAGGAGGTAAAAATGTTAAATGAACGACAAGAAAAAGTACTAGAGTTTTTAATAGACTATATCAGCAAAAATCAATTCCCACCTTCAGTTAGAGATATATGTGCTGGTGTAGGTATAAAGTCAACTTCAACTGCAAATGGAGATTTAAATAAATTAGAAAAATATGGTTATATAAAAAGAGGTAGTCAAACAAGTAGATCAATTGAAATAGTAAAAGATTTATATGGTTCAACTAGAAATCAAGAAGAAACAATTGATGTACCGATAGTTGGTAAAGTATCTGCCGGACAGCCTATCACAGCAATAGAAAATATTGAATTTTATTTTCCTATACCAAGCTATTACTCTAAACAAGGAGAATTGTTTATGCTTGAGATAAGTGGTGAATCTATGATTGAAGCTGGTATACTTGATGGAGATAAGGTATTAGTTAAGAAAACTAATGCAGCTGAACATGGTGAAATTGTAATAGCTCTAATCGATGATGAAGCTACCTGTAAAAGATTATATAATAAAAATGGTCAGGTAATGTTAGTTCCTGAAAACTCTACAATGAAACCAATTATACCTGACAATTTAACAATACTTGGAAAAGTTATATCACTATTTAGAGAAAATGTTTAGTCATCCATTTTAATATCATTTAGTGGATTAACATCAATAGCCTTTTTTACACTATCATCGACTACATGAGTATATATTTGTGTAGTCGCTACTGATGTGTGTCCCAACACCTTTTGTAGTGTCCTGATATCAACACCTTCACGATACATTAATGTAGCAGCAGTATGCCTTAATTTATGTGTTGAATATCTTGTAGTATCAAAACCTGCAAGAGCTAAATACTTATCAATCATATGCTGTATAGCTCTATTACTCATTCGTTGTTTTCTATTACTTAAAAATAAGGCTTTTTCATCCTCTACATCAGGTCTAACATCAAGATAAGCATCCACGGCGTATTTACATGCCTCAGTCATGTATACATGTCTTTCCTTATCACCTTTACCAATGACAGAAAATTCCATATCATTTATACTATCTAAATTCATACTTGATAATTCTGATAATCTCAATCCTGTAGTTAAAAAAATTAAAACAATGGAAAAATCTCTATATCTTAAAAATATATTTTTTTCTTTACTTATAGTATTTAATAATTTTTTTGACTCATCTAAAGTAAGATAAATAGGATTTCTCTTCTTTGTCTTTGGTGTTTCAAGCTCTAAAGTGGGATTTTCATCAAGCTTTTTAGATATATTATTAAGATATTTATAAAAAGTTCTAAGACTTGATATTTTTCTAGCCCTTGTAGTTGTACTATTATCTCTATCTGTATCACGATAAGATATATAGCTATGTAAATCTATGATATCTATTCCTTTTAAATCTTGTTCACGTAATTTTCTAATATTTATATCCTCAATTTTAGTACCATCTTCAAAATCAAGTAAATTCAATCTATATGTCATATATTTTAAATATAATCTGATATCATAATAGTATTCATTTACAGTGTTTTGAGATAGACCCTTAATTGTTTTTATATAATTAATAAAATCTGTTAAAAAAACAGGAGTGTCTTTATCCATGTCATATCCTTTCTACTACTAGTAATATTATATCGTGAAATCAAAAAATTTAAAATAGCTTAATATTTTCCGCACATTCATTAGAATAAACATAAAATAAAAAAATAAAAATATTCTAATATTTTACCATTTTACTTTTCAGTTATGATATAATAATCTAGTCTTATAAATAATATAAGCTTTAATTGGAGGTTAAATTGAAAAATACAGAAAATAATTCCTCACAATCATGGTTACTAAGATTTGTGAAGGGGATGTTTATTGGATCAGGATTTATCATACCAGGAGTAAGTGGTGGTGCATTAGCTGCGATCTTTGGTCTATATGAAAGAATAATTGGATTTTTAGCAAATATTAGAAAAAATTTCGTAGAAAATGTTAAATTTTTTATACCAGTAGGTTTAGGTGGATTAGCAGGTATTGTTTTACTATCATTTGGAGTTTCATATGTTTTAGAAAACTATGCGACAATTGTTAGATGGTTTTTCGTTGGTTGTATTGTCGGTACAGCACCAGCATTATGGAGTGAAGCGGGTAAAGAGGGGAGAGATAAAACAGATTATATCGTTATGGTACTTTCATTTATCTTTGGATTTGTTTTACTTGTATTTGGTCAACAATTATTCCAAGGAAGTGTACCAGCAAACTTCTTTACATGGTTTATATCAGGAGCATTGATCTCACTTGGTGTACTTGTTCCAGGATTAAGTCCATCAAACTTTATACTATACATGGGACTATATCAAAAAATGTCAGACGGATTTAAATCACTTGATATGGGAGTAATTATACCAATAGGAATAGGTGCAATAGTAACTATAATTTTATTATCAAAATTTATAGAAAAAATATTTAAAACACATTATAGTAAATTCTTCCATTTTATTGTGGGGATAGTTGCAGCATCTACAGTAATTATAATACCTACAGACTATGCAGGATTTGCATTTGTACAATATGCTTTATGTGTAGCAACATTAGCAGGTGGTATATTATTAGGCTGGTGGATGTCAAAACTAGAAGAAAAATATAAATAATATTAATGTAAATGAGAAGTTGGGTGTTATATCTAGCTTCTTTTTTTATGTGTGTTATAAAGGGGTTTGAGAATATCTTATTAATATAAATAAAAGAACCAAGAATTAATTTTAAGTTATTTTTACACTGTTAAGTTTAAAGTAGGGCGATATAGTCTCTATGAAATAAAAATAAAAGGCAATAAATTGAAATGTAAATTTTGTCACAAAATAATAATTTTGTGACAAAGTATATCTTTTAAATCCGAAATATGATCAATAGCCTAATTTTGACGTTTTCGGTACTTATTTTATGATATTCTTATATTTTGGTTCTTTGGCCTTTATTCTTTATAACTCTCAAATTCAATTTTGCTTTTATCTTTCATTATATCTTTTATATTTCTCGTTATAGTTGTAGCTTCTCTTATTAATTCTTTTTCTTATCTCCTAGAATCATATTATCATATATTACTATTATCACATTTTAACTTTAATCTTATATTGCTGCCATTTTATCTTTTATCACTATTAATTGATTTCTAATATCAACAAAAATTTTCAATTTATGTTTTTTATATTTTTTGACAAATTTTACTCTATTTTATTATTAATTCTACTTAAAATTATAAAATACTTAAAAAGCCAAATTTCCACAAAAATCCTAAAAATATGACGCTCTAAAATCGATTCTAAGCGATTTTTTAAAGGATAGTAATGTAATTGTATGTCTACTTTTTATGATAATTATATAGAATTATTTTCAAGAACTTTTTATGAGTGAAACTGTAAGAGTTAAAATGTATTTATTTAAATTTCTTAGTAGTTATGTTAGAATATAATAAATATTTGTTGTTTAGCAATAAACGTTTATCACAATATAATAAAATAGGTTTATAATGATAAAATGTAAAGATGATATTGTATTTATCTCTAGTGCAAGAACAGCCATCGGAAAATATTTAGGAGCTTTAAAAAATATTAAAGTTGAAAAACTTGCTGAAATAGCTCTAAAAGAATCAATAAAAAGAGCAAAGATAAATAAAGATGTTATTGACGAAGTGATAATTGGAAATGTACTGGGATTAAAAAATTCTTGTAATATTGCAAAAATGATTGCTATGAATTTAGGTCTTAAAGATCAATGTACCGGTATGACGATAAATAGAGTATGTGGTTCTGGTATACAGGCTGCAGTGTTAGGATTTCAAGAATTAACTTTTAAAAAGAAAAAATTTATTGCTGTGGGTGGTGCAGAATCACTTTCAAGAGCCCCCTATTTCTTACCACCAGAAATTCGATATAAAAATAACATACTTGGAAACTTTGAAATATTAGATTCTAATATTTTATTACATAGAAATTTATCTGGAAGTAATTCCCCTATTTCTCATATGGGAATTACAGTAGAAAATTTAGTGAAGAAATATAAAATTTCCAGAAAAGATCAAGATAAATTCGCCTATATTTCTCACATGAGAGCATATCAAGCTCAAAAAAATGGCAGATTAGATCAAGAAATTGTCCCTATTTCGATTGCTGATAACAAAGGAAATACAAGTATTTTCAATAAAGATGAGCAGATAAGAGATGATACATCTATAGAAAAATTAAGTAAATTAACTCCTTGTTTTATATCAAATGGTACTATAACAGCGGGAAATTCTTCATCACTAAATGATGGAGCTAGTTTTCAGATAATGACTACAAGAGAAATTGCAAATGCAGATCAATTAGAAATTATGGCCATCTTTAAAGATTATTCTATTGTAGGTGTACCAGCAATAGACATGGGTATTGGGCCTGTATGTGCTATTAAAGAATTATGTGAAAATAACAATATAGATTTAATAAATGATATAGATATTTTAGAAATAAATGAAGCATTCTCTGGACAGATTTTATCATGCTTAAATTAGATATTTATAGATGTGCAACACATAATAAAGGTATTATGAATGGTATTGATGCTGTAGCCTTGGCTACAGGTAATGATTGGAGAGCAATTGAATCATCTGCACATAGTTATGCTTCTAAAGATGGTAAATATCAAGCATTAACAACTTGGTTATATGACGGTGAAAAAGAAGTTTTAAATGGAGAAATAGAGATACCTATGCCAGTTGCAACTGTAGGTGGGACTATTTCCGTACATCCTATAGGAAAATGGGCGCTATCAGTATTGAAAAATCCTGATGCCAAAAGACTTGCTTGCATAATTGCAGCTGTGGGACTTGTTCAAAACTTTAGTGCATTAAAAGCCTTGGTGACTGATGGTATACAAAAAGGACATATGAGTTTACACGCGAAAACTATCGCAATACAAGCGGGAGCAAAATCTGATGAAATAAATCCTGTAGTAATGGAATTAGCTAAATTGAAAAAATACAGTATAACAGATGCTAAAGAAATATTACATAAAATAAGAGGTGAAAAATAATGGTAAAAGTAGGAATTGAGAAAATCAATCTTTATATACCTGAGTATTATATTGATATAAAAAAACTTGCAGAAAAAAGATTGGTAGATCCAAACAAATATCTTGTAGGGATTGGTCAGGAAAAAATGTCTGTTATCCCCTCTTCTCAGGATATTATTTCAATGGCTTCTAATGCAGCAATTAATATGATAGATGATGAGGATAGAAAGTTAATAGATCAAGTCATTTTCGCAACAGAAAGCGGTATTGATTTTTCAAAATCTGCAGCTACAGTGGTTCATGATATATTGAAAATTAATAGTTTTGCTAGTTCATTTGAGATAAAACAAGCATGCTATTCAACAACTGCGGCTATAAAGATTGCGGTAAATTATATCAAACAAAATCCTGGTAGAAAAGTCCTTGTCCTTTCTTCAGATATATCTAAATATGGGGCTAATACGCCTGGAGAAGTTACACAAGGAGCTGGCGCAATAGCAATGCTTATAAGTGAAAATTGTGAAATTTTAGAGATTAATTCTAAATTCATTTTTGCTACAAAAAATGCTAATGATTTTTGCGACCAAATGACTGTAAATATCCAATAGTTGATGGAAAACTTTCTATAAAATTATATATTGAATTGTTTACTTTATGTTTTGAAAGCTTTATAGATAAATATCAGAATTTCGATGAAATATCATCGATGATTTTTCATCTACCTTTTTCAAAAATGAGAGATAAAGCATTACAATCACTTGATGATAAATATATAGATTTTAAAACAAAGCATTTGTCAGAAATTACATCTAAAATATTATGTAAAAATATTGGAAATACTTATACTGGTTCATTATATTTATCATTATTATCTTTATTGTACTATGGTAATATAAATGAACACGAAAAAATTGCACTTTTTAGTTATGGATCTGGTGCTGTTGGTGAGCTTTTTACTGTGAATTTATCAGCGGATTATAAGGAAAAAATAAGAAAATTAGAAATAGATAAACGATTAAATTCTAGAAAAGAAGTATCAATTGAAGACTATGAATTAAAATATTTTGATAATATGCTAAAACTAAAAGATAATTCTAGGGTTAAATTATCTAAAATTATTGATTCTATAAGATTTTATGAAATTGACAAATAAAATTATACCCTATTTTATGAAAATAACATAGTTTTATTGTGATATATTTAACAAAAATATTAGTGAAATAGGAACTATTGCAAAATAACATTTTGGTTATTATGTAACAGTTCCTTTTTTCGCGGTTAGGGACTTATGCAATAGCCCCAGTTGTTTTTTCTTGACTTGTAATATTATTTAGCCATCTTTTCTTCTTGTATAAAGGCATTATTAATAAAAGCTTTACTAATTCTTCAAAACTTACAATTGAGAATATCCATTCTATCGGCCATTTAAATACTAATACTCCGATAAATGACATTGGAATTGCAAATAACCACATCGTACATAGTTCGAAAATTAGAGGTAGTTTTGTCTCCCCTCCCGCTCTAAATATACCTACGAAAAGCATACCGTTAATAAATCTAAATGGTATGAAAATTCCTCTTATTATAAGTAAATTTATAGCTGTATTGTAAATTTGTGGTTCGATATTTGAGTAAATCTTCATTAATGTGTGTGGCATAAATACCAATACTAATAAAGATATAAAACCTATTAATGTATTTATTTGAAGGAAGTAGCTTGCGAATACTTCAGCCTTGTCCTTCCTTGAACTACCTAAAGTTTGTCCAATTAATATAGCCGCAGCAGTATTTAGAGAATTAACAATAATAAAGAATATATTTTGTATTGTTCCTGTTAATTGTATTGAGGCAGTTGCATCTTTTCCTATTCTTGCATAAGCCATTGAGAATAGTAATTGTCCTAAAGCCCAGAATACTTCAGCCATAATGATTGGTAATGCGATAGGAATGAAGTTCTTAATTCTCAATCTATCTATTTTGAATAAATCTAAAGGTGTAATTGTTTCATAACCATGCTTTTCTTTATAGATAATAATATTTAATATTATTATTTCTGCGAATCTTGCTATTATTGTACCTAATGCAGCCCCAGCAACTCCTAAAGCAGGTGCTCCAAATTTACCAAATATAAAGATGTAGTTAAATAATACATTTAAAATAAATGAGATGAATGAAACAAATAATGGTTCTCTTGCTCTATTTACTGATCTAAGAACAGTATTGTAAACTTGTGAAATGGCAGTTGGTATAAAAGTTATTGAAATCAATCTTAAATATAATGAACCATGTTTTATAACTTCTTCATCAGGAATAAGTACTCTCATTATATGTTCTGGAAATAAAATTGAGAAGAAAGTAAACACTAAACTTATTAATATTGATAATTGAAGTGTTAAACTTAAATATCTTCTAACATTGTCTTGATCGTTGTCTCCAAAGTGTTGCGAGAAAAACACTGCGCCCGCACTTGAAACACCAAAACATGCTACAATAAAGAAAAAAACATATTGATTAACTTGTCCAACAGCGGCTATTTCTGCACCACCAAGGGAGCTAATCATAACTGTATCTGCCATATTTATTGACGTCGATATTAAGAATTGCAAGGATACTGGCAACGCAACTGATAATATCATTTTAATAAAATTTTTATCACTAAAAAAATATTTCTTTTTCATCTTAAACTCCTAAACTCTATTATTATTTTGCTTTGTATTCGTAACCTAACTCTGTTTTAAGACATCACTAAGTTAATGTGACTATTATAACCAAAAAAAACATATGGATGAGAGGATTATTCTCACCCATATTATATTTTACTTTATTAACTAAATACTATTTTGCATATGCAACAGATTTAGTTTCTCTAATTGTGTGAACTTTAATTTTACCTGGATATTCAAGTTCATTTTCTATTTGTTTTGCAATTTCATTTGATAATATAACAAGTCTGTCATCAGAAATCTTATCTGGTTCAACCATCACTCTGATTTCTCTACCAGCTTGTATTGCATAAGCTTTTCTAATACCTTCATATGAATTTGCAATGTTTTCAAGATTTGTAAGTCTTTGAATGTATTGTTCTAAGGCTTCACGTCTTGCACCAGGTCTTGAAGCTGATATAGCATCAGCAGCTTGTACAACCATTGCTTCTAATGAATTAAATGGTACATCGAAATGATGTGCTTCGATACAGTGAATAATATCTTCTTTAATTTTGTATCTTCTACATAAATTTACACCAATTTCTACATGAGTACCTTCAATGTCATGATCTAAAGCTTTACCGATGTCATGTAACAATCCTGCACGTCTTGCTATTCTATCATTTATGCCTAATTCTCTAGCAATAATAGCAGCAATATTAGCAACTTCTACAGAATGCCATAATACATTTTGTCCGTAAGAAGTTCTGTAATTTAATTTACCAAGGATTTTGACTAATTCAGGGTGAAGTCCGTGAACTCTGGCTTTTTCACACGCTTCTTCCCCATATTCTTTAGTTCTTTGGTCGATATCTTCTAAAGCTTTTTCATACATTTCTTCAATTCTAGCAGGATGAATTCTACCATCCACCATTAATTTTTCAAGAGTAAGTTTTGCAATTTCTCTTCTTCTTGGATCATAACATGATAAAACAATGGCTTCTGGTGTATCATCAATAATTAAATCAACACCTGTTAAACTTTCAAAAGCTCTTATATTTCTTCCTTCTCTACCAATTATTCTACCTTTCATCTCATCATTAGGTAATGTTACCACAGAAACAGATGATTCTGCAACTATTTCTGAAGCTTGTCTTTGTATAGCGGAAGCAATAATTTCTCTTGATAGTCTATTTTTATCTTCCCTTGTTCTCGCTTCGAATTCTCTCAATATCAAAGCTTTTTGATGTTCTGATTCTTCTGAAACTTGATTTAATATAATTTGTTTAGCTTCATCTTCAGTTAAACTTGAAATCCTTTCAAGTTCTTCGACTTGTTTAGTTAAAATATTTTTTATATCTTCTTCTTTCTTTTCAACATTTTTAAGTCTACTATTTAATGAATCATTTTTTCTGTCTAATTTATCAAGTTTCTTATCTAAATTTTCTTCTTTTTTTACTAACCTTTGTTCGTGTTTGTCAATTTCACTCTTTCTTCTAGTATTTTCTTGTTCTATATTTTGTTTTAATTTAAAAATCTCATCTTTAGCTGTCAGTATAGCTTCTCTTTTTAAAGTATCAGCGTCTTTATTAGCATCATCAATTATTCTTCTGGAAATTTGTTCCGAAGAATTAATTTTCTTCTTATCAGCATTTGTTTTCACAATTGAAACAATTATATATCCAATAATAACTCCCACAAGCAAGGCCAGTGCATAATATATAAAATCCATGCATTTCCTCCTGATGCTTATTATTCAATTATTTCGCCATCTTCATCTTTCGTTTCATATCCTTTTAAATGACCATCACCGTTTTTAAGTCTCTCTCTAATTTTTTGTTCTATATCGGCATAAATATCTTCATTTTTCAAAAGATAATCTTTTACGTTTTCTCTACCTTGACCAAGTCTATCGCCATTGTAGCTATACCATGATCCAGCCTTATCAACAATTTCAAAGTCTACAGCTGAGTCAAGTACAGTACCAACTTTAGATATACCTGTTCCATACATAATATCAAATGTGGCTACTTTAAATGGTGGTGCAACTTTGTTTTTTACAACTCTTACTTGTGTACTATTACCAATTACATCTTCCCCATTTTTTATTTGTTCTTTTCTTCTGATATCTAATCTTACACTAGAATAGAACTTAAGAGCAATACCACCAGTTGTGGTTTCAGGATTACCAAACATAACACCAATTTTTTGTCTTAATTGATTTAAGAAAATAACTGTAGTGTTTGATTTAGCAACAATTGCTGTTAATTTTCTCATAGCTTGAGACATAAGTCTAGCTAATAAACCGACATGGCTATCACCCATATCACCTTCAATTTCTGCTCTAGGAACTAAAGCTGCAACAGAATCGACAACGATGATGTCAACAGCGTTTGATCTTGCAAGAGATTCAACGATAGCTAAAGCCTGTTCACCAGTATCTGGTTGTGATAATACTAAATTTTCAATATCTACACCCAAGTTTTTTGCATAGTGCACATCTAAAGCATGCTCTGCATCGATAAATGCACCTATACCACCCATTTTTTGAGCTTCTGCAATACAGTGTAGTGATAATGTTGTTTTACCAGAGGACTCTGGGCCGTAGATCTCTACAACTCTACCTCTAGGTAATCCACCGATTCCTAACGCGATATCTAGATTTATCGCACCTGTTGGGATAGCTTCAATATCATTTCTTTCAGGAGCATCTCCTAAAATCATTATAGAACCTTTCCCGTATGATTTTTCTATTTGTGATAAAGCACGATCTAGAGCTTTTTTCTTGTCTTTATCAATATTTTTTTCAGTAATAATAAACCTCCTAAATATTATCTAGGTCTAAAACCTCGATATTTTTTATTAGGTAGTCTAATCCAGAAATGATCGTTAATATTATTGAAATATATAATAGTATCTGATATACGATATCTGGAATAAATGTCAATACTCCAGATAAAAGGTACATTATGATTGTTATCATTTGGCTTGTTGTTTTTAATTTACCATATATTGAAGCAGCAATAGTAATATTATTTGACGCTGCTAAAATTCTTAAACCATCAATTAATAATTCTCTAAATACTATAACAATCACTGTCCATGCAGGTATAATACCTGATCCTACTAAAACAATATACCCAGCTTGTGTAAGAACTTTATCAACTAATGGATCCATAA
Source organism: Helcococcus kunzii ATCC 51366 (assembly GCF_000245755.1). Classification (GTDB taxonomy): domain Bacteria; phylum Bacillota; class Clostridia; order Tissierellales; family Peptoniphilaceae; genus Helcococcus; species Helcococcus kunzii. The sequence continues at coordinate 882,006 of NZ_JH601088.1, read as the reverse complement.
ATTTACCAAAAGTTGTAATTAAGTTTCTTGATCTTGCAATATAACCATCTAAAAAGTCAGTTGCAGATGTTAAAGCAAATATAATTGCAGGAATTGGTGATGTTACTCCAAATCTATTATAAATTAGGACAAATATAGGAACCATAAATAATCTAATAATTGTTAGTTTGTTCGCTAAATTCATCTTCAGCATTCGCTTCATTATTTTTTTCCATTTCTATTTCTTCTAATGTTTTTAACACATTTCTTGGTTTACTACCATCTTGTTCACTAACAATCCCTCTTCTAGTCATTTGATCAATAATACGACCAGCTCTAGCATAACCAACTCTAAATCTTCTTTGAATAGCAGAAATAGATGCTTGGTTTTCCATTACAACAAATTGTACAGCTTCGTCATATAACTCATCAACTTCATCCAGAGGATCTTGTTGTGTTTTTACTTCTTCTATGATCTTATTGAAACTATTATCATTTTCAATTTCATCATTTTTATTTTTTACAAATGTTACGACTCTTTCAACTTCACTATCTGATAAAAATGCACCTTGTGCTCTCTTAGGTTTTGGGAATTTCCCAGGGAAATAAAGCATATCACCCTTACCTAATAGTTTTTCTGCCCCAGACATATCTATGATTGTTCTAGAGTCAACATTTGAAGCAACTTGGAAAGCAATCCTTGATGGGATATTTGCTTTTATAATACCAGTTATAACATTTACACTTGGTCTTTGAGTTGCAATAATTAAGTGTACACCACTAGCTCTACCCATTTGAGCAAGTCTAGTAATATAGTTTTCAACATCTTTAGATGCTTCCATCATAAGATCAGATAATTCATCGATAATGACAACTAGATATGGCATTTTTTCTAGTTCTCCATCTTCATTATCTTCTTCTACTTTTTGATTATATGATTTTATATCTCTACATCCAGTTTTTGAAAATCTTTCAAAACGAGATGTCATTTCTTTAACAGCCTCATGTAATGAAGCTGTGGCTTCTTGGGCTTTTGTAACAACCTTTCTGCCTTTTAAATGTGGTATACCTGAATAGACCTTCAATTCTACCATTTTCGGATCTATCATTATAAATTCTACTTCATTAGGTGTGTATCTATATATAATGCTCATAATAATAACATTCATAAGAACAGATTTACCAGATCCTGTTGCCCCAGCAATAAGTAAATGAGGCATTTCATTGATTTTTGCATATAAAGGATTACCAAATAAATCTCTACCTATAGCAACTGTGACATCATCATCCTCTTTGTTGAATTCATCAGTTGTAATCAATGACTTAAATGTTACAATATCTTTGTTTAAATTTGGCACTTCAATACCCACATAAGGTTTACCTGGTATTGGAGCTTCAATTCTAATGCCTGAGGAAGCCAACGCCATCGCCAAGTTATTAGATAAGTTTACAATTTTACTTACCTTTACTCCTTGTTGAGGCTTAACTTCATAAGATGTAACAGTTGGTCCGTTATTGATTTTAACAACTTCTGAACTAATACCAAAACTCTCTAATGTATCAACAATAATATCTGCATTTTTAAGTAGTCTATCTTCATCATCCGATTTAGAATCTGGTTGATTTGTTAACAAATCAATAGGTGGTTTAGTATATTCATACTCTTCATCATATACTATGCCCATTTGATCTGCACTACTATTTTCATCATCTAAAGCTACATTTTTAGATGTAGTTGTATTGTTCATATTATGATAAGAAATTTTAGGTTCAATTCTAGTATCATTACCTTCAATTGCATCTTTTTCTTTTTTATTAAATTCAATTAAGCTATCTTTTGAATTTTTAGATTTATTTTTATTTGTTTGGATTTTTTTAGATTTGTTATTTTTAATATTGATAAAAAATCTTTTTATACCATTAAATATATTTCTAAAGAATTCAGAAAAAGATTTATCAAAAAGATAAAAATATGAAATGAAAAACGCTAAAAATGTAAATATATAAATACCTATATCAGCAATTAAGGTTTTAAATACAAAGTATATTGATGTAAATATAAAACCAACTCCTGTATAGTCTAATGCTTGATCATATGAGTTTTCAATCATTTTTCCATATCCATCACCCTCAACGTAAAAGGTAGAAATAAACACTCCTAATACTAATAAAAGTAATGTAATAATTGAAATGGTTGATCTGTTTTTATCCCAAAATTTTTCATTCAAAATTGCAATGAAAACAAAAATGGCATAAAAAGGAAAAATATAAGCTGTAACTCCTAATATAATAAAAATACCTTTACTTACTACCTCTCCAATTATCCCCATATTTCCTTTAAGAATAATTGCTGCTAATAAAAATATAAATAAAAATAATACAATAAATGCCTTTGATTTTGTACTATTATTATTTTTTCTTGTATTTCTTTTTCTTATATTATTAGCCATATTTCCTCCATAAAAACTCATACTAATTATACCATATTTAGTAGGAATTTGTAATATAAAACATTTCAATTATGTTAAAAATACTAAATATTGTTTCTGCAATTAAAAAAGGTGGTATTACAGATTAGCTAAGACTACTCTGACCATCACCTTTTTTTTTAAATATTGAATTTAAATATTACAATTTAGTCTGAAATTTTGATTTACTTTTAGTTTACTTATTGTTTAAATCCATCGTATTACAAACCTTTTTTATTTTAGAAAAGAGTCCTTTTGAAATTAAATATTTTCAGCTTTTTATTTTTGTGATATTTGATTAAAAACTATTGATGTAATTTCTAATACTTCTTCTGATGTTAAATTCTTATTAAGATCTAAATGTTTAATTATTTTTATTCCAAGTTTTACTTGGAATTTTTATACTACATATCTAAAAAAATGTGATTATATTTTTACAAGTCTTAACTTTACACCATGTTGAACGTATATGTCTAGTGTTAAAAATTAATTTTAATTGAATCGCTCCATTAATTAGTGTGGAGTTAATTAAATTCGATGTATGTATAGTTTTAATTCTTATAATTACATTGTTCCAAGAAAGACAAGTACTATTAAGTTTCTTTTTTTGGTTAGGAACTTATATAAAAACTTTTTTTATAATTATTTTTTATTTATAATTATAATATTATTGTTGATATATTTTATACTTTTTATTATACTTTATTATTTTTTCCCAATAAGTTTACCATCGTTTGTAAATTCATACCATTTGCCATCAATGTATTGTCTACCTGATACTCTAGTACCAGAACCAATTCTAAAATATTTCCATACTCCATCTATATATTGCCAGCCAGTTGCCATTGTACCTGAATTTCTGAAAAATCTCCAGTTTCCTTCGATATATTGTTCCCCTTTAACCATTGATCCCGTCGTTAATCTAAAGAAATATTTAGAACCCGTTTCCGGATTTGTCCACCAACCTTTATAATATTGTTTTGTTGGACCAACTTGTGATAACCATGAACTTTTGTTTTCAGTATAAATTTGTACAATATTATTCCCTTTATAATCAAAATATTTCCAATTTAATTTTCCTGTTGGTTGACCATTTTCATCTAATATAGGTGCCCATTGCCACTTTGAAATAACTTTTAAACCGTCTTTAGTATAATAATTCCAGTTATTTCCATTTTTTACCCAACCAACTTTTATTTCTTTATCCGGTAGTTTGATTCTTCTATAAATATACTCTGATAAAGCTTTATATGCTAAATCTTTATCTTCCTCTGTTGCTTTATCTACTAGTAATTTAAAATAATCAAATGCAACAGTCTCAAAAATTCCATTAAATTTCTTTTTTATTGATTCAAATATAGTTCCAGGAGTTCTCATATCTTCTAAATCTTTTCCATAATTACTAAATCTTCTATATTCTGATAAATGTCCGTAATAACTCTTCATACATTTACTTAAAACATTTTTATCTTTTGGACTAGCAGAAATTAAAGAAGAGATTCCTATAGCGTCGGCATCGTCACATAAATCTGTAAAATTGCACTCTATAAGTTCATATTCTATATTGTTTTCAATAAGAAAATTTGATTTAGATGTTAAATCAGCTCCAATTAAAGAATATGCCAATTTCTCTTTATCCACAGTAGGATATTTCAAGGAATATTGATAAATATTTTTTGCTCCCGTTGAGATATCTCCTCCCCATCCTGTTAAGTAATCTGGAATCAAAGAATCTGTAAGATAACAAAGTGTAGTAAATGCTAAATGTGCGATATCGTTTTTACCATTTATTGTATCTTTTACTTCAGCTCTTAATTTTCCAATAATAGCTTCTATTGTAATACCGAAACTAGTAAAATTTTTTTTAACATATTCAACAAAAGGAAATTCTAGACCATGACCGGACGAAATTACGAAATTAGGTTTTGTTAGATACTCTTTTGAAAGATAATTAAGAACTCCTAAATATGTTTCATGTATACCTCCATAATTATCATATATTTCTTCTAATTCTTCAATTAAAGAAATAACGTAATTAATACCAAATATCGAATCCTTTAAAACAGGAGATTTAGGTGAATATTTTAAGTAATCTTTATCAGTAAAAAATACTGATGATACTGCGGGTATTCTTCCACTATAAGCATCTTTGTCTAAATCCCATTTACCTTTATAATTTTTGATTTCAAATATTTGATCATAATTCCAATTATCTGGAATTTTAAATCCTAAATTACCACTAAATCCTGTAGACATATCTGATACAAAACTTGATATTGCATATCCTGCTTCAGAAACTCTACTACAGACATTTCTTGAACCATAAACTCCAACATGATACATTCCATCTACACTTTGTTTTACACCTTTAAAATAATCCAAAATATATGAATCAATCTGATAATCTAGTATATCCATATCTACCGCAAAATATATTACTGTTTTAGGTATCCCTTTACTTTTAGCTGCTTTTACTGCCAATCTCCCATCTTCTATCCCAATTTTCTCACTAAAATCATTTATTGATCTTGCACTTTGTTGATATATTGGAAAATATTTTAACCCAGCATCAATAATTCTTCTTAATTCCCCTTCTCTTATTTCCTTAAAATCACCTCCAACTAAATATCTTCCTATTATTTCATACCCATCAGCTTTTATTTCCTTTAAAAGTTCATCTGTTACTTCAAATCTTGTATCACATGCTACTACTTTTCTATCAGGATTACCTCTACTTGTTAATAAACTCATCCATGTGTCAATATCAATTATAGTACTTGTTATTAAACCGTAGTCTTTTTGAAACTTATTTAAAGCTAATTGAAAATTATCTCCCCAATAATGATCATTTGATAACATATTATACCCTAAACATAGCAACGAATAATATGCTACTTTAAATATTCTAGGATAATTATTATAATTATTTACTGTGAGTACTACTAATCTGCTTTTTGTTCCATTACCAAAATAACCTGTAGCTTCACTTGTACTAAATCCAAGTTCAGCTTGTAATACCTTAATTAATGCAGTATTCATTTCTCTTCCGTATAATCCATCTGTAGGGATTATACCGATGTATTGAGGATATTCTCTATTTAAATTTTGTTGTATTGTTCGAATTACATTAGTACCTCCATATGAACTAAGTAAAACAAATTGTTTCATAGATAATAAAGCTTCCATTATTTCTAGAGTAACTGTAGAATCTCCTCCTAAGCCCATATCTTTTTTGAGTTGAATAATTGCTTGTCCTGTTCCCTTATGAAAGTTTTGAGTAAGTGGTGAACCTGTTGAATACCCTTTGCACCATAAAGCTCCTTGTATTATAGTATAAATATTGTTTTTTGTATTATCATTTTGATTTTGTTGTTTAATACCTTCAGGAAAAGTTTTTTTAAACATCGCTATAGTTGAATCTCCAAAATTTGGTGAAGTATCTTGAAGTCCTAATTCTATTTGAAATGCTAATATTAATCCATGAATAGTCGGCCACCCTGTATGTCCAGATAATTTAACTTTCGTAAATCTAGAATCACCTAAGTAAGTGTCATTTAACCACTCTTGTGTTTCAGAAACCATAGGATCTTTTTTTTCATTTTTTTCCATTTTTCTCCCTTTCTTTTTTTATAATTAAACCAAATCAGTTCTATTCTCTACAATTACTGAATCTTTTTTTACAATTATATTATATATTAAAAATGATACAATGTAAACGCATTCAATATTTGGAGATTGGAATAATATAATACATATTATAATAAGTTTATTTAAAAACTCTAAAATAATAATAGATATTAGAAGTTGTATTATGATATAATACAATAAACATATGTTAAGATTCATAAACAATCCACAACCCTATGTTTATTATATAAATATATAGAACAATATATCTTCATCTATATTGTTCATTATACAAGGAGATCAAGTGAAAAATAATCTTAAAATAATAAAAAAAAATACTTATTTAGTTTTTACTTTAATTTGGATAATAATATGTTTATATGCATTTTCTAAAAACAATAATGCTAATGAAGTTATTTTAATAAATATTTTTGGAATCTTCATTGATCAACTAGATTTAATATTTATACTAGCTTCACTCATTTTCATATTCCTTATAACTATAATAAAAAATAGCTGGAATAAGTCGAAATCTTTATTTAAGAAATTAAGTATCTTCTTAATGATTTTATTACCACTATTTGGTTATTTAATTTTTTCATATTTTTATATAAATAATAAATCGGAAGAAAAACACTATGAATTTATTTCTCCTAGTAAAAAATATAGTATAGTTATTACAGAAACTAGTTCGTTAATGAGTAGTAGTGTTGAATTTTACGTAAGACAAAATCTTTTTGTGATACGTAAACAACCTATACTTTTTCCTGTTTTTCGTGATTTAACTCCAATAAAAAAAAATCAATATAGATACAAATGGAAAGAAAACACTTTTATTTTTGAAGGAAAAAATTTTTTATTAAACGATGGAAGATGGAAAAAAGTTGAAATAAATTTAGAAAATAAAAATATCAATATAAAAGAATATATTATTTATCCTAAAAAATATATTCCCCCAAAAAAACAAAATCTTCAAAATGAAAAAGTTTAAGTGTTTTTGTTCTCAATTATCCTCTCTTCGCATTTTTCAATATCAAAATTCTAAATACTGTATTTTGTCAGGGAGTATATTTTACTTTCCGAATATTTATCTTATCCCAAATTTTTATTTATATTTTTAGATATTGACTCCAAAACCATGTTTTGCATTTTTACTCCATATCTATTAGACAATCATCTGCATACTTTGCAAAGCTAGATTCCCTTTGGTTATACAAAATCACTATTGGATTCGTCGACAACTACGCTCCTTAGGGAATTTTACTATTACCAAAAAAACGTGGACTTTTAAGTGTTTGTCTTTTTTTTATTAAGAACTTATACAATATCCTCAGATTATATTAACTGACTTCCACAGTTCTCTGAATTTTTCCGTATATCCATCAAGATGAATTCTATTTATTTGAGTGTCTAAATTATTATCACCATATATGTCTATTGTTTCATTTCCAAAATAGTATTTAAATGACGATTCTGTCCCATATGATATTGGATTGCTTTTTATTAGATTTTTACATTTTTTAATTAAATCTTCAGAAGATTTTGAATCATAATTTTTAGAAAGTGAAAGTCTCAAAATTGCCTGATTAGCTATAATAATTACTTTTATATTATTGAAAAAACTATCATTATCAGTTTTAATACTATCTACAAAATCTTCATACCAAAGAAGTAAATCATAAGCTTTTTTGTACATCTTAAGATTTTTAAGAGTATCCACCATTCCATCTAAAATGATTAAAGTATTTGTAATATTTTTTATATATGATTTAGATAAATAGTCTAAAGCTTCAGATGCAGATTTTTTCAAAGAAGATAAGTACACACCAATAAGAATGTCATGTTGCTCATCTTCATTATTTTCTTTCAAAAGCGATATAGATTTATCAGTTTGATTGATACTACTATAAGCATTAGCTAGTTCTCTTATAATTTGTTGTTTAGATACGATAAATTTATCATTATACTCAAATATATCCAAAGACTTATAAAGGAGTTTAATACCTTTTAAGACTTTTTGTTGTTTATTTTCATACATTCCATAGTAAACATAGAATAATGCAGATCTATAAACTATTTCGAAATTATTTAGATAAAATTTTAATCCTTTATCAATTATATCTTCATATTCAGTAAATACATTATTTTTAAGAGCTTTTTTTATACTCCTTAAATAATAATGAGTACCTTTTGGCTCTAATTCAAATCCTATTAGAAAATCTATTGATACACCAAATAGTTCTGCCAATTTTATTAAATTATTAAGATCTGGCGATGTTTCGCCTGATTCCCATTTTGACACAGCTCCAGTACTCACATCCACAATTTCTGCGAGTTTTTCTTGACTATATCCATTTCTTATTCTTAAATCTTTAATATTTTTATGTAATATTTTAGTCATGATATACTTTTACCTCTTTTTAAGTATATCATTTTATTGTGATTACTTCTTCAAAAAATTCCTCTTCTTCTGAATCCAGAGAATGGTCAATCATTATTACTCCCATATTAGACTTTGTAAGAATATTTTTCTCTAAATATATTTTACTTATATTATCGATATTTGACGTTGCCTCATCTAATATTATTGTATTTACTTCTCTTAGTAAATGCCTTGCAAGTATCAACCTTTGTTTTTGTCCTCCCGATAGATTTTTCCCCTTATCAGATATCACATAATCTAATTTACCAGGTAGATTATTTACAAACTCGACCAAACCGACTTTTTCTAATACTTCCCAGATTTTAGAATCATCGACATACACATTAAGTCTGATATTATTTCTAATACTGTCAATAAATAAATTTGGGAATTGATGCAAATAAGCAATATTTTTAAATATTACTTCTTTTCTTATCTCACTAATATTAGTATTATCTAATTTTATTAATCCTGAATTAGGTTTATATAATCCGAGTAATAAATGTAATAAAGTGCTCTTTACACTTCCATTCGATCCTTTAATAAGTATTTTGTTTAAATTATTAACCTTAAAACTCGGATAATTAATTGTCTCTCCGTTTTCGGTATAACTAAAAGTTACATCTCTAACTTCTATGTTAAATACTTTACCTATATCTTTTGATTCAAAATCTTTTGGATTTCTAGATAAAATATTTTCATATTTTTTAAAAAATACATTTGAACTTTTTATAGAAATTACGCTATTTACAATACCAGACATTCCGCCCATGAAGACTTGTCCTAGCCCTGCCATTGCTAAAATGGATCCTATCGGAGCTTTACCGAAACTCACAAAAATCATGGTGATGCCTAATAAACATAATTGTGAAAATGAAGATAAACCAGCTGAATACACAGCCGATTTTAATTGAATAATCAAAAATTGAAAATAATTTGTTTCATATTTGTGGTTAAATTCTTTCAATTTATTTTCAAAATATCCTTCGTTATTACTTACATATAAATCTGGAAACCCCTCAATCAAAGATTTCATTTTAGATATATATGATTCCTCTTCTTTAGTATGTTTCTCTCCATATTTTTGGATTTTTTCATTCATAATGTTTGGCAGTAATATCATTGTGACTGATAAAATTGTCGTTGCAACAGAAATCCATATATTAAATGTTGCAATAGCGATAAATGTACCTATTACACTAGTCACAGAATGTATGATATTAAAAATACCTTCAAAACATCTTGAATCTATCTCCTTTACATCATTTGTAAACCAAGCCAAATATGTACCAGTTTCTTTATTATTAAAATCTTCATAATTTTGATTAATTGTTCTATTTGATATTTCATACCTAAGCTCATTTCTTAAATTTGACTGTAATTTTGATTGAAAATAATATTTCAAATATAAAAAGATTAGTGATGAAAAATCTATCATAAAAATAACGAGTATAACGGTTAAAACTTCTTTAATACTAGGACTATTTTTATCAAAAATATTTACCATAAAAGATAAACTGTATCCAGATAATACACTTAATAAAGAATAAACTATAATTAAAATAATTACTCCAACTACTAACTTTATGTGTTTATTCACTATCTTTTTTAATATTTTGTTCATTTAATTCCTCCATTGTTATCATATGATTAGATTAAAAATCTAAATATAGCTGTTTTAAGAATAAATGAGTAACAATGAATAAACCATACACTATAGGTAAAATATATTTCTTTTATTTATAGCTATACTATATAAAAAAGTTAAAATAGATTAATAACTGATTTAGGCATTGAAACATTTAAATATAAATTTTTCCTTAGACTTATAAAACAACACATTTTGAAGATATTATTAAAATATTTAGAAGAGATGATGTGTGAAACAACACATCTTGATAAAATTGAGAATGTGTGTTGAATTTTACCCGTAAAAAGACAACATATAATTAGATAAATAGTAGAATGTATTGTCTTTTTAAGTTTATATACATAATATAACATTTATTTTATAGACAAAAAAAGAGCCGTTACAGAATTACCAAATAGTCAATCTTCAACAGCTCCATTTTTATATTATTTTCTACTCAACTACTCTGGCTAAGTTGATTCTTCCTTTATCATCGACTTCTAATACTTTTACCATTATTTCGTCGCCTTCTTTTACAACATCTTCAACTTTTTGTACTCTCTTCTTGTCTAGTTTACTGATGTGTACAAGGCCTTCTTTATTGTGACCAAATGATACAAAGCATCCGAAGTTCATAATTTTGATTACTTTTCCTAGGTAAATATCACCCACTTCTGGTTCTTCGACAATACCTTTAATAATTTCGATGGCTCTTTGTCCATTTTCACTACCTTGAGAAGAAACTGTTACTAAACCTTCATCAGTGATATCAATTTTAACACCAGTTTCATCAATTATTTTATTGATTGTCTTACCACCTGAACCAATAACTTCTCTTACTTTTTCAGGTTTAATTTGAATTGTGAAGATTCTTGGTGCGTTTGGTGATAATTCTTTTCTTGGCTCTGGAATAGCTTCTTTAATAACATCTAGAATAGTCATTCTAGCAACTTTAGCATCTTCAAGTGCTTCTTGTAATATTTCTTTGTTTATACCATCAATTTTGATATCCATTTGTAAAGCAGTTATACCTTCTGCAGTACCTGCTACCTTAAAGTCCATATCACCTAAGTGATCTTCTAAACCTTGTATATCAGTTAAAATAGAATAGTCATCGCCTTCTTTAATTAATCCCATTGCTATACCAGCTACCGGAGCTTTAATTGGTACACCAGCATCCATTAATGATAATGTTGATCCACAAACTGATGCCATTGAAGATGAACCATTAGATTCTAATACTTCAGAAACTAATCTAATAACATATGGGAAATCTTCTTGTGAAGGTATTACAGCTTCTAATGCTCTTTCAGCTAATCTACCATGACCAATTTCTCTTCTTCCCGGACTTCTAAATCTGCCAACTTCACCAACAGAATATCCAGGGAAGTTATAATGATGAATGTATCTTTTTTGAACTTCTTCATCAGTCAAACCATCAATATATTGAACATCACTAGGAGAACCTAATGTTGCAATATTTAATACTTGAGTTTGTCCTCTTGTAAATAATCCAGAACCATGTACTTTAGGTACATATGCTACTTCTGCTGATAATGGTCTAATTTGATGCATTGTTCTGCCATCTGGTCTAATCTTATCTACAGAAATTAGTTTTCTAACTATATCTTTTTTGATATCTTCAAAGATTTCTAAAACTTCAACTTTCTTTTCATCAGCATCTTCAGACTCTTCATCTACAAATCTTTCTACAATTTTATCTCCAACTGCTTGAGTTGCTTCATCTCTTTCCAATTTTTCTGGTGATTGTAGAGCTGATTTTAATTCATCATAAAATTCTACTTCAATTTGTGATTTTAACTCTTGATCAAGTCCTTCATAAATAAATTCTTGTTTTTCAACACCTAATTCTGAAATAATATTTTCTGTAAATTCACAAATATTTTTAATTTCTTCATGTGCAAATAAGATAGCATTAAGCATTTCTTCTTCTGTTAATTCACTTGCTCCAGCTTCTACCATCATAATAGCATCTTTTGTACCTGATACTGTTAAATCTAATTTTGAAATCTCTTTTTGTTCTTGAGTTGGGTTTATGATGTATTCACCATCAATATAACCTACAGACACTGAACCAGTTGGTCCATTAAATGGTATACCAGATAGACATAAAGCAATAGATGAACCAACCATTGCCATGATACCTACATCATGATTTTCATCTGCTGATAAAACTGTTGCAACTATTTGTACATCATTTTTATACCCTTCTGGGAATAATGGTCTTAATGGTCTATCCATCATTCTAGCCGCTAATGTAGCTTCATCAGATGGTCTCCCCTCTCTTTTAATATATCCACCAGGTATTCTACCCACAGCATACATTTTTTCAATAAATTCGCATGATAATGGGAAAAAGTCTATACCTTCCCTTGGAGTATCTGAACCTACAACTGTTACTAAAACCATAGAATCACCAGATTTGATAGTAACGGCTCCCTTAGCTTGTTTTGCAACTTTTCCTGTTTCAACATCAAATTTATTGTTGTTAGAAACATAACTAAAATTTCTTACCATTGTTTCTCCTTTGATAGCACCCGCTATCCACATATTTAATCTTTTTATTACTCTTTAATAATACCATATACTTAAAGAAATATGAATATATGCCACTAATAAATATATAATATAAAAGAGTCTGTTGCAAAATGACAATAAGTCATTTTACAATAGACCCTTTTTATTTTTCACCTATAATTAGATTATTTATATTCATATAAAACTTCATTTGGATTTTTACCAAATACTTGTACAACATCTGGAACTGTTTGTTTTTTCATATTTTCATATAGAAGAATATTTTTCTTATGAGTTAAGTTGAAATCATCTACAAGACTATAATATATTTCAATTTTATCAGTATAAGTAAAATCCGTTGATAATTTTACTTCATGAAAATCTAACAATGTTGAAGGTAAATTCATATCAAATTTTTCAGTATAAACCAATTCATCATTTTTCTTTAAATTAATTTCAAATTGGTTGAAATTAGCTGTTTTTTGTTCATTCTTTTCAACAAATTGTTCTTTTGCATCTTTTACTTGCAATTTGAAAATTAGATTTGCATTAAATGTATCTTGAGCAATACTATCAGTAAAATTTTTTACTGACACAGACATCTTAGGTAATATTAGCTCCCCTACTTTTGTATCATAGATTTCTGGATTAACCGCATCAGTTCTTGTTACATCATCTAATACATAACTTATAACATTAATAAATTTATCATTTAAGCTAAATGCTCTTGAACCTTTAAATACATAATCTTTTTTCTTAAGTTGAAACGCTTGACCATCGGATATTAAATAAGTCTCTAAATTTTTGTTAAATTCTTTTGGAGAAACACTAAAATTTGCTACCACTTTATTTTTTTCAGTGTCAAACTTATTAAATGAATATAAAAGTTCAGTTGTAGCATCTTCTCCTTGAGTAATATTTGGTTTCTTTAATGAAGCCTTTAAATTATTTATACTTGTATTAATATTTTTTTGTGTATCTTGAATAGCCTTATTTTGTTGTTCAATTTTTTCAGTTAAGTCTCCAATTCTGAAAAATAGCAAAATCAGAGAAACAGTAGCTAATAATATGATAATTAATTTTTCTTTTTTATTAAACATTTGTATACCTCTTATTAAATTTTATTAATAATGCGGGAGTTATAAATACCATTAAAATAATTGTTATAGTATATACTTCAGTAATAGACATTGCAAAGAATGAAATAAAATATGCAATGAAAACATTTCTGATACCTTTATTTTTAATATATAACATCTTTTTAATTGTATTATAAATAGTAATTATAAATATCGTAAGTGCTGGTAAACCACCAATTACAGTCATCTCAAGGAATAAGTTATGAGTACCTAGTTTATTTCCATCATATTTCATAAACACTTGACTATCTAAATACGGCATCCCATTTCCAAAAAGGAATGAAGACTTTATTAATCTAAATACTTCTTTCCAAATTAAAGTTCTATTAGTTAATGTTATATTTTTGTGGAAAAACTTATTTAATAAATAAGCAAAGTTATTTTGTATATCAAAAACAATAACTAAAATATGTATTAAAAATATTGTACCTAATATAATAAGAACTTTGTATTTTATATCTAAATTAACTTTCTTATTTGTATTAATCCAATAAAAAACACCTATTAATATGCAATAAGTCATAAATCCTATCATACCTGTAGCACTACTTGCAAATATCAATGAAATAACGGAAAATATACCTGCAAATATTAATCTTAAAATACTATCTTTATATAAAATATATCTAATAATACAGATAGATAAATAAAACAGTATAAATGGTGTTATTTGATTACCAACCCCCAAAAATCTCAATGGGATTATGTAATTTACAATTGTTAAACCATTTTGATAAAGTAATGAAGTAATTGCATTTAATCCTAAAAGTAAAATTGAATAGTCACTTAATGCTTCAAATAAGATTTCATAATTAACGTCTTGCAGGTAATAAAACATTAAAGTAGCACCTGTCATAGCTAAAAATGTAAAAATAAAATACTTCATATCAACTTTATTTACTACTAATGCAATACAAGAAACTATTATCATAATAGTAAAATTTTTTATGAGTACATCTTTTCTATAATGATAATAGAGAAATAATATTGATATTGCAATAATGGTTATTGGTAGATATATAAAATATTTTCCTAAATCAATATTGTAAATTGAAATTGGAAATAGAATTATTAATATCATTATATAACACACAATATAATTTAATGTTTTATTATTATTTAATTTTGATTTAATTGTTGTTAAAATTTTTTCCATAATCATTTACATCCAATATTTTATTCAGTATATACATTATACAATATTTGCTTATTATAT
The DNA here is from genome assembly GCF_000245755.1 of Helcococcus kunzii ATCC 51366. Lineage (GTDB taxonomy): Bacteria > Bacillota > Clostridia > Tissierellales > Peptoniphilaceae > Helcococcus > Helcococcus kunzii. The sequence goes on along the minus strand of NZ_JH601088.1, from coordinate 866,987 downwards.
TTCATATTTTTAGTGTAATAAAAATTTATGTAGTATTAATGTAAAAGAAGCTATCACATATTAACTTTTAGTCTATATGTAACAGCTTCTTAATATTTTCATTCTAAAAATTTAACTATCTTCTGATTTGTAATTTTTCAATGATAGCACGATATCTTTCAATATCTTTCTTTTCTAAATATTTTAATAATCCTCTTCTTTGACCGATTAATTTATATAAACCTCTTCTTGAAGAGTGGTCTTTTGGATTAGATTTTAAATGATTTGTTAATTCATTAATTCTTTGTGTAAAGATTGCAATTTGCACTTCTGGAGAACCTGTATCTCCTTCTTTTTGACCGTATTCTTTAATTAATTCAACTTTCTTTTCGTTTGAAATCATATTTCTTCCTCCTATATATTTTTTATATCTTTAACCGAGCTAAGATCGGAGTATTCCATTAACCAAGCTAAAGTACTTAAATAGTTTACCATAGTCAATTATAAAAGTAAAGTTATTTGAAATAATTAATAGCAAACTGATAATCACTATCCATTTGTTTAATTAGTTCTTCTTTAGTATCAAATTTTACTTGATTTCTTATCTTTTCAATAAATTCAATTTTTAATGTTTCACCATAAATTTCTTTATTAAAATCTATAATATATACTTCAAGTTTTATATCTAAATTATCTGTAACAGTAGGATTGGTGCCAATTGAAGTTAATGAAAGATATTTATTATCATTATAGTATACATATGTTAGATAAACACCTTCACCTGGCATTATATATCGAAAATTTAACTTTATATTAGCTGTAGGATAACCTAATTCTCTTGATCCTATCTTATATCCATGGATCACTTCTCCAGTAATTGTATAATTGTCACCCAAGAGGTCTTTAATTAAATTAACTTGACCGTTTTGTATCAAATTTCTAATTGTTGTAGAAGATACTTTACGATTTCCATCTTTTACATAATCTTGAATATATACTTTTATTTTGTTTTCTGCCTGATATTGATATAATTCTTTAACCGTACCCTTTGAAAGTTTACCAAATGTATAATCCGGTCCACAAACTAAAATATCAGCATTTAATGAGTCCTTTATAAAATCTAAAATAAATTCTTCGTTTGATAATTGAGCAAATTCAATTGTAAAATTAATTATAAAAATATAATCAATATCCAACTTTGTTAATGTATCAATTTTATCCTGTAAAGAAGAAATATAATACCTTGGAAAATGTGGAAACACCTCATTTGTATGTTGTTTAAAAACTAGTACAGAAGATTTAATATTTTCTTTTTTTGAAATTTCAATAACTTTTTTAATCACTTCTCTATGACCAATATGAAAGCCATCAAAATTACCTAGACCAATAACAGATCTATCAAAATTAAATTTTTCTATATCTAAATCTATCACTCTTGACACAATACTTTCTCCATTTTTAATATATTATTTTTAACTTTTCCTATACCGATAAATTTATTATTTACACTAACTATAATATCATCATTTTCTAAATATTTTCCATTAAAAGTTAATGAGTTAATATTTAATTTTTGTCCATTAATTAATCTAATAAAAACATCATCTTTTATATCAATTTTATTTAAGTTATATAGTGCATCTTCCATGTCTATTATTCTTGATTCAATTTCAGAAAGATTGTATTCATCAATTTTAGAGATATCAAGTGCATCTTTAAGGTAAAACTTTCCAACTCTATTTCTTACTAAATCTGTCATATGTGCAAAACTATTTAATTTCAGACCTAAATCATGAATTAATGATCTTATATAAGTACCTTTAGAACAATCAATTTCAATCACACAAGTCTCATCTTTAATTGAAATCAACTTAATATCATATATTTTTATTTTTCTAGGCTTTATTTCGACATCTTGTCCTTGTCTGGCATATTCATATAATTTTTTCCCATCTACTTTTATCGCAGAATATTTAGGAGGATATTGTTCAATTTCTCCTTTGAAAGATGCCAAAGCATCATTTATCTGTTTTTCTGAAAATAATGTGTTATCTGATTTGTCTACTACATCTCCCGTTGAATCATATGTTGTAGTAGATGTGCCAAACTTTAATTCTGCTATATAGGATTTTCCTTGCTCCATTATATAGCTGCTAATTCTTGTCGAATTTCCTATACATATAGGCAATACTCCTGTAGCCATAGGATCTAAAGTACCCGTATGTCCGATTCTTTTTATATTTAATTTTCTTCTCAAAATAGACACAACATCATGTGAAGTTAAACTTTCTGATTTATTAACGACTAATATCCCCGTCTTCATATAATTTCTCCAATCTGTTTAATAATATATCAAATACTTCATCAACAGATCCTTTACATGATGCTCCCGCAGCTCTAGTATGTCCTCCACCGCCAAATTCTTTAGCAATTTCGGATACATCTACTATATTTTGTGATCTGAAACTTAATTTTTGTTCAATATCTCCATCTTCACGTACTATAGCAGATACTTCAATGCCATCGATAGATCTTAACACTGATACAATATTTTCAATTTTATCAAAATCAAGTCCATATTTACGCACTAATTCTCTTGTAATTTTAGCTGCGATAATTTTATCTCCGATTCTTGTTGCATTTTTTATAACTTCAGCTTGGAAAAATAAAAGATTTGTATTTAATTTTTCATAGAGATTTTCATGAATTAAATTTTTATCCGCATTTATATCCAGTAAATTTGCAGCAACTCTTAATGTTGTTGAATTCGCAGATACATAACTAAATCTAAAAGTATCAGTCAATATACCAAGATAAAAATATGTTGCAGCATCTTGAGGAATGTATACATCATAATCAATAAGCATTTCTGCAAGCATTTCACATGTAGAGCTTGATCTTAGGATAATATTTATATCCGCATACCCTTCATTTGTGATGTGATGATCAATACATACTGTAGATTTTGCTTTATCAAAATAAGTTTTACTTATCCCAATTCTTTTTATATCGGCACTATCAACAGCAATAAATAAATCAATATCATCAAAATCATCGTTAAAGTATAAATCTTCTCTTTTTAAAAACTCTAAATTTGTTGGATAATGATCATTTCTAATGATTTTTGCATTTTTACCTAAACTTTGAAGCACAAGTGCTAATCCAAATGATGATCCTATTGCATCACCATCTGGATTTACATGTGCACTTATTAATATATTATTTGATTGTTGAACAAGCTTAAAGAAATTATTCTTCACGTTCATTTCTTGCCTCTTCATCTTTTTTTATAACATCACTAATTAATTTTTCCATTCTCATTGCTTCTTCAATATGTTCATCAAGAATAATCTTTAACTCAGGAATATGTCTTAATTGCATTCTTTTACCTAATTCACGTTTAATAAACCCTATTGAATGTTGTAAAGCTTCTATGGTTTCTTTTTTTTCATATTCTTTTCCAAATACAGATACATATATTTTTGCAGATTGTAAATCATCTGTTAAATCAACTTCTGTAATGGATGTTATAGGAGCAATTCTTGGATTTTTTAATTCAGTATTAATTAATGCTGAAATTTCTTTTTTTAGTTCGGATTCTATTCTCTTAATTCTTTTCTTATCCATAACTATCCTATCTTTCTACTTCCTTATCAATGAAAGCTTCAATTGTATCTCCAACTTTAATATCGTTATAATTTTTGATACTTAAACCACCTTCATATCCTTGATTTAATTCTCTAACATCATCCTTAAATCTTCTCAATGAGGATATTTCACCTTCAAATACCACGATATTATTTCTTATAAGTCTAGCTTTTCCGTTTCTTTGTATTTGACCATTAGTTACATAAATACCTGCAACATTTCCTGCATTTGGTACCTTAAATACTTCTCTAATTTCTGCGATACCAGTAACTTGTTCTTCGTATTGTGGTGCAAGCATACCTTTTATAGCTTTTTCAATATCTTCAATAGCTTCATAAATAACTCTATATGTTCTTATTTCAATATTGTTTTCTTCAGCTTGAGATTTAGCTATAGCATTTGGTCTTACATTAAATCCAATAATTACAGCATTTGATGCAGAAGCTAACATAACATCAGATTCATTGATACCACCAGTTGCACCATGCACAATATTTACCTTAACTTCATCATTTGAAAGTTTTTCTAAAGATGAAGAAACTGCTTCTATTGTACCTTTAACGTCTGTTTTAACAATAATATTTAAGTCTTTAACATCACCTTCGCTAATATCTTCAAATAGTTGATCTAAATTAACTTTAGATGTTCTTCTGATATATTCATCTTTTTCTCTTTGTTTAGCAGAATCAGCATATTTTTTACCTAATTTTTCTTCTACTGCATATATTTTATCACCAGCTTCTGGTACATCTGATAAACCTAAAATTTGTACAGCTGTTGAAGGTTTTGCTTTCTTAACATTTTTTTGATTACTATCAAACATAGCTCTTACTTTACCGCTTGAATGTCCTGATACAACAAAGTCACCTTGGTGTAAAGTACCTTTACTAATTAATACACTCGCAACAGGTCCTCTACCTTTATCAAGATTAGCTTCAATAACTACCCCAATTGCTGGTCTATTAGGATTTGCTTTTAATTCTTCCATTTCAGCAACCATTAGGATCATTTCCATTAAATCTTCCATGCCTTCACCTGTTAAAGCTGATACAGGCATCATTATTGTATCTCCACCCCATTCTTCTGGAGTTAGACCGTATTCGGTAAGTTCTGATTTAACCTTGTCTGGATTTGCTTCATATTTATCAATCTTATTAATAGCAACAATTATAGGTACACCGGAAACTTTCGCGTGATTTATCGCTTCAATTGTTTGTGGCATAACCCCGTCATCAGCAGCGACAACCAAAATAACTATATCAGTAGTATTTGCACCTCTTAATCTCATTTGAGTAAATGCTTCGTGTCCTGGAGTATCTAAAAATACAATTTTTTTATCATTAACATATACTGTGGATGCCCCAATATGCTGAGTAATACCACCAGCTTCTGATTCTGTAACTCTTGAATTTCTTAAACTATCTAGAAGAGATGTTTTACCATGGTCAACATGACCCATAACTGTAACAACAGGAGCTCTTAAAACAAGAGCTTCTTCTTTATCTTCAAAATCTAATTTAGAAATATCATCTTCTTCACTAATTTCATCTTCTTTTATTTCTACTTCAATATTAAATGCTGCACCAAGTTCAAATGCTTGTTCAAAAGTTAAACTTTGATTCATATTTAGCATTAAACCAGATTTCATCAATTCAGTGATTAATGTAGATACTGGCTTACCAATTGCATCAGCAAATTCTTTTACAGTTATATCTTCTTCAATGTAAACAATATTTGAATCATTGTTTTTTTCTTCTTCTACTTTTTCTTCTGCAGTTTTTATATTAGCCTCTGATTTCTTTTTCTTTTTTTTCTTTTTATTTTTGGATTTAACTACTTTTTCTTCGTATTCTTTATATTCATCATCGATATCATCATCAACATCTTCTATATCTTCTTCAAATTGAACATTTTTCTTTGCTTTTTTAGCTTTTTCTTCTTCAATTTCATTAAAATACTCTCTAATTAACTCCAAATTTTCCCCGTCAATTACAGCCATGTGACTTGTAAATTCTAGACCGAATTCTTCATCAAGTACTTTCATCAATTCTTTACTACTTAAGTCAACTTCTTTTGCTAGTTCGTATATTCTGATTTTTGACATATATCCACCTTTCACATAGCTTCTAACTCCTTGTAGATATCATCATCTACTTTTGACTTTAAGTGCCTATTTAAAACTTTAGTTTCTATAGCCTGTTGTATGCATTCTTTATTTTTGCATATATAAGCACCTCGTCCATTTAGTTTTCCACTATTATCTATACTTATTTTTCCTTCTTTGTCTCTTACAATTCTTATTAAATCATCTTTATCTTTTTGAAGTGTACATACTATACACTTTCTAAGTTTTATATTAGATTTCTTCATTTTCTTCTTCTACTTCTAGTAAATTTTCTTCAACAATATCAGTTTCATCAATATCTTCTAATGCTTCATCTTCTTCAATACTTTCTTCATTTTCTGAAATTTCATCGTTATCTTCGATATTATCCATTTCATCAGTTGAATTTTCAGATTCTATTGTTGATTCAGTATCTATTGAATTTTCTTCTTCAATTTCATCTTCATTTTCAGAAAAATCAAGATTTTCTAAAACTTCTTCTTTATTGCTTAAAGGTTTAATATCTATTTTCCAATTAGTTAATTTTGCTGCAAGTCTAACATTTTGACCTTCCTTACCTATTGCAAGTGATAATTGATTATCTGGTACAAAAGCTACAGCTTCTTGTGTTTTTTCGTTTATATAAACAGACTCAACTTCAGCTGGTGATAGTGAATTTGAGATAAATACTTTCATATCTTTACTCCATGTAATGATATCAATTTTTTCACCATTGATTTCTTCAACTATTGAATTTACTCTTGCTCCCTTAACACCAACACAAGCTCCCACTGGATCAATATTTGGATCTTCTGCATATACCGCGATTTTAGTTCTATAACCAGCTTCTCTTGAAACACTCATAATTTCAACAATACCTTGACTAATTTCAGGTACTTCTATTTCAAATAGTCTTGTAACAAAATCTGGATCTTTTCTTGATAAAATTATTTGTGGACCTTTAGTAGTTTCTTTAACTTCCTTAACAAATAATTTAACTCTATCACCTGGTTGTAGATCTTCACCATCAACTAATTCCTTTTCAGGTACTAGACCTTCTGATCTACCAAGGTCAATATAGACATTATTATAATCTATTCTTTGAACTACACCATTAATGATTTCTTTTTCTTTATCGATATAATTATCAAATACAACTTTTCTTTCAGCATCTCTAATTTGTTGAATAACAATATTTCTTGCTTTTTGTGCTGCAACTCTCGCAAAATTTTTAGGTGTTACTTTTACTTTAACTTCTCCACCAACTTTTGCTCTTTTTGAATGAGTTAAAGCTTCTTCTAAAATAATTTGTACATCAGGATCTTCAATTTCGTCTTCTGTTTCCACTACTTGTTTAATAGAATAAACTTTTGTATCTCCTGTATCGGGATTTATTTCAATTTCTACATTTGAAGCTTTGTAATTTTCTTCATAACTCTTTAGTAGAGCTTTTTCTAAAGCTGATAATATGCTTTCTTTTTTTATACCTTTCTCTTTTTCAATTTCACTTAAAGCTTTTATAAATTCTTTACTCATCTTTCCCCTCTAAAATATAATCGCAACTTTTATAATACTGATATCTTTTCTTTCCAGTTTTACTTCTTCTTCATCAATCTCTAAAGTAATGCTATCATCATCGTATGATATTAACTCACCTTGATAATTTTTACTTCCATTTATTTTTTTATATAGTCCAACTTCAACTATTGTCCCTAAGTTTCTACGCAGATCATCATCCGTTTTTAATGGTCTATTTAAATCTGGAGATGATACTTCTAAATAGTACTGTTTATTGATTGGATCAAGCTCATCTAATTTTACATCTAAAAATCTTGAAACTTTTTCACAATCTTCAATTGTTATACCTTCTTCATTGTATATAAAAAATCTTAAAAAGTTTTCTCCACTTTCAGTCTTAAATTCAATATCGACTAATTCATATCCTAACTCATTAATATCATGTTCAAACTCATTTTTCAATTTATTGATTAAATCATTTACCATAAAAGCTCCTTTTTGTTTTGTAGTTGTATTATTTTCGATTTAGCATACGAAATCATGTCAAGAGTTCATATCAATAAATAAAGAGTGGGTGTATCCCACTCTTTAGTAACATTCTATCATCTTGTCTTATTATATCAATTTATCAAAGTACGGTCAAGTAAATCGCTTATTATAAAGAGCTTATTACATGGAAAAGAAATCAATTTGATTTGTATCTTGTAGACCATCTAATATACCGCTAAGCTCAAGTGATTCTAGTGCTGTCTTATTGATTTTTGTTTTCTTCATAAAATCTTCTTTAGAAATAAACTTATAATCTTGACGTGCTTCGTCTATTCTAAGTGCCATAGCTTCTGAAACATTTTCTACCGCCATTAATGGAGGTAAAATTGTTTTTTCATCTATAACAGTAAAGTTGGTTGGATGTGATTTATACAAATCTACCGCCTCAAATTTCAAATCTCTCGCAAACATTTCTTCCGCTAACTCATAACAATAAAATTCATTATCTATTTCAAAACCTTCAGAGCTTTTTAATGAATTGATAAATGTTGTTAAATAATTTAGTCCTTTAGAAATGTGAATATATTTAAAATCACTTATTGCATTTGTGAAATATACAGCGTAAAAATACGCAGGATGATGAACTTTGAAATATGCAATTCTATAACTCATCATTACATATGCTACAGCGTGTGCTTTAGGGAACATATATTGTATTTTCTGACATGAATCAATATACCAATCTGGTACATTACATTTTTTCATTTCTACAATTTGTTCTTCTTTAACTCCTCTACCCTTTCTAACAGCTTCCATTATGTCAAATGATAATTTAGAGTCCACACCTTTTTCGATTAGATAATTCATGATATCATCCCTTGTACAGATTGCACTTCTAAGCTCACAGGTGCCACTTCTAATAAGTTCTTGAGCATTACCCAACCAAACATCCGTACCATGAGATAAACCTGAAATACGTATCAATTCTTCGAATGTAGTAGGTTTTGTATCAGCTAGCATACCTCTTACAAATTTTGTACCAAATTCTGGTATACCTAAAGAACCATCTGTTATATTGCTATAGTCATGAGCTATATTTAATTTTTCAGTTGAATTAAATATACTCATGGTATCTTTATCTGCTAAATCTACTTCAACAGCATTTATACCACTCATATCTGATAACAATCTTATAATTGTAGGAGCATTGTGACCTAAAAGGTCCAATTTTAATAAGTTTGTATCGATAGCATGATAATCAAAGTGTGTAGTTATAATTCCACTATCTTTTCTATCTGCTGGATATTGCACGGGTGTGAAATCTTCAATGTCTTTATCTTCAGGCACAATAATTAATCCACCAGCATGTTGTCCAGTAGTTCTTTTAACTCCCGTTATATATCTTTTTACACGATTAATATTTGCTTTATCAGTTTTTATCATTTCATCTTCAGGATAAAATGTCTTATATTTTCTAGCCATACCATATGCAGTTTTTTCAGCTATAGTACCTAAAGTACCAGCTCTAAACACTTTATCTTTACCAAATAATGTCTCTGTATATTTGTGAATTCTAGATTGATAAACTGAAGCAAAGTTAAGGTCAATATCTGGTTCTTTATCTCCATTAAATCCTAAGAAAACTTCAAAAGGTATATCAAAACCATCTTTTCTCATATCAATATTACATTTTGGACATTTCTTATCTGGTAAATCTACCCCACATGTATATCTTGGATCAGATACAAATTCACTATGTTTACATTCTGTACAAACATAATGAGGTGGAAGTGGATTTACTTCAGTAATTTCTGCCATTGTTGCAGCAAAACTTGACCCAACACTACCTCTTGACCCTACAAGATATCCATCATCATTAGACTTTTTAACTAACATTTTTGCAATCATATATAAAGCAGCATAACCATTTGAAATAATAGAATTAAGCTCCTTTTCTAATCTTGAAGATACAATTTCTGGTAATTCATCACCATATATTGATCTTGCAACTGCATATGAATCATCTTTTAATATTTGTTCTGCGTTTTTTATTCTTGGTGGGAATGTACCATCTGCAATAGGAGAAATATTTTCAATCATTTCATCCAATTTATGAGTATTTTCTATAACTACCTGTTTTTGCAAATCTAAATCTAAATAGCTAAATTCATCAAGCATTTCCTGTGTAGTTTTTAGATAAAATGCTCCAGAATTTTCCTGAGATCTTTTTCTAGGATAATTCTTTAATATATTTCTAAATGGATAATCTTTTTTATCGATATAATAAACATCTCCCATAGCTAAAGCTAATTTATCCAATTTATCAGCAATTTCAATTAATTTTAAATTAATATTTTTAAGATGTTCTTCATCCCTTATGTATCCACGATTAATTAAATGCTTATGAAAATCTAAAGGAATAAGGCTTATATAATCAAAAGATTTTGCTTCATTTAGTAATACTTCATCATCATATTCTAGGGCGATTAGATTAAACAATTTACTCTTGTAATTACCAGTACCAATCAATAAACCCTCGTGAAGAGATTCAAGTACATTCATAGGTATTCCTGGCTCTCTATTGTAATAGTCTAGATTTGATTTAGAAACTATTGTGTATAGATTTTTTAATCCAATCTTGTTTTGAACAAAAATAGTTCCCTGATACTCTTTGTGTTGATTTGGAATAAATTCATCTGTTATCTTATTAATGTTTTCATCAATTTCTATACCTTTTTCACTAAGCTGTTTTAACATCTTAATAAATACATGTCCTGTAGCTCTCGCATCATCTGAAGCTCTGTGGTGATTTAATAAGTTAACATTATAATGTTTAGTCAAAGTATTTAATTTGTGATTTGTAAAGTCAGGATTTAATACTCTTGAAAGATATACGGTATCGATATATATAGGCTTAATTTCTAAATTTAACATATTAGATTTTTCAATAACAAAACCAACGTCAAATTCAGCATTATGAGCAACTAATATACAATCTTTGCTAAACTCTAGGAATCTAGGCATTACTTTATCAATAGTATCTGCATTTACTACCATATCATCAGTAATCCCAGTTAATTCAGTTGTAAATGTACTTAATGGTTCTTCTGGATTTACAAATTCTTCAAAAACATCAACAATTTCATTATCTCTAACTTTTACAGCACCAAATTCTATAATTTTATCTCTAAAGTTTGATAATCCTGTTGTTTCAATATCAAATACTACATAATCTTTGCCTTTAATAGGTAAATTATAATAGTTTTTCATTATAGAAACATCACTTTCAATAAAATTAGTTTGTATACCTAAATTTAATTTTATACCGCTTGATTTAGTAGCTTTATATATTTCTGGATACGCTTGTACATTAAATAAATCGGAAACACCTACTGAAGTATGTCCCCAATCTTTTAATCTTGTAAATAAATCACTAACATCTACGACGGATTCTAAGTTTGAATATTTAGTATGAATGTTAAACTCAATTCTTTTGTCATCTCTTAAATCTAATTTTTTTGTAATAAAAGTTTCTTCAATACTAGAAACATTTAAGACAGATTCTTTTTCCCATTCATCATATTTATAAATACCGGAAATGATAACATTCATCCCATTTTTAAATCTAGAATTAAAATCTTCAATTTTATCATCTCTTACATATAGTTTACAAGAGACTGCAAATCTACCATTATCAACATCAAACTTTACAAATTGTCCACTTTTTACTTTGACATATTCTAGCTCGTATACTATTCCCTTAATTTTGACTTTATTTACATCATCTATTAAATCTTCAATTTCTGTAAACTCAGCTGGAGCAGCCTTATAAAAACCGTATCTAAATAAAGAACTATCATCTTTTTCGGATTGCTGTGCTCTTTTTTGTTCAATTTTTTCTTGAGCAGATTGAGCCATTTTAATTTCTTGTAAAACCTGTTCTTTTTTTTGTTTTTCTAGATTTAATATTTCTTCTTCATCGAAACCATCATTTAGTATAAAATCAATATCCATATCAAATTGATCTATTTTATTTCTAAACCTTTGAAAAATATCTTTTGATAAATAGAAATCTTTTTCTTTTTTATTTACAACTTTGATATTTACCTTATCCTCAATTATTTCATAAATTAAATTTGGAAATACTGTATTTAGATATTTAAATACATCTTCCAATGTTATAACATCAATAGATATATTAATACCAAAATCCTGTAATTTTTCTTTAAAAAAGAAATAGACATCTTCCTTATCAATTATGTTTTTTGAAAGAAATATTATCTCTAATTCGTTTTCAATTTTAAAAAACGAAACTTCATCAAGCATCAGTTTCGTTTTGTTTTTATTATTAAATTCATCAATAATATTATTAAATTCCATTAAAATATCCTTTAAAATAATTTAATTACATCTTTTATCGTCACTATTATCATTAAACCAATTAAGAATAAGAAGCCAATGATAGAAATAATTTGTTCAAATTTTCTATTTATTGGTTTGCCAGTTATCATTTCTATAGTGATAAATAACAATTTAGATCCATCTAGCGCTGGTATAGGTATTAAATTAAAGAATCCTAAGTTTACAGAAATCATCGCTGCAAAAAATAGAAACTTATCAAATCCCATACTTGCTACAGTAGATACTTGTCCTATAACTGCGACAGGACCACCCAATTGTTCAAGTCCAAGTACACCGGAGAATAAACCAATCAAACTTGTCCAAATTTGTACCATAATAAATATAGTTAAATTAAAAGCGTTTCCTAGACTAGGTAAAAAACCTTTTTCTACAAGTGGAGTGATACCAATTACTTTTCTTCCTTCCATTTCTTGTGGAACAATATCAAATTTTAACTCTTTTTGAGCTCTTTTTACAACAACTTCAACTTTGTTTTTGTCTTTAGATTTGTTTAAATTGTCACCTATTTCAGGAAAAATACGAATTTTACTACCATTTACAGATTTGATTTCATCGCCTATTTGCATACCAGCTTGTTGTGCAGGAGAATTTTCTGAAAAACTTTCAATTTTATTTGAAACAACTCCTGTAGATAAATTTATAATTAAAAATATCAACACGGCAAATATTAAATTTGTCGCTGGTCCAGCTAGAATAGTTAAAAATCTTTTCCATGGTTTAGAATTATTATAACTTCTGGAATCTTCAGAATCAGTTTCCTCACCTTCCATCATAACATATCCACCTATTGGCAATGCACGAAATGAATATAGTGTTTCTCCACCTTGTTTCCCCCAAATCTTTGGGCCCATTCCTACTGCAAATTCATTTACTTTAATACCTGATAATTTTGCACCTAAGAAATGTCCTCCCTCATGAATTGTGATTAAGAAAAGAAACATCACAATACCAAGTCCTATATTTAAAAATTCTTTCATACTAACCTCAAATAATTTACTAAAATATATACTAGTGGAGCAACAAGTAATAATGAATCAAACCTATCCATTATTCCTCCATGTCCAGCCAATATATTTCCATAATCTTTTATATTTGCTTTTCTTTTAATTAATGAAGCAAATAAATCCCCTATTTGTGAAACTATAGAAAATATAATTGCGGCAATATATATAATTATATTATATTCTAAATTATATAATTTCATGAAGGCAAATGTAAAGAATATGCCCCCTAATATACCCCCAATTGCACCTTCAATCGTTTTTTTAGGAGAAAGCCTTTCAATTAATTTATGTTTACCAAACAACATACCAAAAATATATGCAAATGTATCAGTTGCAGCAGGGATTGCAAAAGCATATAACACCCATTTTGGATCCTTTAATTGCAACACATAAGCATATGGTACTGTAATATATATAGCTATAAATACATTAGTTGTAAGCTCACTAAATGTAAAATTCACATCTAATACTATCGATATTAGAAGTGAAATTATATATATTGTAAAAATTGGAAACATATATTTAAAATCCAAATACTCAGCAAAAATTATAAAAGCAATATTAAATATATAAGATGCGTAATTTTTCGTTTTATAATTCATCTTGTTGAAAGCATTTAACATTTCATAAATTGCTATTGTAGATATAGCAATTATCCCAAATACTAGTAATAGTCTATTTATAAAAATTAATATTAGAAAAACTGCTATTATGATAATACCAGTTAATACTCTAGTAATAAAGTTATTCATTATTTAATCCGCCAAATCTTCTATCTCTCTTAATAAAATCTTCAATAGCCTTTTTAAACTCATCTTCATTAAAATCTGGCCATAATACTTTTGTAAAATAAAACTCAGAATATGCTAATTGAAATAGCATAAAATTGGATAATCTCAATTCTCCACCAGTTCTAATAAGTAAATCAGGATCTGGTATATCATGAGTGTAAAGATATTTAGAAAGAGTTTCATTTTCTATATTTTCTATAGATAAATCACCTTTTTCTATATCATTGTACATATCAATAATTGCATTTTTTATTTCTTCTTTTGAACCATAGTTTATACCAATATTTAAAACTAAACCAGTATTATCTTTAGTCTTATTTTTAGCATATTCAAGTGCTTTTCTACTTTGGAATGGTAATTTACTAGTATCACCCATTGTAGTAACTTTTACATTTTTTCTATTTAATCTATCTAATTCATTTTTTACAAAAATATTTAATATTGAAAATAATGTACTGACTTCAAGTTTTGGTCTTTTCCAATTTTCAGTAGAAAAAGCATATAGACTTAAGTATTTAATATTTAATTTATCAGCTGTTTCAATTATTTCAATAACTTTATCCATACCGGCGTCATGCCCAGCCGACCTAGACAGTCCTTTTCTTTCTGCCCATCGCCCATTTCCATCCATAATTATTGCAATATGTTCTAATGAAAAATCTTCTATTAATTGTTTTAATTTATTATCATCCATATGCTTTCTCTCTAAAATTTATTATATTGTTAGTAATTCTTTCTCTTTAGCTTTTGTCACTTCGTCAAGTTTTTTAATATATTCATCTATTAATTTTTGAACGTCATCTTCTAATGCTTTTCTTTCATCTTCAGATATTTCTTTATCTTTTTCTGCTTTCTTAACTGTATCAATCATTTCACGTCTATAATTTCTGATACCAATTTTTGATTGTTCACCTTTATTCTTTACATCTTTTACAAGATTTTTTCTTGTGCTTTCATTTAATTCAGGGAATGGTAATCTCAATACTTTACCATCGTTAGATGGAGTAATACCAATATTTGATGCTAAAATAGCTTTTTCAATTTCTTTTAATTGTGATGCATCCCATGGTTGGATAACTAATAATCTTGCTTCTGGAACAGTAATTGTTGCAGCATTTTTGATTGGTGTTTCTGTACCATAGTAATTAAATCCAATATTTTCAACTAAAGCTGGGTTTGCTCTACCAGCTCTTATAGTATTTAAGCTCTCTCTATATTTGTTTACATGTTCTTCTAAATGGACTTTACCATTTTTAATTAATTTATCTACCATTATTTCCTCCAACATATGTTCCTATTTTTTCGCCTTTTACAACCTTTAATAAATTTGATGGATCATCTATACCAAAAACTACAAGTGGCATATTGTTATCTTGACATAGTGATGTCGCAGACGCATCCATAATTCCTAAATTTTTAGATAAAATTTCTTGATAAGTTAAATTTTCAAATTTCTTTGCATCATCATGTTTGTTTGGATCTTTATCATAAATCGCATCTGTACCTGTTTTGCCAAGTAAAATACAATCAGCTTTGATTTCAAGAGCTCTCAATGCTGCAGTAGTATCTGTTGAAAAATATGGATGACCTGTACCAGCTGCAAAAATTACAACTCTACCCTTTTCTAAATGTCTGATTGCTCTTCTTACAATAAATGGTTCAGCTACTTCATTCATTTGAATTGCTGTTTGAACTCTTGTTTCTAAACCTAATGATTCTAATGCTGCTTGTACTCTTAGAGCATTCATCACAGTACCTAACATACCAATATTGTCTGATACTGTTCTATCCATATCATTGTCATTTCTTCCTCTCCAGAAGTTACCACCACCTACAACGATACCAATTTCTACACCATATTCATGTACATCTTTTAATACTTTAGCAATTGAATTTATTGCATCATCATCCATTCCAAAGCCTTTTTTACCGGCTAAAAACTCACCACTTAATTTTATTAGCACTCTTTTATTTGCATACATAGATTTTCCCCTTATAACACAAAAGAGAACATTAAATGTTCTCTTTTAATAAGCTTTGTGAAAATTATTCACCCCTCATTTGACTTGCAACTTCTTCAGCAAAGTTTTCTTCTTCTTTTTCAATACCTTCGCCTACTTTGAATCTTGCATATTCTACTACATCAATAGAACCATTTAATTCTTCAGATTTGTCATTTAAAATTTCTTCTACAGTTTTACTATCATCTAAAATGAATGATTGACTGTATAATGCATATTGTCTATCAATTTCAGTATTTTCTTCTAGGAATTTTGCAATCTTACCTGGGATAATCTTATCTAGGATTTTTTCAGGTTTTCCTTCTGCTAATAATTCTTCTCTAATTTTGTTTTTTGTTTCTTCAATTACTTCATCAGAAATTTGTGATCTTGAACCATATTTTGGTAATTCACGAGTTGGTTTACCAATCATAGCTTTATTTTCATTATCTTCTGTTATTTTTAATTGAATTTGATCTAATTCTTTTGCTATAAAGTCTTCATCAAAATCTTTGTATGAAACAACATTTGGTCCCATTGCTGAAATATGCATTGTGATATTTTGTAATAAATCTTTAGCAGCATCTAATGTTTCTTCGCTATCTGCTTTAGTTTTAAGGATAACACCATTTGTATTTGTGAAGTGAACATATCCAGAAATAAGTTCATTATCTCCTGCTTCATATGTTTCAATTCTTCTTACAACTATATTTTCACCTATGTTTGCAATTTGTTCATTTAGGAATTCTGTAAATTGTTTACCTTCAATTGTAGAATTGTTTAATTCTTCAACTGTTTTAATATTGTTATCAAAAATATGATCAATAATTTTTTCGGATAATTCAACGAATTTATCATTTTTAGCAACAAAATCTGTTTGTGTATTGATTTCAACTAATGAAGCTTTTTTACCATCTTCAGAAATTTTCATCTTTACTACACCTTCAGCAGCAACCTTGCTTGCTTTTTTAACAGCTTTTGCAGCACCTTTTTCTCTTAATAATTGTACAGCTTTATCAATATCACCTTCTGTTTCTTGTAAAGCTTGTTTACAATCCATCATACCTGCACCAGTTAGATCTCTTAATTCTTTAACCATTTTTGCAGTTATTTCCATCTTATCCTCCTAAATATTTTTATGTTATTATAGTGATATAGGAAGTAGATATACTACTTCCTATTAATTTTGTTTATTATATTATTCTGCATCAACTGATGAATCTTCATCAAATGAATCTTGTAAATCTTCAGCGTTAACTTCTTCTAAGTCAACTTCTTCAGATGTTTCTTCTGTAGTATCTTCTTCAATTGTTTCTTCTGATTCATTTTGTTCTGTTTCTTCAGCAAAGCTTGCTGCATCAACATCATTTGATTCACCTTGTCTTCCTTCGATAACTGCATCAGCCATAGCAGCAGTAATTAATTTAACCGCTCTAATAGCATCGTCATTACCAGGAATTGGGTAATCAACATCATCAGGATCACAGTTAGTATCAACAATACCAACTATTGGAATACCTAATTTTCTTGCTTCTTTTACTGCAATATTTTCGTTTTTAGGATCAATTACAAATAATAGATCTGGTAAAGCTGGAATATCTTTGATACCACCTAAGAATTTTTCTAATTTTTCTAATTCTCTTTCTAAATTAATAACTTCCTTTTTAGGTAATAAATCAAATGTACCATCTTCTGACATTGTTTTGATGTCTTCTAATCTTTGAATTGATTTTTTGATTGTTTTGTGGTTTGTTAACATACCACCTAACCATCTGTGTGATACATAATATTGGTCACATCTTTTTGCTTCAAATTCTACAGCATCTTGTGCTTGTTTCTTTGTACCAACAAATAAGATATTTCCACTTTCAGCAGCAACTTCTCTTACTACATCATAAGCTTCATCTACTTTTTTAACTGTTTTTTGTAAGTCAATAATGTAGATACCATTTCTTTCTGTAAAAATAAATTTACCCATTTTAGGGTTCCATCTTCTTGTTTGGTGTCCAAAATGTACACCTGCCTCAAGTAAGGCTTTCATTGATATAACTGACATATCATTTCTCCTTTGTGTTTTTTTCTGCCTCTTCCATTATCCTATAAATATCCGACCAGTTTGGCACACAAATATAAACAGATAATGTGTTTATTTGACTAATGAATTATAACATATAAAGTCAATATTTACAAGTGGAATAATTGTCTAAATCGCTATTTAAATGTATTTTGTATACTTTATTATATAGCTTAAATAGTATAATAAATACAAAATAAAAAGATGAAACTTTCATTCCATCTTTAAATTTGCTTATTTATTTTCTTCTTTTTCCGATATAAGATAATATACCTTTAATTAAAGCTAAATAATCTGTGGCATTTGTTACAGTGTTTGTAAATCTACTTGCAGTATCAGCTGCAGCTAAACCTACAACTTCAACTGTATCAGATACATTTGTAGTTACATTTGAAATTTTACTTGTAACATTATTTACATCTGTAAGCATAGAAACTACACTTGGTTTCACATCAGCAACTAGTCTATTAGTATTATCTAATACACCAGTAATATTTGTTGTAATTTTAGGTAAATCTCTAATAGCTTCATCAAGACTAGATTTATTATCTTCTAAGACTTTACCAACTGAATCAGTTATTTTAGATATTGATATTAATAGCTTAGCTAAAAACACTAATGCAACAACACCAGCAATAGCAAGTAGAGCCATTAAAAAATCGGAAAATGTGAATGAGATATTTATTGCATTATTTGCAAGCATTTAATGCCCCCTTATTTGTTTTTAACTTCTCTAGCTTTATCTGCAACTTTTTCTGCTGTTTTTTCAACACCTTCAGCTGCGTCTTTTTTAGTTTCTTTTGCTTTATCTTCTACCTTGTCTTTAGTTTCTTTAACTTTGTCTTCAGCTTTGTCTTTAGTTTCTTTAGCTTTATCTTTAACATTTTCAGCTGTATCTTCTGCTTTGTCTTTTAATTCTTTAGCTTTGTCTTCAGCTTTATTTTTTGTTTCAACAGCTTTATCTTCAACATCATCTGCAATATTTTTTAAGTCAGTCAATTTTTCATCACTAAATTTACTTAATTTATTTACAGTGTCTTTATATGTCTTAGAAACTTCATTACTAATTTCTTTGGATTTGTTTTTAATTGAGTCTCCAGCATTTTCAGCAGCTAATCTAATATCTTCTCTTGTTTCTTCACCTGATTTTGGAGCAAGTAGTAAACCAGCAGCAGATCCAATTAATGATCCAATAGCTAATCCTAATCCAACTTTACCAGCTGTATCCATTTTTCTTTTTCTATCAAGTTCTCTTTGTTTTGCTACAAAATAGTCTTTTATTGACATATATTCCCCCTATATTTTTTATTACAATTTACTTTTTATTATAATAAATCCACAGAAACCATAATTACACCTTCAGTATGTGAAGGTGGGCTACCTGTCACGTATATCAATAGTCCATTTAAGGCGTTACATCTACACATGAACTCCGGATGCCCTTATAATAAGTGTAGGTTAATTATAAAATCTCTGTGGATATACTTATTATAACATAACTATACCCAAAGTTTAAATATTTAACACTATTTTTGAAAAGTTTTTTTAAATATGGTAATTTTATTATAAGAAAACACGGAGGTCGTAATGTCTCAAAAAGTAAATATATTTTCTAATAGATACAATTTAACAGAAGATATAAAAAAAATAGTCATAAACGAATTAAAAAAGCATGACTTTGTCATTAATGAAGAATACGATGAAACAGCAGATTTTAACATTGTAATTGGTGGAGATGGGACCTTTATAAAAGCGATACATGATTCCAATTTTTCAGAAATACCATTTATCGGTATAAATACAGGACATCTTGGATTTTATAATGATGTTAAACATACTGATGTTTTAGATGCTATAGAAAAGATAAGAAATAAGGATTTTATAGAAATTGACTTAAGGGTAATAGATTGTATTGTAAATACAGATAATGATAAACATATTTTTAAGTCAATTAATGAGTTGGTATTAAAAACTAAATACACTGAAGCCATTCATTTTGATTTATTTGTAGATGATGTTCTTCTTCAAAAATTTGCTGGCGATGGGATTATATTCTCTACTCCTTCAGGTTCAACAGCATATAATCTTTCTGCAGGAGGAGCTATATTATTTCAAAATATAGATGCATTTCAAATAACTCCACTCGCACCAATTAGATCTACTTTACATAGATCACTTGATAAGAGCCTAATTGTTCCAAAGGATACTATTATAAAACTTATAACCTCAAAGCCTGAAGAATCATATTTCGCTTTTGGTGTGGATGGACTTCATAAAGAGATAGAACACATAAATAATATAGAAATTAAATTATCAGATAAAAGAATTAAGAAAATAATATTTGATAAAAATTGGTTCTGGAAAAATATTACAGAAAAATTTATTATGTAATTTGTCTCAATATATGATAAAACATATAAAATAGTAAATGGAGCTATTGCAAAAGAAATTTTTGCGACAGCTCCATATTTTTTATTTTCTGTCTATTAATTTTCCTTCAGATGTAAATCTATACCATCTTCCGTCAATATATTGTCTACCTGAGACTCTTGTACCTGTCCCTTTTCTAAAATAATACCAACTTCCATTGATAAATTGCCAACCTATAGCTAGTGTACCTGATCCTCTAAAATATCTCCAATATCCATCAATGTATTGGTGACCTCTTACCATAGTACCAGATCCTAATCTGAAATAATATTTTGATCCATTGCTAGGATTTGTCCACCAACCTCTATAATATTGAGTATTTGGTCCTTCTTGTGATAACCAAGTTTTTCCATTTTCATTGTATGTTTGATTCATATTGAAACCTTTTGAATTAAAGAATTTCCAATTACTCTTACCTAATGGTTTACCACTTAAATCATACAAGGGAGTCCAACTCCAACCATATGCTTCTTTACCATTTTTCTTCATAAATCTATAACCATCAAGTTTTTTATCATACATTTGATTATACCAAGCTTCTTCAAATCTCGCTTCACCAATTTTAGTAAAATCTTGTGGCACAACTGGTTCATATATAGTATCGCCGTGTTCTATTATTTTTTCAACACTCAAATCTTTGTGAGAATGAGCGATCGCATTAGCTAAAAATTTAGTCATTTCTTTAGCCTGTTTATAATCTGTGTATCTATTGTAATCAAAATTATAAAATCTTATTTGATAATGAAAATCCAATAATTCAGCACTAGCTGCTTTATAAAAAATTTTACTATTATCAGGTAGTGGTATATTTTTTAATTTATCAACTATTCTTTTATAATTGGAAATATTATTTTTAATTATTTCTTGAGTAATAGTTCTATTATTTGAATCTTTTGTTCCCAATAATTTCTTTTCATTACTTACAAGATAATTATAGTAATTATTTAATATATTATTGTAGAAAGTCCTATTACTTAATTTTTTTAGAGTTAATAAATTTTGATCCACATCATCTAATGTATAATAATGACCATTGTCCTTTTTTTGTGTTGTCACAAAGTCAACATAAGAAAAGCCCATTCCCTCTAATACAAGGAAAAAATATGACCTATCATTAATTATACTATAGTTATTGTCTGCAGTTATTTCCTTCATAGTATTTGGGTCAATAAGTTTAGAATAATCATATGGAAATGATGTCCTTCTCGCTCTATATTTACCATTACTAATTGAAAGTTCAAAATCTGCAGGAAGTGACTTATCCGTAAAAGCATTTACCTGTGAAAATGGTAAAATGATTGAAATTGCTACTACTAAAGATAAAATCTTCTTAAAAATTTTTTTAGACATTATATTCTCCTGTAAAAATATATTTAGTTCTACAAAAATTATATCATAGTAAAATTTACCAATGTAAAGTTTAGGTAAAATCTAATTAAATTCTATGTTAATTACTGTCAATATTGTTTTGATAGATATAATCAAGTGTTTTTATAGCAATTGGTGCTGCCACACGTCCGGCTAGTTGTTCAGTTCTTTCAACAACTACAATAACTACGTATTTTGGATCATCAGCCGGTGACATACCTAAATACCATGCATTATTTAGATTATTTGTAGTCTCTGCAGTACCAGTTTTCCCTGCCATTGTCTGACCAGAATTTAATGTATAGCCATTATATTTTGCAGTTGAAAGCAAGTATTTTCTGACTGTTTCAGCATATTTTTTTTCAATCTTATCAGATAAAATTTTAGGATTAGTAACTTCTTCCCCATTTGATCTATTAATCTTATTTACTATATATGGTTTATAAACTACACCATCATTTGCAATACCCATTGCAATTTGTAACATATCAATAGGAGTAACATACATTTCACCTTGCCCAAACGCAGTATTTCCTTTTTCTAGATTTGATAAACCCTTCTTATATGGGAATATTGACTTATTTCTGTTTATTGGGAAACTGTCATCAACTCCAATACCAAAATCCTTTAATGTATCTGAGAACATTTCATTTGTCACATCTTGTGATTTTTCAAAGAAATAAGTATTTGATGATACTTGTAAAGCTTTCTCTAAATCCATTTCACCATATTTCTGATTATCAAAATTGTGTACAGTATAATCGGCAATAGTTGCCTCTCCCGTATCATTATAATTTAAGTCCATTCCACTTCTTAGAAAGGCAATTGATGTAAATGCCTTAAATATTGAGCCAGGCTCATATAAACCTTGTGTAGCTCTATTTAACATTAAACCATCTTCTGAATTTACAATTTCATCCCAATTATCTTCTAATCCTTTAATACTTAGAGAAGGTTTTGAAACCATACTTAAAATTGCTCCAGTTTTAGGATTTGCAACTATAACAGCTCCCTTTTTATCTCCAAGTAAATCATAGGTATATGATTGTAATTTATCATCTATTGTCAAATATAAATCATTTCCTTTTTCGCTATTATCGAATAAATTATCTAATCGCGTAAAGATATCCGCATTGTGTTTTAAATTTAATAAATCAGCATTATATGTTAATTCAAGTCCTGATTTTCCATATTGTATAGAGTTATATCCTATAATTGTAGAATATAAGTAATTATATAGATTTTCTCTTTGATAAGCACCATCTACTAATTTAGAATATGCAAGTTCTTTACCATTTCTATCAAATATTGTACCTCTAGCTATCAAAGTCTCATCGACTTGATTTCTAGCATTTAATTTATGATTATTTAATTCATCAGCTTTAGTTAATTGAAAAAAAACTAAATACAAAGCTTGAATTAGAAACAAAGCAACAATAGATGCTAGAAGAAATACTAATTTTTTATTTTTTGATTTATTAATTTCCATCCCAATCTCCTGATCTTGCTGTTAAGTATTGCAATACAGATAATAGAGCAAAATTAGCTATCATAGATGAACCACCATAGCTTAAAAATGGTGTGGTAATTCCAGTTAAAGGTATTAATTTTAATACTCCACCAAAGATTATCAATGTCTGCATAGCAAATAATAAACCAATACTTAAAGCTAATGAACTATAAAATTTAGATTTTAATTGAAGAGATACTTTAATTGATTTATAAAACATTAAAATATACATCATAAGAATTGAGAATCCCATAAATATTCCCATTTCTTCCATGATTGCAGTTATTATAAAATCTGACTCTACAACTGGAACCAATTCTGGTCTACCCAAACCTATACCTGTACCAAAAAATCCACCATTCGCAATTGAAAATAAACCTTGGATAATTTGATACCCTCGTCCATTTGCGTCACTCCATGGATTTAGCCAAATATCTATCCTAACTTTAATATGTGAAAGCACAAAAGAAGCAAGATAGACACCAACTAATCCAATTAAAATATTTAATATAATAAAAGTATATCTTCTTTCAAATATAAACATAGTACCTAGCATTATTGCAAATAATAACACTGCAGTACCTAATTCTCCTTGTAAAAAGAATAATCCTGAAAAAAGATATGTTGAAAATACTAAATAATATTTTCCAAATTTACGCTTAACAAAATCATCATAATTATTGTAAAAACTTGCAATCATAAACACATAAGAAATTTTAGCAAACTCGGACAATTGTATTGTAAAAAATCCACCTATACTTATCCAGTTTTTTGCACCACCACTAGTAAACCCTAAAACTAAAGTAGCTAAAAATGTTAATAGAGTGATTGCAAAATATAGCCAAAACTTGTCTTTTAAGTATTTTCCGAAATATTTCATAATATTATAGACAATAAAAAACACGAAAATTCCTAAAAAATACCACAATATATGCTTAAATGCAGTTGAACTATCCAATCTTAACAGTATAACTAAAGATATACTATATAGAAAATTTACTAAAAATATAAAAGTACTATCCCCCTTTGTAAGCTTAGGGATATAGATAGATACCAGTAGAGAAAAAATTATAAATGCAAATGAACCATATAATGCATTATAAGTAATCTCATCATTTTTTAATATAGCAAGAAATATGCCAACAATTTGAAAAACCAGTAGAGAAAAAATTAATAAATTATGATATGATTTTTTCTTTTGCAAATTAATTGCATTAAGTGTCTTTATATCCATAATTGCTCCTATATTTCTTCTTTATATTTTTCAATATCTTGTATTTCAAGTGAATAATATAATTTATAATCACCTATTTCAATGACATCTTTATCTAATAACTCTAAATTTTTCTCAACAAACTCTCCATTTAACTTAGTACCATTTGAAGAATTTAAATCAATAATATAATAACTACCATCTGATTTTTTTATATCCGCATGATGTTTTGACACAATCTTACTATCCAGTACAATATCATTTGAAAAACTTCTACCAATTGTAGTTAAATTTTCTAATAAATACTTTCTTTGCTCTCCATGATCAATAAATGTAATATACGCCTTCTCTACCTTATTTACTAAATCAATATTTTTAATATCAAGAATAATCAATTTAACAATAATATAAATATAATAAAGAACGATAAATACAAAAACAAACTTAAACACTGAAGAAATGATTGTATACAAATTCAAATCACCAATAAAATCTGTGAAGAATACATTACGTAATCCATTAACTATCTCTCTCATTTTTTCTCCTGTTACTTTTATTTATTCTAATTTAAAATAATTATATCAAATTACATAATAATGAACAACACACCTTACTTTACAATCTTATAAAGTAATTATTAAGAAATTATTAAAAAAAGAGTTAGATTTAACTCTAACCCTCTTTCTCAAAATTATTAATTTTTTAAATACAATTTTTTTAAATACAATTTTCCATCAATCATTTCATATATACTTCAAAATAATCAACAAACACCCTAGCCCCACACAATTTCGCGTAAAAAAAAGATAAAATTTATAATTTTTCGCGTAAAACGAGCAAAAATAAAAAGTCAGACCACATAGCTTTAGATAACCAAAACTATTTTTCTGACTTTTTATTTGCCGCGGAGTAGCGACATATAAATTTTATCTTTTTTTGCTTTTTTATCTTTTTTTGCTTTTTTATTACTCTGTTTCCCTAATCTTCCCATTTGCGGCTTCAAATATAGCATTAACCATATTATCCCCAGCTTCTTTAGTTTCTGCGTTTGAATAAATATATAATTTAATCTTTGGTTCAGTACCAGATGGTCTTAAAACATACCATGAACCATCATCTAAAATATATTTCATTACATTTGATTTAGGTAGACCTGTTTCATCATTTGCATAATCAATTACTTCTACCAATTTATGACCATTAATTTCTTTAATAGGATTATTTCTAAAATCTTCCATAATTCTACCAATTAATTTTTGCCCATCTAATCCTTCTAAAACGATTGAAATAAGTTTTGAACCGTGATATCCAAATTCATCATAAAGCTCTTGTTGCACATCTAATAAAGATTTGCCTTGAGCTTTATAGTATGCAGCCATCTCAGCAATCATCATCGCAGATGAAACGGCATCCTTATCCCTTACATTGGAACCATATGAATATCCTATACTTTCTTCATAACCAAACACAAAAGTCTTTTCTTTTGTCTTATCCCATTCGTTAGCTGGAGCATAAATATTTTTGAAACCAGTTAACACATTTTCGCTTTCAACACCATATTTTTTAGCTATTTTATCAGGTAAATCTGAACTTACAATTGATTTAACTATCACTGGATTTTCAGGTAATTCTCCTCTTTCATAAAGTCTTGAAAGAATGTAATTTGTTAGTAAAGTACCAATTTCATTACCAGTTAAGAAAATGTAGTTACCTTCTTTATCCCTTACTTCAAGTGCCGTTCTATCTGCATCAGGATCAGTTGCTATTAATAATTCCGCACCAACTTCTCTACCTAATTCTTCAGAAAGCTTAAATGCTTTAGGATCTTCTGGATTTGGATAACCAACTGTAGTAAAATCTGGATCTGGCATTTCTTGTTCTTTAACTACATGAACATTTTCAAATCCTCTTTCTTTAAGAATCTTTGTAATTAGCTCTCTACCAGTACCATTTAATGGAGAATAGACAATGTTAATGCTCTTATCAATATTTTCATCTTCAATAGAAAGATTTAATACATCACGGAAATATGAATCAATAACATTTTGATCAACAATTTCAATAATTCCTTTGTTTAAGCCCTCATTGTAATCCATCATTTTAACATTGCTGTAATCACCAACTTTTTCAATGTTTTCTAAAATTTTATTAGCAATATCATCTAAAATTTGAGATCCTTCTTCCCAATATGCTTTATAGCCATTATACTCTCTTGGATTATGTGATGCTGTAATCATAACACCAGAAATTGTTCCTAATTTTCTTATTGTATATGAAAGTAATGGAGTTGGAGTTATATCCTTATGAATAAATACTTTTATTCCATTAGCCGCCAAAACAGAAGCAGTAATTTCTGCAAATTCTCTAGATTTATGTCTTACATCATGAGAAATAGCAACTCCCCTATGCATTGCTTCTTGACCATATTCATTAATTGTATCAGCAAGCCCTTGAGTTGCAAGTGAAACAGTGTATTTGTTCATTCTATTTGTACCTGCTCCAATTTTACCTCTTAAACCAGCAGTACCAAATTTTAGATTTTGATAAAATCTATCTTCTATTTCTACTTCATTACCTTCAAGAGATAAAATTTCTTTTCTGGTTTCTTCGTCGAAATAGCTGTTATTTAGCCATTCGTTATATACTGACTTATAATCCATATTTCCTCCTATAAAATTTTGTAAATATTTGTTGTGTATTTTTCAATCTCAATTGTTGTTACAGTTTCATCTATTCTTTTATTTTTCCAAATCAGATTTAATTTATCCATATCTTCAAACATAGGTATTTCTTCAGAAGAATTACCAAAATTATGAATTATTAGATAATTATCTGTCTCACCTTTTATTGTATATGCAATTAGTGAATCTTTTAAATCATTTAAAAATTCAATCTTTTCTCTTACTTCATTTTCAGTTTTCAGATTAAATATACCCAATTCTTTTCTTAATGAAATTAATTCCTTAATCTTAGTAAACAAATCATAATTTTTTTCTTTCAACGCCCAATCAATTCCATTTACATCAGCTGGAGCATTATATGAATTATGATTGCCCTTTTTATTTCTTAAAAATGAATTTCCAGAATGGAAGAATGGTAACCCCTGGCTAGTCATTAATAGAGAAAAAGCCATATATGTGATATCCTTAATTTCACTCTCTTTTACATCTGATTTTACTAATTTATCATAAAAAATTAGATTGTCATGTGCATTAAAATAGTTGATTGATTCTAAAGGATTAGCGAATGACTCTCCCTTATTATTTTTTAATCCAACCGATCCAATTATCCCATTTTGAATATTTTTCTTATAATAATACTCACCTTGAATATACCCTCTTTCACTACCATCATTGTCTCCCTTTATGGCATCCCTGAAAAATGGATTAAAAATAGCAAAACCTTTATCTTTTTGAGCTCCTATAACAATTTGCTTTTCATAAGCTAAAGGTGAAGATAAAGCCATCCATGGCTCACCATATATAAGAATATTTGGATTTATTTCTCTAAGTTTTTCTTTAGCTAACATAATTGTATCGATATCAGTTAAAGCCATTAGATCAAATCTAAATCCATCTATTTTGTACTCTTTCGCTAAATAGCATAGTGAGTCAACAATAAATTTTCTTCCCATTTGAGTATCTGATGCAAACTCATTACCACAACCTGACCCATTTGAGAAATAACCGTTTTCTAATCTATAGTAATAATTAGGTTCGATAACATTAAAAGGTGAGTCTTTTGATCTAAAGGTATGATTATATACAACATCTAGAACAATTGACATCCCATTTTCATGATACCTTTGTATAAATGTCTTAAACTCTCTTATTCTACTATAAGGATCATTTGGCGAAGTTGAAAAAGAACCTTCAATATTGTTGTATAGCTCTTGATCATATCCCCAGTTGTAGTTATCAGGATATTGTGATAGAGGTTTTAACTCATTAACTGTTAAATAGTCTGTAACTGGTAATAAGTGAACATGAGTAACACCTAAATCCTTAAAATGATCAATACCCGTACTATAATTATTATATTTTGTCCCCTCTTGACTTGAACCTAAAAACAATCCCCTATTTTCTGCCCCCGAAGTAACATCTATGGAAATATCGGCAACATGAGTTTCTACAATAATTGCTTTATCTTTATCATTAAATGGTATTTCATGTTCCTTAAAACCTTCAGGATTAGATTTCTCTAAATCGATAACAGCTGCTCTTTTGCTATTCGCAGAGCTTGCAAATGCATAAGGATCAACAACTTCTTGATTTCCAATTAGAAAAGTATAAAATTTACCCTCCATATCACCTTCAAGTGAGTATTCAAAAACATCGTAAATGTTTTTTTTCATTTCAAACTCATCACGTTTTTGAGTATTGTAAGTGTCATATAAACATAAAATTATATTATCTTGTGATGGTGCCCACACTCTAATAGTTGACTTTTCAGGCGTATATGTTAATCCTAGTTTTATATCGTCTAAATAGTTTTTTACTTCTGTCATTTATTTCTCCATAATTTCAATATATTTTTCTAAATAATTTTTATCATTTAAAGATAATACTTTTTCAGCATTATACAGACAATTATTATACCATAATTTTTCATCAGAATAATCTTTTATTGCCTTTTCTAATGTATCAGTGTATTCATATAAATCCTTAATAATGTGATTTTCATCATTGAAGTAATATATCGAATTATAAATTTTATCTATATCATATGGAAATGTACTCATTGGTAAACTTCTATAGAAATTAAATAAATCCTCTATTTCTGGATTGTTTTCTAAGAATTCATACAAATTATAATTATTACTAAATATCATGTCATCTTTACTGTCACCAAATGTATATGATTTAACATCATTTTTATTAAGAATATTATCATCAAAATAGCTATTTGTGCTGACTATAGCTGAACCATTTAGTATAGCTCTATCCAAACCATAATCATCCGATTGCATTGAAAAAATACCTAATTTTTGATATATGTCAGTTGCAGGAATTACTATATTAGATTTAGTTAAATTATAATTTTCAATAAATACAATCTTAATCTTGTCTTTAATAAATAAATCATTATTTATTTGATTTGCTAATTCATTGATAAATTTAATAGTTTCTTTTGCAATATAGTAATTAGGATAAGTCTTACCTCCAAATAAATATGTCCTTTCAGGTAAATCTAAATTTGGATTTCTCTTTAATCTAAAGTATTGCAGTGCAACACCTAATACGGAAAGCATTTGTCTTTTATATTCATGAAAAACTCCAAGATGTGAAACAAATGCGGAATTCATATTGATTAAATTTTTATCTATATTGAGATGATCTAACATCTTAATTTTCTTTTCCATTTTAACTTTTTTATAAAAATCAAAGTCGACATAACCATTAGATTCAGGATTATATTTATATTCTGGATAAATTTCTTTAATATATTGTTTACCATCAAATGGTACATTAAGATTGTACATTTTATAGTTATATCTCTTATAATGATCTTTCATATATTTGTGCTTTATCAAATCAATATGTGCATCACTTACCGTTATAACACTATTAGATATATAATAAGCAATGTTTAACAAATCAACATAACCATCCTTAATAATTAAAAGAGGATAATCAAAATCCCTTTCAGATGATAAGAATTCTGCTTTTATATGTTTATCAAGTTTAAATATGATATCCAATATATTTGGACAAACCTCACCTATTAAATTAATATCCCACGCTTGGAATGATTCTGGTAATAGTGATGCATGAAGAAATACAAACACTTTTTTTGCGATATTTAATGATTCCTCAAATGATAGTTCATATTTTCCCATTGCTAAATCAATAAATACAAGCATTGCAAGCACTGGATGTACATCATGTATCTGAATTTTAATATGTTTATCCATCTCAAGTATATTGTTACCTTGATATTTCTTAAATTTCTTGAAAATATCTTGCATAGAAGAGCTTGCAAAGAAATACTCCTGCATTAATCGAAGTTTTAATCCTTCTTTATTGTTTTCACTTGGATATAAAAATTCAACGATAGAATTAGCTCTATTTATCTCATCATATGAATCTAATATTTGTCCATTTGAGAACATTTGAAAATCCAAATCATTTATAGAAAAACTTTTCCATAATCTTAATGTGTTTACATATTCTCCATCATTTGATAATATTGGGATATCATAAGGTATAGCTTTTACAGAAAAATCTTTAAAATTAACAAAATGACTAAATCCTTTTTCGTGTTCCCAAGGATTTTTGTTTATTTGCCAATCATCAGGTTTTTCTATCTGTTCACCCTGTACAATTTCTTGTTTTAACATCCCCCTTCTGTATCTTAAACCATAAGCATATACATTTTCTTTTTTTGCTGTAAGTAATTCGACAAATTTTTGGGTAGAATCCCCCATGTCTCCAAAACCTAAAGCAAATTCTATATCTTTTTCTCTGATTTCATCAAAGTCAATATTTTTTGACTTTAACACTTCTTTAGTTTCTTCTAAGAAGTCTAATTTTATTAAATTTTTTAATAATTGATCACCAATTGTATACTCATAAGAAAGAATATAAATAACTTTATTTTTTATATTATCTCTATATGTCTCAAACCACTTTTTCCCAATAAATCTTCTAATACTATTAGCAAGAGAGGCGAAAATTTCGCCTTCTCTAGCTGTAGAAAAATCTTTAGCAAAAAGTTCATATAGATTTCCTTCTATTTGATTTTCTAATTCATCATATTTTTTCACTATAAACTCCTGTATAGTTCAATATATTCTTGTGAAGATCTTTCCCAATCAAAATCAGATTTCATAGCATTTTCTATTAAAATATTAAATTTTTCTCTATCATTACAGTACAATTGAATTGCTTCTTTTGTCTTAAACAGTAAGTCATGAGCATTGATATTTGCAAAAGTGAATCCAGTACCTGTATTTTCATACTTATTATATGGTTCAACAGTATCTTTTAATCCACCTGTTTCTCTGACAATTGGCAAGGATCCATATCTCATGGCAATCAATTGAGAAATACCACAAGGTTCAGCAATGGATGGCATCATATATAAATCTGATGCTGCATAAATTTGATTAGATTCTTCTGCATTGAAGTATATCCTTGCTGCCACTTTATCAGGATATTTATATTCAAAGTATTTAAACATTTCTTCATATTCATATTCTCCTGTACCAAGTACTACAAATTGAATATCTTCTTGTATTAATTCTTCAAATACAAATCTTAATATTTCTAGCCCTTTCATTGATGTTAGTCTTGTAACCATACCAATTAATGGCACATCTTCTCTTACTGGCAATCCATATTTCTTTTGTAAATATTTCTTATTTTCTGCTTTTAATTTATAAGTTTTATTATTATAATTCTTATAAATTAATTTATCTGTTTCAGGATTCCATACATCGAAATCTAAACCATTTACTATACCTGATAATTTGTGTGAATGGAAATTAATAACTGGATCTAAGCCTTCACCAAAAAATTCAGTTCTTATTTCTTGTGCATATGTCTTTGAAACTGTGTTAAATTTAGTAGAATGTACAATTCCACCTTTCATAAAATTTATAGCTTCATGATGCTCTAAATCATTGTAATTCATGTATTTTACATCAAGGCCAGTCATATGAAATACGGAACCATCGAAAATACCTTGATATTTAAGATTATGAATTGTATAAACAGTTTTCACATCTTTATAAAAGTCATCACCTGTTCTAAAATCATTCACATAAACTGGCACTAATCCTGAATGCCAATCATTAGTATGGATAACATCAACTGGAAACTCTAGTATTTTTGGAAGAAGAGCTGCTGCTTTAGAAAAGAAAATAAATCTTTCAGCATCATCAAATTCTCCATAAACTTTTGGCCTATTGAAATAATCTTGATTATCCAGTAGATAGTAAGTTACACCATCATATTCAATTTCAAATATTCCACAATATCTATGCATCCAGGCTATATCAATATATACATATTTTAGATATTTTAATTTTTTCTTAAATTCTTCTTCGATTTGAGAATATAAAGGTAAGACTACCCTAATATCATGTCCTTGTTTCTTAATATATTTTGGAAGTGAACCTGCGACATCTGCTAAACCTCCCGTTTTTATAAAAGGAGTAGATTCACTAGTAACGTATAATATATTCATTTACTTCTCCAATACTGATTTCTTAGGAACAACATAAGGATTGTTTTTTGTCCCTTGTACAAAAACTCCATCTTTAATTACTGATTTTTTATCAACAATTGAGTTAACGATTATTGCTCCATCCCCAATCTTTGCACCTTCAAATATTATTGAATTTTTAATTATAGCATTTTTACCTATTTGAACACCTCTAAATATAACAGAATCTGATACTTCTCCTGCAATGATAGAACCATTTGCAACTATAGAGTTTGTTACATTGTTACCTTCTTGATATAGTGTAGAAGGTTCATCCTTATTTTTTGTCAAAATGCCTGATCCAAATAAGAATAAGTCTGCATATATACCAGGATTCAATAAATTTAGATTTGCTAAATAATAAGAATTTAAATCTCTAATGTATTCAACATGATTTTTTATTTCATATACACCGATTTTTAGTCTATCTTTATTATTTATAATAGATTCAGAAAGTGTAAATGCATTTTCTGTTTCCATTGCTTCTGTGATTACTTCTTTAAAAACTTCTTTTTTAATTATTATATGATCCATAAATAAATTAAATACATTTTTTGTACCTAAATTAACACCGATATTTTCTACATTTCCTTCTTTATCAAAGATAACTTTTCTAGCATTTAAATATCTTCCAGTAGGATCCTCTTGTTTTCTATAAAGGAAAATTACATCATAATCTCCCTCACAGTATTTTTTATAAATTGATGTTATATCTATCCTTGCGATTAACATAGGATTTGCAATATACACATGTTCACATGGACTGTCTTCAACAAATGGTAGAGAATCATAATAAGAGGCGATTCTTCTATTTCTAATATCTGTTTCACTAGTTGTAGGTGAACTAATCACAAGTCCATTTTGTCTTTTATCCATTTCCCAATGCTTCCCATTACCAACATGGTCAAGTGTTGATCTTATATGTTGGCTACCATGTAATAGGACATTTGTAATGCCATGTTCTGAAAAATTTGAAAGTGTAATGTCTATAACTCTATATCTTGATCCAAAAGGTAGCATATAATCTGGTCTTGTGTTTAATAGAGCATTATAGGCACTAGTGTTAATACCTGATTTAATTATTCCCATTAATTTTTTCATAATAATCTCCTACTCTTCTGTAATCTTATCTTTTTGAATTAGATAAACTTTGTCTGAACCTCTAGTACCAACTTTTGTATTTTCTTTTAGATACACATTAGGATTTGTCACACCATTATGGATAATACATCCTTTTGAGATTATTGTACCAGGTAAAATGACTGAATTATATACTTCAGCACCTTCTTCAATAGTCACTTGGTCAAATAATACAGAATTTTCTACAATACCATAAACTTGGCACGCCTCATTGACTAAGGAATTTGTGATTTTAGCATTTTTACCTATGTATTGTGGAGGTAAGTTTTTAGAAGTGGTGTTTATTTTCCATTTTGTATCGTAAATATCAAGACCACTTTCATCCTTGATTAAATCAAGATTTGCTTCCCAATATGACTTCACTGTACCTACATCTTTCCAATATCCCTTAAATCTATATGCCATCATCTTTTTGCCTTCATTTAAAAGCATTGGGATAACATCATGTCCAAAATCATATGAAGATTCTTTATTGTTATAATCTTCAATTAAAGCTGATCTTAAAACATTCCAATTAAATATATATATTCCCATAGATGCTAAATTGCTCTTTGGTTCTTTTGGTTTTTCTTCAAATTCTATAATTTGATCAGTCTCATCTGTATTCATGATACCAAATCTACTCGCCTCATCCCAATCAACTTCCATTACAGCAATAGTGACATCGGCATTATTATCCTTATGGAATTGTAATGCTTTATCATAATCCATTTTATATATATGATCCGCTGATAATATCAGAACATATTGAGGTGCAATATTATCCAAATAATCGATATTTTCATATATAGCATTTGCAGTTCCTTTATACCATCTTCCTCCATCTTCAGTATAATAAGGAGATAGTGTTTTTAGTCCACCTTTTAATCTGTCATAATCCCACGCTTGTCCTAAACCAATATGTTCGTTTAAGTAAAAATGTTTATATTGAGTTAAAATACCAATATTGTCAATACCTGAATTTGCAGCATTTGAAATTGCAAAATCAATTATTTTATATTTTCCTCCAAACGGAACTGCGGGTTTTGCTGTATGAGCTGTTAGTGATTTAAGTCTACTTCCCTGTCCTCCTGCAAGTAGCATTGCTACCATTTCATTTTTTGAAGCCATTTTTCCCTCCTGTTATTTTTTTGTACTTAATTTAATAAACAAAGCTTGATATGAAGGTAGATCAATTTCTATTGAATATGGTCTATCTTTGTGTGGTATTTCTTTCGAATATATAGGTGTATTTCTTTGTATTTCACCACCATATTTTCTATGAGCGGAATTAAGAATTATTTTATATATTCCTTTCTCATCCACTCCATATCTATAATTAGTCCTATAAACAGGTGAGAAATTAAAGAAGCAAATTACCTTGTTTCCATCCTTATCTATTCTCTCAAAAGCTATAATATTTTCATCGGCATTGTCTAATTCTAGCCAATTGTAACCATCATATGAATCATCGATTTGATGTAGTGGTTTTTCTTTTTTATAAATTTCATTTAGATTTTTAACAAACTCTTGTAAATATTTATGATTGTCATAATTTAGAACTAACCAAGATAATTCTTTGTTTTCATTCCATTCATCAAAAACTCCAATCTCATCCCCCATAAACATAAGTTTCTTTCCAGGATGAGCATATTGATATGCGTATAATGCTCTCAAAGCTCTAAATTTAGTATAATAATCACCTTGCATTTTAGATATCATTGACTTCTTAAGATGTACTACTTCATCATGTGAAAATGGTAAAATGAAATTTTCACTAAAGCAATATGTTATAGAAAAAGTCAACTTATCGTGATGATATTTTCTATCTATTGGATCTTTCTCGAAGTATTTTAGTGTATCATTCATCCATCCCATGTTCCATTTAAAATCAAAACCTAGACCATCTTGATCAACAAGTTTTGTAAGATTTGGAAAAGCTGTTGATTCTTCTGCTATCATAACAGTATCTGAATGATATAAATGCACAACTGAATTTAATTCTTTAACGAATTCAATTGCTTCAAGATTGTGATCTCCACCAAATTCATTAACTAAATTTTTTCCTCCATAAGTTAAATAAAGCATAGCTGAAACAGCATCAACTCTTAATCCATCTACATGGAAGTATTTAAGGAAAAACAATGCTGAAGAAATCAGGAAGTTTCTAACTTGTTGTTTCCCAAAATCAAAGTACAAAGTACCCCAACCTTCTACTTCAGCTCTATAAGGGTCAGCTTTTTCAAATAAAGCTGTACCATCAAATAAACGTAAACCGCTATCATCTTTTGCAAAATGTACCGGTACCCAATCTAAAATAACCGCTATACCTCTTTTATGAAATTCATCAATTAATTTCATTAAACCTTTTGGATCCCCATATCTTGATGTAGCTGAGAAATATCCAGTTACTTGATATCCCCAAGAGCCATCAAATGGATACTCTGTTAGAGGCATAATTTCAACGTGAGTGTAGCCCATACTCTTTACATAGTCTGGTAATACTTTACATAAGTCCATATAAGTATAATAATCATTGTTAAAATGTCTCATCCAGGAACCTAAATGTACTTCATATATTGACATTGGTTTATGTTGATGATCCTTTTTTAATCTTTTTTTCATATATGATTTATCTGACCATTGAAAACCCCGAAAATCATAAATTTTACTTGCAGTACCAGGTCTAAATTCAGAATAAAATGCATATGGATCAGATTTGATAATGGATCTAAAATCAGGAGTGATAATTCTGTATTTATAATTTTGATAATCCTGGAATTCATCAATACAGATATTCCAAATTCCAGAATTATTAATATTACTCATCCTTAAATTATGATCATGCCATCCATTAAAATCCCCCATAAGAAAAACTTCTCTTGCATTTGGTGCCCATACGCAAAAACTTAACCATGTTTTTCCTTGGTATTGATACTTATGAGCTCCTAAGAACTCATAAGATTCATAGTTTTTACCTTCATTAAATAAATAGATTTCCTCATCTAAATCACGTCTAAAATATGCGTTCATAATTCATCCTCATTCTTCTTCTTTAATTTTGCTAACAGCTCGTGTTAGTGCTGGTATGAATTGTTTTTTTCTTGATAATAAATCTTTTACAAGGTATCCTTTTTCTTTATATTCAACTCCAAATTCGTTCGCAATAACTTCATTTAATTTTCCAACTGTTATAACTAATGATTGTTCATTAAATATATCAGTTATAAATAATGCAAAGACATCAGTCTTTTCGTTGTTATTTACATTAGTCATTGATGTAATTATTTCATCAATAAATTTTTCTACAGAATCTAAATTTGTTGTAAATGCTTGTGA
Organism: Helcococcus kunzii ATCC 51366; assembly: GCF_000245755.1. Classification (GTDB taxonomy): domain Bacteria; phylum Bacillota; class Clostridia; order Tissierellales; family Peptoniphilaceae; genus Helcococcus; species Helcococcus kunzii. The sequence continues at coordinate 829,771 of NZ_JH601088.1, read as the reverse complement.
AACTCTAGCATTTTTATCCTCAATTTCAAATTTCTTTGAATCAGTCATAAGTATATCTGTTACACTTACACCTTCAAGTGATGTACCTGCAGAAAACATTTCTTCACCATATGCTTCTAAATCAATTTCTGCAATTTCTGCTAATTCTCTTAATATTTTCTTATCTACTTCTGTTGTAGTTGGTGATCTAAATAGTAAAGTATCTGAGATTATAGCTGATGCCATTAATCCAGCCATTTCTTTACTTGGTGTAAGACCATATTCTTTATACATCATTGCTAAAATTGTAGATGTACATCCAACTGGTACATTTCTGAAGTAAATTGGAGAATTGGTATGAATGTTTGCAACCCTATGATGATCAATAATTTCAAGAATTTCTACATTATCTCTATCATCAATTGATTGATTGCTTTCATTGTGATCCACAAGTATAAGTTGTTTTTTCTTATCAAATAGTAAATCATTTCGATTTAATTCACCGATAACAACTAAGTCGTCATTTACAATTGGGAAATTTCTAAATCTTGTATTTTTGACTTTTCTACTTACATCCTCAAGATATTCCTCTGGCTTGAAATATTGTAAATTATCAGTTGTCATAACATATGAAACTGGTATTGCTTGAGGTAGCAATCTAGCTGCCATAAATGAATTATATTTTGTCGTTAAGACAGTTACATTGTTTTCTTTAGCTTTTTGCAAAATATCATCTTCAACTTTATGTCCTGAAGAAACAATAAGTATACCAACTTTTCTTTCAATCGCTTCACGTTGAGAGTCAAGTCTATTACCAACAATTAAAATGTCTCCTTCTTTGGAATGTCCCTCTTCGTCAACTTGAGAAGCGTATACCAACATCCTTCCATCAAATTTATTCGGATTTTCTGGTAAATGTACTATTTCACCTGAAAGCACTTCTACAATATTTTCAATTTTTGTACCGGCTCTCCATAAAATAACATCATCCCAAACATCCATATATGATTTTGTCAAGTTTGAAAGTGTAACTATCCCTTTTAATCTACCTTCATCATCAACTATTGGTAAAAATGATATATTTCTTGGTTGCAAATAGTTTGCTGCTTGATAGATTGAAATATTATCTTTAATTGTCAATGGTTTTACTAATCCTAAATCTTCAACTTTTTGTTTTAAGTTTTCAACATATTTAGGTGCATCTTGATGCCATTTTTCTAAAACCCATTTTGACTCAAGATTTAAATCCCCAAGTCTTATCGGCACATATTCATTGTCACTGTCTATCCTACTTTTCAAATCTGAATAAACAATAGCTGAAGCTATTGAATCAGTATCTGGATTTTTATGTCCTGTTATATAAATTTTGTTTTTCATCGATTTCTCCTTTATACAAATATTTTAACATAAATATTCTCTGTAAACAATTGCAAAATACTTATCCACAAAGAATATTATAATTGCTGCATTTCGCATAATTTCAATAGTTAATAATATAATTATTGACAAAATATATTGTTTATTATATTATTTCCATATATAAGGAAATAATCGATAATTTCCTTATTTGAGGAAATTATAACAAAAATATGCAAATCAACACAATTTTTTATATTTGTCTTAAATACGGAAAAAATATAAATTTTCCTTATTTAAGGAAAGGATATATTATGAACAAATATATAGCCATCATTGGCGATTTAATTCAATCAAAAAAAATAGAAAATAGAAATGTTTTTCAAGAAAACTTAAAACAAATATTTAATAATTTAAATAAAAAATATAAAGAAACCATTATTTCCAATTTTACATTGACGATTGGAGATGAATTCCAGGCGATATTGAAACTAGATAATAATTTAATGAAAATATTAGATGAATTGTATCTGTTAATCCCCCATGAATTTAGAATCGGAATAGGTTATGGAGAAATAAGCACCCAAATAAACCCTATACTGAGCATAGGATCTGATGGTGAAGCTTTTTGGTATGCAAGAGCCGCTATAGAATATATCTATAATAACAATTACAGTGGTAGAAGTAATATATATTTTAAAAGCGAAGAAGAAGATATAGATGAGATTATCAATACAATCTTTTTACTTTCTGAAACAATAAAAGATCAGTGGACTGATTTACAAAAAGAGACTTTTCAAGCAATGTTAAATGAAGACATCTATAAAGAAAACTTTAATCAGCAAAATTTAGCAAAGAAAATGAAAATATCCCAAAGTAGCTTAAGTAAAAGATTATCTTTGGGTAATATAAAAATATATTTACACGCAAGAAATCAAATCACAAAAATTTTGGAGGACAATTATGAATATGTTGAGTGATATAACCATAATCCTTTTAATAATACATTTTTTAGGTGATTTTCAACTACAGAGCCAAGAAATTTCAGATATGAAATTAAAAAGTAAAAAACATCTAACTAAGCATATTTTAACCCATGCAGCATTACTTATTTTACCAGTTATACTTTTTATAAAATATAATACAGTTGTGATAGGATTATTGACCATTTTAATCATTGTAGTATCACATTATTTAATCGATATAATTAAAAGTAAGATCTCAATAAAAAATAGTAGACAAGAATTAAAATTATTTTTAGTAGATCAATTTCTTCACATTTTTGTAATATTACTTTTTACAGAAATTCTATTTAAAAAACAATTTTTTGTAATTTCAAAATTAATTATTGATAGAACAATATTAAATTGGATTCTTATTTTAGTACTGGTTACAAAACCGGCAAATATACTATTTAAAATTGGTTTTAAGAAATATAATATTAAATCAGTTGATACAGAAACAGAGATTGGCGCTGGTGCATTAATCGGTTCACTAGAAAGAATTTTATCAATAATTTTTCTTTCAATGGGACAAGTCAGTGCTATCGGGTTAATTTATACAGCAAAATCCATCGCAAGATTTAAGGAAATAGAAGAAAATAAACGATTTGCTGAGTATTATTTAATAGGTACATTATATAGCATACTTTATGCAATAATCGTTTTTTACTTAATGATTATTTAATATAAGATTATAAAAAAAGTTAGAGAATTAGTGTTTAAGATATTAAATCTTTTCTACACTAAATTTCTCTAACTTTTTAATTAATTTTATTTTTTAATATATTTAGCAGCTTGTACGCCGGCTTGTTTTCCATATACGGATATATCAGCAAGCGCAACTGAACCTAAACGATTTGTACCATGAATACCGCCAGTTACTTCCCCTGCCGCATATAAACCTTGTATTATTTCATTATCTTTAGTTAAAACTTCAGCATTAACATTAATCTTTAATCCACCCATTGTATGGTGTACAGCTGGACCAGCTTTTAACATGTAAAATGGTGCTTGTTCAATTGTCCAACCAAGCATACGTAAATTAAATTCAGGGTCTTTATTTTCTTTAGAATTTTTGTTAAAACTTTCTACTGTAGCTTTTAATTTATCTGCATCTACACCAAAGTGTTCAGCAAGTTCTTCAATTGTATTAGCCTTAACTAATAAACCTCGATCGTATAAATTCTTAGCTTCAGCTTCATGTGAATGAATTGTACCTGTTAGCTCTGATGATTTTTCATCCCAAATTAGATATCCCACATTATCTGTTTGTTGTTTAATTGCAAGTGAAATTTCTCTACGTGTAGCTAATTCTTCTACAAATCTTTCACCTTCTTTATTTACTAATAAAGCTCCACCTACTAATCTTGTATCTCCAACATATAATAATCTTCCTGTTTCAACATCACATATTGGATATAACTGGATTTTATCCATATCAACAGTGTCGGCACCCAATTTTTGAGCCATTACAATACCATCACCAGTTGCTCCAGGACTGTTTGTTGATAATACCTTATCGTCAATTTCTTTATCATTTTTATATAGCATTTTATCATTAGCTCCAAATCCACCTGAAGCAATAATAACTGCTTTTGAATGTACAGTGATTATTGAATCTGGAGTTTCAACTTTAACTCCTACTACCTTATTATCATTGGTCAAAATTTCTTTAACATTATGTTCAGTAAGTACATCAATGCCTAATTCTTTTGATTTTGCATGATATTTATTGATTAACTCAACTCCTGAATGCCCTTTTGGAATTAAAGATCTTTTAACAGAATGTCCACCAAAAAACATTAGTGAATCCAACCATTCAACTTTTACATCATCTGCTAACCATTTAGCAGTTTCAGTTGCATGTTCTGAAAGATATTTTATCAACTCAGGATTTCCTCCTGCTTTTTCTACATCTTTCGCAAATAGTTCAGGACTATCTTTGATACCTTCTTTTTTTTGTAAATCATTTGCTGGAGCAGCATACTCAGCTCCTGATATTAAAGTGTTACCACCAACATTTGGTAGCTTTTCAAATATTGCAACTTTTTCAACCCCTTCTTCTTTAGCAGATATTGCTGAGGCAAATCCAGCTCCACCACCACCAATTACTACTAAATCATATGTAAGTTCTTTTTCTTTTTTAGTAACTTTTTCAGTTTTTTTACTAAAATCTTCAGTTTTGTAACCCGCATCTTTAACAGCTTCTTTTACTGCAGAAATAAAAGCATTAGATGTTACAGTAGCACCTGAAATTATGTCTATATCTAGGTTTTGATTATCTATAATTTTCTTTGTTAAATCATCGATTGCTTTTGAGCCTAAGCCCTCTGTTTCTTTATGCTCGGACTTAATATTATCAATTTTCCCATCCTTAAAGTTAACCTCTACAGAAATATCTCCATTATGTCCAGAGATTTTAGCTTTTCCCATCTTTTCGGAATTTTCTATTTTTGTATCCATATCTTTATTTGTAGTGCATGCACTAAGCAAAAATACTAAAGATAATATTATACAAAGTAGTCTTTTTCTTCTATCCACTTTTCCCCCCTAATTTTGTTAAATTTTTGCCTTTCGACATTTTTAATAATAACAAAAAAATTAACTACTTTCAACAAAAAGGCAAACTTATGAAATATAATTTCTATATTTTAAACCCTTCAGGATATGTATTATAAATATAAGGGATTCTTCTGTCATTATTATAGTTAAAGATATCAGTCTATTGTTTAATAAAAGTTATTCTACAGATTTTATACCCGCAACAATTATAGATTTATCTGGTGCAATATGAACTTCAAAATTATTAACAGTTTTATCTGTATCAGATATCCAAGTAGTGTATACCACAACACCTTGAATTTCATTTTCATTTACAAATATTTGGCATGTACTTGAGTTTAGATTTGGGTAAAATCCTTCACTCTTCAAATAAGATATTATTTCACTTATTTTTTTGTGAAGCTGTTCATTTGTAGATTTTAGATCTTTTATTGTTTCTTCACTCCATTTATATTCATCAGCAGATATTTCGTCATTGTACAATTTAACTTGCCATTCTACACCATAAGGAAACAATTCATTCATTGTACTTGTGTATTCTTTCTTTTCTTGTTCTGTTGTACCGTCTGCAAATTTATATTCGTTAATTTTTAGATCGGATGATTTAAAATTTATCTTTTTATTAGCTATATCATCTTCATCTTTGGTATCATTTTCTTTGTTTACTTCTGTTTTAGTTTCTATATTAGATTCTGGCTTGGTTTCAGTTTCATTATTTTGTTTTTGATTGCATCCCACAAGTAATAATACTGCGATTGATAACAATAATGCTTTAATTTTCATTTTTCACCCCTAAGTTTTTAAAATTACTACGTCACCTAATTTAATTATAGCAATAAACAGAATTAAGTAAATTAAAAAAGCTCTTTAATACGCTTGATATCTTCATTTAATTTATTAATTTCGTTTTTATTTAAATAATCTGTACTATGAACTATTTTTGTATTGGAATTATTAAGCACTGACATTATTGTTTCTTTATCGTATTTCAGTCTTTCTCTAATTTTATATACATCATATAGAGCTTCTTTTATCTTTAGCAAACGAATAGATATATTTGGTAAATATTTTTCATCAAGTGATGGATAAACTAAGAAACAATCACCTGGTTCAAAAGACTTGTGAGTTGCATCTTTTATAGGATCTTTTACCCATGCATCATACGCCCATCTTAAAAATCCATCCGCCAAACTAGCAGAAACTATTGTAAAATAAGTTTCTCCCGGCTGACTTAAAGAGAAATTTCCAGGTTTATGCCCCACACATGAATAAAGTAAAGTAGTTTTGCCTTTATTTCTTCTATCATCCAAAAATCTATAAAATCTATCTCTATCTTTTTCAAACTCTATCATAGATACTGATACATGTGATACTTTTTCTGCATATTTTGCATTAGCAGTATAGTTATCAATTGCTGCAGCAATTTTCAAGGTCTCGCCTTTAGAGTTTTTTACTTGTTCTACAGCATCAAACACTTCTTTACAAAAACCTTGTTCATCTATTCCTAAATATATTTTTTCGAAAATATTTTTATCTTCTAGATGAGAAATAAAGTCTGTCAAGAATATTTTCCAGGTATTCATATATTTTTCAGAATCAAAATCAAATTTTTCATAAATTAATTTATCATCTTCATAATAAGTAAATGATTGATGCCAAGGAGCCATCCCGTATACAATTATTTTTTTTGCGATATTTTCTTCTAAACAAAAATCAATCCATTTATCGAAATCTGTATAATCAAAGTTAACTCCGTTCGAAGTCTTGATCCATTTAATCATTGATGGATATTTGACATCACCTTTCCCATATGTTTGACCACCCCACGCATCTTCACATAAAGTAGCTGTTGTAAACTCTCCTCCAACTGATTTATATGGTTTGATATGTTGTCTTAAAATATCAAGATGTTTTTCAGAAAAAGCCTCTACATTATAGTATTCAGCAACTCTATAAGGATATTGCCATAATTCGATATCAAAGTGATAAGAAAAATCTACAATTTTATCATCAATATTTATTGTAAAATTTTTTGAATATATCTTTGAATCAACCTCAAGTTTAATTTTAATGTCTGTATGATCAAATTGAAAAATTTTATCTATATATATTTCTATAAAAAATGATTGGAACTCATTTGCTGATAATTTGATTTCATTTTTCTTAATCAATATATCAGAAGAATCTACTCTATCCTCATCTGTATATAGTGGTATAGGTGGTACTGGTTCTCCCCCATATACTTTACTTTTTTTAACACTATAAATTGTATAGTTTATATCAGATGTTTTTTCTAAATCTAAACTAATATTTGTGTTTTTATCAGAATAAGCCAAAACATGTATAATATTTACATCATTCTTCCATGAATTAAGTTCACTTACTTCTTCTAAATTATTAAATTCTTTTAAATTAATGTTATTAAAATTTAAATTTGAATCAACAATCTTAAACAATAACGCCATTTTAGTCCATCTTTCTTAAATTTTTTTCATATAGTTTTACTAATACTTTATTTAATATAAATGTTGATATAATAAACACCATTAACCATGATATTGCAATATAAAAAATACTATCACCAATTTTATCAAATTCCAAACCTACAGTTAGATATACTGAACCAGCCATTAATATTGCAATCACAAAAAATATTGCTATAGGTATTAATGATTTTGCACCTTTTATGGCTTTTGAAGGATTTTCCCATTTCGTGTCAACTATTAATATCCCAGGGATTAAACAAACTGTACTCATAAATACTATGGTAATTAAAAATGTTAAAAGTATTGTTAATATGACTAAAATACTTGGTCTTAATAAATACATCAAAGCCAATAACATTGGAATTCCAGATAATATAGTTATAATAACGGACGCCAAAATCCTTCCATTTACCTGATCAGTCGCTTTAATTGGTAGTGATTTCATCAACCAAATATTCTTTCCTTCTCTTGTGAATGTTGAACTGGTTGTTTCTGAAGTATTAGATATAAACATTGTTATTATCATTACACCCAAAATAACCAATCCCATTGTTAATAAATTAAAATTATTTAAAAAACTTCTTAACATGTCAAGAGTAGATTGCATCGCTGTATTATCCCATTCTCCAGTGAACATTGGAAGAAATAATAATACTAAAATAATTACACCACCAAGCAATTTATTCATAAAAAATATTGGTGTAGATAAAATATTTTTTATATCTTTTATCATTATTTCTTTTATAACTGAAGTATTTCTAATCTCTCCAGCCTTTCTGTTTCTCTTATTTTTAACACTTCCAGCTGATAAAATACCTTGAACCATTATCTTTGAAAAAGTCTTAACGATAATATATAACAGCACTCCAGCTATAATTGCAAGTGCTAAGATATTCATTATAACTATCAGTGCATTATCAGCAAATAAAGCATTTATCATTAGTTTCAAATAAGGCATAGTAATATATACTTTATTAGTAAAATCTGATGCTTTATCAATTAATTGTGAAGATGCAAAATCTCTAAACATAATTTGTATATAAACTTGTAAGAAAATCATTACTAACATTAAAATAAGTGTAGAAATAAATCTCAATATTTTTTTATATGTTTCGCTTCTATTAATGTATTTCATAACAAATGTAGAAATAAATGATACTATACTTAATATAATTGAAGTTACAAGATAAATTGCAATCAAAGCAATTATATAAAATAGTATACTTTTATTCAGATATCTACCTACTTTTATCAACATAGGTAAGGTAAATAAAAGTGAATATGCCATAGCTGAAAAACTTGAAAATATCAAATTGCTCAACATGATATTATCTGATTTGACAGGTAATGTTAAAAGAATCTTTACATCATCTGAATAATATGTCTTATATATCAAAATAGGCATATAAAATGCTATTATTAAAAATATATAGACTGCCATTGCGATAATAATTATTTCTTTATGTGCACCATTTTTTAAAAAGATATCATAAATCGCAAATAAAAACATTTGAGCTATTACAAAATATATTAAAATAAAAATAGATGCAAAAATAGCTGTTGCTATTTTCTTACCATTTTTTTCACTATTAAAAAATGCTTTTAAATCAAAGTAATACCCTAATTTTTTCTTTAACAAAACTCTTAAATCATTCATTTGTTAACTCCAAGAATAATTGTTCTAAATCACCTTTATAATTTGAGTGTTCTTTTAATTCTTCAATAGTACCTTGTGCGATTATATTGCCTTTATTGATGATTATTATCCTATCACAAATTTTTTCAACAACTTCCATCACATGTGATGAGAAGAAAACAGATTTATTTTCTTTACATCTTTGCTTAAATATTTCTTTAAGATTAAATGAAGACTTTGGATCTAGTCCAACCATCGGCTCATCCAAAATCAAAACTTCTGGATCATGAACTAAAGCAGAAATAAGTGCAATTTTTTGTTTCATACCATGGGAATATGACGAAATTAAATCATCCAAATCAGGGATTAAATCAAATAAATTAGCATATTCCTTTGTTCTTTCTTCTATCAATTCTTTTGGCACTTCAAATATATTGCCTATAAAATTAACAAATTTTCTTCCCGTCATATTTTCATAAACTTCTGGATTGTCAGGAAGATAAGCAATCTTTTTCTTTGCTTCATAAGAATCATTAATCGCATCTATCCCTTCAATACTGATTTCACCCGCATTTGGCTCCAATAATCCGACTATCATATTAATTGTAGTTGTCTTACCAGCACCATTAGGTCCTAAAAAACCTAAAATTTCTCCCTTTCTTACATCAAAACTGATATTATTTACTGCAACTTTATCTCCAAAAACCTTTCTAAGATTTTTTACTTCAATCATGAAATCCTCCTAATATAAATTATACACTCATATATATTAAATCACATTTTCGAAATTTAATAAATGTATTTAAATAAAAAAAATCATGTAGAACTAAACATCCTACATGATTAAAATATATTAGACAATAATTATTTTCTTGTTACTAAACCAATAATCCATAGTAAAATAACTGCACCAAGTACTGAAATAGCTATACCACCAATGGAGAATTCTCTACCAACTGGAGCTACTCCTACTTGAGTTGCTATAAAGTTACCAATTGCACCACCGATAATACCAACAATGATATTAGCGAATGCTCCCATTGATTGATCCTTGTTCATAATCATACTAGCAATCCAACCTGCTAGTGCACCTACTATAATACTTACTATCCAATTCATAATTTATCCCCTATGTTTTTTATGAATATCTAGTTTAATAGAAAATATAATACAATAAATTAAATCTCTAAACTAAATAATATTATTATTTTCTATAACTAATATGTACCCAGTTATTTTAAATTGAAAACAATAATCATATAAATTGTAATCTTTTAGTAATATATTCCTAAAAATTATATAAAAAAAAAAGACTGTTCTAAAATAACAAAAAGTTATATTAGAACAGCCTCATCATTTGTTATGATATTAATTATTTATTAAATAAATTTATAAATCCATCTGCAAATGCTTGAAAGAATGGTTTTGAACTTTCTATAACATTACCATTTTCATCAAATATATTTTGTACTGCTCCTAGCATTAATTCAGGTTGAGATAATACTTCAGCGCCTAAGAAAGTTAATATTGTTCTCATTTCATAATTAGATCTTAACGCACTTGTACCAGATATTGAAGCAGAACCTACAGCAATTTTTTTACCTATCCAAAGATTGTGTCCCCATGGTCTTGTAGCTATATCAATTGCATTTTTTAATGCAGGTGCTACGGATCTGTTATATTCTGGTGTGAAAATAATAAATCCATCTTTTTCAGTAATTTTTTCTCTAAATTTTTCAATAATTTCTGGTGTTTCCACATCAAATTCTTCATTGTAGAAATGTAAATTTCCAATTTCTAAAAATTCAACTTCAAAATCTTGAGGTAATAATTCCACTATAGCTTTTGCAGCCTTTTTATTAAATGATTCCGCTCTTAAACTTCCTACCATAACTCCAATTTTCTTTGACATAATTTTTCTCCTTTATATATATTGTCATTTATTTGTAATTTCTAACTACAACATCTAATATACCCCCCGGGGGTATTACCTAAACATCATTTTTTTGCAATAATGTAATTATTTTTAATAATATTAAAATAAATCATTTTTTCACTAATACGTTATAATAGAGTTAAATATTATAGGAGGATAAAATGGAAACAGAAGTTTTACTAAACATATTAAAAGAGAGAATAAATAAAAGCGCATTTGTCAATGTAGAGTGGGACAAAATTGAAGATAAAATCTCTAAAGATGATAAAATAATACAAGCTTTAGATTACATGGAAGAAACTGAAGGTGAACCAAATATAGTTTCTTACGATGATAAAAACGATAAATATATAATTATGGATACAAGTAAAGAAAGCCCAAATAGGAGATCTTATTGCTATGATGATAAAGCATTACAATCTAGAAAGAAAAACAAACCAGAAAATAGTGCAATGAAAATATGCGAACAATATGGATTGACAATGTTAAATGAAGGAGAATATAAATTTTTACAATCATTAGGAGACTTTGATTTAAAAACTTCATCCTGGTTACTTACTCCAGACAGTATAAGAAATCTTGGTGGAGCTATATTTGGAGATAAAAGATATAATACTTGTTTCATATACCACAATGGTGCAGACTCCTATTATGCTGCAAGAGGATTTAGAGCAAAGATTGAGATTTAGGTATATTAAAAATTATTTTAAAAAATAATAAAAGGAGCTGATTCTAAAGACTTTCTTTTTTTTAGAATCAGCTCCTTTCTCTTATTTAATCCCCATATACCACGTTGGTATATCTAATTCTAGGTTTTGATACCATTCTAATTGTTTTTTTATCATAAAATAAGCCATTTCTATGTCTTTCTTGCCAAATTGCATAGCCCATGGCAATTGAGATATCATCGCCTCAGCCGTATAAAACTTAAGAATTTTCCAAAATTTATCTGGAATTTTATTATCAAAATATGAATTTATTAACGCAGTCTGAAAATACTTATTGACTATTACATTCCACCTGTAAGTCTTAAGCTCATCATAGGGATCAGCAAAAGCAGATTTGTCAAAATCTATTATGCCTAAATCATCATCTTTTATTAACATATTTCCTAAATGATAATCTCCATGGCAAAATTTAATTGGTTGATTATCAATTATATGTGCATTTTCTCTATAGTATTTGATAATCTCATCTTGCATTTCAATTTTTGCACCGCAATTTTCTATTGCAAATATTTTTCTTTCTATTTTATTTTGATAATTTTCCTTCCAAGTTTTTTCTTGTCTACCGACATCTAATGAATGGATTTTTTGTAATATACAACCAGCTTCATATCCAAATTTATATGCTGTTTCATCATCAGCATCATGTAACATAACAATGCCATCTCCACCCTCGATAAAACTTATAATCATATAAACATAGTCATTATCTAATAAACCAAAGTCTATAGCTTTAGTTGTATTGATATCTAAAGTGGAAACTTTTTGTAACATCTTATATTGTCGTTTTCTCTTTTCGTACTGATCAGGGGGAGAAATTCTCAAAATAGTCTTATTGTTATCTTTATCAATTAAGATATATTTATCATCAACTGACCATCCTTTATTAATAGGCTCTATCTTTACAATATTATATTTTTCAACAATATTTTTTATATTATCCATAAAACCCCCTATCAAATTATTTTTTATAGGATAACATAATATTTAGAAATTATCAAAAAAATTTACTGTTCACTTTTAACTTGTTGAATATATTTATAAATGCTTACTTCTGACATAGAAAAAACATTAGCTAGTTTTTCAATACTATTTTTCAAGTTGAAAAATTCTTTTTGATATAGAGAACGCACAATTGCGACTTTCTCATCTTTGGTAAGAGGATATTTAGATATATCTTTACCTTGAGTTTCTTCTAAAATTACAGCATCGATCAAATTTTCAGAATTTGAAAAAAATGTTTCCTTAACAAGTTCTTCATCGTCATCTATGTATTCTATTGTGGTTTCTTCATCAATTATTTTTAAGCTTGCCTCAAATAAATTTTTCAATTTTAATATTTTAGATTTATCAGTATTTAGACAAATCATACCTATTAATTTATTATTTTCTTTAATAAAAAATGAAGATGAATATAACTGCATACCGTTTAGTGATTTTGTACGGTAATTAACAATATAATCTTTATGTAAATATATCTTAGATTTAAATACATCCATAACAAAATCTGTTGCTGGTGCACCTTTTTTTCGACCAGATAAGTTATTTTTTATATAAACGACAGAATGATCAAAACCATTTCTAAAATCCTGTAAAACAACTTCTGTATCTTTACCTAAAAATTCAACAAGAAAATCTAAAAATTTTATATATTTATCTAATATATCCATTCCCCCTCCTACCACAAAATTCCAAATATCTAATCTTCTAGTGCCTGCTTAAAATCTTCAATTAAATCATCAACACCTTCTATACCACATGAAAGTCTTAACAGCGTGCATAACACCCCTTGTTCTCTTCTTTCTTCCTCAGATAGACATGCATGAGACATCGTTGCAGGGTGAGAGATAATGGATTCAACACCACCTAAGCTTACAGCGATAATAGGAATCTTTATTTTATTTGTAAATTTAATTAAAGCTTCTTTTGATTCTAATTCAAATGATAAAACAGCTCCGCCATTTTTAGCTTGACTCATGTGTATATCATGGTTTTTATGATCTTTAAGTCCTGGATAATATACCTTTTTTATTTTAGGATGATGTGATAAAAAATCGGCTATTTTTTGAGCATTTGATATAGACTTTTCTAATCTTATCCCCATAGTTTTTATCCCTCTTAAGACAAGCCATGCATCTTGTACACCTAAAATCGCCCCAAAATTCTTTTGATATAGTTTTAATTTATCAAAAATTTCTTCATTGTTCGTAGCAGCCAATCCTGCAACAACATCACTATGACCATTAATAAACTTAGTCACACTTTCAACTACTATATCTACACCTAGATTTATACAATTTTGAGATAAACTTGTCATAAATGTATTATCTATTACACTTAAAATATTTCTTTGTTTACAAATTTCCACAATAGTTTTTATATCTGTTACTTTCAATAAAGGATTTGAAGGTGTCTCAATATATATCATCTTTGTGTTAGTTTTTATATGTGATTTAACCACTTCAATATCTGACATATCAACATAAGATGTTTCTATACCATATTGTGGTAATATTTTTCTTGAAAATTGACAAGTTCCTCCATATACTTCATTTGGAAAAATTACATGATCTCCATTTTTTAATAACATCAATACTTGAGATATTGCTGCCATTCCTGAAGAATACACTAATGCGTATTTGGAATTTTCAATACATGCAATTGCTCCTTCAAGAGCATCAATCGTTGGATTTGAAAATCTTGTGTACATATGTCGTTTTTCTTCAGTATATAAATCACTCACGCTAAATGTAGAGGTTTGATACACTGGTATGGAAGCCGCACCAGTGTATTTATCAACTACATCATATCCATGTAAAAGTTTAGTGTTACACATCATTCTACCTCTGCGATACATTCTATCTCAACTAAAGCATTCATCGGTAATTTACCAACCTCAAATGCAGTTCTTGCAGGATATGACTCTTCAAAAAATGATTTATATACTTCATTAAATTTAGCAAAATCATTAATATCTGAAAGATATACTGTTGTCTTTACGATACTATTTAATGAAGAGCCATTTTCTTCTAAAATGTATTTAATATTATTCATTGATTGTTCTACTTGCCATTCTATAGAATCTACTTCATCAATTTTACCAGTTTCTGCATTTATAGGTAATTGACCTGAAGTGAAAATTAAATTTCCAACTCTAGTTGCTACACAATATGCCCCTACAGCTTTTGGTGTTTTGTTACATGTTAATCGTTTTATCATACTTCCCTCCTCAAATCTTTAATTCAATTATTTTCTATGTGCTTTCTTTCTCCAAATCATAAGAATAAGTGGCATAATTACATATCCTATAATCATTGAGACTATAGCAAATGTATTTGTTACACTTTCTCCTGATTCATTTAATGTTGTAAATTGACCTTTCCAATTAAATTTGTATAATAGTAATAAAGTAAAAACAAATGCAATTATTGGTATAATAAGATCTACAATCGTACTCTTTTTAACTTTATTTACTTTTCCTTTTTCTTTTCCATAATAGAATGTAATCAAGGCTAAAGGAACAATCAAGAATTGAACAAAACGAGATATTGAACTTATAATCATGATACTTGTCATATCAAATTTAAATGCTAAAGGTATAATAATTGCAATTGTTATAGTTACTAAAAAGGAAACTATTGGGAATCCCTTATCAGTACGTTTTGCAAATACACTTGGGATTTGCTTTTGTCTAGACATGGCTTCAAGGATACGTGGTGTATGGAAAGAAGCAGCAACATTTATACCAAACATTGATATTAAAGCTCCTACTATGATTATTCTATTTATAATTGGATTTTGGAATACATCAGCAAGTGCAACAACTTCTTTTGATTCTACAATTGCTTTTGGATCAATCATAATAGCAACACCAACAATACCAATATAAATAATAGCAATAATTCCAATAGCTATCGGTATAGCTCTTGGCAAGTTCTTTTCAGGTTCTTCCATATCTTCTGATCCACTAGCAACACTTTCAAACCCTGTGAATGCATAAAATGCTGCAATAACTGCCATTACCCAAGTGGATATATCCATATTTGATCCTAAAGCTTTGCCACTGTCATCTACTAAGTTTTTAATTGAATCAATATTATTTACACCTGAAAAAATAATAATTCCAAATCCTACCAATATAGTTGTAATCAGGGCCGCAACTTTACCTATAGTAGATAAATTATTAATTGCTTCAAAAACTTTTGTCCCTAATAAATTGATAATTAATAATACAGCCATTAGCACTAAAAAACCAATACTAATATTTACAGTATTTGAACTATCCATCTTAAAAATATTTAACACTGTTTTTATAACTGCTGTCCCCATTACTCCCCATGCAATACTTGCTGCGAAGTATCTAGTTATACCAACATAAAAACCAGCGTCATTACCAAAAGCTTCTTTTGTGTAAGCATAAGCAGCTCCACCACTTGAAACATATTTCGCTGCAGCAGCAAATGTCACCGCTAATACTGCTGCAAATATAGCAGCAAGTACATAAACAATAAGTGCCTTATCGCCAGCTTTTGCAACTACTGAACCTGGTGATAAAAATATTCCTGTCCCAATTATTGAATTAATTGTCAATAAAATTATCGAATAAAATCCTAATTTCTTCTTCATGATTTCCTCACTTTTTAGCTTGATCTATTAGCTCTTTAAATATATTATTCATAAGCTTTTCTTTTTTATGTAACATCTCAGGATGCCACTGTACCCCTAACATAAACTTATATGATTTATGTTCAATAGCTTCAACTACACCATCTTCCGCTTGTGCTGACACTTCTAAATCATCACCTACCTCTTTTACAATTTGATGATGAAATGAATTTACAAGTATTTTTTCATCTTCTAACAATGAAAATAATTTACTATCTTTTTTTATATGTATAGTATGTGTCACCAAATCTGAAGAATGTCCTTGATTATGTTTAAATGTCTCTTCATCTCTATATGATAAATCTTGATATAAAGATCCACCATGAAACACATTTATTATTTGAAAACCTCGACAAATTCCCAAAATCGGAATATCTTTCCTTATTGCTAACTCCAATAACTTAAAGTCATAATTATCTCTATCAGGATATACCTCACCTATTTTCTGTAAAGGCTGATCAGAATAATTTAATGGAAATATATCATGTCCACCAGATAAAATTAAAGCATCTATATTATCTATGTATGATTCGATAATGGATTCATCAGTTGTTACAGGTAATATAAATGGAACTCCCCCATTAGCAATAACAGATAACACATAATCTTCATTAACATATGAACGTCTATAACCTGGGAAAATACCACCTTGATCGACAATCACACTACCTGAAATACCAACTACTATTTTGTTATGTTTCATTATGCCTCCTATAATATTTTATAATGCATTATAATATTTTATAATATTATAATCATATTCTACAATATTATGTTAATGTTTTCAAGATAAATAAAAAAAATAGAGCTAGATTTTACTCTAACTCCATTTAATCTTATTATTAATCTTTTTCTTATAAAAAAGTATGATTTATATATTCTTAATTTAATACTTAAAAATATTTTTATTTTCAATTTTATATCTTATTTTTGCTCTATTTGCAACACTTATATCATGTGTAATTAATATAATTGTAATTCCTTGTTCATTTAATAAATCAAACAAATTTAATATTTCTTCTTTTTTTGATTCATCTATTGAACCAGTTGGCTCATCTGCAAGAATAATATCCGGTTTCTTTACAATTGCACGAGCTATTGCTACTCTTTGTTTTTGTCCCCCACTAAGTAATCCTACTTTTTTATTTAATATTTTAGTATCCAATCCACAAGAAATAATCGATTGTTTTATTCGATTATTTAGTTCTTTTTTATTCGATTTTTTTTCTAATATTAATGAAACATATATATTATCATAAACTGTAAGTTCATCTAGTAAAAAATAATCTTGAAATACATATCCAATTCTTTTTCCTCTAATTTTAGCTAATTCGTTCTCACTTAATTTAGTTACATCCATATTATCAAAAAGATATGTACCTGAATCAAATTTTTCAATCAAACCAATAATATTAAGTAAAGTCGTTTTCCCTACACCACTAGTACCCATTATAGAAATGTAATCTCCTTTATTAACACTAAAATCAATATCTTTTAGTACTTGAAGATTATCTAACCCTTTAGTAACAAATGTTTTTGATAGTTTAGACATACTTATCATATATTAGACTCCTTAATATTTTTTGAAATAAATATAGTAAAATTATTAATTAATATTAGCAACATAGATAATAAATAGAAAACAATATAAATTAAGAATACATATATATAATTTTCTGCATACATAAGATTATTATTTATATTAAAAATATTATTTAAAATAAATTTATTAAATAATAGATAAGATAATATTGAAAAAATATTAGCAAATACAAAAGTCAATAAAATTGACACAATCTCTGAAATATAAATTTGCTTTTTGCTAAATCCAGATAAGAGTAGTACATTCATAAAATTTGCTTTTTTGTATAATGTAAATTTATATAAACTGTACATATTTAATAAACCTAAAACAAAAATTATAAATGAAAATATTATCTCATCCAATATATTTGAAATATCATTATTTGGATGATCTATTTTTAATGTTTCATCATTAAATATATTTCTTGCGCTTTGAAGAAATTCATTAATATCATTTCTTTTTATTTTATCATTTGCTCGTAAAAAATACCCATTTACTTTCAAACCAAGTTTTTTATAATCCTTATATGAGATAATAAACGTATTTTCAATATTATAATTACTTACTCCAACAATAGTAAAAATACTGTCATTTATTTTTATTTTATCATGTAATGAATATCCATTTTTACTAAAATATTCTGGTGAAACAATTATATTTCCAGAAGAATTATTATCAATTATTTCTCCCATTTTCAAAATGTTGTTTTTCTCTCCATATATTACACTAAATTTTATTTTATCTATATATTCGTCTTTACCATGTTCTAAATCAGGCAATTCTAATAAAAAGTTTATATTTCGAAACTTATCAATTTTTTCTAATTTTTTGATAATATTCATATCAATTCTATCTATATTTCCATATATTCCAACATTTTTTAATATCTCTAAATTATCCTTGTAATACTGAAAATTTATATTTCCATATAATTGAAAAATACAAAAAAGAATAATCGATAGTAGTAAAGAATTATATAAAACCCATTTAATAGTATTTTTTATATAAAATTTTATATACCTCATTTCATTTTCCTACTTTCTTATCAGTTTTATAAAAATTAATCATCTTTATACTGGATAAAACTATATATATTAGAATAATACTAAATACAAATAGTGAAATAATTAAAATTTCATTTAAAGTTAATAATGATCTGATTTTACTAAAATAAATATCTCCGGTGATATTTGCATAAAATCGAGAATTTCTTATTAGTGAAAAGATTGTATAAGGTAAAAATACAATTATAAAAGGTAATATATTTGTAATAAAATTTGCAATAATAATATCTTTTATTTTTGCTCCATTTAATCTATATATTATAATAGCTTTCTTTGTCTTTTTTGAATTAATAAAAGAAGAAACTATAATAGTTGTAATAATCAGAATAATCGCAATAATTATTTTATCAACTGACTTACTTAATAAATAATTGATATTATTTTTTTGGTTTTCAAGCAATTGTTTACTTGTATTGGAATTACCTATATTAAGTGATAATATTTTTTCATTAAGTTTGTTTATTTCTTCGTCTTTAGTATTTTGATTAAAATAAATTATTTTAGAAAATAAGTTATTACTCGACATTTTATCAATTGAATCTATTGATTTTAATAAATCGTTATATTCAAAAAATATATGTATATCATTTACAGAAGGTAACTCATAATCAAATAATAAACCTGCCGATGAAATTCCATCAGAGTAAACACCCCTACTTATAATATTAGGAATATCATTGCTAAGAAATCCAGCAATCTGTATTTTTACATCTGTAGAATTTACCGTTTTATCATCATAGTAATTATTTATTGATGTTTCAAAAACATCTCCAATATTAAAAAGCTCTCTTGTTCTATCATTAGATAGTATATAAGCTTGAATAGTATTTTTTTTAATATTATCAGAAGAAATTAAATCGATTTTATCCCTTAAATATATATCAAGTATTTCTTTTTCAATGACTTCTGCATCATATTTTTCACCATTTATTTCAAAAAAATATCTATTTATATTAGGAGAAGTAGAAGTAATATTGCTATTACTTCTACTAATTTCCTCTAATTTTATTAAATTAGTTTTTATTTTATTTATAATATCATTTTTCTGTTTCTTACTTATATCCATAACATTAAAATTTATCGCATCTATATCATTATAATATAGTATAGACTTGGACAATGCAGAATTTTTAAATGTATTATATGTTTGATTAGTAAATCTATAGTTAGGAACAATTCCCATAAAAACAATTAGCATAAATAAAAATTGTAATAATAAAATTATAAAATAATTCTTTAGTAGTTTAATATTTAATTTTGTTAAATCATAAATTCTTTTCATATTATTTTATTGTTATCTTATATTGATTTGATCCACCTTCTACTTTAAGATATGAATCAGTTTTAAAGAAATCATATTTTGCTTCTGAAGTCCTACTCGCCTTTTTCCCATTGAATTGTTCATCAATTTTATATACATATTTACTATCACCAATAGCATTCTTATATTGCATATATACGTAATTTCTATCAAAACCATATGCTTCTCCATGGAATTTTGCATCATCAAATGGAACCACAGAACCATAATCATGAAAAGCATACATTCTTCTATACTCGCTAGGTTTATATTCTAATACTTTTTTTTGATTATTTGGAATACTAATTTTTGTTTGAAATGAATTTACTAAGGAACTAAATACAAAAATTAAAGCGAAAGCCATCATACTTACTAATAATTTAATATTCTTTTTATTTTTTATGTTTTCCATTTTTCCCTCCAAATAAATTATTTACTTATGCTATTTTAATTATATCAAAAAAAAAAAAAAAAAGTGAACATTTTCATTCATTAATTAATAAACTGTATAAACGTTCTATATTATACAATTTAGCGAGAACAGGAATAAAGATTTAACTTATTTATTTAATTTTTTGAAAACATTAATTTTTTTATACTTTATAAAAAATAATTAAAAAAGGCAGCTTTTACACTGCCTCTAAAATATGGTTCTACAATAAATAGTGTTGGTGGATAAATTTCATCAACGCTATCTTTAATTTAAAATAAAAAAAGACAAATTGCTCAATTTATCTTAGAATTAGATTAACCAAAAACATATCTAAGGAGAACAAAATGTCTTTTAATAATTTTACTACAAAAATGCTTTCAATAACAGATGATAATATAAGTTTTTCTGATGAAATTTATGAAAAATTGATTAACAATCTTCATACTATTGTTTTTTGTGCTAAATTAACATATAAATCTCACTCTTGCCCTAAATGTGGTAATTGTGATGATAGTAAAATAATTAAACACGGTAGCAAAAATTCAATTGTTAGAATTCTTCCTGTAAATGGTCAACCTGCCGCCATTGATCTTAAAAAACAGAGATTTCTTTGCAAAGAATGTAAATCTACTTTCATCGCTGAAACTAGTCTAATTAGTAAATTTAAATCAATTTCAAATAGACTTAAAACTAAAATTTTAAAAGATATTTCTCTAAAAGTAAGTGAGATTGATATCGCTAATTTAAACAATGTTTCTCATTCTACTGTTTCAAAATATATTGACAAAGACTTTAGATCTTACAGACCTAGTTATCTTTGGTTACCCAAACATATTTCTTTCGATGAGTTTAAATCAACTAAAGATGCTGACGGTTCAATGAGTTTCATTTTTACTGATGTTGAAAATAATAAAATAATTGATATTGTTGAAAATAGACAACTTCATTTTCTGACTAAATACTTCTCTAGATTTACAGATGAAGCGAGAGCTATGGTTGAGACTGTATGTATTGATATATACACACCTTACATGAGTTTGATAACAGAGATGTTTCCTAACGCAAAGATAATTCTTGATAGATTCCATATTGTAAATTTAATATCTAAAGCCTTAAATAAGACTAGGATAGCTGCTATGAAAAATTTTAACACTTCAACTATGGAATATAAACGACTTAAAAAATATTGGAAATTAATTCTTAAAGATTCTTCTACCTTACGATCTTCACATTTTTACAAATATACACATTTTAGAGAGCTTAAGTCTCAGGAAACACTGGTTGAAGATTGTATAAAATGTGATCAAGAGCTTAAAGACACTTATGATGCATATCAAATAATTCTAGGCGACATTAGAACTAAAAATTTTGAAGATTTACAAACACATCTAGTAATGCTAAAAGATAATGTATCAGATGAGATGAGGACAGTATTTGAAACATTAATTGAACATATAGAATATGTGACCAACGCATTAAAATATACTTATTCAAACGGTTATACTGAAGGAGTAAATAACTATATCAAAACTATAAAAAAGGTTGCTTTTGGATATAAGTCATTCTTTCACTTTAGAAATAGAATATTAATTTCTTTCAAATTAAAACAACAATTTAATACAATTTAAAATAACAATGGAGCTAGATTCTACTCTAACTCCAATAAAATGTTATTCTAATTCTTTACCAACACTATTTGACAAAGAACC
>NZ_JH601088.1:709712-807234 GCF_000245755.1 Helcococcus kunzii ATCC 51366 | reverse complement strand
TTTTGCTTCTGAAGTCCTACTCGCCTTTTTCCCATTGAATTGTTCATCAATTTTATATACATATTTACTATCACCAATAGCATTCTTATATTGCATATATACGTAATTTCTATCAAAACCATATGCTTCTCCATGGAATTTTGCATCATCAAATGGAACCACAGAACCATAATCATGAAAAGCATACATTCTTCTATACTCGCTAGGTTTATATTCTAATACTTTTTTTTGATTATTTGGAATACTAATTTTTGTTTGAAATGAATTTACTAAGGAACTAAATACAAAAATTAAAGCGAAAGCCATCATACTTACTAATAATTTAATATTCTTTTTATTTTTTATGTTTTCCATTTTTCCCTCCAAATAAATTATTTACTTATGCTATTTTAATTATATCAAAAAAAAAAAAAAAAAAGGGAACATTTTCATTCATTAATTAATAAACTGTATAAACGTTCTATATTATACAATTTAGCGAGAACAGGAATAAAGATTTAACTTATTTATTTAATTTTTTGAAAACATTAATTTTTTTATACTTTATAAAAAATAATTAAAAAAGGCAGCTTTTACACTGCCTCTAAAATATGGTTCTACAATAAATAGTGTTGGTGGATAAATTTCATCAACGCTATCTTTAATTTAAAATAAAAAAAGACAAATTGCTCAATTTATCTTAGAATTAGATTAACCAAAAACATATCTAAGGAGAACAAAATGTCTTTTAATAATTTTACTACAAAAATGCTTTCAATAACAGATGATAATATAAGTTTTTCTGATGAAATTTATGAAAAATTGATTAACAATCTTCATACTATTGTTTTTTGTGCTAAATTAACATATAAATCTCACTCTTGCCCTAAATGTGGTAATTGTGATGATAGTAAAATAATTAAACACGGTAGCAAAAATTCAATTGTTAGAATTCTTCCTGTAAATGGTCAACCTGCCGCCATTGATCTTAAAAAACAGAGATTTCTTTGCAAAGAATGTAAATCTACTTTCATCGCTGAAACTAGTCTAATTAGTAAATTTAAATCAATTTCAAATAGACTTAAAACTAAAATTTTAAAAGATATTTCTCTAAAAGTAAGTGAGATTGATATCGCTAATTTAAACAATGTTTCTCATTCTACTGTTTCAAAATATATTGACAAAGACTTTAGATCTTACAGACCTAGTTATCTTTGGTTACCCAAACATATTTCTTTCGATGAGTTTAAATCAACTAAAGATGCTGACGGTTCAATGAGTTTCATTTTTACTGATGTTGAAAATAATAAAATAATTGATATTGTTGAAAATAGACAACTTCATTTTCTGACTAAATACTTCTCTAGATTTACAGATGAAGCGAGAGCTATGGTTGAGACTGTATGTATTGATATATACACACCTTACATGAGTTTGATAACAGAGATGTTTCCTAACGCAAAGATAATTCTTGATAGATTCCATATTGTAAATTTAATATCTAAAGCCTTAAATAAGACTAGGATAGCTGCTATGAAAAATTTTAACACTTCAACTATGGAATATAAACGACTTAAAAAATATTGGAAATTAATTCTTAAAGATTCTTCTACCTTACGATCTTCACATTTTTACAAATATACACATTTTAGAGAGCTTAAGTCTCAGGAAACACTGGTTGAAGATTGTATAAAATGTGATCAAGAGCTTAAAGACACTTATGATGCATATCAAATAATTCTAGGCGACATTAGAACTAAAAATTTTGAAGATTTACAAACACATCTAGTAATGCTAAAAGATAATGTATCAGATGAGATGAGGACAGTATTTGAAACATTAATTGAACATATAGAATATGTGACCAACGCATTAAAATATACTTATTCAAACGGTTATACTGAAGGAGTAAATAACTATATCAAAACTATAAAAAAGGTTGCTTTTGGATATAAGTCATTCTTTCACTTTAGAAATAGAATATTAATTTCTTTCAAATTAAAACAACAATTTAATACAATTTAAAATAACAATGGAGCTAGATTCTACTCTAACTCCAATAAAATGTTATTCTAATTCTTTACCAACACTATTTGACAAAGAACCTAAAATAAAATATTATCTTACTATTTTAAGTTTAAGTTAAAGAATGAATCTTTACCTTTGAATACTGCTGTATCAAATAGTTCATCTTCGATTCTTAATAATTGATTATATTTAGCAACTCTATCTGTTCTTGATGGAGCACCTGTCTTGATTTGACCAGTATTTAATGCTACTGCTAAGTCAGCAATAGTTGTGTCTTCTGTTTCACCAGATCTGTGTGACATAACTGCTGTATATCCAGCTTTGTTAGCCATTTCTACTGCATCAAGAGTTTCTGTTAATGTACCAATTTGGTTAACTTTTACAAGCAATGCATTAGCTACACCATTTTCGATACCTTTTGCTAATCTTTCAGTATTTGTTACAAATAAGTCGTCACCAACTAATTGAACTTTTTTACCTAATCTTGATGTTAATTCTTTCCAACCTTCCCAGTCATTTTCATCTAGGCCGTCTTCGATTGATACGATTGGATATTTTTCAATTAATTCTTCATACCATGAAATCATTTCTTCTGTTGATTTTTCAACACCTTCGCCTTTTAGTACGTATTTTCCATCTTCATACATTTCTGATGAAGCAACATCCATAGCGATCATAACTTCGTGTCCTGGTTTGTATCCAGCAACTTCGATAGCTTTAACGATTGTTGATAAAGCTTCTTCGTTTGATTTTAAGTTTGGAGCGAATCCACCTTCGTCACCAACTGCTGTGTTGTGACCAGCTTCTTGTAATACTTTTCTTAAGCTGTGGAAGATTTCAGCACCCATTTGTAATGCGTGTTCAAATGATTTTGCACCAACTGGCATAACCATGAATTCTTGAATATCTACTGAGTTATCTGCGTGTTCACCACCATTTAAGATGTTCATCATAGGAACAGGTAATTGTTTAGCGTTAAATCCACCAACATAGTTATATAGAGGAATACCTAATTCGTCTGCTGCTGCTCTTGCAACTGCAATTGATACACCAAGTATTGCGTTAGCACCTAATCTACCTTTATTGTCAGTACCATCTAATTCGATCATTAAATTATCAATACCAACTTGATCAAAAACATCTAAACCAATAATTTCATCTGCTAATTCTGTATTAACATTTTCAACTGCTTTTAATACACTTTTACCTAGATAATATTCTTTGTCACCGTCTCTTAATTCAACAGCTTCAAATTGTCCTGTTGATGCTCCTGATGGAACTAATGCTCTACCAAATCCACCTAAATCTGTAAATACTTCAACTTCTACAGTTGGATTTCCTCTTGAATCTAAAACTTGTCTTGCGTATACGTCTGTAATGTAACCCATAGTTACCCCCTATTTATTAATGATTTTCCTGTCATTTCTGCAGGTTTTTCTAATCCTAGAATATCTAACATGGTTGGTGCTAAATCAGCTAACCTACCACCATCTCTCATTGTAACACCTTCTGTGTCTTTTGTCACATAAATTACTGGCACTAAGTTTGTTGTGTGTGCTGTAAATGGTAATCCTGTTTCAAAATCTATTAATTGTTCACTATTTCCATGGTCTGCTGTAATGATAAATTCATAGCCATGTTCTAAACCAACTTCAACAATTTCTCCAACACATTGATCTACAGTTTCAACTGCTTTTTTTGCAGCTTCAATAATACCTGTATGACCAACCATATCTGGATTTGCGAAATTTAAGATTATTGCTGAAGGTTCTTCAGATTTAATTCTTTCAATCGCTTTATCTTTTAATTCAAAAGCAGACATTTCTGGTTGTAAATCATATGTTGCAACCTTTGGAGAAGGTACTAAAATTCTTTCTTCACCTTCTAGAGGTGGTTCAATACCTCCATTAAAGAAGAATGTAACATGAGCATATTTTTCTGTTTCTGCCATTCTTAATTGTTTCAAGCCATGATTTGCAACAACATCACCAAATGTATTTTTAATATCTTTTGGTGGATATGCAATACTTACATTTTCAATTGTCTTATCATATGTTGTCATTGTTACAAAATGAGTGTGAACTTGTTTTTCTCTGATAAATCCATCAAAGTCTTCATCAACAATTGCTCTTGTAAGTTGTCTTGCTCTATCTGGTCTAAAGTTGAAGAATATTACACTATCACCATCATTTAATGTAGCAACTGGTTCATTATTTTCCATAATAACTGTAGGAGTCATAAATTCATCAGTTGTATTTTTTTCTTGTGTAGATTTATCGTATTCTTCTTGTATAGAAGCAATAGGATCAGTAACTTGTTTACCTTCGCCTAATGTAATTGCTCTATAAGCAAGCTGTGTTCTATCCCATCTTTTATCTCTATCCATTGCATAGTATCTACCGATAACTGTTGCAATTTTACCATAGCCTATTTCATCAACTTTATTTTGTAAATCTTTAATATCAGAAACACCAGCTGTTGGAGAAACATCTCTACCATCAAGTATAGCGTGAACATACACTTGTTTTAAGTCGTGTTTCTTTGCTAATTCTAATAAAGCAAATAAATGAGTTAGGTGTGAATGTACACCACCATAAGATGATAATCCTATCAAATGAAGAGCTTTATTATTTTCTTTTGCTTTTTTAACTGCTTCAACTAAATATTGATTGTTGTAAAAAACACCTTCTTCAATTTCTTTTGAAATAAGTGTTAAATCTTGATAGATAATTCTACCAGCACCAATGTTCATATGGCCAACTTCTGAATTACCCATTTGTCCTTCAGGTAAACCAACGTCCAAACCACTTGCTTTTATTGATGTGTTTGGATACATTTTTATATTTTTATCAAAGACAGGTGTATTTGCTAATTTAACAGCATTACCAGGA
Source organism: Helcococcus kunzii ATCC 51366 (assembly GCF_000245755.1). Lineage (GTDB taxonomy): Bacteria > Bacillota > Clostridia > Tissierellales > Peptoniphilaceae > Helcococcus > Helcococcus kunzii. The sequence continues at coordinate 802,336 of NZ_JH601088.1, read as the reverse complement.
TAATCTTTACCATATCCCCAACCGTCCATGATAATTAACATTACTTTTTTATTCATAATTACCTCGGTTCAAATTAAAAATTAACTAATTCTGAATAGCTATTAGCTTCTAAGCTTGCTCCACCAACTAATGCTCCGTCAATATTTTCTTTTGACATAATTTCTTTAACATTGTTAGGTTTTACAGAACCACCGTATTGGATTCTAACTTTTTCAGCGGCATCTTTACCAAATGTATTTTCTACATGTTGTCTAATAAATGCACACATTTCTTCTGCATCTTCTGCTGATGCAGTCTTACCTGTACCAATAGCCCAAATTGGTTCATAAGCAATAACTATATTTTCAAATTGAGATGCATCTAAGCCTTCAAAATCAGCTTTTAATTGTGTTTCAACTTTTTCTTGAGCTTTTTCCGCTTCTCTTTCTTCAAGTGTTTCACCAACACATAAGATTGGAACTAAACCTTGTGATAAAACAGCTTTTATTTTCTTATTGATATCTTCATCTGTTTCACCAAAGTATTCTCTTCTTTCTGAGTGTCCTAAAATTACATATTTAATGCCTAAATCTTTTAAGAACACTGGAGAAACTTCCCCTGTAAATGCTCCTGAATTTTCAAAATATGCGTTTTGTGCTCCAACTTCAACATTAGTATCTTTTAATAATTCTTTAGCTAATGCTAAATTTGTAAATGGAGGGCAAACTACAGCTTCAACTTCGCTGTTTAATTCTAAAGCTGCAATTTCTTTTAGCAACTCTTTTGCCTCAGAATAAGTTTTATTCATTTTCCAGTTACCTGCTATTATAGGTTTTCTCATGAATCCTCCTATTTTTCTTCTACTGCATCAATACCTGGTAATACCTTACCTTCTAATAATTCTAAGCTAGCACCACCACCAGTTGATACATGTGTAATTTGATCTTTGTATCCTGCATTTTCTACTGCTAATGCTGAGTCACCACCACCAACGATTGTAACTGCACCATCTAATTCAGATAATGCTTTAGCAATTGCTTTTGTACCATTTGCAAATTGTTCAAATTCAAATACTCCCATTGGTCCATTCCATACTATTGTTTTTGCACCTTCAAGAGCTTTAACAAATAAGTCAATTGTTTTTGGTCCGATGTCTAATGATTCTAATTCTGGATCAATTTCATCTGCAACAGTCGCTTTTGCATCTTCACCAAATGAATCAGAAACAACAAAGTCAATAGGTAATAGTAATTCAACATTATTTTCTTTAGCTTTTTCAACTAATTGTAATGATAAATCCATTTTATCTTCTTCAAGTAGAGACTTACCAATTTCTTTACCTTGAGCTTTTAAGAATGTATAAGCCATACCACCACCGATAATAATCTTATCAACTTTAGTTATTAAGTTTTCGATTACTCCGATTTTATCTGATACTTTAGCTCCACCTAAAATTGCAACAAATGGTCTTTTTGGATCTTCTAAAGCTCCACCCATGATTTCTACTTCTTTTTGAACTAAAAATCCTAATGCAGATGGTAATATTGAAGAAACCCCAACGTTTGAAGCATGAGCTCTATGTGATGTACCAAATGCGTCATTCACATATAAATCTGCTAATGAAGCTAATTCTTTAGAGAATGATTCTTCATTTTTTTCTTCTTCTTTTCTATATCTTGTATTTTGTAATAATGCAACTTCTCCTTCTTGTAATTTTTCAACTTCAGCTTTTACATTATCATCAACTACAACATCTGAATCTAAGAATTTCACTTCTTTATTTAATAATTGTTGTAGTCTATCTGCTACTGGTTGTAATGAATACTTTGGATTTGCTTCACCTTTTGGTCTTCCTAAGTGACTCATTAAAATAACTTTAGCACCATTATCTATTAAATAATTAATAGTTGGAAGTGCAGCAACAATTCTTGAATCGTCAGTGATTTCTTTATCATTTTCTTTTGAGAAAGGAACGTTAAAATCTACTCTAACTAAAACTTTCTTCCCTTTTACATCTAAATCTTTCAATGTTTTTTTCATATTTCCTCCATATGTATAACCCAGTTTATTTTACTGGGTTATAGGTCAATTATTTTGTTGCGATTAATTGAGCTAAGTCAACAACTCTATTTGAGTAACCCCATTCATTATCGTACCATGAAACCACTTTAGCTAAATCACCTATTGTATATGTTAAGTATGGATCAAAGATAGATGATCTTGTATCTCCTTGATAATCAATAGATACTAATTCTGCTTCTGCATAACCTAAAATATCTTTTAAGTCACCTTCAGCATGTTTTTTCATTGCTTCGTTAATTTCTTCTGCTGATACTTCTTTTGATAATTGAACAGTTAAGTCCACTAAAGATACTGTTGGTGTAGGTATACGAACTGCATATCCTGTTAATTTACCTTTAACTTCTGGTAATACTTCAGCTACTGCTTTTGCAGCACCAGTTGTTGTTGGTATTTGAGATAAAGCAGCCGCTCTAGCTCTTCTTGGATCTCTGTGTTTATTATCATGAATGTTTTGGTCGCCTGTATATGCATGAATTGTTGTCATAAGACCTTTTTCAATACCAAATTCTTCTAACAATACTTTTGTTAAAGGAGCTAAACAGTTTGTTGTACATGATGCATTTGAAACGATATTATCATTTTCTTTATCATAGTCTTCATGATTTACACCCATTACAATTGTTCTGTCAACATCTTTTGCTGGAGCTGTTAGTAAAACTTTTTTAGCACCTGCTTTTAAATGTTTTGATGCACCTTCTCTGTTATTGAAAGCACCTGTTGAGTCGATAACTAGTTCTACTCCTAGTTCTTTCCATGGTAGGTTTTCTGGATTTCTATCAGATGTAAATGTTACTTTAACATCACCAAAGCTTAATCCATCTTCATTTACAGTTATTTTTTCTGCAAACTTACCATATAGTGAGTCATATTGGAATAATTTTGCTGAAACTTCTTTGTCGCCAGTATCGTTAATTGCTACTAGTTCAACACCTTCTGGTTTTCTTTCCAAAATTATCCTTGCAACGTCTCTACCTATTCTTCCGAAACCGCTAATTGCTACTTTCATTTCCCCTCCTAAAATTTTTGACTGAAATCTTGAGATTTCATCTCTTTATTCGGCCTATAATTAGTATAACCTAACAATAATAATTCATCAATATTTATATCCAATTTTTTTATTGGTCTACAACTATTTATATAATAAATTTAAAAAATATTAATTGTTATAATATTTTCAATATATTGAAATTTCTTTTAATATTAATCTACCTTCTCCATTTAACTCAATTCGGATATTATAAATAGCTTTTTCACTATATTGATTATTGTCGATTTTAATTATCCTTTTAGCTCCAATTGAAGGTATATTAATTCTTTCTTCATTGACAAAAATGTAACCTTCTTTAAATCGTGAGCCATATTTTATATCTTCTTGTAGAACAATATAATTTATTTTTTGTTCCTTAATATCTTCAATATTGATAATAATTGTTCTACCTTCATTATTTTCAGTATTGGTAATCTTAAATTTCTCATTTAATTTATTTGAAAATTCTCTGTTTATAGTATTTTTAAATTCAATAATATTATCTTTTAATTCTTGTCGAATCCCTCCTTCCTTATTTGGAGCAATATTTAATAAAAGTACAGCTCCTCTTCCAACCGATTTTAAGTAAATATTTTTTAACTCTTCAACAGATTTTAATTTTTCCTCAGGATGAGAGAACCATCCACTTGTTGTGCATGTATCAGCTTCCGGCACACTCCATACATAGTTTTCATTATGTCCATCTCTTGATTTAAACTCTGTAGAATAGTCAATTGTCATATCTTCTTTTTTTTGTAATCTTGGAGCATTTTCTTCAGGCGCATATCCCATTTCATTTCCTAACCAATGCACTCCGCCTCTTGATCCAACACCAAAAAGTAACATTTCTGGATTGTTTTTCTTAACTGCATCAATCCACAAATCGAAATCGTAAACTTGATCTTTGTATCGTGGATCTTTGGCATTGTCGAACCACCATTCAACAAATTTTCCATTATTACCATATTTGGGATTGTTACATATCTCTTCCAACTGATTTAAATAATATCTATTGTATGCTTCACCAGTGCCATATGTGTTTTCGTGAACATCCCATGGCGATAGATAACATCCCATATCTAAATCATATTTAGTACATGCTTCGGACAATTCAGCAAAAAAATCTTTACCATAACTAGTATTTGTTATTTTATGATCTGTATATTTAGAATCAAACATACAAAAGCCGTCATGATGTTTAGCGGTAAAAATTAATCTTTTAAATCCAATTTCTTTTATAAATTTGACATATCCGTCAAAATCGAAATGTTTCAATTTAAAATCTTCTAATTTTTCCTTTCCATTTCCCCACTCAACCTCTGTGAATGTATTCATTCCGAAGTGCATAAATGCAGACATTTCTTCTTCATGATATTTTATTTGCGCATTATTTGGGACTGGCCCTTTATACTCTCTCATATTGATACCCCATTTATTTAATATAATTTTCTTTCTATTATAGTAACATTTACAACTATTAATATTCAAATATTATAACTGTGTAAAATCTGGGAATATTTAAATATTATAACTGTGTAAAATCTGGGAATATTTAAATAAAAAAATATCTGCTAGTTTAATTTCCCCAACAGATATTTTTTATATTATTTTCTATAAACTCTCTATATATTTTTCTGCAGCTATCGCAGCTACTGCTCCATCAGCTGTTGCTGTAACAACTTGTCTAACTGATTTCGTCCTAACATCACCTGCAGCAAAAACTCCTGGTACACTAGTTTTTGTATCTTCACCAGCTTTTACATAGCCTCTTTCTAACTCTACTTTGCCTTCTAAAAGAGTAGTATTAGGAATGTATCCAGCAAAAATAAATAGTCCTGTATCAGGATCCCCTGGTTGTGTAGCGTATGTTTTCATAACGCCATTTTTAGTATCTTCTACAACCAATTCTTTAACGAATTGTTCACCTTTTACTTCTCTAACTTCTTCGAAATATTTTACATCAATTTTATCATTGGCAAAAGCCTTATCTTGTATTGATTTTGCAGCTTTTAATTCACCACCACGGTAAAGTATTACAACTTTTTTACCAAATTTAGTTAAAAATATTGCTTCTTCAACCGCAGCATCGCCACCACCGACAACATAGATATCTGATCCAGTATAAAATGCACCATCACATGTAGCACAATAGGCAACCCCTTTACCAGTATATTCTTTTTCACCTGGTATATTTAGTTTTCTAGGGTTAGCTCCTGTTGCATATATCAATGTCTTTGTTTCGTAAGTATTATCTCTAGATTTCAATACTTTAATTTTTTCAGATAAATCTACTTCAATTATTTCATCATTAATTTTTTCGGCACCAAAAGATTTTGCTTGTTCTAACATTGTTTCTGTCATTTCTGGACCAGTTTTACCGGTTAATCCAGGATAATTATCAACTTCTAAAGTTAAAGATATTTGTCCACCAGTTTGCCCTTTTTCAATGATTGCAGTTTTTAAACCTGCTCTTGCTGCATATAATCCTGCAGTTAAACCAGCTGGACCGGCACCTAAAATAATTACATCATATACCATAATTTTCTCCTCAATTCATATGTTCAAAACCAATTTGTCTGTAAGCTTCATATAAGACAATATTTGCTGAATTTCCAAGATTTAATGATCTATCACTATCACTTCTCATTGGAATTTTTATACTACTATCTTCCAACTGTTTATGAATATAATCATAAACACCTTTGGACTCACTACCAAACATTATATAATCTCCGTCTTTATAGGAAACATCAGTATGAAATTTAGTAGCATGAGTGGTAGCTAAAAATAGATTTGCATCTTCTTCCTTATATTTTAGAAAATCTTCGAAACTATCATGTAACACTAAATCTACATGTTCCCAATAATCTAGACCAGCTCTTCTCATCATCTTATCAGTAATTGAAAAACCAAATGGTCTTATTAAATGAAGTCTAGTATTTGTTAAAAAACATGTTCTACCAATATTGGCAGTATTTCCAGCAATCTCTGGTTCAAATAAAACTATATTTAACATATGCCCTCTTTTATTACTTTGAATCAATAAACAATTCAATTAAATTATTTTTCTAAGATATTGACAACCGCTTTATAAAATCCGTCATTTTCTACACTTTCCGTAGTGTAATCAGCTACATCTTTTAATGTTTCAATAGCGTTTCCCATCGCTATGCCATTACCAGCAAATTGTATCATCTCAATATCATTTTCATGATCTCCAATAGCCACAATATTTTCTCTATCAACCTCTAATATATTAGCCAAATTTTTAAGTGCATTTCCTTTTGAAACTCCTTTTGACATAATATCTAGACTTTTATCACCAGATAATACAATATAAATATCTTTTAGTGATTTAAGCTCATTATATAAATCTTCATTATCTTCATAAGAAATATACATGAAAAACTTGTAGATATTTACATCCTTTTTTAAAACATAATCTTCTATATGTCTGCTAATTACTAAATCAACACAATATTTTCCCTCACCCAGATGCATGTGTTTAATTTTTGAAGTATCAATCCTATTAGAATAATACGTGTTTTCACTATACATTTGAAAATCTAAATTATGTTTTCTAGCGATATTTATTAATTGTTTTATTGTTGACTTTTTTAATGGATTTTTATATACAATATTATCATTTGGATCTAAAATAATTGCACCATTCGTGCCAATTATATACGGTTTAATATCTAAATTATCCATTACATTTCTAATCGAACTTGCAACTCTTCCTGAAACTGCAACTACATTATAATCATTTTTATAAAGCATCTTAATGGCTTCTTCGCTTTTTTCACTTGGTTTTTTACCATGTATCAAAAAAGTATCATCAATATCCGTTGCAAAAATCTTCATATTACTTACCCAATTTCATAATAATATTTTCAATTTCAGAAATTTTCTTTTCAACATCTACTTCATCACCTTTTTTTAGTGAATCTGTAACACAGTTTTTCAAATGTGCACTTAAAATTTCTTTATTAGTAGAATTTAATGCTGAATTTGCAGCTATAATTTGTGAAGAAATATCTAGACAATATTTATCTTCTTCAACCATTTTAATTATGCCGTCAATTTGTCCTTTTATTCTATTTAATCTGTTATATATAACTTTTTTATCTGCTTGCACTATTTCACCCCTCTAACTTCATAGCCAGCTTCTTCAACTGCTTTCTCTAGTTCTTTTAATTCAACATCTTCAGTAACATCAACTGTAGCTGATTTATTTGCTAAATCTACTTTTGCATTTTTTCCTACTGTGTTTAATGCTTCTTCTACTTTCAATTTACAATGTTCACATGACATTCCTTCGATATTTAAATTTAGTTTTTTCATAGAACTACCTCTTTTTTCTTGATTTTGTTTAATATCAATTAAATTAATATTATCATAATTTACATTATTTTCTAAACTTTTGTTTACTTTTTTATTTTTATATTCTATTTTATTTTTATATTCTATATTAAATGATTTTAATCTTAAAGCATTTGTCACAACAAATACTGATGATAAACTCATCGCTAAAGCACCAATCATCGGATTAAGCTTTATACCCCATCTTGGATAAAATAGCCCCATAGCAATTGGAATGGATATAATATTATAGAAAAACGCCCAGAATAGATTTTCTTTAATATTTTTTATAGTTTTCTCACTTAATTTTATAGAACTAACTATATCCAATAAATTAGATTTCATTAAAACTAAATCGGCTGATTCTATAGCTATATCAGTACCCTCTGAAATTGCAATACCAATGTTAGATCTCATTAATGCAGGTGCATCATTTATACCATCACCTACCATTGCAACTTTTTTATCATTTGATTGATAATCAGATATTACTTTATCCTTGTCTTGAGGTAACAAATCTGCCTTTATATCTTTTATACCAACTCTATTTGCAATCTCTCTTGCTGTAATCTCGTTATCACCAGTTAGCATAACGGTATTAATTCCCATTTTATTAATCTCTTCTATCGCCTCAATAGATGTATCTTTAATATCATCAGCAATGGCAAATATAGCTAATATAGTTTCTTCATCAAAAAGAAACACTGAAGTTTTACCTTGTGAAGAATACTTGTTTGCAATATTTTTTATATCTTCGGAAAAAATATTAAATTCTTTCAAAAGCTTATCATTACCAATATAATATTTTTTATCATCTACAACAGCTTCGATTCCTTTTCCAGTATAAGAATTAAAACCACGCGCCTTTTTATTATTTTTATTTTCTTTATTTGCAAATTCTATTATCGCTAAAGCTAATGGATGTTGTGAATCACTTTCCAAAGCAGAAGCTATTTCTATTGCTTCATCTTTATCAAAATCATTAATTGTTATTATATCAGTTAATATAGGTTTTCCTTTTGTAATAGTACCTGTTTTATCAAAAACTATTGTGTCGATTTCATGTAATACTTCTAATGCTTCCGCATTTTTAACCAGGATACCATTATCTGCTGCTTTACCTGTAGCGACCATCATAGCAACTGGTGTAGCTAATCCTAATGCACATGGACATGAAATTACTAAAATACCAATTGCTATTGATAATGCAAAGCTAAAATCATATCCTAAAATAATCCATACAATAAATGATATTATTGAAATAACAATAACGATAGGCACAAAAACTGATGATATTTTATCAGCCATCTTCGAAATTGGTGCTTTTGTTGTTGAAGCTTCTTCCATTAATGTAATAATTTTTGATATAGTGGTATCTGATCCAACATTTTTCGCTTCCATAATAAATGAACCATTATTATTGACAGATCCGGAGATAACTTTATCTCCTTTTTCTACATCTAATGGCATAGATTCTCCAGTTATTGCAGAAGTGTCAAGACTAGATTGTCCTTCAATGATATCTCCATCTATAGCAATTCTCTCTCCTGGAACTACTTTTATATGATCACCGATAACTATATCTTCTACACTTATCATCTCTTCAATCCCATTCCTAATTACTCTTACTTCATCAGGTTGTAATTCTATTAGTTTATTTATAGAATCGGTTGTTTTTGATTTTGATTTTACTTCTAAATATTTACCAACTGTAATTAGTGTCAGTATCATAGTAGCTGCTTCATAATATAGATCATGTCTGTATTGATGCACTATTTCATTATTTTGTACACCTAAACCGTAAAATATCATGATAGATGCAAATACACCATATACTACAGCTGCAGCTGATCCTAAAGCAACTAAAGTATCCATATTTGGATTTTTCTTAAATAACGCTCTGAATCCATGGACATAATAAGTCCTATTTGCATATAATACAGGAAGTGCAATTAACAATTGAACAAAAGCATATAATCCTGCGCCCTCATTTCCTTGCAAAATTTTTGGATATGGCAATCCTATCATCTCTCCCATTGCAATATACATTAATAAAATCATCAATGGAATAGATATCATCAATCTATTTTTTATAGATTTTGCTTCTTTTTCCAATTGTTCTTTAGGATTTTTTGTCTTAGATTTAGTATCTCCTCTTAATTTTGCAGTGTAACCAGCATTTGTTACAGCGTCAATTATTTCTTCATCTGATAATTTATCATCTGTAACATCCATTGTATTTGTAAGCAAACTAACATTTACTTTTTCAGCTCCCAGTTTCTTGACTGCTTTTTCGACAGTAAGTTGACAAGAAGCACAAGTCATCCCTTCTACATCAAATTTTCTATTTTTCATAATTCTCTCCTGTCTATATACCCCCCTGGGGTATATTCACAGTATACCCCCCAGGGGTATATTTGTCAAGATTTACAAATATATTTTTTCATTTTTCTTATATGTTGTATAATTTAATATATAGATATTTAGCAGGAGGATGTATGTTTAAGAATTTTATAAGAGTTGCAAGTGCAAATATTAAAACAAAATTACTTAATGTAAATGAAAATAAAAATGAAATGTTAAAATTTTTTGAATATTCGGGAAAAAATGATGTTGATTTAATCCTATTCCCTGAGCTTACTCTTACAGGTGTATCAGGTGGAGATTTAATTATCTCAAAAGAAATAATAGAAAAATGTGAAAAAGCGATACTTGATTTGTATGAAGCATCAAAAAAATATAATACTATTTTTGTATTTGGTATGCCTATTAGATCACAAAACAAATTTTACAATGCTATGATTTTATTACAAAAAGGAGAAATCTTAAATATAGTCATTAAAAATAAACTAAGTATGGATGAAAAAAGAATATTTTCAGATTTCGCTAATAACGGATTTATTGAGACTAATTTATTCTCCAATAAAAATGAAGCTTATCATGTAATCTACGGCAAAGATACATTAACTTCAAAAAATAAAGATATTAATATACAATTAATTTTTGAAAATGAGGCTTTTACATATGATTCAAAGATTCATAACTCAACAAATATATTACTTATACCTGGATCAATGCCAGCAAATATGAATTCCATTAGCCAAAATTCAGAAAAATTAAAATCATTATCTGCATTCACAAATACAGCCATTTTATATGCTGGAGCATCAAACTATGAATCAAGTACATCTTCAACTTATAGCTCACAAAAATACATTTTAGAAAATGGTCTGTTACTAGAAAAAGGTAAATTGTTTAATAATGGTATAGTAATTACTGAAATAAATCTTGATGAAGTTCAATCAAGAAGTAACAACGAAGAAAATATATATGGGTTTGAATTTGACTTTTCTAAAACCGATATTAAATTGAGAAGAAAAATAGACAAATATCCTTACTTCCCTAAAGACAATTTTGATGAAAGTATGAGAAATATTTTAGAACTTCAGTCAGAGGCGTTAGCAAGACGTTTAAGACAAATTCCAGATAATAAAATATTTATAGGCTTATCCGGAGGTTTGGACTCTACTTTAGGTTTGATTGTAGCATCTCTTGCCTACTATAAATTAGGTTTAGATAGTAAAAATATTTACACAGTAACTATGCCAGGTCTAGGCACTTCTGATAGAACAAAACATAACGCGATTAATCTTGCTAAAGCATATAACACAAGCTTTAAGGAAATAAGCATTGTTGATTCAGTTAAACAACATTTCAAAGATATTGAACATGATGAAAATGATTTTTCTGTCACTTATGAAAATTCTCAAGCAAGAGAAAGAACTCAAGTGCTTATGGATCTTTCCAATAAATATGGTGGTATAGTTTTAGGTACAGGTAATATGTCAGAGATTGTTTTAGGATGGTCAACTTTTAATGGAGATCATATGTCGATGTATAATGTAAACTGTGGAATCCCTAAAACGTTATTAAGAGAAGTTGTTAGATATGTAGCTAATAATACAAATAACGATTTGCTAAAAGACACATTACTTGATATTATTGATACTCCAATATCTCCTGAGCTATTACCAACAGGCGATGATGGAAATATTAAACAAAAAACTGAAGATAATGTTGGACCGTATGAGCTTCATGATTTCTTCACTTATCATCTAATAAAAAATAAATCTAAAATTAACGATATTAGATTTATGGCAATTGAAGCCTTCTCAGATAAATATAGTGAAGAAATAATAGATAAATATCTAAATAAGTTTTTATGGAGACTACAAACTCAACAATTTAAGAGAAATACTTCGGTTGATGGTCCACAAATACTTGAATATTCACTAAATTCAAGATTAGGATTTGTTATGCCATCAGATGTAGATCCAAATTCTTTAACACTTTAGTACAAATATAAATTCAAATATAAATTTTAAATTAATTGAATGGAGTAAATATGAAAATTAGATTAATTGAACCTTTAGGAGTTTCAAATGATTTATTAGATCAATATAGAGAAATATTATCTTCTAGAGGACATGATTTTAAATATTATAATGATAAAGCAAAAGATTTAGAAGAACAAAAGAAAAGAATATCTGATGCTGATATTATCATGATTGCAAGTAGTCCACTTCCTGGTGAAGCTTTCAAAGATAATCCAAATCTTAAATATATAAATGTTGCTTTTACTGGATTTGATCATATAGATTTAGATGAAGCACATAATAAAGGTATAAAAATTAGCAATGCCTCTGGATATTCTAATACTTCAGTAAAAGAGTTAGTACTAGGAATGGTTTTAAACATCTATAGAAAAATATCATCAGGTAATATTGCAACAAGAGAACAAAAAACTCATGAAGATTACTACGTAGGCACTGAATTAAAAGGTAAAACTGTTGGTATTTTAGGTACAGGAAGTATCGGTATAGAAGTTGCTAAATTATTTTTAGCTTTAGGATGTAATGTAGTTGCATATAATAGAAGTGAAAAAGAAGAATTAATAAATTATGGTGTAACTTATATGTCTTTAGATGATGTTTATAGACATTCCGATATCATAACAATACATCTTCCACTAAACAAGAAAACAAGAGGATTGGTAAATAAGAGTTCATTTAAGAAAATGAAACCAAGTGCTGTACTTATTAACTGCGCAAGAGGACCAATAATTAATAATGATGATTTAGCAGATGCATTAAATAACAATCAAATTGCTTATGCAGGAGTAGATGTTTTTGATATGGAGCCTCCTATTCCAGCTGATTATCCATTATTAAAAGCGAAAAACACATTACTTACTCCTCATATAGCTTATTTAACAAAAGAATCTATGATAAAACGTGCAAGAATTGCTTTTGATAATTTAATTTCTTACCTAGATGGCAACCCTAAAAATATAATAAATTAATCCTTGATAAGTGAAGATACTGATTTTTCTTCACTTTATTAAGTTTTTTTGTTATAATAATCATTGCGATTTATTAAATGATAATAGTTATAAAAAGAATTGAAAGAAGGTAAAAAATGGGAAGAGCTCACGAAGTCCGCGCTGCCTCAATGGCAAAGACTGCGGCAATGAAAACAAAATTATATTCAAGATTTGGAAAAGAAATTTATATTGCAGCAAAAAGTGGTGAACCAGATCCTGAAATGAACTTAACATTAAAGAGAAAAATTCAAGAAGCAAAATCAAATCAAATACCTGCAGATGTTATAAAAAGAGCCATTGATAAAGCAAAGGGTGGCACAATTGAAAACTATATAGAAGCACGTTATGAAGGTTTTGGACCTGCAAATACAACATTCATCGTAGATTGTTTAACAGATAATACAAATCGTTCTATGACAGATGTAAGAACTGCATTTACTAAAACTGAAGGTTGTAAGATGGTAAATCCTGGTGGAGTTTCATATAACTATGATTCTGTTGGACTATTTGTATTTAAATACGATGATGAAAATAAAATGCTTGAAAAACTTCTTGAATCAGATGTTGATGTACAAGATGTAAGCGTTGAAGACGGTGAAATGACTGTTGAAACTTCATTTACTGATTTTTCAAAAGGGCAAGATGCCATCGAAGAATTATTACCAGACATCGAATTTGAAACATGTGAAACAGCAATGATACCACACGATTATATTACATTAGTTGAACAAGATGATATCGATGCTTTCAATAAACTTATGGGCATGTTAAATGATTCAGATGATGTAAACAAAATTTATCACAACGCAATAATTGAAGAAAAAGAATAAAATCAATTAAAAAAAACTGTAGAAAACATGCTAAAACATATTTCTACAGTTTTTTATTTTGTATTAAATTCTGTTAGTTTCATTTCAAATTGTTTTTGTAAGTTTTCCTGTTTATCTTTCATCTCTTCAATATATTTTTTATCTTTTATATATTTAAGATTTATATAGAAGTTAATAATTGCAGAATTATAAGCAGATGAAATTTGGTGACTTGCTACAATAAGTTCAGTTGAAATCATATCATCTGAAAACTTGGAAATTTCTAATATATAAGATAATAAAGCTACAGATTTTTCCATTATTTTATAAGGGGAATTTACTGCTGCTTTTAAAGCATTTTGAGTAAAGTTAAATCGATAAATCCTCTCTTCTTCTGTATCTTTTGATAATTTCCATGCCTCTAAAACATTTCCAAAAATTTTCCCATCTTCCTCTATACCAATCTCAAAAAACTTTTGATAATTTAACAGATCATTTTCAAAATTTGGTCTTAATTTATCAGAAATGCTCTCATCTTTTTTCTTTATCATATTATACGCCTTTAGTATAAGGCTAGCTGCAAGGGCTCCATTTAAGCTCGCAACAGAGCCTCCTCCAGCATAATGATTTGCTTGTGTAATTGTTTCTAAATATTTACTAATTTCCATGATATTACCCATTTTAATACATATTTCTTAAACTACGCTCTATTCTTCTTTTATCGTCTTTTAATTTAAGATCTTCTCTTTTATCATAAAGTTTTTTACCCTTACCAATTGCAACATCTAGTTTTATCAATCCTTTAACTTCTTTTAGTTCAAATGGTATAAAAGAATAACCTTTTTCAGTTATTTTACCATTAATTTTTTTAAGTTCTTTTTTATTTAATAAAAGCTTTCTCGTACGAGTGGGATCTTGTTTTGAAAATCCACCTTGTCCATATTCATACGGTGTAACATGCATATTTACGATAAACGCTTCACCATTTCTAATTTGACAAAAAGATTCATTAATAGAAACTTTTTGATCTTTAATACTTTTTACTTCATTTCCTTCTAATACTAAACCAGCCTCAAAATATTCTTCAATATGATAATCATGTTTGGCTCGTTTGTTTCTCGCTAATGTTTTAATTTTCTTTTTCCTCAACTTCCATTAATTTAAAATCTATTTCTCTTGCGTCAATATTGACATTATCAACTTTAATAGTCACTTGTTGTCCAAGTTCATATACTTTTCCTAAATGTTGACCAATGATTTTATAATTTTCTTTATCAAATTCATAGTAGTCATCATTTAATGATCTAAAATGAACCAAACCCTCAACTGTATTTGGTAATTCTACAAATATACCAAAGTTGGTAATAGATGAAATTATACCATCATAAATATTTCCAATCTTGTTTTGCATATATTCAGCTTTTTTCAGACTTTCAACATCTCTTTCCGCTTCTTCTGCGTTTCTTTCCGTTTCAGAAATATGTGCTGCTATCTTATCTAGTCTTTTTAGATAGGATCTTTTCTCTTTTTTAAAGTTATTGTGTAAACTTCCTTTAAGAATTCTATGCACAACAAGGTCACTATATCTCCTTATCGGAGCTGTAAAGTGAGAATAGTTCTCCGTTGCAAGCCCAAAGTGAATATTTGGTTCTCTCTTATATTCTGCTTTTCGCATAGTTCTCAACATAATATTACTAATTAAGAAGCTTAGAGTCGTTCCTTCAACATCTTCTAATATTTTTTGAAAATCTTTTGGATACAATTGCTGACCTTTTATTTGAAGTCCAAATTTAGCTATAACACTTCTAAATTCTTCAACTTTATCTTCTGAAGGAGCTTCATGTACTCTATATATAAATGGCACATCCATATTAGCAAAATGTCCACCAACTACTTCATTTGTCACAACCATAAATGATTCAATTAGTTTATTTGCTACTCTTCTTTCATCTTCTTTTATATCAATTGGGGTACCATATTTATCTAAAATTATTTTTGATTCCTTAAAGTCAAAGTCTAATGCACCTTTAATCTTTCTTTTTTCTTCTAAAATAGCATGAAGTTCATTCATATTACTTAAGGATTCTATCAATTCGTCATCTTTATAGATATTTTCTTTACCTTCTAGCAAATCAGATACATTTTCATAAACTAATCTATAATTACTTCTTATTATAGATTCATAGAAATAATAATCATTGATATTTCCTTTTTTGTCAAATACCATTTTAACAGTGACTGTCAATCTATCAACATTTGGATTTAATGAACATAATGAGTTTGACAGTTCCTCTGGTAACATAGGTATTACTCTATCAAGTAAATATACAGAATTCCCTCTTTCGTATGCATCATCATTTATCGCACTATTTTCAGTAACATAATGAGCAACATCAGCTATATGAACATATAAAATATATTTGTCATCTTTTTTTTCAATAGAAATAGCATCATCAAAATCTTTAGCATCAGCACCATCTATGGTTACTGTAAATAAATCTCTAAAATCCTCTCTATTTGCAAAATCTTTCTTATCTGGTACATCTGGTAAAGATCTTGCGTAATTTAATGTATCATAGGAAAATTCATCTGGTAGTTCGTATGTTTTAGCAATAGCCAAAATTTGGATCCCTGTATCATTTGTATTTCCTAAAACTTCAACCACTCGTCCTGTAGGATTTTTATCTTTTCTATCAAAAAATAAAATTTCAACGACTACTTTATCGTGATTTTTTGCTCCATTTATATGCTCTGTAGGGATAAAAATATCATGATTTGATTTGTTTCCATCTAAAATAACAAAACCATATTTCTTTATTTTTTGAAATTCTCCAACTAAAACACTTCTATTTCTTTCAAGAATTTCTACGACTTCGCCTTCTGCTTTGTTATTTCCTTCAGCTTCTTTTATAACCTTTATCCTAACTCTATCATTATCTAAAGCTCTATTTAAAGATAATCTAGAAATAAATATATGTTCAAGATTTTCATCATCAGGTATAAAAAATCCGAATCCTTTTTTACTTAAATTAATCTTTCCATCTAATATGCGCATTATTCTCTTCCTTTAAGTTATATTATATTAAAATTATATCATATATTATGTATACCACGAATAATAAAAAATATCCGTTGAAAATGAAAATTCATTAATCAACAGATATCTTAAATTTACCTTATCTTGAATCTCTTTGGCGCAAGCTTTATGACACCAATAAATCCTAATACTATATAAACAATTGAAAATACAGCAAAAGCAATAGTTAGTATATTTGTATCTATCCCTGACATTATAGAAAAATATCCTGCCATATAAATAATATAGGTTAGCATAGTATAAAGAGGATTTTTAACTTCCATTCCCACTGTAAATGGTTGGATAATATAATATGCAAATAAGTAATGGAATGTAAAAAATATCAACCCCATAATTACAAATACTATATTTCTTATAATATTAAACAATCCCATTTCAAGATTTATTGAAACTATTAAAGTCATCACTAAGTATAAAATAAATGGAATCATATAATATTTAATAAGTTCAATAACTCTAATTTTTATTGATTTAAGTAGTAATTTTTCATCTCTATAGAAATTATTTTTCATTAAGCTTAAATCCATATTTAAAAAGCAATATCTGATGAAAAAATCTCCACTAAATAGAAAATAACATGCACAAAATAGCACAATATGCATATATTTATCTAAAAACTGACTATCTTGACCATTTATTTCTTCTTTGAATATAAATGATAGAACTATTAGTCCTATAAAAATAGATGCACGTATCAAAATACCTCTTATTTTCTTCCATTTTAGTAAATGTGACGTTCTATAGAAAAATATTTTATTAATATATTCAATTCCAGAATAATTTGAAAAATCTACTTCTCCTTTTTCTAATTTATCTCCATCAATTTTATACATCATTTGATTAATATTTTCAACATCTATTGATTTTAATTTTGCTAAATTTAATGATGCATATGAAACATCCTCAATTGATTGATTTTTCAATAGAAAATATATTGAAATAGCAAAAATCATTGCTCCAATTGCTAAAAATTTAAGATCAAATAAGAAACTAAAGTTAATGATATGTTTTGTCAAAATTACATATAAAATCATAGCTAAGACAAGAGTAATCATTATTCCCCAATTTATATAACTCATTATATCTCTTTTTTTCTCATCTAAAATCTTTAATTCTAAAAATATCCATGCTATTAAAAATCTAAAGCTATAAGCAAAAACAATAAATGAAAGTACTTGCCATATCGAAAATTCAAATCCTAAAAATTTTAAAATAAAATAATTTACAGGAACAAATGATACAAAAAATATTATTACATTATAGAAAAATGCTCCTAAGTAAAAATCTCTCGGATTAAGTTTCATCTGCTTTACATATAAATATGTCTCTAAATTATTTTCATAAAAATATACTTGATATATCATCGTTCCAATAAGTGTGACGCAGACTAACAGATATAAAAATATATCAGCTTTTGTGAAAGTATCCATCCCTATTTGTTTTATTAATATATCATGAAAATTATTAGTCATAATTATGAAGATAATAAATCCATAAAAAATGGTCTTTGTAATCACTTTATAAAGTGAATTAAAAACAAAAGAAATAATGTTAATGAATGGATCAAAGCCTGTAATATTAAATGTTTTATTCGGAATCAATTTACCAAGTAGTGGTATTTTCTGTAAAAAATAAATAAAGGTATTATAACCACTATAAAAGTTCTTTTTATTAATAATTGATATCGCCTTAATCATTTTCTGACCTCAATGCTTCAATTATAATTTCTTCGTAGTTTTCGTTCTTTTCTAAATTCTTTAATTGATTCAATTTACCATTATGAAGTAATACAATCTCATCACACATATCTTTAGCCAAATCTAACATATGGGTTGATATAATGACAATGTGATTGTCTTTTAACTGTCTGAAGAATCTCTTTATTTCAGCTCCACTCACAACGTCCACAGCTGTTAATGGTTCATCCAATAGTATAACTTTTGGCTTTTGAATATAAATAGTCAATAATGATAATTTCGCCTTCATACCTGAAGAATAATTCTTAATTAACTTATGTCTGTCATCTTTGTCCAAATCCATTTGCTCGAAATATAAATCAATATTTCTAATATCATAAGGATCAGTGATATCAATTATAAATTTTATATATTCATAACCAGTCAGAAAATCAGGTAAATTTGTTTCCGCAAAAACCATTCCTGTTTCTTTAGGATCCAGTTCTTTAATCTCACCATTTTCTTCTAGTTTAACTGTCCCCTGTTCTGCCTTCAGCTCTTTGTATATTATTGAAAAAAGAGTTGTTTTCCCTGCGCCATTTCTACCAAGTAATCCATATATTTGCCCATTTTCAAACTCGGCGGTAGCACCCTTCAACACCTCTTGTTCCTTAAATCTTTTCTGTATATTGTCTAAAATTAACTTCATAACATCTCCCGTGTTTTGTATTACTCACCTAATACATTATACATCAAAAAAAGACCATCACAAAATATTTCCATATCTTGCGACAGTCTTATTATCTTTATTAACTATTTTGATAATATTGTTAAAGCAATTGTTGAAATAACAAATATTACACCAAATATAATTGTTAATTTGTTTAATAGTGCTTCTTTTCCTCTTGATGCTGTTTTACCAAATACATTTGATGAAGAACCTGAAAGTGCACCTGTACCTTCTGATTTTGGTTCCATAAATAATGTACTGATAATAATGCCAACACAAGAGATTAATATTAATGCTGTAAATAGTGTATTCATTTTATTCCTCTTTTCATTTTATACAATAATGAAATTATAACAAATTAATTGTGTAATTTCAATCAATTGTTATCATTTCTTTGATTTTCTCAAATGTTTTATTTCCAATTCCTGAAATATTCATTAGATCTTCAATCTTAGAAAATTTAGTATTTTTTCTATATTCTATAATTTCTGTTGCTTTTGCTTTTCCTATACCTGTAAGCGTTGTGAGTTCATCTATGGTTGCAGTGTTAATATTTATCTTTTTTGTTTTAGGATTTGATTCTGATTGTTGATCTTTTGGTTCAACAGCTTGTTTATCCAATATATCAGATTTATCATTTTCACCAATTTTGTAAATGTGTATTTTCATCTCGTCTGTTAATTTGCTTGATAAATTAATTCGTTCTAAATCAGCGTCTTTGCATAATCCACCAGCTAATTTTACTAAATCATTTACTCTAGAATTAGCGTTTAAGGTATATACCCCTTGATTTATTACGCAACCTGTAATATGAACAACTATTTCCTTTTCCTCTTTTATTTTAGAAGATTCGTTCGAATTCTCATTTTGAGTATTTATTTCTGATGATTTTGTTATATTTTCATCTGTACTTTCAGTTATTAGAAATTGTTCATTTTTTTCTTTATCATTATCATGATTAAATTTTATACCGAAAAAGATAAAAAATATTATTATAATCGTTATTATTATTTTATCTAAATTGTTAACTATTTTTTTCATACTCACCTCATAGGGCGAGCTGTCTTAATCCCATAGTTTTTCTATATCGTAAAACTCTCTTTGTTCTTCTGTAAAAATATGAACTATTATCTCACCTAAGTCCATTAAAATCCATGTAGCATCTCTGAAGCCTTCATTTCTTAATACTTCATATCCTGCTTTTTCAATTTTATCTTCTATTTCATTTGCTAAAGCTTTTGTGTGTTGAACTGAATTACCAGTAACTATGACAAAATAATCTGCGATAGTTGTTTTTGAGCCTATCTCTAAAACTTTAATATCACTTCCTAATCTGTCTTCACAAGCTTTCTTTACTATTTCTAGTTTATTCATTAACTCTCCTTTAATAGATAATCTCTCGCTTTTAATGTGTTTATATCTATATCTTGACCACATTCCTCTAAATGCTTAATTTGTACATCAAATAAATAAAATAATCCGTCATAAAAGTCTTTTTCAACTTTTTTTCTAGCTATTTTTGCATGCTCAAAATCTCTTCCTGGCTCAATAAAATCTGCAGCACACAAAACTTTGTTTAACAGTGTCATATTTTCTTTTCCTGTAGTATGCCATCTAATCGCATCTAATACAATAGGATCTTTAACACCATATCTTTCTTTTGCTACAATCCCACCAAGAATTGCATGTGCAATAGGAGGTATTTCAAATATCTTTTCATAATCTAAAGAATATTTTTCCTTATACTCTTCAAAATATCTTTCTTCTACACCTTTTGCACAATCATGCAATAAAGCTGCATATTGGATTTGATCTTCATCTAAACCTAATTTATGCATTTTATTGATTTTCAATGCTGTCTTATTTACATTTAATGTATGTGTAAATCTTTTTGGTTTTAATATCTTAGATAAATCTTCAATTATATCTTCAAAACTTAACGCCATAAATTATTCTCCTGAATAAATTCAATTGTTTCATCTTTTAGTATATATCTCGGAATGATATTATTAATTATCGAATTTCTTATCTGTGTTGATGAAATTTCAATTTGTAAATCATCATAATATATTATTTCATTAGAAGATAATTTTCTATATCGATCTAATGTTTCCGTATTTATATCATATCCCGGTCTCTTAAAAACAACTAGATTTACTAATTGTAAAAACTTTTCATGCTCATACCAAGTATGTAAATTATTAAAACTATCACTACCAATAATGAAATAATAATTAGCATTTTCTGTTTTAATTAATTCACTCATAATATTGTAGCTATAGGAATTTATTTTAAGATTTTTTTCAATATCTGATAATTCAAAAAATGGATTATCATTTATTGTTTTTTTAGTCATTTCATATCTTATATCATAATCAAGTAAATCTACTTTTTTATGATATGGATTAGCTGTAGGAATAAATAAAATTTTATCCAAATTTAATCTAATTCTAGCCTGCTCAGATATTATCAAATGACCTATATGAATCGGATTAAATGATGATCCAAATATACCTATTCTTTTCATAATTCCTCTATGGTAGTTCTATAATTTTTTCTTTTGATTGTCTATAAATCACAAATTTTGAGCCCATATGTGATACAAATTCAGCATCTAATTTTTCAAGTATTTCATCGATTGTTTCTTTATCGTCAAATAAATTATTTTTTAATATTTTAATTTTTACTATTTCATTAGCTTCTAAAGTATCATTGATTTGTTCTAATAAATTTTCAGTAATACCATTTTTCCCAATAATTATTTTAGGATCAATTGTATTTGCTAATGATTTTAAATATTTTCTTTGCTTTGAATTAATCATATCTCTCCTATCCAAAATATTCTATGTCTACATCACCAACATGTATAGTATCGCCGTCTTGTACGCCTAAATCCTCTAATTTAGACATAACTCCCATTTTATCCAATACTTGCTCAAAATGTCTTAACGATTCAAAATCTTGGAAATTCGTCTTACGTATCAACTCGTTTATTGGATAACCTTCGACAACAAACTCTTCCCCAGATTTATAAACATTGATTGTTCTATCAACTTTATAAAACTTCTCTAAGTCTAGTTTATCATTTTCATCGAAACTTTGGTAATCTTTTTTAATTTTCTTTAATCTTTCATAAGTATAATATTTAAGTTTTTCAATACCATCATTTGTTGCTGCAGAAGTCTCAATCACATCTATCTCTGGATAATTTAGTCTAAATACTTCTAAATTTTCTTTAGCTCCTGGTAAATCCATTTTATTAGCAACTACAAATAAATCTTTTTCACTAAGTTTTTCACTATAGCTTTCAAGTTCATTCATAATCATTTTAAAGTCATCAATAGGATCTCTTCCTTCACTACCTGCCATATCTAAAACATGAACTAATAATCTTGTTCTTTCAACATGTTTTAAGAATTGTAGACCTAATCCTACCCCTTGACTTGCCCCATCTATGATACCAGGAATATCAGCAATTACATAGTTATTATCAAAATCAATCTTAACCACACCTAAATTTGGTGTTAAAGTTGTAAAATGATAATTTGCTATCTTTGGTTTTGCATCGGAGATAATTGATAAAATGGATGATTTACCAACATTAGGTAATCCGATTAATCCTACATCTGCAATTAATTTAACTTCTAATATAACTTCTATCTCTTGAGGATTTTCTCCTGGTTCTGCAAATTTAGGTGCTTGTCTAATGGAATTAACAAATTTTGCATTTCCCTTTCCACCTTTTCCACCTTTTGCAATTACAAACTCTTCTCCATTTTCTACTAAGTCACATATTAGTTTATTTGATGAAGCTTCTCTAACTATTGTACCAACTGGCACTTTAATATATAGATCCTCACCTTTTTTACCGTACTGTTTCTTATTTCTTCCTGGTTGTCCATTTTCAGCAAAAAAATGTCTCTTATACTTAAAGTCAAGTAAAGTTTGAACATTGGAATCAGCAACTAATATAACGCTACCGCCATCGCCACCGTCTCCTCCTGCAGGACCACCATCTGGCTCAAATTTTTCTCTACGCCAAGCAACAGCACCGTCTCCTCCTGCACCTGATCTTATTACTATTTTAGCTATATCTAAAAACATATCTTACCTCTTTTAAAAAAAATATCCAGAAATAAAATTCCTGGATACATCTAACTAAATTAAGCTAATTGTTCTTTTGAATAAACACTAACTTTTTTTCTTGATTTGTCATATCTTTCAAATTTAACAACGCCATTTGTTTTTGCGAATAATGTGTCATCTTTACCGATGCCTACATTTTCACCTGGATGGATTTTTGTTCCTCTTTGTCTAACTAAAATGTTTCCAGCTAAAACGTATTGTCCATCACTTTTCTTTGCACCTAGTCTTTTTGCTCTAGAGTCTCTACCGTTTCTAGTTGATGAAACCCCTTTTTTACTTGCGAAAAATTGTAAATTTAATTTTAACATTTTATACCTCCGTGTAGTATATTTTAACGTAGTCACCGTACTGTGCAACTAGTGACTTCATGCCAAGTTCAAACTTTTTCAAAATAAGTTGTGAATCATGCATATTTATCTCTTGAATTTCTGGTTCTAACTCAAAATTAATTAGATTATCTTTTACTGAATATTTTATGTAGTCTTTTAATTTTAATAAATCTGTAAAAGTATCGATAGTATTATAAGCTAACATACTTGCAGCTGCACATACGATATCTTTACCAAATTTATCAAACTCAGCATGACCACTCATCTCAAATCCAGTGATATAATCTTTTCTTTTCTTAATTTTTACTTTAATCATTATCCTATTTTGTTGATTCTAACTCTTGTAAATGGTTGTCTATGTCCTTGTTTTTTAGCATAACCTTTTTTAGGTTTATATTTGAAAACAACTACTTTTCTATTTTTACCATGTTCTAAAACTTCAGCGCTAACTTTTGCTCCTTCAACAAATGGTGAACCAACTTTTACATCACCATCATTTGAAACTAAAACAACTTCTTCAAAATCATATGTTGAACCTTGTTCTACGTCTAATTTTTCTACTTTTAAGATATCGCCTTCTTTAACTTGGTATTGTTTACCACCTGTTTTTATAATTGCGTACATGTATCTTCCTCCTTAATTTTTTTATTCTCGCTAAATGGGTGCCATGCTTTAATACCCATACAATGCGGTTTAGATACTCGAGTATTATAACATTATAAGTAATCAATGTCAAATTAAAATATTATTATTTCCAATAATTCCAATCGACTAAAACCTAAGATTTTTGCCTTAATATTATACTCTTCAAATTTCTGTTTTAATTTATCTATTATCTTTGCTTTATTTCTATTATTTACTCTTATAAAATCAATTAAAACCATTTTCTTTATATTTCTTAAAGATATTTGAATTACAATCTCTTCAATCACCGATAAATTAGTCGATAATGACATATCTTCTTTTGATCTATCCATAAATTTACTACCAGAATTGACATCAACAACAGTTAAAGCTTCTAGTTGATCTATATAAATAGAGGTCTTATCAATTTCAATTTTTCTATCATCAATTTTAGCTATCGAAGTAGATATCTCTCTATCATATTTTGGATTAAACTTAGCATCAATAATAGAAGCAAATTTTAATTTATAATTTGATATAATTTCTCCATCATAATCTAAGCAAAAATTAGTCAAAAATTTACCTTTCCTAAGTAATTTAGGAGTAGGCAATTTATTTATTTCTTTTTGCAAATGTGAAAAATCATTTAATAAATTATTATATCTAAATAAAATCTCTTCTTTTGGTAAATCTTTAGCTTTTGTTCTTAAGGTATAAGATATAGTTAAATCATTTTTTATCTTTGGACTATTTGATTTAACAAAAGGTAAAAGAACAATATAACCATCTGAAATCGAAATATACTGTGTCACTTCAATCAATTTATCATCATTGGGTACAAATAAAACTTCAACAATTATATCTTCACCTACTTTAAAATCACTTACAATATTTCTCCTTCTAAGAATGGCGTTTTTAAATTCTCCAATATTTAATATATAAGCATCCATAGAGTTGATATAGGAATCTACTCTAACTCGATAAATATTGCCTTCTATTTGATTTTTTAGGTCTTGATATAGGATTAGTCTACTATTTTTTATCTCCCCTACACAGTCATTATTTTCATCCTTATATACAAATCTAAAATTATCCATTTCTTGAAAATAATCCTTTTATTTTTTCCAATATACCTTTTTTTTCTTTTTTTATAATGTAATTATCGTTAATAATATTTTCAATTAATTCATTAAAATCATCTTCATCATCATTTAGAAATCCTCTTATATTAGAAAACTTATCAATATTATGATTTTTTCCAATAATAATTACATTATTAGCTTCTTCAGAATTTTCATCTACTATTTTTATTGTATCAGGTTTATTATCTATTTTTAGATTATCATCAAATAATATAAAAATATTTTTTATCTCTTCATCTAAAAACGACTCTATGTCTTTATTTAATAATTCAAAATCAAAATCTGTATTTTTCATTTTATATGATGATGGCAATAAATAATTTTCGTCATCTAATTCCAAAATTGCTTTATCAAAATCTATAATATTAGAAATATAATCTGAATTATCATAAATTATCATATCCAAGACATCAAGAGCATCTTCTAATTCTCTATTTTCTTGAATTAAACTTATTATTAAAGATTTTCCAGAAACACTCTTAAGTATTTCTGGAAATCTTTTGATGAATTCACTTTTCTTATTTGTATCAAAATATATTCTTCTCATATATCACCTCTAAAATAATTCAAATGAACTATTCATCTTGAGTTTCTTCTATAGTTTCATTATTTTTTTCTTCAACAGACACTTCCCCAATTCGTGTATTTTTGAATCG
Source organism: Helcococcus kunzii ATCC 51366 (assembly GCF_000245755.1). GTDB lineage: Bacteria > Bacillota > Clostridia > Tissierellales > Peptoniphilaceae > Helcococcus > Helcococcus kunzii. Next base: position 776,294 of record NZ_JH601088.1, on the reverse strand, counting down.
AGAGTCTTTCTTCACATATTTGTAATAAGCGTAAATTATATCATTATTTGCCGCTCTTACGTTCTTTGATTTACTTCCTTCAACAACTGAGAAATATACCGCAATCTCTGGTTTATCAAATGGCGCAAATGCAATCTCTGATACTAAATCATCATATTGTTCGCCTGTATCTGGATCAATTCCACCTAATTGTGCAGTACCAGTTTTTGAGCCTACTTCAAAAGGTAAGTTATTTCTATATAAAACATCTATTGAAGCTCTTCTCATACCTTCTTTAACATGCTTGAAGTATTCTGGTTTAATACCAGTCTCTGTAATTTTTGGAGTTTGTGTAAAAATGGTCTTTGAATTGTCGTAATTCATAATTTTTGAAACCAATGTTGGATGCACAAACTTGCCTTCATTTGCTAGTATACCAGTTAGTTGCACCATTTGCATTGGAGTATATGCGTTTTGCCCTTGACCAATAACCATATTAACAGAGTCTGATTGTGTCCATTTTGCCATATTTACGTAACTGTATTTGATGATATCTGCTAAAGTTTCTTTATTATTTTCAAGAATTTTAGTCGTATCATATTGCATATTTTCAAGTTCTTCAACAATACTTGCTCTAGTCATTGTTGGACCAGCATCTATCCAAGATAATATAGTTGCTATATCATCTTCTAATTTTGTTTCTAAAAGATTAATTCCTGGCTTAATATATTTCGATAAATCTTTATCTAAAACTTGTTTTAATCTCGCCTTTAAAATTGATCTCTTACCAAATAAATTTGGATAATATCCTGAGGATTCTGCTGGATAATTTATTTCTACATTTGTTTTACTTTGCATTCCCAATCTTGAAGTAATACTTTCAATATCTTCAAGTGAAACTTTTGTATCTTTTTCATTTGGTACATTTGGGTTATATCCCAATCCCAATACATAGAAATAATAGTTGGATGATACTTTTAATGCATCATAAAGATTTAGATATCCCCATCTTCCTTTATATAAAGTATAGATTAATTCGTTAAATCTATTATCACCAACATCAACATAACCAAAGTTATTTATTAACTGCTCTGGATTTAATCCATTTTCTAAAGCAGCAAGAGATGTTACAGTTTTAAATGTAGAACCAGGTGTAAATGCTGATTGCAATACATTATTTAAAATTGGTCTTGGAGCATATATATCATCTGGATTGCTCTCGTTTAATTTCTTCCAATCATAGTTTGAAATTCCATTTACAAATAAATTAGGATCATAATCTGGTTTTGATACCATAGCTAGGATATTTCCAGTCTTTACATCCATAACTACAGCAGAACCTATCTGAGCTTTTGATCCACGTGTAATAGGATATTTTCCGAAGTAACTATTATATTCTTCTCCAGTACTTATTGAATGAATTGAATCCTCTACAATTTTTTCTACTTCTTTTTGAAAGTCAATATTAATTGTAGTATATAAATTATTTCCTGGAACAGCATTTGTTTCTTCTATAACGTCAGTTGTTCTACCATATACATCAGTATAAACTAACCTCTTACCTTTAGAACCCCTTAATGTATCTTCAAAACTTTCTTCTAATCCTGATTTACCAACAATATCATTTAAATCATATTGTTTATATTCTATGAATTTTTCTATTTCAAATTTTTCAGAAATATTACCTATATAACCTAATAAATGTGAAGCAGAATTTTTATTTGGATATACTCTATTTGACTCGACAACAACTTCAAATCCCGCATCTTTAGGTATAATTTCTTCAATTTTCATCACTGAATCATAGTTAATATTTTTAGCAATAGTTGTCGGTTTATACGCTAAATAACCATTTGAATCAATACTCTTTGATATATTTAACATACTATAAGCTAAATAATCATCATATCTTTCTAAAGAATCTTCTTTTTTGAATTCGTTAAATAATTCTTTTGCAGTCATTTTTTCATCTTTATTATTTAACAAATCACGTTTATCTTTTATAAAAGAATATTCCCAATCACTTAAATATATCTTTGGATATACTCCAGAATTAAATAATGCAGTCTGAGCATTTTTTAAAACTTCTCCAGATAAAATAAAATCATCAATAATTTTATTTTCATTTGCCAATCTTATAAGTCTATCAATTGCTAATTCTGAATCATTTTTATTTTCAATATAATCGATAGAAACTGTATTATTTTTTTCATCAACTGCAAATGTCAAATTAGTATTTACATTTTTTTTCTCAAGCATATTGATTAATATTGAAGCAGGAACAACAAGCTTATTTTCATCTTTATAAGAATTTGATAATACAGTTTTCAATGCATCTGTAGATTTTACCAAGTTAACAAAATCTTCCTTTGCATTTGTTTTTAGAGTAATTTTCTTAGTTATTTTATTTAAGTTTGCCTTTTGTTCAATATATCCTAAATCAGCGCTATATACTATATCACTAATTACAATATCATCCGCTAATGATTTTTCTTTCATAATGTCATAGGACAATTTTCTTGAAAGTGGATGAGATAATAAATAATTAATAAAACTCTTATCTTCTTCTAAAATACTCAAAATGTATTCAAGAGGATCTGTTGTTGAATTTATTTTTTTACTTTCAATTAACTCTTTATATTTATCATTTTTTATAAATTCAACTTTAATTTCACCATCGGTTGTTATTTTTACAGGAATGTCCTTTCCTCGTAATGCAAGATAATCCTTCATCCTTTTTATTGGATAGAATGTTATATCATTATTTATTACATATTTAGAATTTAGTATATCTTTAAGTAATTTGTTTTCTTGAATGATTTCAATAACTTTTTCATATGGTAATATTTTTTCTGAAAAATATTTTTCATCTTGATTATATTGAAATTCAAATATACCAAATTCAAAATTAGATAGATAATTAACCCCATCTTCCTCTAATATTTTAACAATATTTTGAAGTACTTTATTCTTTTCTTCAGTGTCTATAGCATTAAATCTATCTTTGTATGCATTTAATATATACATTGGATTATTTGATGCTAATTCCTTACCATCTTTATCATAAATAATCCCTCTTGTAGAATCTATATTGATTTGTTTCATTCTATTGTTATCAGAAAATTCTCTATATTTTTCGCCATTAATTATTGTTAAATCAAATAATCTTGATAATAAAATTAAAAAGGCAATAAAAAAAACTAGAAAAATTACTGCCAATCTATTTTTTTTCATATTGCCTCCTTAAATATAATTTCTAAGTCTCTTTTTTCTGAAATAATAAAATATAAAATAAATTATGATATAAATTATTACTGAAATAATGACTTGTGCTATCAATCCATAAATTAAAGAACTCATCAATAATGACATTGACTTATCAAATAAATAACCAACTACAACATGACTAATTTTAGAAAAAATTACTCCTAAAAAAGTACATGATAAACCATACCAAAGATTAAAATTCTTTTTTATATCAGTTTCATATGTGTAATATGAAATTAGATAAAAGATTAGCGCTGAAACACCTAATATTTTTCCAAATGCTACGTCTTGGAACATACCTTGTATAACAGCATAATATACAATATTTTCTCTATTAGAAAACATTGACAAAACTACTATCAATGGAATGGTTATACTTGGTACAACACCAAAGATTTGATATTTTGATAGTATTACTAAATCAATTAATAAATTAGCTAAAAATAATATGACTATTTTAAAACCTCTCATTGTATCTCCTCATTTGGCATAACAAATACTTCATAAATCTTAGAAAATTCTACAGGGCTTTTAATCTTTACAACTCTTCTAAGTCTGTCAAAACTCTCGGAACTGCTTACAATTTCTCCAATATAAATCCCTTTAGGGTATCTTCCTCCAGTTCCTGAAGTATACACTTTTTCACCAACTTTAATTTCTGCTTTTTCTAAAAGATAACCTTCCAAAATTCCATTTGTTCTCTCGTTAATAATACCAATTGTTGAAGTTTTTAGATCTTCAAAAGTAAAATTATATTTATCATCTAATATACTAGACACAATCGCAGATCCATTTTCTACAGACACTACTTTACCAACCAAAGCTCCAACAATATTATTTGAATTATCTCTATATGAAGTTAAAATGATATCTCCCATTTTAACCCCATGTTTTTTTCCTTTATTAATAATGAACTGTTTAAAAAATTCATCATTATCCAACATAATAATATTCGCTTTAATAAAATTATTGTTTTTATTAAAAAATTCATATGAATCCTTAAGATATTTTTCATTAGAAACAACATATCTTAAATCATTTACTTCTTTTTTTAATTTTTGGTTTTCCTCAGTTAATTTATTTACCATATCTCTATTTGGTTTTGTACCAATTGAATAATCGATAATTGAGCTAATACTATCATTTACAAAAGCTGTCGCCCTTGATAATGGAGTTGTTATATAACTTACAACTTTTGATGCAAAAGAATTAGCTTTTGGCACAAATGTAGATATTATTATTAATAAAATTAATGATAATATTGTGATATAGTGTTTTTTCTTTGATTTATTCTTTTTATAATATAACATCTTATTTCCCAGAATTTTTATATTTTTTTAAATCACAAACTACAATACCTGCTCCATTAACAGTGTCTTCTAATGGAGTAGTTGATTTAGAAACTTTAACCCCTATTGTATCTTGAATTAATTTATCTAAACCTAATAATTGACTTCCTCCACCAGTAATAAAAATACCATTTTTTAATATATCTCTAGATAATTCTGGTGGATTCTTTTCTAAAACATAAATTATTTCATCTATGAATTTCTTTACTTTGTTCATAACAGCTTCTTTAATATCTGATGAAAACACATCAATCGTAACAGGCATCCCTGAAAGCGCATCCCTACCACTAACTTCCATTGATGGATTTGCATTATCTAAACTACCTACAGTACCAATCTTTTCTTTTAGTTCTTTAGCTGTTGATAAACCTATTGAAATGGAGTACTTGCTATAAATAAAATTAACAATTTCTTCATTTAGTAAATCTCCACCATATCGAAGATTTTTAGAAATTACTATACCATTCATGCTAATAATTGCAATTTCAGTATTACCCGCACCAAAATCAACAATTAATTTTCCTTCAGTTGAGTTAATATCATGACCATTTCCTATTGCATCAGCCATTGATGATTCTATAATATATACTTCTCTAGCTCCGGAATATATACAAGCATCTTCTAAAGCTCTCATTTCAATATCAGAAATACCTGTAGGAGCTGTTATAACAACTCTTGGCTGAATAATATTTATTGCTGCTAAAGATTTTTCCATGCAATGCTTTAATAAAATCTTCGTTATATCAAAATCTGATATACTACCATTTTCTAATGGACGTACAATAACAATATTGTCTGGTGATTTACCAATCATTTGTTCAGCACTATTACCTACAGAAACAACCTCACCCGATCTTACATCAACCGCGACAACAGATGCTTCTTTTAGTATTATACCCTCATTTTCTTTATAAACTAATGTATTTTCTGTACCTAAATCTATCGCGAAATTGGCACCAAAAATATTTAATAATTTCATATTAAAATCCTCTAACTAAATTCTCTGCTCTTAAACTAATATATCTTCTATCACCAATAACTAAATGGTCTAAAACTTTTATGCCAATATATTCACCAGCTTTGATCAGTCTTTCAGTAATTAAGATATCTTCTTTACTTGGTGTAGGATCTCCACTTGGATGATTATGGCTTAACAATATACTATTTGAATTTTTCATAATAGCATATCTAAAAACTTCTCTTGGATGTACAAGAGACTGATTTATCGTACCTATTGAAACTGTTTGTGTACCTATAACTTTATTTTTTGTATCTAAAAACAATACACAAAATTCTTCTTTATATGAATCTCTGAAATATTCGTAAAGAAATTCTGCAACTGTATCTGGACTTGATAAAGAAATATTTTGTGATTTATCGATTTTAGCTAATCTATTACCTAATTCCAATCCAGAAATTATACGACTTGCTTTTGATAAACCAATACCGTCTATTTCCATTAATTGTTCCATACTAGTATATAATAAATCTTTATCACGTATTTTATATTTTAATATTTCTTCTGCTAAATATATAGCATTTTTATTTTTTGTACCAGATCCAATCAATATAGCAAGTAACTCAGAATTACTTAAACTATTAACTCCGTATTGAAGTAATTTTTCCATTGGTCTTTCATTTTCTTTTATTTCTTTGATTCTAAAATTGTTCATATCTGCTCCTAAAATTTATTAATTTTCTTTAATTGTGAAGCCACATTATATGAACCCAAACCTACGAAATATCCTGTTACAATAGCAATAATTGTTAAAAATGGAAAATAAGTATAAAGCATAAGTGACTTCAAAATATATGCTGCAGCCGTGACCTGCGCAAAATTATGTGAAACCGCTCCAATTATACTCACCCCTATAATACTAAATATCTTAATCTTTTCATTAAAATATTTTAAGGAAATCCACATTGTAATGGTGCTTAAAAGTGCACCCGCAAAACTATAAATAAATGATGTCCCTAACCCAACAATTAACATTAATAAAATGGATTTTAACAGTGCAACCACCATTCCTCTTTTAAAACCATATAACATTAATGTAACTAAAATTACCATATTTGACAATCCCAATTTGGCCCCTGGCATTGAAAATGGTAATGGTATCAATCTTTCAACTAAAGATACTGCTAGTGCCATCGCTACAAGCAAAGCAGTATAAACTAAATCTCTTAACTCTCTACTCATTAGAATGTAGACCCATCAACTTCGCCAGAAGATCCATCAGTTGACTTGATTTCAACTACTAGCCTATTAGGTAAACATACTAATAATTGGCCAATTTTATTAATAGTCCCTTGTTTTATACACAATTTATCCAAACAAGAGGCATCAATTATTTGAACCTCTTCATCTCCAAATTTTAAAATATTATATCCATATTCAGTTTCTACTTTATATGTTTTACCAATAATATCTTTTGAAAAATGTATGGCATTTATCTCCTCGCCATTTATTTGAATACTAACATATTTCTTTTCTGCATTATCACTAGCTTTAGACATATAAAACGCTAAAAAAATACTAAATACAACTAATAAAGCAACTAGTACTTTATCACCCTTTGTTAATTTCATACTATCTCCTAACCCTAAAATTATATCATAAAATTAACTATTTTAAATTAATTTAGCTTCATATCTCCAGATTTAATATATGATTTTTTTCTCATATATTCAGAAAAAATTAATGATAATATACTTGGTAAAATAACACATATTAAAATAATTTGTAATAAACTATCTTTTCTCATAACTTCATATGTGGAAATTATTCCAACAAGTCCGCTTGTTCCCATTCCTGATCCAATTGGGCTTGATTTAATTTGAAATATAGTTGTAGCTATTGGTCCTAATATTATACTTGAGAAAACAGGAGGTAGCATAATCCTAGGATTTTTAATAATATTAGAAATTTGAATCATTGATGTACCAATCCCTTGAGATATCAATCCTCCAAATTTATTTTCTCTATATGAAGAAACTGCAAACCCAACCATATGACAACAACATCCTACTAAAGCTGCTCCAGCAGCTAAGCCATTTAAATTAAGGGCAATACCAATAGCTGCAGAACTAATTGGCATTGTTAAAGCAATTCCCATAACTGTAGATATAATAATTCCCATAACAATTGGTTGTTGTTCAGTTGCGAAATTAATGATTTTACCTATTCCATTCATAAATGTAGCAATATATGGGCTAACAGTGTTTCCTACTAATCCACCGATTATAATTACTATAAAAGGTATAATAACAATATCAACTTTTGTTTTACCAATAATCCTATTGCCTATTTCCACACTTATCCATGATGAAAAAAGTGCACCAACTGGTTCACCTATCTGCAATAAAGCTTTTCCATCAACAAATCTAATACTACCAGCACCTAGTGAACCTGCAACAACAGCAGAAATCAAAACCAATGACTTTGCATCTAAACTATAAGCAACCCCAACACCAATCGCTGCCCCCATAAATAACTGAGCAATACTACCAATTGAAATTAAAAAATCAACATTGGCTAAAATACCAACCTGTTTAATAATCAAACCTATAATTAGTGATGAGAATAAACCAAGTGCCATTCCATTTAAAATCTTAATAATATATTTTCTCATAATTTTCCTTTTAATACGGTATACAGAAATGCAAACCGCATATTATCTTTAATCTTTAATAATTTAAACTTTTCTTGTGGTATCATCAAACTTCTATTAACTATATACTTCTTCTTTCAAGCTAGCTACAAATGGTAAGTTTCTATATTTTTCAGCATAATCTAAACCATATCCAATAATAAATTCATTAGGTAATTCATAGCCGATATATTCAACTTCAACATCTACTTCTCTATTATCAACTTTATCTAAAAAAGCACAAATACGTACAGATTTTGCACCTCTTTCTAAAAAAAGTTTCTTTAAATAGTTCAAAGTATACCCAGAATCAATAATATCTTCAATGATTAATACATCCTTATCTATTACGCTATAATCTAAATCCTTAAGTATTCTAACCTCTCCAGTAGAACTAGAATTTTGTCCATAGCTTGATACTGACATAAAATCTATATTAATTTGCATATCAATTGATCTCATTAAATCAGCAAAAAATGGTACCACTCCCTTTAATACTCCAACCATTAGTAAATTAGAATTTTGATAATCATCATAGATCTGTTTACCCATTTCTTTTACTCTAGTTTGTATTTGTTCTTCTGTAATCAAGATTTCTTTAATATCGTTATACATTTATCACTCCTATAAATTTAATTCCATCATATAAATTATAACATAGCATTACCGTATATAAATAAAAATTTTATAAAAAAAAAGCATACATAAGTATGCTTTCAAAACTATTTGGCGACTACCTACTCTCCCAAGCCGTTACCAGCCAAGTACCATCAGCGATGAAGGGCTTAACTTCTGTGTTCGAGATGGATACAGGTGTATCCCCTTCGCTATTGTCACCACATATTAAACTCTAAACAATTTTTCGTGACTTAACTATTGCTATATGTCACATAATAGTAAAGAAATATTTCTGGTCAAACTTTCGAGTTATTAGTATCAATTAGCTACATACATTACTGTACTTACACCTTTGACCTATCAACCTCATTTTCTATAAGGACTCTTTTAGAAATCTTATCTTGAGGTGGGCTTCGTACTTAGATGCCTTCAGCACTTATCCCTTCCAGACTTAGCTACTCAGCCGTGCCATTGGCATGACAACTGATACACCAGCGGTCTGTCCATCCCGGTCCTCTCGTACTAAGGACAGATCCTCTCAAATTTCTTACGCCCACGCTGGATAGGGACCGAACTGTCTCGCGACGTTCTGAACCCAGCTCGCGTGCCTCTTTAATGGGCGAACAGCCCAACCCTTGGGACCTACTCCAGCCCCAGGATGAGACGAGCCGACATCGAGGTGCCAAACCTCCCCGTCGATGTGAACTCTTGGGGGAGATAAGCCTGTTATCCCCGGGGTAGCTTTTATCCGTTGAGCGATGGCCCTTCCACTCGGTACCACCGGATCACTAAGTCCTACTTTCGTATCTGCTCCACTTGTAGGTGTCGCAGTTAAGCTCGCTTTTGCCTTTACACTCTTTAAATGGTTTCCGTCCATTCTGAGCGAACCTTTGAACGCCTCCGTTACTTTTTAGGAGGCGACCGCCCCAGTCAAACTGCCCGACTGACAGTGTCCCAACACCCGATTCAGGGTGTATGGTTAGAACCTTAAAGCCTAAAGTGTGGTATTCCAACGGCGACTCCTTAGCAACTGGCGCCACTAATTCTTCATCTCCCACATATCCTCTACATTAGGCCTCAAAATCCAATATCAATCTGCAGTAAAGCTCCACGGGGTCTTTCCGTCCTAGCGTGGGTAAGTCGCATCTTCACGACTAATACAATTTCACCGGATCCATTGTTGAGACAGTGCCCAAATCGTTACACCTTTCGTGCGGGTCGGAACTTACCCGACAAGGAATTTCGCTACCTTAGGACCGTTATAGTTACGGCCGCCGTTTACTGGGGCTTAAGTTCTAGCCTTCGCTTGCGCTAAGCCTTCCCCTTGACCTTCCAGCACCGGGCAGGTGTCAGCACCTATACTTCATCTTGCGATTTAGCAGATACTTGTGTTTTTGGTAAACAGTCGCTTGGGCCAATTCACTGCGGCCTCATTTCTGAGGCACCCCTTCTCCCGAAGTTACGGGGTCATTTTGCCGAGTTCCTTAACAATGGTTCTTCCGCGCGTCTTAGAATTTTCTTCCTTCCTACCTGTGTCGGTTTGCGGTACGGGTGCTTTTAGTCTCGATAGTGTCTTTTCTCGGCAGCTTGGTGTCAGTTCCTTCTCTACTTATTTTTCGATCCCCATCACACTTCATCGTTACCCGGGGGATTTGCCTCCCAGGCCTAACTTTGTGCTTGGACGCGCTTTTCCAACCGCGCGCTAAACCTAACCTTCTGCGTCAACACATCTCTAATAACGACTACTAGCAGTACAGGAATTTCAACCTGTTATCCATCGCCTACGCCTTTCAGCCTCGGCTTAGGTCCCGACTTACCCTGGGAGGACGAGCCTTGCCCAGGAAACCTTAGGTTTTCGACGGGTGAGATTCTCACTCACCTTCTCGCTACTCATGCCAGCATTCTCTCTTGTGTACTCTCCACCTATCTTGCGATTCAGCTTCAACGTGTACACAATGCTCCTCTACCAATTTAGAGACGAGAAGTAAATTTTCTAAGTTCTGTTATTTAATCTTCTGAAATTGTTATACTTTTTTCTTATTTCGTGTTTGTTACACGGGAATAATCTTGATGTCTGACGTAATTAATTTTTTTCGTCTATTTCATTTGATTTCTTTGTATTTTATATTTCTGATTAAACAACAATCTGTTATCTTAGATAACTTACTTCATGTCTCTAAATTCCGTAGCTTCGGTATCATGTTTAGCCCCGTTTATCTTCGGCGCAACTCCACTTGACTAGTGAGCTATTACGCACTCTTTAAATGTGTGGCTGCTTCTAAGCCAACATCCTAGTTGTCTAAGTAGAATCACATCCTTAACCACTTAACATGATTTAGGGACCTTAGCTGACGGTCTGGGCTGTTTCCCTTTTGAGCGTGAAGCTTATCCCTCACGTTCTGACTGCCGACTATAATTATCTGGTATTCGGAGTTTGATAGATTTTGGTAACATTAAATGCCCCTCAACCATTCAGTGCTCTACCTCCAGTAATCTTATTATCGACGCTAGCCCTAAAGCTATTTCGAGGAGAACCAGCTATCTCTGAGTTCGATTGGCTTTTCACCCCTACCCACAGGTCATCCGATACGTTTTAAACCGTACCCGGTTCGGCCCTCCATTGAATTTTACTTCAACTTCAGCCTGCCCATGGGTAGATCACCCAGTTTCGGGTCTATAGCATCAGACTTTCGCGCTATTCACACTCGGTTTCCCTACGGCTTCGTGACTTAATCACTTAACCTTGCCTAATACCATAACTCGCTGGCCCGTTCTACAAAAAGTACGTGGTCACAGATCCTGTCTGCTTCCACTGATTGTAAGCACAAGGTTTCAGATTCTATTTCACTCCCCTTCCGGGGTTCTTTTCACCTTTCCCTCACGGTACTATCCTCTATCGGTCACATGGTAGTATTTAGCCTTGGGGGGTGGTCCCCCCATATTCACGCCGAATTTCTCGTGTTCGACACTACTCTTTCTAGCTGTTTTTGTCAACTTTTCGTATACAGGACCTTTACCTTCTATGGTTAAGCTTTCCAGCTTATTCTACTATGTTTTGAAAAACTAATGCTAAGTTGGGCTCTTTCCCTTTCGCTCGCCGCTACTTAGAAAATCGAGTTTTCTTTCTCTTCCTCCGGGTACTTAGATGTTTCAGTTCTCCGGGTTTTCCCCCACATAGCTATGTATTCACTATATGGTACATGACTCTTCATCATGTGAGTTTCCTCATTCGGAGACCCACGTATCAACGCTTGTTGCAGCTACTCGTGGTTTTCGTTCGCTAACGTCCTTCATCGGCTCCATGTGCCAAGGCATTCACCTTGTGCTCTTTTCTGTTTGACCAGAAATATTTATTACTATTTAATTGTTTAAGGTTCAAATGGTGGAGGTAAGGAGATTCGAACTCCTGGCCTCCTGCGTGCAAGGCAGGCGCTCTCCCAGCTGAGCTATACCCCCATAAAGAAATCTGGTATATAACCAGACTAAATATTAAATTTTCCTAAACATAACGTCAACACTTTTCTGAATCGTAATTTCTCTTTTTTTATAGTTAATGAATACTTAATTTCTCCATTTAACTTTTCCTTAGAAAGGAGGTGATCCAGCCGCACCTTCCGATACGGCTACCTTGTTACGACTTCACCCCAGTTATTGACCCTACCTTCGGCGTCTGCCTCCTTGACGGTTAGCTCGACGACTTCGGGTATTGCCAACTCCCATGGTGTGACGGGCGGTGTGTACAAGACCCGGGAACGCATTCACCGTGGCGTTCTGATCCACGATTACTAGCAACTCCGACTTCATGCAGGCGAGTTGCAGCCTGCAATCCGAACTGAGATCTGTTTTATGCGATTCGCTTGCTCTCACGAGGTAGCTGCGCTTTGTTCAGACCATTGTAGCACGTGTGTAGCCCAAGACATATAGGGCATGATGATTTGACGTCATCCCCACCTTCCTCCGGTTTATCACCGGCAGTCTCTCTAGAGTCCTCGACTTTACTCGCTAGTAACTAAAGATAGGGGTTGCGCTCGTTACGGGACTTAACCCAACATCTCACGACACGAGCTGACGACAACCATGCACCACCTGTATACAAGTCTCCGAAAAGACTATCCTATCTCTAGGATATTCCTGTATATGTCAAGCCTTGGTAAGGTTCTTCGCGTTGCTTCGAATTAAACCACATGCTCCGCTGCTTGTGCGGGTCCCCGTCAATTCCTTTGAGTTTCATACTTGCGTACGTACTCCCCAGGCGGAGTGCTTAATGCGTTAGCTGCGTCACTGAGATTTGACTCCCAACAACTAGCACTCATCGTTTACTGCGTGGACTACCAGGGTATCTAATCCTGTTTGCTACCCACGCCTTCGTATCTCAGCGTCAGTTAGATTCTAGAAAGTCGCCTTCGCCACTGGTGTTCCTCCATATATCTACGCATTTCACCGCTACACATGGAATTCCACTTTCCCCTCATCTACTCAAGTTAACCAGTTTCTAAACCGAACCGTGGTTGAGCCACAGCCTTTAAATTCAGACTTAATTAACCGCCTACATACCCTTTACGCCCAATAATTCCGGACAACGCTTGCCCCATACGTATTACCGCGGCTGCTGGCACGTATTTAGCCAGGGCTTGCTTCTTAGCTACTGTCATTATCTTCGCTAAGGACAGAACTTTACAATCCGAAGACCTTCATCGTTCACGCGGCGTCGCTGCATCAGGGTTTCCCCCATTGTGCAAAATTCCCCACTGCTGCCTCCCGTAGGAGTCTGGACCGTGTCTCAGTTCCAGTGTGGCCGTTCAACCTCTCAATCCGGCTACTGATCGTTGCCTTGGTAAGCCACTACCTTACCAACTAGCTAATCAGACGCGAGACCATCTTTCACCGAAATTCTTTAACATTTACATCATGCGATATTAATGTATCATAAGGTATTAATCCCGGTTTCCCGAGGCTATCCCTTTGTGAAAGGCAGGTTTCTCACGTGTTACTCACCCGTTCGCTACTTTCCTTTTTCGGTTTCATTCCGAAGAAATCGACTGAAAAATTCTCGTTCAACTTGCATGTGTTAAGCACGCCGCCAGCGTTCGTCCTGAGCCAGGATCAAACTCTCAAATTAAAGTTTGATCTAGCTTATTTTTTGAAATTATTACTCAAAAGTTATTGACGTTATTTACTTGTTTAGGTTCTTTATTTTTTTAAGTCTCTCAAGAGTCTCTCTCGATGCGACTTTATTATATTAACACCATCATTTTATTTTGTCAAGCTTTTTTTTATTTTTTTTTCAAAATATTTTTTTCAATATTTTTTCGCTTCACTCAATTTGTGGTGCTCTATTATATTAGCAAGATATATATACTTTGTCAAATTTTTTTTGATTTTTTTTACTTTTTGCTATTTTTAGGCTTTTATGGGGTGTTTTAAACGCAAATTTCACTGATTATTGATAAAAAATTTAAAAATAAATCTTATTTTTTAGAAAATTTTTAGATTTTTTCGAATTAAATATTTCTATATATAGAAAAAAGCTATTATTTTAACACGTAGTTAATCATAATAGCTTTTGGCTTACTCATGTATTTTCTTTATAGATTCTATTTCTTCTATCTTTCTATTAAGTAGATCACCTATATCATTAATTTGTTCTGTAGTTAACTTTTCTGAATATATAGAAAAAATATATTTATTTGAAGTATTTACAATACCAGCGTCATATTTATATTCCTTTTTATCTTGATGTATGTTTTTATTTCCCGAAGGACTATATATTGAACTTAAAAATAAAGTATTTTCTTCTTTAAAGAGAGAATCAAATACCGAATTTATGGTTGTACTACCTTTATCTTGCACATTAATCAGTTTAGCAATATCTTTAACAGAATATTTTTTAAAATCACTATTCTTCAATACAATATTTAATGTATTGGATTCATTTATCTTGTTTTCTACTAATATCCTATTAATAATATTTTTTGATATTCTATCGCCTTTTGAATAGGCATCGTTTAATATCCTATCTACTTTTACTTTATCACCTATATTTTTAGAACTATAAATGTTACTTGGTGCTAAATCACTCTTATAAATAGTTACTTCATCATTGATTTTGAAGATATTATTTTCTATTCCATGCTTTACTAACAATAAATTAATAAAATCCTTAATATCATAATTTTCATATTTAACATCTTCATTTATAGAAAGTAACTCTTTTCCATCTTTTTCTAAATATATAGAAAAATCTTTCTGCTTAATAGATTTTTCGTTTAGATATTTGTTTAATTCTTCAAAAAGTATATCTTCATAATTGTTTTTTACAATATTAATTATATTTGGGTTTGAAGATTTATTTGCTACATATACGCCATTTTCTTTTTTAAAATTATCATAGTATAGATTTTTATTATATTCCTTAAAGGATTTATCATATTCACTTGTTGCATAATATGACCTTATTTGTCCATAATTAGCTCTTTTTTGTAAAAATAACACAGATATTAATTTATAAACTCCAAAAAATAATAAAATTACTACCAATAATAAAAAAGTTATTCTTAATGGAACATTCTTTTTTTTACGAACTCTTTTTCTTTTATTTACGTTTAAATTTCTATTATATAAAGAAGACTTATTATTTTTTATCCTGTCTTTTCTTCTTTTTTCTCTTATTTTATTTATTTTATCAACATTTTTAATGCGTCTTCTTTGTGACATTTTTTACTCCACAAGTTTTTTATATTCTGAATATCCTCTTTCATCCATTTCTTCATACGGAATAAATTCTAAGCTTGCTCCATTTATACAATATCTTAAACCACCTAATTCTTTTGGTCCATCATTAAATACATGACCTAAATGAGTATCACCAGATTTGCTTTTTACTTCAATTCTTTTTCTGCTCAATTTATTATCTTCAAAGTAATTTAATGAATTATCGATTGGTTTACTAAAAGATGGCCATCCACATCCCGCGTCAAATTTGTCAGTTGACGCAAATAAAGGTTGTTTTGTTACGATATCAACATAAATTCCTTTTTCATAGTGCGTATCATATTCACTTGAAAAAGGCATTTCAGTATCCGCATTTTGAGTTACTTCAAATTGTGTTTTAGTTAAGTTTTGTTTTAATGTTTCTTCATCTGGTTTAGTATATTTTTGTAATTGTGAATCTTCTTTCGCTAAAGAAAGATCTACATGACAATATCCACCAGGATTTTTTTGCAGATATTTTTGATGATATTCTTCTGCTGGATAATAATTTTCTAAAATTTTATTTTCAACTACTATTTCTTTATTGTAATTATTTTTAACTAATTCAAAAAATTCTCTAACTGATTGTCTATCTTTACTATTTAATGTATAAATTCCTGTTCTATATTGTGTACCTACGTCTCCACCTTGTTTGTTTAATGAAGTTGGATCAATGGTTCTAAAATATTGTTCTAAAATTTGATATAAATTTATTTTATCTGCATCATAGATAATTTTAGTTGTTTCCGCAAATCCAGTAGATCCTGTACAAACTTGTTCATAAGTTGGATTTTCAATAACTCCATTAGCATATCCTACTTCAGTTTCAACTACACCATCTATTTGATCAAAATATGCTTGTGTCCCCCAGAAGCATCCTCCTGCTAGATAGATTTCTTTTAAATTATTATTTTTATTTGTCATTTCATACCTCTTTACATATTTTTATAACGTCTTACATTTTCTTCAGATAAGAATTCAAATGCATTATTTACTTTTTTAAACATTTCTTCCGCATTATTTTCTTTACTTAAATCTGGATGATATTTTTTTGCTAATTTTCTATATGATGACTTAATTTCTGAATATTCAGCATTATATGAAACTCCTAAAACATCACAAGCTTGCTCGTATTGGGATTTGAATTGTGAAAATGGATTATATCCTCCAGGATTTTGATATCCTCCTGTGTTTCTTCCATCATAACTTCCACCAGTATATGCACCACCTCCGAAAGAATTAAAATATTCTTCAAAGATTCTTTCCCATCTTTCATTTTCAGCTTGTTGTCGTCTTCTTCTTGCTTCTTCTTCTCTTCTTCTTTGTTCTTCAAATTTTCTATTTAATTCATCAATATATTCTTGTTTGTATACAGAATATGGTCTTCTATTATTTGTATCATTTATCATGTCATTAGCATATGCATATAAAAATTTGTTTGTTGCATATTGCCATTGATATAATTTTCTTAAACTACCTTTACCTAACATGGAAATTATTATAGGTAATAGTAAAACAAGAAGTAATATTATCCCTGGACCTGTAAATATGAATAACAATAATAAAGGAAAAATAAACATTGACACAATTACCATCATAAATATTGGTAACAAAAGAGCCTTTGCTTGTTCACTTAGATTAGTTATAAATTCAAAAGTAACAACCAATCCCTTTATTATTGCATCTACCATTTTTGCAAATCCTAACGAGATATATCCCCATAATTTCTTCATCTTCACCTCATAAATCTATTTTCTTTTCAAATTTAATTTTAATATCTTTATAATTTCATTTTATCATAAATTTTAACATATATAATTTTTCATAAAATATATTATGAATATAATTATATAGTATTATTTTCTAATTTAAAATAAAAATATTTGTTACGTTATTGTCACATTATCAAATCTCATGTAACTATTGTTTTTTAGCGTTTCATTTTAATCTTGACTAAATTAGTATGAATTAAGTTTCTATTTCATTGACATATTTTTTTCAATTATTTATACTCAATTTTGTCGACAATATTATCAAAATTTTATACTAGTAAATCTCATTTATGAAAGGAAACATATGAAAAAAAAAAAAAAAAAAATAGGTATTTTACTAATAATATCAATATTAATCATAGGATGTAGTAATAAGACAAATACCCAAAAAGCAGAAGATAAAAACAAAGTTGAAACAATCACTATAACAGACAATAGAGGCGAGCAAAAAATTCCTAAAAATGCTAAATCTATTGCAGTACTTGACAGTAGAGCCTTTGCTATAATAGCAGATTGGAAAGTTAAAATAAGTGCAGCACCTAAAAATCTCATTCCTGCTGATAATCCATTAAAAAATGATGAAAGCATTGCAAATATCGGAAATCATAAAGAACCAAAATTCGAAACTTTAGCTTCTGTACAACCCGATATTGTAATTATTGGTCAAAGATTTGCACAACACTATGATGCAATTAAGGAATTATTACCAAAAGCTAAGTTAATTGATATCAATATTAATTAAGTTAATTGATATCAATATTAATTTAGAAGAAAAAGATTCAAAAAATTTGATTGACGGGTTAATAAGTCACACTGAAACTCTTGGTAAAATTTTTAATAAAGAAAAAGAAGCTAACGCATTAATAAATCAATTAAACGAAAGTATCGAAAAACTTAAGGCAATTAATACAAATGATAAAACATTTATGGGAGTTATTGTTTCTGCTAAAAATATTGGATATTCTGCTCCACATACAGGACGTGTTTGGGGACCAATTTTTGATATTCTAAACTTAAAACCAGCACTTGAAATTAAAAATGCATCATCAAATCATAAAGGTGATGATATAAGTGTAGAGGCTATAGCAAAGAGTAATCCAGATGTGTTATTAGTCCTTGATAGAGATGCTGCAATTTCAAAAGAAGAAAGTGTTCCAGCAAAAGATATTATTAAAGGATCAAATACACTAAAAAATACTAATGCAATAAAAAACAATAAAGTTTATTTCACACCAAACGACACTTATATTAACGAGTCAATTAAAACTTTTATAAATATATTTAACCAATTAGAAGACTTTTTAAAATAACTATACAGATGAAAGATGATAAATATGAGATTATCGACAACTATCAAAGAAAACAAAACAATTAAATATTTACTTATTAGCTCATTTTTTGTTATATTTCTTTCTATTTTTTCTCTTTTTACAGGGGCATATGACATAAACAATTCTAATCAAGGATGGTATATTTTTAGAATTTCACGTATTTCAAGAACACTTGCAGTAATGTTAACTGGAGCTTCCATTTCAATTTGCGGACTAACAATGCAAATATTAACAAGAAATAAGATGGTAGATTCAACTACAACAGGAACGGTAGAATGGGCTGGGTTAGGTTTGATGTTTTCTTATATTTTCATCTCTTCACCTACAATATTTGAAAGAACATTTTTTTCAATAATATTTTCATTTATCGGTACAATAATATTTTTTATGTTAATTAAAAAAATCAAAATTAAATCCTCATTAGTTGTACCGATTGTGGGGATTATGCTTGGTGCAGTCATATCATCTATATCTACTTTTATAAGTTTAATGTTTAACGCAAGACAAACAATAAGTGTATGGTTTTCTGCTTCTTTTTCTAATATTGAATCAGGCAGATATGAAATTTTATGGATAGTAGTGTTTTTTACAGCTATTTTATTTATATTCGCAGATAAAATAACATTAGCAGGTTTAGGAGAAGATATCAGTAAGAGTTTAGGATTAAATTATGAGAAAATTATTATTATAGCAACCATTTTAATATCTTTAAATATCGGTATAGTTTCATCTGTTATTGGCAATATACCTTTTTTAGGATTAATAGTGCCAAATATATTATCAAAAATTATCGGAGATAATTTAAAAACTAATTTACCTTTAGTTACCCTTGTTGGAATGTCAATACTATTAGCTGCAGATATCCTTGCAAGAACAGTTATTTCTCCATTTGAGATACCTGTTTCACTTGTGATGGGAATATTGGGAGCTTTTGTATTTCTAATTATGATTATTAAAAAGAGGTTAAAAAATGAGAAATAGTAGTGATTCTTTTGTAGATAATAAAACGTATAAGTCATATTGGAAGAAAATATTATTGCTTTGTATTACCTCAATTATTTTCACAGCATTATTAATCTTTTACAATAATCCAATAAGTGCAAACTCCCCTTCTTTTTATCCAATTATTAGAAGAAGACTAATGGTTATAATTGTCATATGTATAGGTTCTATTTCACACAGTTTGTCAACAATTGCATTTCAAAGTTTAACAAATAATCGTATCATTACACCTTCATTGTTAGGTTTTGAATCATTATATTCTGTTATACAAACAGCTACCATATATTTTTTCGGTATAACTACTTTAATTAATTTTAATGGTAATTTTGCATTTATTACTCAACTTATGTTAATGATGTTATTTTCTTTATTGATTTATTCTTGGTTATTATTTTCAAAAGATTATGATTTACAATTTTTATTATTGATTGGAATAATATTAGGCATTGGGTTAAGATCAATTTCATCATTTATGTCTAGATTACTTAGTCCAAATGAATATGATATTTTACAAGCTAGATTATTTGCATCAGTAAATAATTCTAAATCCGAATCAATACCAATAGCAATCATACTTTTGATAATCTCAGCAAGTTTATTGTTTTTTAACTCTAAAAAACTCAATGTTTTTTCTTTAGGAAAAGATATAGCTATTAATTTAGGATTAAATTACAAAAGAACTTCATTATTTATATTATTTCTAATATCAATGCTTATATCTATTTCTACGGCATTGATTGGACCAATAACGTTCTTAGGATTTCTTTCAGCTTTATTTACATATCATTTTGCTAATACATATGACCATAAATATTTGTTTATCATGTCAATATTTATAAGCTACAGTATTTTAGCTTTTTCTTATTTTATTATGAATCATGTATTTTATGCTGAAGGTGTTGTGACTATAATAATTGAATTAATTGGTGGAATATCATTTCTATTTTTAGTAATTAGAAAGGGCAAATTATGATAAAAGTTAAAGATGTAAAAAAGATTTATTCTAAAGATGTAACTCTTGGACCTTATAATATTGAGATAAAAAAATCTGGTATCACTTCCTTAATCGGACCAAATGGAGCCGGTAAATCAACGTTATTACTTATGATTGGGCGTTTACTTGAAATGAATGAAGGAATCATTGAAGTAGCAAATTATGATGTTTATGATACAGACAGTAAAGATATAGCAAAAATATTAAGCATTCTAAAGCAAGAAAATCATTTTATAAGTAGATTGACAGTAAGACAATTAATAGGTTTTGGAAGATTTCCATATTCTAAAGGCCATTTAACTAATGAAGACCAAGAAATTATAGATAAGTATATAAAATTTCTTGATCTTAAACCTTTAGAAAATAGATTTCTTGATGAGTTATCCGGCGGTCAAAGACAGAGAGCTTATATTGCGATGGTATTATGTCAAGAAACTGACTACATTTTACTAGATGAACCATTGAATAATCTTGATATTTCAAGGTCTGTAAGTATGATGCGACATTTACGTGAAGTCTGTGATGAATTAAATAAAACTATCATATTAGTCATGCATGATATTAATTTTGCTGCAAGATACTCTGATAATATTTGCGCTTTAAAAAACGGAAAAATATATTCATATGATAAAACAGAAAATATCATGAAAAGTGAAATATTAAGTGAAATATTTGAAACAGAAATAGAGATAATGAATACAAATAAAGGGCCAGTGGCTATATATTAGCGTTAAATTAGTTAAATTAAAGGGAGCAATTGTTGATATTAGGGCTGCTTCATCTCTTTGATAGTTGTAAAAAGCATTGAGTAGAAAGGTTCCTCTCTATGTCTTGGAATGTTTAATATGATTGTTTCGTCGCTCATTTTTATTTTTATCATTTTACACCATTATACGGACATTACTTTATACGGACATTACTGGAGTTTTCTCCAAAATGGTACTAAATTCGATATTTTCTAATTTGGTACCAAAAATTTCAATAAAAAATTGGTACCAAAATTGAAAATTCAAGATTTGGTACCAAAATCTCCAAAAATAATTGGTACTAAAATTGAAAATTTAAGATTTGGTGCCAAAATCGACTTAAGAAATTGGTACTAAAATTAAAAATTTAGGATTTGGTGCCAAAACGGTGTCAACGGGCGCAAAAATATTACAGAGACTTTAATCCACAAAGAGCGCAGAAGCCCAAAAGCTCAGCTCTATAATTTCGTAATCATTGCTATAAAAGAAATGATAAAAAATACTACATTTTTAAAAAAATTAAAAACTCTGGAACGTACTATTTGCAACACGTTACAGAGTTTTATTATCTTCAAAGTGTCAAACCCGAGATATTAAACCTATTTTAATTTTGGCCAATAATCTCCATTTGCAACAATAAATTCATCTAATACTGTTTGAGCTAAATCTGCAGATGGACAAGTTGCATTTAATGTAAATGCTTCAAGTACTTTATTAGATGAATTTTCAAAAAATCCATCTACTAATAATTGTTCTGCAGCATTTTGTTTTTCCATCAAACCTTTGTGAAAATCATTTATTTTAATATCAGTATTTACTGGTTCTGGACCTGTTTTATTTACATATACAGGCACTTCAATCATTGAATCGGATCTAAAGTTTAAGATTATTCCATTATTTCTTACTATTAGTATAAACCTATCTCCTCTATTATTTAATATAGAACTTGCAATATCAACAATGTATTTACCATGAACTCCAACTTCAATTTCATTATCTTCTAAATCACCATTTTTTATACTATCAGCCAGCTTTTGAATCATTTTTTCTCTTCCATCCATTACCTCATTGGCACGAGTATAATTTTTATCAGCTCTTTCCACAAATTTGTCTGGGAATAAATAATATTCTAAATAATTATTTGGTATATATCCTGGGAATTTCTTTACTATATAACTAATCATTGAAAATGCTTCATTCCAGGAAGGGTCTTGTCCTTCTTTCGCTTTTAATTCTTTATTAACTAGCAAATCTAGTAGTTCTGGCATTATATCCTTTTCTTGTTTAGTATCATAGATTTTTGTAAACCATCCAAAATGATTTAATCCATAATAATCAGCTTCCCAATTACTCATATCCAAATCGTAATTTTCCGCAATTGTTTCCATTATTGAAATGGTCATATCACAAGCATTTATTATTTTTAATTTTGGATATTTTCTATTAATAGCCTCCGCAATAATCGCTTCAGGATTGGTATAGTTTAGTATCCATGCATCTGGACAATATTTTGTAACATATTCTGCAATTTCTAACATGCCACCAATGGATCTTAATCCATATGAAAATCCACCTAAACCACATGTTTCTTGTCCGACTAAATCATATTTAAGTGGTATTTTTTCGTCTTTTTCTCTCATTTTCATTAATCCCACACGTAATTGACAGAATATAAAATTAACACCTGTAAATGCAACTTCTGGATCTTCAGTAACAACTAAACTTATTTCATTTTCAAGATTATTTTGTTTTATAATATAATCAACTATCACTCCAGATCTTTGATTTCTATCTTTATTATTATCATATAATCTTATTTCCTTTACTGGAAAATCATCCCTATAAAATAACGCTCCGACTATACCAGGTGTAAAAGTACTACCTCCACCAGCAATTGTTATAACTTGTTTTTCCATAATTCTCCTCCTTATTATAAAAGTTTCTCAAATTCACTTGCTACATTCGCAACTTCAGTACCTATAACAACTTGGAATTGATCATCGGTTGGTTTATATATACCAATGGCTCCCGTATTTTTTATTAATTGTTCATCTACAATATCGGGATTCTTTACAGTTACTCTTAATCTAGTAATGCAATTATAAGCATCTTCAATATTATCTTTTCCTCCAAATGCTTTAAGCATTGTTTTAGCGACATAATAGTAATCTTTATTTTTTAGTTTATTTTTACTTTCATATTCTATATCTTGTTCAGAAAAATCTTGTTTTTCAGTATCCATTCTTCCTATTAACTTAACATCTTTTCTGATAATGTAATTGTAAAAGACTAAATAGTATACAATAAACACAGCAATCCCCAAAGGTATTACTTTCCATGCACCATCAGCTAATTGGAAATTTAAAATGTAATCAATTATCCCTGAACCAAATGAAAATCCAATTCTAATATTTAATAAATAACAAATTGCACCTACTAATCCAGTAAATACAGCATGTAAGAAATATAAAAATGGAGATGAAAACATAAAACTAAATTCAATAGGTTCTGTGATACCTGAAATAAATGAGGTCAATGCTCCACTATACATTAAACCCTTTGTTGATTCTTTTTGGTCTTTTTTACTCGTTCTATAAATAGCATAAGCAATTGCAGGTATACCAAACATCATGATTACAAAGAACTGGCTTAGGAAAAATCCAGCACCTGGATCACCAGCTATAAATGCAGGTATTTCACCTCTCACAACTTCCCCTGCTTTATTTGTGAATTCTCCCATTTCAAAATAAATATAAGTGTTTAATACATGATGTAAACCTGTAGGTATTAACAATCTATTGAAAAAAGCATATATAGCTACACCAATTGCACCTAAAGATGAAATAGTTATAGTAAATTTATTTAATATATCTTGTAGATATGGCCAAATATTACCAAACACTACTGCAGCCAGTGTTGATAATAGCATAATCATTATGATTGGAAATTTATTTCCTGAAAAGAACGCGAAAATATTTGGAAGTTTTGTATTCTTAAATTTGTCATAAGTCCATGCAGATAATAACCCTATCGTAATACCTGCAAAAACTCCCATATTTACACTTTCATTAATGATTTTTAACCCTTCTTTAAATGTCAAAAGCCCTGCAACAAGTGTCAATACAGGAAGCCCCTTATCTTTTTCCTTAACAAATCCCATAACAATACCTATACCAAATAATAGGTCTAAATTACCAAAAATCGCATTACCTGCAGCTCCTAAAATAGGAATGTTTAACAAATCATCAGCAGAAATTCTCAATAACAATCCCGCAATAGGCATTGCGACAATCGATACAAGCATCGACTTTCCTAATTTTTGAAAAAATTTTTTCATTAATTCCCTCCCTATTCTCTAAATGTCACTATAATTTATTAGTTCCAAATTATATTTTTCTATGATATCTCTAAATTTGTCATTAGTTAAAACATCTAATTCATATATCCTTCCCATATTAAATGATGAATTTTCCAGTAAAAATTTACTAATATATGAAGGATGTGACATAATTTCAGTAATTTCTTTTTCTTTTATTTCATTTAGCATTTTATCTAACAGTTTATAATCAACTTTTTCTTGTGAAGCGAATTTATCAAATCGTTCTTCAAAATATTTAACTTTATCATTAAAAAAAGCTTTATTACAATTTCTAACTGGTAAGTTATATTCTTCTGACAATTTTCTAACTACTGGTTGAAGCACTTCATGAGTATGCATATGATGATGACTATCAAGATGTGTAGGTTTTACACCAGAATTAATTACTTTTTCTATTTGTGTTTTCCATTCGATATATACTTTATCCGGATCTAACCATTCAGCATCAAGTGATGAATTGTCATCTCTACTAAAATAGTATTGACTTCTTTTGAACTCTCCATTAGCATCAAGATATCCTTCGCCGACATCCGTCAAAGGCTTACCACAAGTTAAAACTAAGTGAACTCCGATACCTAAATTAGGATATAATTTTGATAGTTTTACTGCATGATCAAAACCTGGCATATTTGCCATTATAGTCGTAGAAGTTAAAACACCATTTTTATGTGCATCTACAATTCCATAATTTGTAGCCTCCGTATAACCAAAATCATCCGCATTAATAATTAATTTATTCAACATTTTCCTCCTTTGTTTTAGCGTAAATTACTTATCTTTTCTTATATATAATTCTTGAATGGACTTTGCAAAAAATATCGATACATAATGTAAACATATATAAGTGTGATAATTTAAGCCATCCTTAAACATTTCCTCATCTTTTATACCTTGAAAATATTTATCGTCTATTTTAAATATCCTGTTATAAATATCATCATTTATTTCATTATTAAGTGTTATTAAATATTTAGTAGCTTTTTTATTAGTCAATTCATCCTTTATTAAATGATTTACTTTGCCAGACCAGGATATAATAAATATAGAATCATCATCTGTTAAATTACACAATAATTCGTCATTATTTTTATTGTATTTTATTAAATGAATTACTTTCCCCAATCTAGCCATGCTAGTCTGAAACTCTTTTAATTTATCTAATTGAAGTCCAGATGACATAAGTACAACATTTTTTGATTTTCTCAATATTTCTACGATATCTTCAATAACATGTAAAACTTCTACATTAAATATCTTATTTAACACTTGAAAGATATCATCAATTCTTCTTTTATATACCTCTTCTAAATATTCAAGTTGATCATCTGATTTAATAATATTTTTGTCATTTACAATAAATTTTCCGCTATAATCTTTTTCGAAAATTTCCTTCAAGTCTGAAAAATTATCATAGCCAAGAGATATACAAAATCTTCTCACCGTACTCCTAGAGGTGTAAGCCGCTTCAGCGATATCGTAAATCGATGTATTTTGTATATTATAAAGATTTTCAAGCAGATACTTTGCAATCCTATAATTAGAAGAGTAATAGTTACTATCATTAATTAAATTACATAATCTACTTAAGGTTTGAAGACTTTCAATATGTTGTAATCCATCCACATTCATTTTTTACTCCTTTTACTCTTTCAATTGTATTATACCAAGATTATTCTTTTATGCGAGCGTTTTCTGAAACCTAATATTTAATTATCATATTGATTTATTTATATAAGATAAATAGATGAAAAGATATTGGTATCGAAATCATTTATTATATAAATTACTTAAATAAAAAAAATAGCTTAAAGCAAATATTCATCTTAATAAACATAATTTTAATAAGAAATATTTGTTTAAGCTATTTTCGTTTATTTTGAATAATACATTTTTAATAATTATCAAATAGTGTACTCTTCTATATTGAAGAGGTTACTCCATGCATTACCCAATATATTAATTTTTCTTTTACTTTAAGACCTGTTGCTCTTTCAAGGCCCATTCTATATAATTCTAGTTGAGTCTTATATAGATCTTCATCAATTACACGATTTGTTTTGAAATCTAAAATAGTTATTTCATTGTTTTCAATAAAATATAAGTCAATTTGTCCATCGACTAAAAATTCATTGCCCATTTCTTCATAAATCATTGTAAATGATCTTTCTCTAAAAATCTTATCCGCTTTTGATAATCTTTTATATAAATCAGATTTAATATATTTGAAGATTATTTCTAAATTGATTGATTCATATTCTATTTTTGAAATGAATTTATCTCGATACAAATTCGCAATAAATTTTTCAACCTGAGAGATTTCTGAGTAATCTAATGGTAAGATTTCTAAAATATAGTGATACAAATTACCTAAAGATAATGCATCCATCTTATTTTTATTTATTTCCAAGAATTTAGGTTTCTTTTCCAAAAGTGTCGGCTCACTATATGGTTCATCTTCAACCATGATCTCATAATCAATAAAATCAGGACTGATATTTCTATCCTTTTCAGAAATTTCCGTAACAGTCTTTTTATATGGTATATCGACCTTAGTTTTGTCATATTCAAAATTCAAAACTTTTGAAATTTGTTCATCAATTTCTTTCACCTCATAATCTTCATCAATATTATCGCTTGTTATAAAACTTGAATAATAGTCGATTAAATCCGTCTCATTAATATTTGTAAAACTCAGATTTGATTCTTTGTTCTTAAAATAATCAGTTGTTTTTGGTGAATCTATAAAGTTTTCACTAATTTTATCCCTTGAAATTATTGAATATATCCATTTATGATATGAATTTAACTCTTCTAAGTTTTCACCATATACTAAATTATCTGTTTTATCAGATGATACAAGGAATAGTTTTTTTTCTGCCCTTGTCAAACCAACATATAAAACTCTAACTTCTTCAGAATAAAGTTCATGTCTTTTAACATCTTCAATTCTAAGATAGAAGAAATTTTTTACTTTTTCATTTTTATCTTCATCATAGTTTTTTAAAGACAAACCGTATTTATCATCCAAAATTAATTCTTCTTTAAGGTCTATCATATTAAATCTCTTATTTAATGAAACCATAAATACATTTTTAAACTGTAGTCCTTTTGATTTGTGTATGGTCATTACTCTAACTACATCATCTTCTTCAGATAAATCAGCTCCAGCTTCTCTATCTCCAAGTTTTCTCTCACTCATTTTATCAACATAATTTATTAAAGATGATAAAGTTTGAAAAGATGAATTTTCAAATTCAGAAATTTCTTGTATAAATAAATTAATATTATCTAAAATTTTATCCCCGTTTTTTTTGGATAATACATATGCCATATGACCAGAATCTATTAACACATACCAAACAAAACTTTCTAAAGACATTACTTTTACATTTTTTCTGTAGGTAGACATCTTTGAATTGTAAATATTAATCTTATCAATAATCTCTTGTTTTGCATCTTCTCTTTTGTGATAATTTCTAAAACAATAATTAAAAGAATTCTCTTTATCCGTACTTCTTATCTCAGCCAAATCTTCATCTGTAATATTTGAAATTGTTGAAGTGATCGCACTCAATAAGACTATATCATCAGTGTCATTATCGATAGCTTTTAATATTTCAATGAACAATTTTAACTCAATATCGTCAAAAGAAAACTTACTTGAATCAGAAAAATATGGTATATCCATAATTTTAAAACATTGTTCTATATCAGGAATGATTGCAGCAGTTCTTGATAAAACTGCCATATCTTTATATGTTTCCCCTTGTTTTACAAGTTCTTTTATTTTTTTAGCAACAAATACAGCTTCCGGGTCAATCTCTTTTATTTCCATATCTACTTCTAGATTATCTAATTCTTCTTTTTCTTTACTAATATATATTAAATCAACACTTGCATTTTTATCATCATACTTTTCTTCGCTAAGGCCAGGTGTAAGTCTATGTGCTTCATCATCATATTTTACATCACCTAGTTTATCTGTCATAAGTGTATTAAAAATAAAATTATTAAAATGAAGCAATACCCTTTCGGATCTAAAATTATGTTTTAAATCAATAGCTTGATTTATCTCGGTTTCATTTAGATAATTTTCATATCTGTTTTTGAAAATGATAGGATCTGCTAATCTAAATTTATAAATACTCTGTTTAATATCACCAACAAAAAATAGATTATTTCCTCTAGATATTTTATTTACAATGTAATTTTGTACTTGATTGGAATCTTGATATTCATCAAAAAAGATATATTTAAATCTATCTTTTAACTCACTGACAATTTCCTCATCATCTAATAAATCTATTGTTAAATGCTCCACATCAGAAAAATCTAAGCTACCATTTTTTAATTTATTAGACTTAAATTTTTTATCAAATCTTTCCAATACAAAATGCATTGCTTCTAGGCTTCTTTTTAATTCATCTTCATATATTATTTCTTTATCGATATCTAAATCAAATGATTTTATGAAATCTTTTATTTTATCTCTATATTCATTTATCCTAGATTTTATATCATTTACAAAATCATCATCGATATTATTTGTCTCTTTCACTTTTTTTGTAATAGTTTCTAATCTATCAAATTTGAATGTGTCAGTTAACGAAACAAATTCATCATAATTGCTAGAATTGTAAATCTTTGTTAATACATCTCTATCAGCACTCAAAGTTTTTTGATATATCTTATATTCAGCATATTGCTGTATTTTATCTATTTGTATAGATATATCTGAAAATAAATGATATAGATTATCGAAGTTATTTTTATAATATTTAAATACTTCATCTTTGAAATTATCATAATGATTTTTTTCATTATAATATTCTTTCAAATTATACTTATCTATACATTGCTTTAACCATTCGAATGGGTGTATTTGTGATTGTATAAATTGATATAATTCAAATAAAATGAGTTTAAGGTACTCATCACTATATTTTTTTGAATACATATCTAAAAGAGTAAAAAATTCAGGATTTTCTTCTTTATACAAATCAGTAAATACTTCATTAATGGTCTGCCATTTTAAGATATCTAAACTTGAGCCTGTTAAAATCTTAAAGGCAGGATTTAATCCTAATTTATAAAAATAATCTCTTAATACATTGATACAAAATGAATGCATTGTTGAAATTTGAGCATTTGTTGTATTGTTATATTGCCTTTGATAGAACAATTTTTCTGCATTTTCAGCAAGCTCAAGTTTATTATGAAGACCCTTTTTTATCCTATCTTTCATCTCAGCTGCTGCTTTATTTGTAAACGTAACTATAAGAAATTTATCAATATCTATTTTTTCTTCATCTAATAATGAAATTATTCGTTGTACAAGAACTTGAGTTTTACCAGCACCAGCTTGCGCAGATACTATAATATTTTTATCACGTAAATTAATAGATTGTTGCTGTTCTTTAGTATATTTAACTTTACTCATCTTCATCCTCCAATCTTTCTTTTACGTAATACCAATTGATTTTATCGAGATAAACATATTTTAAATCAAAATCTTTACTAATTGTCCTATATTTACTATAACTATACGGTGTGTATTGATCTAATTTATAGGTTTTAAGGCTTATATCTCCATCTGAAATATTAATTATGGATTCTAGTATATTATCCTTATTTATTTTAAATATTTTTTTAAAATCATTTTCGCTTATTACATTATCTTTATCAGTAAATGAATATTTTCTTCCACTAAAAGAAAAGACTTTTGATTTATTTACTTTAGAAACATCAGTATTTTCATCTATAATCTTAAACACATATTTGTTATTATTTATAACACCATCAAGTTTAAAATCATCAAATAATTCATTTCTTTCATCAACTTTATCTACTAATGATGAAGGTAAATTGCTATTCATTTGTTGATAAAATGCACCTATCGGTTTACTATTTGACTTACTATTAATAACTGCTTCTAGATATAACAATAGCTGTAAATCAATACCATAATAAAGCTTTGCAATATTAAAAGTTTTGTTTCCAGTTTTATAGTCAATAACACTATAGTATTTTTCGCCATTTATTGTATATTCGTCCACTCTATCAATTTTTCCTTCAAGTGAAATTTCTTTATCTTTATAAGCAATATTTATTGCAGGAAACTTCCCATATTTACCATATCTTTCTTCCAGATAAACATTTGAAAGTTTTTTGAAATCAAGTTGTTTTGTAATAACATTAAAATAATTTTCTGCATTTTCCTTTAATTTATTTATATAAAATATGTTTTTATTATCTTCTGTTCTAAAATTTTCAAATGTTTTATTAATTGATATTTCTGCAATGTTTTCTAAATCAATATTTTCTTCATTATTGTGGAAATACTTATTTATACTATCAGCCAAAAACTCATGCATGAAATTACCTGTATCTAAACTTGATATGTTAAATTCATCAAATTCTCTTGGCTTTATACCATATTTAATAAAATGATCATATGGATTTTCCCTATATTGTTCTAATTGACTCACACTAAATTTATTTAGATTAAAGATTTTATTAACCAAATCAGTTGGAAGATTTTTTCTAGTTCTAAATGTATTTTGTAAATTTATCGCATAATTTACATTCTTAAATTTATTATTATCTTCAATATATTTTCTTAATCCATATATAAAGGACTTTTCTTTTGTGGAGATTTGATTATTTTCTTTAAGCTCCAATATTTTACTTGGCAAATACTTATTTATTTGTGATGTAGAATAGACATAGTCATGATAGTCTAAGTCTTCAATCCTGTTATTCTCAACTGGTATCATAGCTTTTACCCACTCTAAAATAAAAGCAGGATTCATTGCTTCGTTTGATCCATTTACTAAACTATAGCTAAATACAATCTCATCAGAAGCTGTATTTAATAACTCATAAAAAGATAATAAATCATTAGATTTTATACTAGATTTTACACTTTTTATCTCAATTCCATTTTCTATCATCTCATATTTTTCTTCATCTAAAAATATATCAGTATCATTATTTGGCACAGGATAATATAGACTTGTCATACCAAGTAAATATATTTTCTTTACATTATTAAATCTAGATCTTTTAACATCACCAACAATTACTTGATCTTGGCTCGGAGGTATAATCCCAATTTTAAAATTATCAATCGCAGATATTAATATATCTATGTATCTTGATAGACTGATATCTTCTCTTGAGTTTAGATTATACATATTTTCTAGCAATTCTATAAAACTATCCCATATTAATTGATTTTCATTAGAATTTTCTTCATCTAAAGTCTTTTCATAATTCATATATGAGTCTAATAAAATTGGATTTGATATAAAATTAAAGATTTTCATAGTAAAATATTTATAATCCGCTTTTTTGTCGGTATCGAAAAATTCATCGATATTACCATAAAAAGAAACTATATCAATAAGTAAATCTCTTATTTCTCTTATATAAGTTAGATTTTCTTCATCTTCTTCAATATAATTTTTTTGTAGTTGAGGAATAGTAAAATATTTATCCTCAAAAAACATTCTTCCAAATATTTTTCTTCTTGTAATAAAGGAAATAAATAAATTAATTTTATATTCTAAGTCGACAAAAAATGAAGATTTTAAAAATTGTACAACAGAGGCTGTTGTGAAATTTGAATCAATCAAATACAATGATGATTTTAAAAATTTAATCATTGCATTGTCTAGTAAATCTCTATTCTCATCTAAAAATATTGGGATATCATTAATCTGAAATATTTTATTAATCTTTTCAAAATACTCTGAACTATTTGTTGTAAGTATTGCAATATCACAGTATTTATAGTCTTTATTGATAATATCTTTTTTTATTGAAATTGCCAAATTTTCAACTTCTTGAACAGTATTATTAGCTCTAGTAATAAATACATTATCAATTTTTTTCGTAGCAAACTTGTTTTTTACTTTTTTTAGATTGTAAGTAAATAAATCATTTAAGAAAAGTTCATTAGATGTCTGTTTTTCGTCATTATCAATATTAAGTATTTCAATATCATTATTGAACTCTGGATTATATAAGGAATTAATAAATTTTGAAGAAATATCAAAAACCTCTTCATCTTCAATATTAAGATTTTTATTTTTAAATAAATCAGAATCCATTATTATATTAATCAATGAAAAATTAGAAATTTTGTCTATTCTAGATAGTATTTCCAATTCTCTTTTTGACATATCATGAAATCTATAATAGAAAAAAGAAACATCTTTATAATTAGCCATATTTTTGATTTTTTCAACAGCAAGATCTGCTCTATCCATCATATAATAATCAGATAATTTCTTCATTTCATTATATTTTTCAATTATTTTTATGATATCAATTAATTTTGATGATAATTCCTTAGAAGTGTCTTCATGATCTATCATTAGCTTTAGCTGTTCAAGTCCAATCATATTATCAGCCATTTCATCAATAAATTTTATCAATAATTCAATAAAATCTTTATCGTAAATATTTTTTTGAAATACTCTTAATTCTTCTTTAATATCAAATAATATTGATTGAAGCATAACAAATTTGGCAGAGTCTGAAATAAAATTAAGAGCTCTGCCTCCATTTGAGTGTAATATTTCATTTACAATTGTTTTAAAACTCTTAATCCTTAGATTAAGAGTTGATTTTATGCCTAATTCACTATATGCTTCTATTTCTGTACCAAGCGTAAATTGCTCAGGTACAACAATATATACTATTTGATCATTATCTAGCATTTCTTTTATTTTTTTATAAAAACATTTTTTACTTTTTCGAATATATCTAGATAATAAAACTTTCATTTTCTCTCCTAGCTTAAAATTAATTTAGCCGCTCCGTATATACCTGCATCATTACCTAATTTTGCAAGGGTGAATTTTACATCTTTAGTTACTGAAAATGCAACTTCTTTATATGCTTCTTGTGTTTTTTCAAGTAAAAATTGACCTGCGTTTGAAACACCGCCACCCAATACATAAATTTCAGGATCTACAATTGCTGATATAATTGCTAAACCTCTTCCTAAATCATTTGTATATTCATCAACAATTTCTAAAGCATATTTATCATCATTTTTTGCTGCATCAAAAATATCTTTTGCACTTATTGAATCAATGTCTCTAAGTTCAGATTCAC
This sequence comes from Helcococcus kunzii ATCC 51366, assembly GCF_000245755.1. Lineage (GTDB taxonomy): Bacteria > Bacillota > Clostridia > Tissierellales > Peptoniphilaceae > Helcococcus > Helcococcus kunzii. The sequence goes on along the minus strand of NZ_JH601088.1, from coordinate 742,331 downwards.
CTTCATGTTCAAATAAATAATCATTTGCAATATTTTCAATACCAGGAGCTGACGCTTTTTGTTCGAAACATCTATGACCACCACATCCACAGGTTCTATGTAATGGGGTTTGTAAGAATGGCATATGACCTATTTCGCCAGCTGAACCAGTTGATCCAGAAACGATTTTACCATCAATTACAATTCCGCCACCAACACCTGTACCAAGTGTCACCATGACTAAATTTTTATACCCTTCACCTGCTCCTTTCCAAACTTCTCCAAGAGCAGCAACATTTGCATCATTTTCTACTAATACTTTGAAATTAACAGCTTCTTTCACTTTTTCAGCAATATTTATAGGTTCACTCCAACCTAAATTTACAGCTGTTTTAACTATTTGTTTATTTAATATCGGCCCAGGTATACCTATACCAATACCCTCAAAGTTTTCTTCAGTTAATTCAAACTTTTCAATTATCTTTTTAATATGTTCAATTAAATCAGGAATAATTTTTTCTCCATTGTTTTCAGGAAAAGTGGTAATATTTGATTTATTTATAAGCTCACCATCAGTTGTAAATAAACCAAATTTCATACTTCTTCCACCAATGTCTATTCCCATTACATATTTCTTCATAGCTTCTCCTTAAAAATATTTTTTTATTTTATTCAATGTACTTTCATATTTTTTCTCATTTCTATATGAGAAAATTTCATCTATAATTTTTTTATTTTCTTCAAGCACTACTGCATAAATGAGGAAATCATCCCATAGAACTAATTCTTTTTTCTCTCTTTCTGACAACAAAGTAAAATCATTAATAAAGTTTTTTAATCCAAATATGTATTCAGTTGTTCTATTACCTTCATTTGTCCTAATTAATTTGCTTTTATTAACATTATTTACATAATCAAATCTTGCAACACCAATACCAGCAATAAATGAACCAAAGATTATACCTGCTAATAACATAAACGCTATTACAATATACATTTCATTATTTGTTATGATAAAATTACTTAAATCATTATTTTCCATATTAATAAAATAATCAAAGATATATGTAAAGTTGTCTAGGTTTTCTAGGTTTCTCAATGATGTTATCAAAAATAGTATAAAAAATATAATAAAAAATATTAAAGATATATATGCTAATCTGTATGTTATTTTAAGCAACTTTGATTTTCCATCTTTTGATTCATAAAAAAATTTTGAATTAGTCATGTCATTATAGGATTGTTTTTTCCATTGTGATAAATCAGTTGCATCATTTGCTAATAGTTTTATCAGAATTTTGTCTCTTTCTTTTAATCGCGAATCATTGATATTTTTGATATTTATCTTACCATTTACAAACTCTATCACTCCCCATAGTTCATATTGAAGGATCTGAGCTGCAATATCCTTATCTTCTTCTAATTCCAAATCTGTAAGATAAGAAATCTCAACAGGACTAAGTCCATCTAATTTATCTCTGTGATATTCTAATCCAGAAATTGATTCAAAAGTGGCATTTTTAGTAATGTCTAAACGCTTATACTTAAGATATGTTGTACCAATAAATATAGCAATTATTGACATTGTAATGATGGATACGATAACTAAAGCCAAAAATACTGTGTTAAGTTGAGGATTATTGTATTTTTTAAGAGTATATAATCCATAGATAACAGATGGTATTGACAATATGGTAAATATTATCGGCGAGTAATTACATAGTTTCTGATATAAATTGTATTTTTTTATTTGTTCAGTAAGAATATATTTTTTCATTTCAACCTCATTTTTGCTCAAAAGAAAACACCTACTAACAAGATTATTATATCAGTTAATAAAAATGTTTTCATCAAAAATCTTAAATATATTTATATAAATACTTGTTTTTATAAGCTATTTAGAATATACTATTCTAGTATCTTAAAAAGCAATATAATATTATTTCTTTTTAGGGTTAAAGTGTTTTACTTGGCACCCACTATAAAAATCAAGGAGGAAAAATGAAAAAATTAACATTACAAGAAATGAGTAAACAAGCAATTATTGCTGCGGTATATGTGGTATTGACATTAAGCATACCAGCATTTGCTTACGGACCAGTACAATTTAGATATTCAGAAATCTTAAATTTATTAGCATTTTTTAATCCATATAATGCAATCGGGATTACATTAGGTGTATTCATTTCAAACTTTTGGTCAACATTAGGTGTATTTGATTTAGTGTTTGGTACTTTACATACATTCATCGCAATGATGTTTATTATAAAAAGTAGACATATTATAATCGCATCAATCTGGCCAACAGTTTTCGCATTTATTATTGGTTATGAATTATCATTTTTAGCTGGTTTTGGATCATTTTTAGAAATGACATACGGTGTAATGATATCCGAATTTGTTATCATGACATTAATCGCTGTACCAGTATTTAAGATTTTATCTAAAAATGAATCTTTCTTAAAAGTTATTGGTTATGATTTTTCAAGAGAGTTATATTATTAATTAAATAAATAGAGGCAATTGCAAAGTGAACATATTCACTTTACAATTGCCTCTTTTATTTTTATATGAATGTTAAATGGTAACTATTCCATTCTCACTCACAAGCTTATTAAATTTAATATCAAAATTTTCATGAGGTACACTATCAATAATAAAATCTCCTCTACAAACAATAAATGCATTGTTAATATTTGTATTAGCAAAATATCTATCATAATATCCACCACCATAACCTAGTCGATATCCTTCTTTATCAACGGCTAAACAAGGTATTATTGAAAGATCAATTTTATTTATTTCTATTTTTTCACTGTTTATCGAAGGCTCCAATAAACCAAAATGTTTTTCTTCTAACTCCGAAATAGAATTTATTTTTCGAGATTCCATTGATGATTTATCAATACATAAAGGAACAAATACATCCTTTTTATCTTCTATAGCTTTTTCGATTAATGGAATAGTGTTTATCTCAGATCCTATACCAACAAATGTAAAAATGTTTTTTGCTGAAATATATTCATAATATTCTAAAATGTTTTTTATTATCTTTTTATCGATATCTTCCCTTATTTTAATATCTAAAGCATTTCTTTCATTTAGAAATTTTTTTCTTAATCTTTTCTTAAAATCTTTAATACATTGATTCATTATGTAATTTTCCTTAATATTTAGAATTTACATTAAAAATTTCTTACTTTAGATGAACGTTTAATTTCTTTCCATTCAAGATTTTCATTAAACAATACATATAGATTAATTGGTATCCATGATGCTAAAAATATACCGAAAAATAATATACCTTTCCACATTGGCAATATTTTCCTTTTACTTAACCATAATATTAATATTGCAAATAATATTGGACCAATTATAGCTCCAGCGATGTTTAATCCTAAAAACGTCAACCCTAATCCAGTTGTTGTCTTCATCGCTATTAATAAACTACCTGCAATCATTGATAATAAGCTTATATTGGAAACTAAATTAGCACTTAACATTGAAAATATGTCAAAATACTTTAATTTCTTTTCTTTTACTAAATTATTTAATATTTCTTTAGAGCTTGCTTCAAAACCTTGCTTTACACCAGTTTGCCATCTAATTCTTTGGTGCCAAGAAGTTACAAAAGAGTTTGGTTGTTCATCATAAAAAATTGCTTTTTCAGAATAACCTATCCTCTCACCACTTAATGTTGTCATTACAGTAAATTCTAAATCTTCTGTAATAGTTTTAGTATTCCATCCGCCTAAACTTTTAATAATAGATCTTGTCGCCATAAATCCACAACCTATAATCATATTGTTTAGCTTTAGATAAGTTCTTGGTTTATTGTAAAAATTATTTATCATATAATGATAAAGTGTATATGCTCCAGATGTAGCAGATTCATATGGATTAATAGAATCTCTAAAACTTTGTGCTGCACTATATCCAGACTCAATTAATTTATTCATTTCAAGTAAAAATTTAGAATCTACAATATTATCAGCATCAAAAATTACATAAGCATCATGATCTTCATTTTCTATTAAATGTTCAAATAATTGATGCAAAACATCCCCTTTATTTCTAATAGGGTTTTGTACATGAAAAATCCTCGCCCCAGCTTCTCTTGCAACTTCTTCCGTATTATCTGTACAATTGTTGGGAGCAACAATAATTTCATATTTGTCTTTTGGATATTCTAATTTTTGCAAAGACTCAATTAACTGAGAAATTACAGTCGCTTCATTTCTAGCAGCAACAAGTATTGCAAATTTATTTCTTTTATCAGTTTCAGGTAAATTTTCAGTTTTCTTAAAATAATGAAGTCCGATAAAAAATTGATATAAAGAAAATGGTATTATGATTATACTCAATAATATAACAATCCATGTTAAAATTTTTATTATCATCTCATACTCCTTTGTATTGATTTGATTATACCATAATGTTTGTTAAAAGATATTACAAAATAGTTAAGAATACAGTTTTTTATAACTATCTATTTAGATAAAATATCCTTACTTGATTTAATTAATTTTTTACCGAACATTATTGTTTTACCTAACATGTAAATATAAAATACAACAATTGAGGCAAATGCTATACCTAAAAAGTAAAATAATACAATATAGTCAAAACCATCATATAAATAAGCGTAAAGAGTATACAAAAGAATTGAAAATACAAATGTTAAAGCAATATTTAACTTTGAAATCTCATATTTGCTTAAATCCCTAAATAAAAATATTAATGGAAGACAAACAACCATTGGCAAACCATGAGTATATTCCCCAGCATAAATCATGTGACTTTCTTCATTAATTATTAGAATGTATACGCTCAAAACATTTATAGAAATAATTACTAAAGCTTTGAAAATATTACCAAATCTACCATAAGAAAAATTAATCTCCAATAGTAAATCATAAATTAAATATAAAATTACTAAACTCAAAAGTATTGGGAAATATTTTGAGTTAAGAAATCTCACCATACTTTCAGAGTTAGAAGAATTTTGTATAATAATTGGCTGTAATTCTTTTCCTATAAAAATTGCTGTCACAATTAATAAAATTAAAAGGAAATATTTTATTATTGATCTCATACTCGTCTCCTTAAAAAAGATTATTTAATTGGTATGTCATTCATTGTCATATCAATCATTGGCAATACTAAACTTTTTATACCATCTACTTCTTTTTCTTTTATACTTGAGATAAAGTCTTTTTTAACAATTATTTTTATACCATCTGTTTCAATAATATATTTATCCTCAGCCAAATTTTCTGCTTTTAATTGAATATCTTCATCAATATTTAAATCAGTTGTTTTCGCACCAGATGATTCTAAAATAGATTTTATATCTGATCCTCTTAATGTAGTATCCTCCTCATTTTCTTCTTGTTGCAATTTAAAGAAATTTGTTTTCTCATTTATTTCTGCCAATTCTTTAATCCCAAGTTCTGAACTAAAAGCTTCTTCAATTAATTGATTAAATACTTCTTTTTGGTCATCATAAATCAACTCAATTTCATGATTTAAAAATCCCTTTTGAAACTCATCATGATCCATTTTTGTATTTTTTATATAATAACCACATTCATAAATACTTGCAGACCTTTGACTAAATCCAGGATACAACAATCCAACTTCTGGAGGAAAAATAATAAAATCTCTTAAATTACTAGCAAAATCTTGCGCATTATTATCAAAGTAAAGACTTCCCTTCTCCTTTTTAACTGGACAAATGGCAATAATATAAAAATTATAGACCTCATCACTATCCTCTAATTCCGCACCATCTGAAGATTTCTTTAATAAATCATAAGTCATTTTTCCAATAATCACCGCAAAATTTTCCTCAGATTTATAATTTGAAATGATATCAGTAAACATCCTATCAATATCTTCTTTTTCATTATTTCTTGTGAATGCAAATAACTTCTCCCGAGCTTTATTATTCACATCAAAATCAATATTAATAAAATTTCGCTCTATCTTTGTAGATAAAACCTTCTTAAAAATATTAGTATACTCAATTCTTTCCTCTTCGGTTAGAGAAAGATATGACTTTTGTGAAGTAAAAATTTTCTCTCCATCAAGCGTCGCATAACATGAATATATAGTATGTATTGAGGAATCGTCGTACTTAAGTGTTCTTTTTATTTCTTGTAATTCTTTTTTATTCAATTTAATTAAACTCCATTTTATAAATTTTTCTATAACCATTATAACAAAAAAATAGATTTCTGAGTATATATGGAAATGAATTTAAAATTGAATATAATGACATTCTCAAAATTAAGCGTTCTGAAGAGGAATTTTTGGAGTTATGATATTTATGTTTTTTACTGTATTTCGTCGGTTTATGTAGAAATGTGTATGTTATAGCGTGAGGTGGAATTTAGGGGTGGAATTGAATAGCTTTGCGGAAAAAAAGGACAATTTCTTCTTTTGTGTATAAATTATTAATTATATTATATTTTATTAATAATTTTATGGTCCTTATATACCCCCCTACCGTATATTTAGGACCATGCCCTATTTTTTATGGTACGTATATACCCCACCCCCGTATATTTAGGACCATATTTTACTGCTGGTTAAAAGTAATCTCATTAGTTTATGGTCCTTATATACCCTACCCGGGTATTTCCCAGACCATTTTAAATATGAATTCTTAATGCATACATAAAAATCATGGTCCATCTTATACCCCCCTCGGGTATATACGGACCATATTTTTAAAAAACGTGGTCTAAATTATACCCCCCGGGGATATATTAGGAGCATATCTCTATTGACATTTACACAATACGTGTCTATTATCTTCAGAGTTTTTACTCTTATCAAATTTGTCAGCATCAGAAATCACATTTTCCCTAACATTTTTACATATATCGAATCTACCAGGCCTAAAGTCAATTAAACAAAATCTTGTAGCATTTTTGTAGCATTAAATAATTCCATATAAAAAAGAGTGTGGAAAATACACACTCTTCATCATTCATGGTGGAGATAGTGGGAGTCGAACCCACGTCCGAAATAGCTTCCGAAAGACTTTCTACATGTTTAGTTAGTTTGTTTTATTCCCATATAATAATAAAACTAACAATATAAATTATATGGTAGCTTCATATAGCCGTACAATACTCAAAGCTTTGTATTGCAGGTTTCCCACGAAATTATGATACTAGTTAGTAGATGTGGGATCTACTAAGTAGCATTAGACTGCGATTAGGCAGCTAAAGCGAAGTTATTATCTTCTGCGTTTATATTTAATTTGCTATTTTTAGGAAGTATGCCCTTCCACATGCTTACCCTTGTTCTACTATCCCGTCGAAACCAGAGTATCCCCTTGGACTATTATTATATGAAATTCTTTTATAGTTGTCAATTAGCGTGGTTGTTTGAGAAAGTTTAACATTTGTACAAATGGATATATATGATAAGATTAGAGTAATAAATGGATGGAGAGGAAAATGAAAAAAAGTATTAAAATATTATTGATAATGATAATATCTATTTTTTCAATTGTTTCATGTACAAAGAGTTCTAATAAATTAGAAAGTTATGATACTATAGTCGAATCAAGTAAAAACAAAAACGATTCGAAAAGTGATGAAATAACAAGTACGAAAATAGATGAGAATGGACACTATTATTCAAAAGATGAGGTCGCTTTATATTTACATACATTTGGAAAATTACCTTCAAATTATCTAACAAAAAATGAAGCTAAGAAATTAGGTTGGGATGCACAAAAAGGTAATTTGTGGAAAGTAACAGATAAAGGCGTAATTGGTGGTGATAGATTCGGCAATAGAGAAGGGAATTTGCCATCCAATGAAAAATATTTTGAAGCAGATGTTAACTATAATGGTGGTCATAGAGGGGCTGAGCGATTAGTTTATACAACTAATGGTAAAGTAATTTATTATTCTAATGATCATTATAAAAATTTTGAGGTGTTATATGAATAAAAACATTGTTTTAGATGGTAAGCAATTTACAAATAAAGAAGTATTTCATGATATTATGGTAAAGGAATTCGGTCTTCCAAGTTATTATGGAAGAAATTTAGATGCTTTATGGGATCTATTATCCGAAAAAAATGACTTGACAATATTAATAATGAACGCTCAAGGGATTGAGCAAAATCTTGGAGATTATGGCAAATCCGTATTAAAATTATTTGATGATTTGAATAGTTTAGAAGGATTTAAGGTTGATTATATTTTTAGCACATGCTATATGAATGATTTAAATTATGAGTCAAAAAATACTAAGAAAAAGGAAGTGAAAAGAGAAGATTCAAATGCATTTACAGTGAAATCTTTAGATGAAGATACCCCTAATTTTGATGATTCTGTGTATTTAGCAGAAGGATCAAGACTATCAGGTAAGATTACTATAGGAGAAAATTCATCAGTTTGGTATAATGCTGTGATTAGAGCAGATGAAAATGAAGTAATTATTGGTAAAAATTCAAATGTACAGGATAATGCTGTTATACATCAATCAGAAGATTCTAAGGTAGAAATTGGTGATAATGTGACAATTGGCCATACTGCGATTGTTCATGGCGCAAAGGTTGAAGATAATGTCATTATTGGCATGGGTGCAACAGTTTTGGACAATGCAGTGATTGGAAAAAATTCTATTGTTGGAGCAAATTCTTTAGTTACAAAAGGAAAGGAAATACCTGAGGGTGTTCTTGTTGTCGGAATTCCAGCAAAAATTGTGAGAAAACTAACAGATGACGAAGTTTCATCTATTACAGAAAATGCACAAATTTATGTTAATTTAGCTAAAAAACACAAGAAGAATGCTATATAAACCTCATCTTATGATATAATGATTCAAAACTTAAATTAAAGGAGGATTTATGTCTACATCAGATTTATCTTTAGAGATATTAAACAATTTAGGTGGAATGGAAAACATTGAATCAATGTCTAACTGTAAAACACGTGTTAGAGTTGATGTTATAGATAATAAAAAAGTTGATATAGAATCAATGAAAAAACTATATGGAGTTGTAGGCGTTGTACCTTTTGGTTCACAAGTACAAATCATATTAGGTGATAGAACACATGAAATTGCAGATGTATTTTTCGAAAAATTAAAAATCAAAAATGCAAATAAATAATATTTAAAGGGGCTGTTTTGCAACAGTCCCCATTTTTTATAAAACTATATTAATCTAACCTTCATTTCTACTTAAGATAGTCTTTTTTACTTCTTTATCATTTTCATAATATTTTACAATTTCAGTATTTTCACCATTGAAAATAGTTAAAATATCTGCCATTGAGTCTGATTTTCCGTCCATATCAATAAATTCGTTATAATCACACCAAAACAGTTTTCCTTCTCTATTTTCTTCTACAAGTTTACCATTTACATTTTTTGTAGTGTATAATAGTCCAACTTGAGTTTCATCACGAGTTAAGTCAACCCATTGTATTACACCATTTAAGACTAACTTATTAATATCTAAGTTAGTTTCTTCCTTCACTTCTCTAATCGCAGCATCGACAAAACTCTCATTTGGTTCAACTTTTCCTCCAGGAAATGTTAAACCCTCCCATCCCCATTTTTTCTTTTTATCTAAAACAACAACCTGGCTTCCATTAAGTATCCTTACCATATTCATCATAATATATTTCATTATTTAATACCTCAATACTATCTAATCTTTTCCTAACTACATTAATGGCGCTATCAATCTTAGCACTCTACAAAATAGTCGATAAATCCAGGAGAATTCTCTATATTTTTTATTTGACATTTCTCGGCAGGCTTTTCTTGTTTGTTCAAAGTCTGTTTTTACATCATTTGCTAATGATTGACCATACACCAATACCCCATTTTCATAGTTTAGGTGTAAACTTCTAAAATCAAAGTTTACAGTACCGACCACTGATTTATTATCATCAGAAACTATGCATTTTGAGTGTAAGAATCCAGGAACATATTCATATATTTTAACACCACTTTGCGTTAAATTATCATAGTATGATCTTCCAATTAGGAATGGAATTTTCTTATCCGGTATCCCTGGCATCATGATTTGCACATTTACCCCTCTTTTTGCAGCAAATAGCAGAGCGTTCCTTAGATTTTCACTTAATATTAAATATGGCGTCATGATATATACATAATCTTTAGCTTGATTTAGTATATCAATATAAACATTTTCTCCAATATTTTCCTTATCATTTGGTGCATCATCATAAGGTAAAATATAAACATCTGAAATGGCTTTATGCTCATTTTCCACATATTTATCATAATGCGCTAATTCCCTTGATGTTAAACTCCAAAGATTTAAGAACATAACTGTGAAGCTTCTTACAGCCTCACCTTCTAATCTTATTCCATTGTCTTTCCAATGCCCAAACCTTTTGATGTGATTGATATATTCATCAGAAAGATTTAATCCACCAGTGTACGCAACCTTATTGTCAATTACAACAATTTTTCTATGGTCACGATTATTGTGATATGAGGATAAAATTGGTAAAATAGTTGAAAATATTCTGACTTCTATGCCTAAGGATTTTAAGAAATCCTTAAATCCATCAGGTAAATAGTAATCATTCATGCCATCATACATGAATTTTACTTCAACTCCCTCATTTATTTTATCATCTAAAATTTCAAGTATCTCTTCTAACATTTTACCTTGTCGAACTATGAAGTATTCGATAAAGATGAATTTTTTAGCATTTCGCAAATCTTCTTTTAATGATTCAAAATAATCTTCTCCAATACCAAAATACTTATAATTTGTATTTTCATATATTGGATAATTTGCATGAGTAAATAAATATCTACATAAACCCTTGCTAAATCTTTCATCATAGTCAATTTTATCAATCAATTGCATATCTTGATTTAATAAATGATTTGAAGATTGTCTAATACTACTTAATCTTCGTTGCAATTGCTTGGCACCCGGTATTATTTCTAAAATTATATACAAAGGAATACTAAAAATTGGCACAAGTGATACCATGATAATCCATGAAACACGATAATCGATAGGTTTATCTAAATTTACAAAATATATTATCATTACTAAGGTAACTGCCCACCAAAAAACATCCATCCATTCTCTACTTCTAGAATATCTTGTAGAGAGATAAATGAAAAATGCAATCTGTAAAAGAATTAGTATTGTAACTAACATAATTGGTTTAATCAAATGTTTCTTTGTCTTAAACCTTGAAAATTTCTCTGAAATTGGTACTTTAGCTTTTTTTTCTTTATATTTTTTAAACTTTCTTCTATTTGACATAAAATAATCTCCATAACATATATATGTATATATTAACATATAATTATGGAGATTTAAGGTATTTATTCTGATTTTATAAATTGAGAATTGTATAAATTATAATATTCCCCCTTATTATTTAACAATTCTTCATGAGTTCCTCTTTCAATTATTTCACCGTTTTTCATTAACAATATCATATCGGCATTTTTTATTGTCGATAATCTATGCGCAATAACAAAAGAAGTTTTGTTTTCCATTAATTTATTCATAGCATCTTGAATTTGTATTTCTGTTCTACTATCAACATTTGATGTCGCTTCATCCAAGATTAACATTGAAGAATTTAATAACATTGCTCTAGCAATAGTTAATAATTGTTTCTGTCCTTGAGAAAGATTTGCCGCTTCTTCATCTAGTATTGTGTTATACCCATCTTCTTGAAGCTCAATGAAATGGTCTATATGCGCCGCTCTAGCCGCGCGTTTGACTTCTTCCATACTTGCATCTGGTCGTCCATAAGTTATATTATCTTTTATCGTACCGTTAAATAACCAAGTATCTTGTAAAACCATGGAGAAACCAGCTCTTTGACTTTTTCTCTTTATTTTTTTATATGAAATATCGTCAATAAGTATATCCCCTTCTTGTGGATCATAAAATCTCATTAATAGATTTATTAATGTAGTCTTTCCTGCACCTGTATGTCCTACAATCGCTGTAAGTGTACCCGGTTTAGCAACATAATTAAAATCTTTTATGACCATTTTATCATCATTATATCCAAAAGAAACATTCTTAAATTCGACTTTACCTTTTATATCCTTAAGTTCGATTGCATCAGCCGCATCAGGCTTTTCATTGTCTTGCTCTAATAATGTAAATACTCTATTTGCCGCTGAATACGCTGATTGAACTTCTGCTACCACTCCTGCAATTTGATTAATTGGGAATGAAAATTGTCTAGAGTACATAACAAATGAAGATAAAAATCCTAAAGTTAGATTTCCAGATAGATACATTAATGATCCAAATATGGAAACTATACCTATAGATAAATTGGTAATCAGCATCATTGTAGGAAAGTTAATGGATGCTTGATAATCTGCTTTATAATAAGCATCAATACTTTCATCATTTATATTTCTAAACTCTGATGAGAAGAAATTTTCTTTTTCATATGCTTGAATGGTTTTTTGCCCATTTAACATCTCTTCAACATATCCATTCATCTCACCTAATTTTTTTGATCTTTTTGCAAAAAGCGGTCTTGTTTTTTTTACTCGATAAACCGTAAATAATGTTGTAATTGGTATGATTAATAAAAATATTATTGTCATATTAGGTGATATTGTCAACATCATATAAAAAGAACCGACAACTGTTATTATTGATGCGATAATGCTGACAACATTATTACTAATTACTTGATTTACAACATCTAAGTCATATGAAATTCTTGAAACCAAATCACCAGTCTGATGTTCATCAATATATTTAATTGGTAAATCGACAATTTTATCAAAAGTATCCTGTCTCATTTTTACTATTACATTTTCAGATACACGAATCATAACTCTTGTAGAAATATAAGTAAGTAAAGATGATCCTAAATAGGCTAATAACATTAAGAAAATATTTAATTTAGTTTTATCAAAATCAATTGGTGTATTAGCTATAGAATCAATCGCTGCACCAGATAATCTTGGTCCCCATAAGATAAGAATATTTGAGGATATAACTAAAACTAATGTTAATAGAAATAGTTTCCATTCTCTAAGTACATATTTCAATAACTTTTTGGTGATTTTTAGATAATCTTTTTTATTTACTTTTTCCTTTTTCTTTTCCATATTCGCTCCTATTCTAATTCACCAATTTGCATATCAGCGATTTCTTTATATGGAACACAGTTTTCTAACATGTATTCATGATTTCCTTTTGCTAATATTTTCCCATTCTCTAAAAACATAATTTCATCACATGAGATAACTGACGAAATTCTCTGAGCCACGATAATTGATGTTGATTTTGAAAAGTTTTCATCAATTGCTTGTCTTAGTTTTGAATCAGTCTTAAAATCGAGAGCTGATGAAGAGTCATCTAATATTAATATCTCTGGATTTGAAGCAAATGCTCTAGAAAGTAAAACTCTTTGTTGTTGTCCTCCAGATAGATTTACCCCCTTAGAAGCCAATGCATGATCTAATCTATCATCTTTAGCATCAATAAACTCTCTAGCCTGAGCATTTAATATTGCTTCTTCTAGTTGCATATTATTGAGATTTCTACCAAAATCTATATTCGCTTTAATACTTCCCTTAAATAAAAAGTCTTTTTGAAATACTGACCCAAATAGATTATTTAATTGAGAATGTTTAATATTTTTTATATTGACACCTCTTACAAGTATTTCTCCGCTATTTACGTCATATTGTCTTAATAATAATCTAATAATGGTACTCTTTCCAGAACCTGTAGCTCCCATTATACCAAGGGATTGTCCTCGATAAATCTTAAAACTTATATTTTGTAAAGCGTAGTTATTATCCTCATATGCAAATGAGACATTTTTAAATTCTATTTCAGGTACACCATTATTACATTCTGGTAATTCTATAGGATTTTCTACGATTTGACTGTCATCAATTGGCATAAAAATAATTTCTTCAATTCTCTTTATTGAAGTCATTGCTCTACTGTAAATATTAAACATCCAGTTTAACATAAATAGTGAATGTGTTATTTGCATGAAATATGACATAAAAGCAATGATTGTACCAACTTTAAGCTGATTAACTTCGACTAATTTCCCACCATATAGTATTACTAGTGCAAGTCCACAGTATAATACTGTATTAACTAAAGGTGAAGTCATTGCCATAGTATCTGTTGCTTTTATAGAAGTTTGTCTGGCTGCATCAGATGAGTTAAAAAACTTTTCTTTTTCATCGTCAATTCTATTTAAGGCTTTTGATACTTTTATACCTCTAATACTTTCACGAATAACTTGTACCATTGCATCATATCTTTTTTGTAATTTTCTCCATAATGGTTGAGTTTTATTGAAAATTACTCTAATGATAGTAAATATTGGTAAAATAATAAATAAAAGTATTAGTGATAATCTAGGGCTTAATATTACACAAAATATGACTCCTCCAAGAAATAGCATTATCGATCTTGAACCCATTCTTAATGCTGTACCTAAAAAATTATGTACAGTATATGTATCAGAGGTCAATCTTGATTCTATTGATGATACCCCCAATTTATCAATTTGTCTTGCAGAAAGTCTTATTGATCTATCAAATAAATCTTTTCTTATTTCTTGTATTGAATCAGAAGAAATTTTTGCTGCCATTCTATTGGATTTTATCCCTAAAAACCATTCTAAAAGAGCAACTATAATCATTAAAGATCCAAAAATTATTACACCATTTCTATCACCTTTGGGTACAATATCATCAATTATATATGCTAAAATCGTTGGTATTAAAACTCCAAATAAAGTAGAAAGCATTTTAATAATCAAAGTCAATATAATATTTTTCTTCTTGGGATAAACATATTTATTGAGCATCTCTTTTCTCCTTTGTTATATTTACAGCTTTCAAAGCTACTTTTTTTAATAGATTTTCAAAAGTTACTTTTTCCTCATAGCTTAAATCTGATAAAATTTCATTATTCCATTCATCCAAATGCTTTTCGATTTTCGGAAAAAAATCAATCAATTTTTGAGTTGGATAAATTCTATTAACTCTTTTATCTTCACTATCTACTTCTGATTTCGCATAACCTTTATCTATTAATGTTTTAACATTTCTTGCTACTGTTGATTTATTTACAAACATCGCATCTCTTAAATTTTCCTGACTTAAACCAGGATATTTATAGATAGCAATTAAATAGGAAACTTGATGTCCTAAAATATCATATTCTTCAAAAGTTTGGCATCTCCCTGCAATTGAAGACCAATGTATTGCATTAATATATTTTGTAATTCTAAACATAATATCTCCTTTAGTTGCATGAGCAACAGTTGTATGTGCAACTATTTTATAATATACCCAAAATAATATCAAATTATTTATTTAAACTTTTATTTCTTTAAGAATGATAATTTAAAATGATTATGACCCCATAATATTAGACTAATATATTTAATATTTAGTCCAATTTATGGGGTCTAATCTTATATTGTATATAATTATATTATTCTTCTTCTAATGCCAATGTTGATATAAAATCATAAATCGCCTTTGGTCTTTGTTTACTAGACATAAAATCATCCCAATTGTCGATTAAACAATCGTGTTTTTTATTTGATTCATCTTTTATTTCATCGTATACAAAATCACGCATATAATAGAAATTGTTCCATCTTTTATGTTCAAGTGAAGTCATATAATTCATGTAGATATCATTTTCTATAACATCAACTTGTTCATCTACTGTAAGATTTTCAAGTTTTGATTTCCATAAAGAAAGGATATTCTCATCCTTAAATTCATCGAGTTCACTAAACTTACTTAGCAATAAGCGTTTTGTATTTTGATGAAGGGATTGATTCCAACTGGATTCTTTTTTTATATTTGATAAACTTTTCCATTGTTGTTGTAAACTTTTATCACTTTTTTCATAACCCATCATTTCAGCAGTGATTAGATTATAATAGGCATTAAATTTCTTTGCTTTTTCTAATTGTGTTTCATTAATGATTACATCGTGATTAATGATATTCTCGATATTACCAAAAATTTTAAGTCCTGCAATTTTTGACTTCATTGTTTCATATATGGTATCAATATCAGAATTTTCAGCACTATATACAGCAACTGATAAATTTCTAATATATTTCTCAATACGATCCATATTGATTAAATTAGTGTAATCATCTTCATCACAGAAAAATATAGCATTAAAAGCTTCTTCTTTTGATTTTTCTAGAAAAATATCTTCAATTTTCCTAGATTTTTTTCTAATCTCTATTAATTCATAGTCTAATACACTTTTTAATCTTGTTTTATAATCCATAAATTCATCAAATTTCTTATAGACATCTTCATCAATTATTGTCACTTTTGTGCTTTTTAACGGATTTGTTACTGATATATTTGATAGACTACTTAATACATGATTTACAATATTTGAATATCCTATAAATAATATATTAGATCTTGATACTTGGTTTGCAATATCTTCTAAAGTATCAAATTTCTTTCCCTTCCATGATGCTTTTAACCCATTGGTATTGTTAATATTAAACTCTTGTAAAAAGTTATTAGTCATTAAATCATTAATATTGAAATAGTTGATGTTGAAATTTTTAATTTTATCCATACTTTCTTCTACTATTTCTTTGACTCTATAAGTCTCAGTCCTGATATAAACATCTATATCTTTATACTCTTCAAGAAGTTTTGAAAGTACTTGGACATGATAATATACTTTAGGTTCCTTTTCAAATGAAACTATCTTTTTACCCTTATATAATTTTTCATCTTTAACTACCAGTCTATTAACTTCAGCCTCTGGATTTGAATAGTCTATCCTTACCAATTGAACTTGCAATAGCTTCAATATATCGCTATCAACTTCTTCTTCAAAATCCACTAAACATACAATTCGTTTTTTAGGATATTGACTTAATGTATTTTTTATAAAAATTAAACTTTCCTTATTTGCACCTAATACAATCAGTCTATCTTTATTTAGATGTCTTATAGCCATTATGGAATCACTATATAAATTCCTAAAAACAGTAAACAAACCTAAAACCGTTGTTATTGGTGCCATCCATGTTGCAAGCTCATATGCCAATGGAGAGTTTTTTAAGACACTTTCTGTCGGGAAAAATGTAAATAATTTAATAACAGAATAGATGATAACAACAAATTCTTTTAATAAATTATCAAATTGTCCATGATATACTTGTATACTTCCCACAACACTTAAAATAAAAGAAACCAATGCAAATGGAAACTTTAATTTTTTAACATAATAGAGAAACTTATTACTCATTTTCATTCACCCTAGATTTTAAGCCTAATTCAATCCTTTCAGTTTCAGTCAATTCTCTTCCATTTAACATTTTATCTGCTTTTTTCTCTAACTCTTTTATATTGTAAAAATCAGCTATATATGTTTTATCTTCAAATGGCTCATATGCAATTTTTGAAGAATCTCCACTCATTACTCCTTTAGGATTGAAGTTTCCTTCTGTTTCTAAAGTTCTTACTCTATTACCTGTTTTTATATCCGTAACTACCAATGCCATATTTGTTACACTTGTCAGTAAATATCTGTCATCAAGTGAAACAAAATCATCATTAAATTGTCTTGTACTTATGCCTTTCGTGTCATAATTTGTAGCATAAAGTTGTTTTTCACCATTTTTATATTCAAATAATAATGTATTTTTTTGACCATAGACAGTTGTTAATTTTCCATCCTCTCCTATTATTGAAAATATTTCACCATCAATATTTTCAACAACTTTTCCTGTTTCTGTGTTAAATATTGTTGCATTTTTGCTATAATAATTGATACCTATTAAACTTTTATCTTTAGAATAAACTATCTTTTCAGCTTGTTCATTTTTATCTTTTAATTGTTTAATTAATTCTCCTGTTTTTAGATTAAATATCTTCAAATCACCCAATTCATTAAGTGAAACAAGCATATCTTTATCTTGAAAGATCTCGATATCTACAGTTAACTTAAATGTATCTTTATCTTGATCTGATTGTGTAGTGTAGACTGTCTTTCCGTTTTTATCAAAAACTTTAATATTTTTATATCTAATATCAGAAAAAGCAAAATATTCATGATCATTTGATATAGAATGCACATTATATATAGTATTTAAATCTTTTGAAATTGTTCCAACTTTAATTAATTTTTCTTTCGAAAAATCATATAACGATAAATTATTATTTTTATCAATTAACATTACCGTGTTTCTATCTTCTGAAATAGCTTTTATTGTCCCATCTAATTCAACATTCGCAATATTATTTTCCGTACTTATCACTTTCAAAGTAGAATCTTGCGAGTTTGCAACTAGATATTTATCATCAGCTGAAAACACAAAGGAAATTAAATGATCATTAAAATTTGATCCATTGGATACAATTGGCTTTTTATTTGTTGATTTTTCATTAACTTTTTCGATAAATCCAATGCTATTTTTATCATCTATACTAAATGCTAGAGTATCTCCTTCATTATTTAGTCTTAAATTTGAAATTCCGCTATTACCTACAGGAATGAAATTAATGTGTTCATTATTATCTAAATCGAAAACATCAATAAAATTCATGGTAGTGTAATATAGATTTCTTCCGTCATTACTTAAGAGAATATTTCCAGTATAGGATCCAATATCAACTTTTTTAACCTTTTCAAAATTACTTTCAATATCATATAAGAAAATATTTCTATCATCTGCATACGCAAATTTCTTACCATCTTTAGACATAGAATTTGCTATATATGAAATCTTATCCTTTGATTTTCTTAATGTTTTAGAGAGTTTCCCTGTCTTTATATCAAATATATCAATTTGTCCATCTGATGTATTTAAAATATATTCTTTATTATTTTTTAATGTAAATATTCTAAAAATATTCTTATCTAAAATTTTATGATTTAACATCTTAAAATCTTTAGTCGAATAAGTAGCGATATTTAACGCTTTATCGATAGCAATTAAAAAGTCACCATCGTCTGTAAAATCCATCTGATATATACCAAATGGCGTCTTTATACCCAAATCTTTTACATCAAATGTTTTAGAATCAATTTTAAATAGTTTCAAATCAGAAGTTGCTATAAATATTGAATTATCGTTATTTCTAACTTTTATAGCTGTTATAGGTTTCTCAAAACTTATCTCTTTAATCTGATTTCCATTTGAAGTTAAAGAAATAACCGCATTGTTTTTTTGATTGGTACTAACAATAAATTTACCATCCGTTGATATATCAAAAAATGGCGATGTCGTGCCAGTTTTTAACGATAAAATTGAACTATACTTATCTGTCAAAAGTGCATCATTTAACACCCTCTCATAATTAGCATTTAACTCTTCATAATTTTTCATTTTAGGATTGACATAACTCATCGCTTCTTTCGAAAGCAAAAGCGCATATGCTCTATCACCATCTTTATTTGATTGATCGGCGGATTTTAATGTCATCATAGATATTTGAGATGTAGCATTTCTCTCAGAATTTACTGCTCTAATAAACATACTTGTCATTGCAATACCAAATACAGTAAGTATGGTAGCTGCTAATATACCAAGTCTGATCTTTAGCTTCATTTGACGTTCTTTATGTCTTTGTTTCAAATCTCCATAATTTACACCTAAAATAGTTGCCATAATTCTATATATTTCACTATTTTTAAGTATTTTTTTAGCTGCTTTTATATGAGCATTAAATTCAGATTTATTAGTTTTTTCTAATTCTTCATACCCTATAAAACTAGTCTTTTTGACTTCATCAGGCCTCAAATCAGCAGCTAATAAATCAAGTGATTTGATTGTTTCATTGCCTTTATCATCAACTTCAATTGAAGATAAATTTTTTAATGGTTCGCTGAAGGATTCGTATGGTTCACCTTCAACTAAAATAGGTATAATATTTCTACTACTATGATGTTTTTTGAAAAGTTCAACTTCTCTCACACACCATTCAGATAATTTTGTCCTTTTTGAAGAAATCACAATTAAATATTTTGAATTTAATAGCGCACTATCCAAACTCTCCGACAAATCATTAGTTGCTAACTCATATTTATCTCTGAAAACTCTGATTTCTTTATATTTGCCATCGGGATCTAATTCTCGAGGCACTTTAAAATTTTCTAACTCCTCGTGAACAGCCTCAGCAATCTCAGCATCAGGACTTAGGTGTCGATAACTTATAAAAGCCAAATATTTATAATTTTTTTCAGCTTTAGCATCAATATCAGCCATTTCATATCTCCAAGAAAAGTTTATATAATAAAGTTAAATACCAATTAATAACACCATATCTTCATCTGTTATTTGTAATTCTTCTGAATTTCCAAATATTTCATCTATGCCTTCCTTATCCAGCATAAAATAGTCTTTAGCTTTCTGTTCTAATTCATTTTCAGTTATATTATTTTCTTTAATTTGCCTGAAAATGGCTTGATTAGTTTTTTTATCATTTTCGATTAAAAAAACTTTAGTATATCTTTCTTTATTTAATAAAATCAATTCAGCAATTGTCATATTTGCTCCTATTTATTATAAATCGATTCTTTTATTTTCATTATTTGATTAAACATTTCATCAGATAAATCTTGATATTCCAATATGAAATCTAAATCTTCAATAGCTTTTTTATTTTGATTCATTGAAATTAAAATAACCGCTCTATTATATCTTAATTTTATTTCAGAAGGGTACTTTTCTATAGCTTCATTGGCTATTTGTACCGCTTCAAAATCCTTCTTTAGCAAATATTTTACGTATACATAATCTGTATACAATGTTGCAAAATCTGCTCCTTTTTCAATAGCTTCTTCAAAAAATTGTTCAGCTAATTCTATTTGACCAATATTCATATATGAAATAGCAATATAGTATGGTATATCATATCTTGAAGAATTTTTTCTAGCATCCATAAGATTAGTAATTGCAGTATTGTAATCCATTCTATTTATTGAATAAATTGCATTTTCAACAGCAACATCTGGAGATATCTTAACAATTGCATTTCTAATCTCTTCTTTTAATTCTTCCATATCTGCATTTAACAACGCTCTATTATAATAAGAATTTGCCTTAATATAATTTCCTGTTGCAACAGAAATATTTCCTAACTCAAAATTCGCTAATGGATTTTTATCATTATAATTTAAAATTCTTTCAAGAATTCGTACAGATTCTTCAACATATACATGTTTTTCATCTTCTGGAACTTCAATATTCCAAAGGATTCTAGCATAGTTATATGCTGCCAATTCATTTTTTTCATTTAGTAAGAATGCTGCTCTTGTAAATAAAATTGCCCATTCCAATTCAATATCTAAAAATCTTATACCTTTAGATAATGCGTAATTGGAGGGATTGTCTATTAATCTGTTCAAAATTTCTTTATAGTCATTTGTATATGTGAATTCTGGATCAATGGCAATCATAAATAACATACCATCAATAATGTATTCAATTCTAATTTCGTTTGTAAATTCATTTTCAGAAATTCCACTAACCATTTCATCCAAAATTATTGGTAGAGGAACATCTTCTTTTATACCATATTTTTGGTAAGCATCAACATTATCCTTTAGTTCAATAAATGATACCTTATCTGTTTTTCCTCTAAAATACTTTTCAATAATATTCATATTCACCTAAAACTTTCCTTGAAATCTTCTTTTTCTCATTGAAGATCCATTTAATATTTTAAATAATTGTCCCTTATAAATGTAGACAAACGCCAGTAATAATCCATACAGTATAGATTGTATTATTAATCTTAAATCAAATACCATAATAATTGACCAAAATGAAAATACATATTCTATCAATACATATGCTATTAAGACTGGCAACCATTGTAGGAAATTTTCTTTTATGAAATCAAATGCAGAATAAACTGCATCCATTCCATATGTGTTTCCTAAATATACTTCTTCGTATAGTGGACTTTGAAGTACTAAAAGAGCAATTGAAATAATCAATGAAATAACTCTTGGAAGTGCTCCAAATAACATATTCACTACCATTTCAATTAGAAATATAATAAAATATGTGTTCATTAGTGGTGAAAAATATTCACTAAATCTATTAAGAAAATTATTAAAATCCAATCTATTGTAAATTACAATATCAGCTAAAATGCTAATAAGTGCAGAAAGAAATGCAATTGATACCGCCGCTCTTACAAAACCTAAAATAAAAGATGAGGCTTGATTATATCCACTTAATGCAAATAGAATATAAAATTCTGCTATCTTAAATACAAATAAAATCATCGCTAATATAGGGACAAATTTTAATTTTTTTAAAGTTTCCGTAAACGCTTCTTTATTTACTTTTAAAATGTCGTCTAAAATATTCATAAATCGATTTCTCCTTAATTACATTTTATTTGGAGCTTCTATGCCTAATAATGCTAAAAGATTAGATATACAAACTTTAGTCGCATACACTAATAAAGCTCTTGCTCTCTTTTCTTCTTCTTTTGAATTCATTATATGAACACTATTGTAAAATGAATTAAAGTTTTGTGCTATTTCAGTGACATGTCTTGTGATAATTGAAGGTTCTAATTTTTCTTTTGCAGATAAAATTACATCTTTTACTTTATAAAGTGACATGATAAGCTCAGCTTCTTGTTCTGTTGACAATAATGAATAATCAATATCATCAGTTATTTCAAGATCTAATTTTTCTAATATCTGGTTAGCTCTAGCATGAGCATATTGTACATAAGGGCCAGTCTCGCCTTCAAAGTTTAAAGTTTGATCCATGTCAAATACATAATCTTTTATTCTTGTATTAAATAATTCTTGGAATTTAACTGCTCCAATACCTATTTCACGAGCAACTTTATCCTTATCCTCTAAATTTGGATTTCTTTTTTCTATAATTTCTCTTGTTTTTTTAATCGCGTTATTTAACACATCTTCTAAGAAAACAACATTTCCTTTACGTGTCGCTAAAGCTCCATCTTTTAGGCTAACCATACCAAATTGAACATGATGACAATCCTCTGCCCAATCGTAACCCATTTTTGATAAGATTTCTTTTAAATTTTTAAAATGTAAATTTTGTTGAGTTGCTACAACATAGATATTTTCATCGAAATCATATTTTTTCTTTCTGTAAATTGCTGTTGCAATATCCCTCACAATATATGTTGATGTTCCATCGCTTTTTGTGATTATTGCTGGTGGATTATCTCCTTCGATTTCAACTACTCTAGCGCCTTCAGAATCTACTAAAAGATTTTTATCCTCTAATTCTTTTAATACATCATTTACAAATTGTGAATGATAATATTCACCATTATATGAGTCAAACTCAATATCTAAAAGATTATATACTCTTTCAAATTCTTTTAAGCTTACTTCTTTAAACCATTTCCATGTTTCAATAGCAAATTCATCTTTATCTTCAAGTTTTTTAAACCAAGCTCTTGCTTCATCCATCATTTCAGGATTTTCTCTTGCTTCAGTATTATATCTAACATAAAGTTTTAATAATTCTTTAATAGGGTCTCTATCAATTTGTTCTTTATCTCCCCATTTTGAATATGCTGCCAATAGCACACCAAATTGAGTACCATAATCTCCAAGATAGTTTATCGCTATAACATTGTATCCTAAAAACTTATATATTCTTTTTAATGAATCTCCAATAACTGTTGATCTTATATGTCCAATATGAAATGGCTTTGCAATATTTGTAGAACTGTATTCTATAATTGTGTTTTTCCCATTTCCAATATCAGAAGAACCAAATTTTTCTTTTTTATCAAAAATTTTTTTTAATAAGATTTCATTAAACTTATTTTTATCTAAAAAGAAATTAATATATGGTCCAACCGGTTTTATCTCACTAAATAAATCAGAATTGATTTCTTCCGCCAATTCAACAGAAATTTGAGCTGGTGATTTTCTAAATTGTTTTGCTAATCTAAAACATGGAAATGCGAAATCTCCCATTTCCTTGTTTGGTGGTGTTTCAATACTCATATATATATCATCCACTGACATACCTATATCTAAATTATTTAATATTTGTGATATTTCTTTTTTATAATCCATATTATCTAAGAGTTACAACAGTAACCCCTGCTCCTCCCTCATCTGCATTTCCAAGTCTAAACTCATCTACATATTTTGACTTTCTGAAAAAGTCTGTAAGGCCTGCACGTAGTGCTCCCGTACCTTTTCCATGTATTATCTCAACTCTTTTAAGTCCAAATAAAATTGAATCATCAAAGAATTTTTCTATTTCTATGATAGCTTCTTCTACATTAAGTCCTCTAACATCTAACTCTTGTTTAGCCTGTTTCATAGCAGTATTTCTCATAACTTGTTTATATGAAGATTTTGATTTTTCTTTTTCAATTTCCGATTGAGTCTTCTCTAAATCTCTGATATTTACTGTAAATTTAAGTATACCCATTTGTACAGTAACTTCTCCTTTATTATCTGGTAAAGTCTGTACAACACCTAATTCTCCACCCATGGATAATACCTTCACGGTTTCTCCAAGTTTCACATCAATAATTTTATTATTTTTTCTCGTTTGTTTTGGTTTTGTTTCGTATCGTTTATTTTCTTCTTTATATTTCTCATTAATTTCCGAATACGCTCTATCAATATCTCTACTTTCTGACCTACCCTTTTGACTTTTAGCTATTCTTAACAATTCCTTAGATTTATTTTTGGCATCATAAAGAATTTTCTTAGCTTCTTCTTTAGCCTTTTCGATATCTTTTTCAGCTTTTTCTCTTCTTTTACCCACATCATTGTTAAAATCATCAATCAATTTTTGATATCTTAATTTTTCTTTATTAACTTCACTCAATTGATTATCTAATCTTGATTTATCGTCCTCTATTTCAGCAATAATATCTTCAAAATCTCGATTTTCTTTTGAAATATATTGTTTAGCATCAAAAAGAATATCCTCGAATAATCCTAATCTTCTTGAAATTTCGAAAGCATTTGATTTACCCGGTCTACCAATTGTTAATTTATATGTTGGCGATAAAGTCTCGATATCAAACTCTACATTGGCATTTTGTACACCTTCTGTTGACATAGCATATAGTTTTAATTCACTATAATGCGTTGTTGATAGTAAAATTGACTCTCTTTTTACTAATGTATCAATAATTGCCATAGCTAATGCTGCACCTTCTGTAGGGTCTGTACCATTCCCTAATTCGTCAAAAAGTACTAAGGATTTATCATTTGCTTTATTTAATATATTTACGATATTTGTCATAGATGCTGAAAAAGTTGATAGAGATTGCTCTATACTTTGATTATCTCCAATATCAGCAAACACATCGTTAAACACTGCCACCTTAGAAAACTCATCACATGGTACAAATAGCCCAGCTTGTGCCATAAACACAACCAATCCTACAGTTTTTAAGCTGACAGTTTTACCACCAGTATTAGGTCCTGTTATAACTAAGGCGTTGTAATTTTCACCAATTTTAACATCAATCGGTACTATTTTACCTTTTAATAGAGGATGCTTTGCATTTTTAATATCAATGATTTTTTCATCATTTAAAATTGGCTTAGTGTGTCCTTTTTCAAGTGCATATTTCGCCTTAGCAAAAGTAAAATCAAGATCAACAAGTAAATACTGATTGTTTTCTATCTCTTCATGGTAGTTAAATATCATTTCAGAAAGATCTTTTAGTATTTTTCGAATTTCTTCATATTCTTCAATTTCAAGATCTCTTATTTTATTGTTAATTTCAACAATTACCATTGGTTCAATATATAAAGTTTGACCAGAAGAAGATACATCATGAGTGATTCCTGGAACCTTTGATTTCGCTCCAGTCTTCACTGGCACTACATATCTCCCATCTCTCATTGTGATAAATCCATCTTGTAGATTTGTTGTATCGTCTTTTACTAAAGAATTTAATTTTTTTCTCGCTTCTTCAGTTTTTTCTCTTATACTTTTTCTAATATTAAATAAGGTTTTGGATGCATCATCGGCTATAGTCTCTTCATCGAGAATGATGCGTTCAATTTCTTTTTGTATCCTTATATTGGTATATAATTTATCAATTTGCTCAACAACCTTATTATCTTCACCTTCATACTCTGCCGTATAATCTTTTAATGATTGCGAAACTCTTAATGAATCAGCGATATTTAGAAAATCAATATTTTCCAAAACAGCATGTTTCTTCAATCTAGTGATAATTGATTTTAAGTCAAAAATACCATATAAAGGTGGAAAAGAATATTTTCTAATTAATTCAATTGCATCAGCAGTTTTTATTTGCAACGCTTCAATCTTATTAATATTAGTTAAAGGAATTATTTTTGATACTTTTTGCGCACCTAAACTAGATGCACAATAAGTCATCAATATTTCTTTAATTTTATCCCATTCCAATGTTGTGAATGTGTTTTTTTCCATAAATTGCTACCTTCTATTTTGGTTAATCAACTCCTGAATCTGCTTTTGATATCTCAAACATTGTTTTTCTTGTTCGAGCAATTTATCTCTTAAATTTTTCTTATCTACCTTATCTTTTTCATAAAGAGAAATTTGTCTATCTAATTCAAGTTTAAATTTATCTCTTTCATTTGTAATATTAGATAACTGAGATTCAAGTGTCTTAACCTTTGATTCTAATCTTTCCATATCTTGATCAACATTTTTATGTTTATCTTTATATTGATCAAATTCATCTTTTAATGGCTGATAATTTTGTAATGGAATTTTTGATTCTTCTAATAGTGATTTATGTTTAATTTCTAAATCATACAAATCATCCGCAATGTTTAAGCAAGCAAGTGTTGCATGCATAGCTGGATTTCTATAATTAATAATATCTTTTGCTTTTTTTATTTCACTATCGACATATCTTACAATTTTATCAGTCTCTTCCTTACTTCTTTCTGTTTTAAGAACATAATTATTGCCATTTATTTGAAATTCATATCTATTTCTATTCATAATCAGCTCCTTAAGTTTACATCGAATGTTTTGTTTAATCCTTCTACTATATTTTCAAATGCTTCTTTCACAACTTGATCTTTTAATGTCATTTCATTGGATTGGAAACCAATTTTATATGCTAAAGATACCTTGTCTTCTGGTATTTGTTCACCTTTATAGATATCGAATAATTTAACATATTTTAAATACTCTCCACCATATTGTTTAATAACATTGATAATATCTTGAGATTGAATATCTTTATCTACAACAATAGCTATATCTCTTTCAACAATTGGATATTTTGATATTTCTTTATATCTTATTTGATCTTTCTTAAATTTAAATAATACATCAAGATTTGCTTCAACAAGATTTACTCTCTTTTCAATATCAAAATTGTCCATAACGATTGGACTTATTTCACCTATTACAGCTACTTTTTCGCCATCCACCATGACATTTGCACATCTTCCTTCATGGAAAATAGGGTTTTCTGTTTCTCTTATAAACTCGTAATCTTCAATACCAAATTTAGTAAATATATTGATTAATATATTTTTAATATAGTAAAAATCATAATCACCCACTAAAGAAAATGTCATTAACTTTTCTTCTTTTATAGTTTCATCACGTTTTATAAATGAATTACCAACTTCAAAAAATCTTAAATCATTTTGTTTATTATTTAAGTTTCTTCTGATAATTTCTAACATATTTCCGATAAGTGTAGTTCTCATTACAGAGAAATCTTCACCTAATGGATTTAATATCTTAACTGTATCTCTTAATTTATCATTTTCATTTAAATTCAACTTGTCAAATACTTTATTAGAAATAAATGAATAAGTTAAAATTTCAGAAAATCCTAAAGCAAATAAATTAATTCTTGCTTCATCTTGGCATTGTCTCATCTCTGATTTAATACCCTGTGTTAATCCCCCTACTAAAGATTTGGGTGCTATATTTTGGAAACCATATAATCTACCAATCTCTTCAATTAAATCTTCTTCGATATTTAAATCACTTCTGAAGAATGGGATTTTAACATTTAATGTATCTCCTTCTATTTCTGTATATAATTCTAAGGAATCTAAATATTTCTTTGATTGCTCAATATCTAAATCAATCCCCAATAAAGAGTTTAGTTTTGAGTTTCTCAATTTCAGACTTTTTTCTTCAACTTCGAAATCTCCATCATCACTTAATCCTTCAACAACTATTCCAGAATTTGTCTCTTCAATCAAATGTAGAAATCTTTTTAATGCAATTTCGTTTAATTTTGCAGGTATACCTTTTTCAAATCTTGCTGATGCTTCTGATCTCAAGCCCAATCTCTTAGATGTTTTTCTGATTGATTCGTTATTAAATGTTGCAGATTCTATTAAAATGTTTTTTGTATTTTCAGTAACTTCAGTATCAAATCCACCCATAACTCCTGCAATACCAATAGGATTATTATCATCATCGCAAATTAATATATCTCCAGCTTCAATTTTTCTTTCATTTTTATCTAAAGTTTTAACAGTTTCTCCTGTTTTTCCTTCTCTTACAATTAATTTTTTCCCAGAGATTGTATCTAAATCATATGTATGTAATGGTTGACCATATTCAAGCATAATAAAATTAGCAATATCTACAATATTATTAATTGGTCTCATACCTGCATCTCTAAGATAATTTTTGATATATAGTGGTGATTCCTTAATTTCTACATCTTTGACAACTGCAGTCATAAATCTTGTAGATTTATCTGTATTTAACTCAACTCCATTAAAGAATTCTTTATAATTTGATACTGCATTTTTTACTTCAAGTGATGGTTCTTTAATTTTTTCATCAAATACTGCAGCAACTTCTCTAGCCATTCCAATTATAGATAAACAATCTGGTCTATTTGGAGTAATTTCAAATTCAATAATTTCTGAATCTAAATTTAATGCTTTTACTGCATCTTCTCCAACTTTTACATCATCATCTAGAATTATCAATCCATCTGCAGATCTTTTATCTACATAATTTTCTGATACTCCTAATTCAGAATAACCACAAAGCATTCCTGGTGAAACTACACCTTGTAAAGTTGCTTTTTTAATTTCAATGCCACCAGGTAATTTTGCACCTACTTTAGCAAGTACAACATTATCTCCTACTCTCATATTTTTTGCACCAGTTACAATGGTTTCTTTTCCATCGCCATAGTCCAAATCAACTAATGAAAGCTTATCTGCATTTTCATGTTTTCTAATATCTAAAATCTTTGCAATTACTAATCCAGACATTTCTTCATATTTTTCGATTGATTCAACATGTGACCCTGAATCCGTAACTCTATTTGCAATTTCTCTTGTACTATCTTTTATTTCAACATATTCTCTAAGCCATTTAATTGGTACTAACATCGTTCAAACTCCTAAAATTGATCTAAAAATCTCTTGTCATTGTCATATAATAATCTAATATCTTTTAGTCCATATTTAACCATTGTTATACGGTCAACTCCCATTCCAAATGCAAATCCTGTGTATTTTTCACTGTCGATTCCACAGTTTTCTAATACATTTGGATGAACCATACCACAACCTAGCAATTCCATAGACCAACCTGTATGATTGCAAACTTCACATCCTTTACCTTTACAGTTAAAGCATGAAACGTCTACTTCCATTGAAGGTTCTGTGAACGGGAAGTAGTGAGGTCTAAATCTTGTCTTAAACTCCTCACCAAATAATTCTTTAATAAAAATATTAATTGTATCAATTAAATTTGCCATTGAAACATTTTCCCCAACAACTAGACCTTCTATTTGATGAAACATTGGTGAATGTGTAGCATCTACCTCATCAAACCTAAATGTACGTCCCGCTGAAACCATCCTAATTGGTGGTTTTTGTGACATCATTGTTCTAACTTGTACTGGAGAAGTATGAGTTCTTAATAAAGTGTCTTTATCAATATAAAATGTATCACTTAAATCTCTTGAAGGATGATCTTTTGGTGAATTTAATTTATCGAAGTTATTTGTAACAGTTTCTATTTCTGGACCATCAATTACAGAAAATCCCATATATCTAAATAAATTTTCTAATTCTTCCATTGTTTTATTTAATGGATGTCTATGTCCCATAGATATTTCATCTTTTGTAGCAGTTACATCAATTCTTTCTTCTAATAATCTCTTTTTTAATTTTAACCATTTAAAGCTTTCTCTCCTATTGTCCAAGGCTTCTTGTATCTTGTTTCTAATTGCATTTGCAAGCTTTCCTATAACAGGTCTTTCTTCTGAAGAAAGTTTCCCCATTTCTCTAAGTAAAAGGGTTAATTCTCCTTTTTTACCCAAAAATTCCACTCTAAGTTCTTCAAGCTTGTTTTCGTCTTTTGCATTTTGAATTGCTTCTAATGATTTTAATTTTATTTCTTCTAATCTTTCTTTCATTATTATCCTCCATAGTCCCTATTATTATAACATAAATAGCTAATTTTACGTAAAAATTATGATTATTACAGTTTTTTAATAATTGACTCATCTTTAATCTAAACTACTTGACCTGTCGTAGTAGTTTATATATAATTTAATCATAAAGTTACTACGACAGATATAGTAAACCAGTCGTAGTAGAAAAGGAGAAAATATGACTGAAATAAGTTCTGATATTCTACGTGGATATACCGACTTAATAATTTTGTATATCCTATACGAAACTCCATCATATGGTTATGAAATATCAAAAACAATAACCGAAATAAGTCAAGAAAAATTAATAATGAAAGAAACCACTTTATACTCTGCATTTAAAAGACTTGAAAAATCCAATTATATAGAGTCATTTAAAAGTGAAAAAGAAGATAGAAGTAGACGTACTTATTATCGAATTACAGATAATGGAAAAAAATACTATTTAGAAAAAACGAAAGAATGGGATTTAACTAAGCAAATTATAGAAAAATTTATTATTTAGGAGAAAAATATGGATGCAATAAAATCTTATTTAGACAATATGTTTTTAGGTTTACCTAAATCACAGAAAATAAACTCTGCAAAAGAAGAACTATTAGAGATGATGAATGACAAATATACACAATTACTAGCCGAAGGCAAAACAGATAATGAAGCAGTTGGTATTGTCATTTCAGAATTTGGAAACATCAATGAAGTTGCAGAAGTTTTAGGAATAGAAAAAGAACTATCACAAAAGGAAGAAATAAAACTGTTTGATACTGATTATGTAAAAGAATATTTACAAACAACTATAGACTCTTCATCATATATTGCATTAGGAATATTTCTTTCTATCATATGTGCAATCCCAGTATTTATCCTTTATAGTTTTGCTGACGAAGAAATGTTTGGGATCACCGAACAAACCGCAAGTATTATTGGATTACCAACACTTTTTATTTTACTAGCTATTGCCATTCTTCTTTTCATAATGAAAGGCTCAAAATTAAACAAATATGAATTTTTAGAAAAAGAATCAAATTTCAAACTTACCTATGATGCAGAACATTACACAAAAGAATTTCGTTCCAGCATAAACATTTACAAAATAGTTGGTATATCAGTATTTGCAATGATATTATCAATTATCCCTGTAATTGTATTAAGCAACTTAGTTGATAATACCAAAGATGAAAAATATATCCCCCTAGCAGTTACAATACTATGGCTTACAATTTCAATTTGCGTATATTTCATCGTCAAACACACAATGAGATATTCAGCAACTTCAAAACTATTACAATTAGAAGACTATTCTCCAGAAAATAAAAAAGCAAACAATATAATCGGGAAAATAGCTGCCATGTATTGGACACTAATAACCAGCATCTACCTAATATACAGCTTCTTAACCAATGATTGGGGAAGATCTTGGATAATGTGGCCAATCGCAGGCATCGCCTTTGGATTCATAGCTACAGCCATAAATGTATTTGTAAAAAAAGATAAATAGCACTTTGGGAGTTAAAGTAGGTGTTGTTTATTGGTCATAATATGCGGAAAGCTAGATTTTGTGGCAATTCGGGGGTACATTTTGGGCGCTTAGAGTTAGTAGAAATCAAAACGACCAGCCAAGTTGGTTGTTTTGATTGCTTTTTTTTCAAATTTGAGTGGAATAGTATAGTTCAAGAAAATTTATCGAGTTAAAATAATAAATTTATGATTTACATGTGTAAAATGGAAAATCAGAAATACACATGTAGAAAAATGGCGTTAATTACATGTCTAAATGGGAAAAACGGGAATACACATGTAGAAAATTTTTATCATTACATGTGTAAATAAAATATTTCAAAATACACATGTAAAAATGGAATTATAGGGAAATTTCCTGATTAAATTCAAAATCTTAAAATAAACAGGTACAGCTAGCAGGTGATTTTCCTGATTAAAATGGGAATCTCAAAATAAACAGGTACAACTCGAATGCGATTTTCCTGATTAAACTAAAAAAACTAGAAATAGACAGGAAAAAATATTGAACGCTTTTCCTGATTAAATTGAGATTCCCTGAATAATCAGGAAAAACAAGGAAAAACAAGTAAAAACCTTTCCTGACTAAATCGAGATTCCCTAAATAATCAGGAAAAACAAGCAAAAATCTTTCCTGATTAAATCGAGAATCCTTAAATAATCAGGAAAAACAAGCAAAAATCTTTCCTGATTAAA
>NZ_JH601088.1:701332-709612 GCF_000245755.1 Helcococcus kunzii ATCC 51366 | reverse complement strand
TAAATAATCAGGAAAAACAAGCAAAAATCTTTCCTGATTAAATCGAGAATCCTTAAATAATCAGGAAAAACAAGCAAAAATCTTTCCTGATTAAATCGAGAATCTTAAAATAATCAGGAAATAGCTACAAAAAAGCAAATAAGCTATTTATAAATCCACATATTACACCACCAAAACATTATAATATACAGTAAAACAAAATGCCCCGGCAATCCTGGGGCATTTTGTTCCATATTCTATTTTTCTTTATCAAATTTTTCAAATAGCACCATATTGTAATTTTCAATTTTTGGTGCTAATCCCCGCTGATTTTTTAGTAAAATAAAAACTCGCGGTAAATAAACTAATAAATAAGAAAGAGTGTAAAGCTACATTTTTTAACGTAAATATTTTCATAAAGTTTATAGATTTAAATTCTAATAAATAGCGTAAAGCAATGCCTATACACACTAGACCAATTACTTTAATCCAAAATAGCAAAAACTTTTCTTTTACTATGTAAGAAAGAATCATTCCTAGCATGATAGGTGGAAAGAATATGAAGAGTATGTTATATAAATTTAATTCAAATACTCCTGAAACTCCCCATAAAGGAAATCCAAAACTATTAAAAAATACTATAAAAAATAAACTTGTAAAATAATAAAATTTAATATTATTTTCTATATTCTTTCTCATTTCATCCATTTCTAAATCCTTCCCTATTCTTCCACATCCTTAAACACAAAATATTCCTTATTTGAATTTTCAGGACTAAGGATAATATTTTTTAATTCCCAACCTTCAATTTTAATTTTATTATCCCATTCTGGTTTTAATTCTATTGTTTTAATTTTATCTTTTTTAACAGTATTTACTGTTTTATTTTTTATGTTATATACTATAGGATCTTTTTCCTCAAACTCTTTTGTTTGTGGTGTTTGTTCAAATACGATGTTTTCTTTATCTTCACTCATCAATGGAGTAACAGAATATTTGTCATATTCTAGATCTTCTAAGAAAAGAGATGTTGTAATTTTTTCTTCCTTAAAGTTATATATGAATGTACCAACACCAGGAATTTTAAATAAAGAAATTTCATCATCTAAATAATAAATATCTCCAGGTTCTGCTCGTTTGATTGCATTTTCATATTTAGGTTCTTTTATAATACTTTGGTCCATGTTGTTTGTGCTGCAAGCAGTTAGTGTTAGGATTATTGTTAATAATAAAATAAATGTTTTTTTCATAATGTCTCCTTTACATGTATTATAATTAATATACGTCTTAGTTAATATATTGTCAATACTGTAAAGGACTTTTTTTATTTAAATTTTGTGCTGAATTCTTCCATATCCCAAGTGATTGTTGCTATATCCTCATAAAAGGATTTTTCATGGGAAATTAGAAATATCCCACCATTGTATGCTTTTAATGCTCTTTTTAACTCATCCTTTGCTACATTGTCTAAATGGTTTGTCGGTTCATCAAGCATTACAATATTTGTGGGTTGATTGATGATTTTACATAGACGAACTTTAGCTTTTTCTCCACCTGATAAAACTTTTACTTGGGATTCGTATTGTTCTGTAGTAAGCCCTACTCTTGCAAGTGCTGCTCTAACTTCATTTTGAAGTAAAGATGGGAATGTATCCCATATTTCATCTATTGCAGTTTGAGAACCATAAGTTTCTTCTTGCTTAAAATATCCAATGTGTAAGTTTTGGCCAAAATGAATTTCTCCTGATAAAGGCTTCATTTCTCCTAAAATAGTTTTAACAAGAGTTGTTTTACCAAGACCATTCATCCCTGTGATTACAATTCTATCCCCTCTCTCCATACGTAAGTTTAGAGGAATGGTAAGAGGTTCATCTTCAGTGTATCCAATCACTAAATCCTTCGTTTCAAAAATAAGTCTTGATGTGGATCCTATCTCCTTAAAATCAAACTCCGGTTCGGGTTTTTCTTTTTGTAATTCTATCCTATCCATTTTATCCAACATCTTTTGTCGAGACATTGCCATATTTCTTGTGGCAATATTAGCCTTATTTCTTGCTACGAAATCTTCCAGTTTTCTAATTTCAGCTTGTTGCTTTTTATATGCTGCTTCGATTTGTCTTAGCTTTTGTTCATGAAGTCTTTCAAATTCGTTATAGTCACCTACATATCTATTTAGCTCTTTATTTTCCACATGATAGATTAAATTAATTACAGAGTTTAAGAAATCAATATCGTGAGATATTAAAATAAAGGCATTTTCATAATTTTGAAGATACCTTCTTAACCATTCCACCTGATCTTCGTCGAGATAGTTTGTCGGTTCGTCAAGCATTAGAATATCTGGTTTTTCTAATAATAGTTTACATAAAAGCACTTTTGATCTTTGTCCACCAGATAAATCCTTAAATTTATTTTCAAGTCCAAATTCGTTTATTCCCATGTTTGTTGCAATTTCATCGATTTTTGCATCTATGGAATAGAAATCCCTTGTCTCAATGATATCTTGCAATAAACCTGCTTCTTCTAGCATTTCATTCATTTCTTCAGGAGAAGCATCAGCCATAGAAATATAAAGTTCATTCATCCTTGCTTCTTTTTCAAATAAATCTGAATACGCATCTTGCAATACTTCTCTAATGGTTACATCTTTATCATATGAAGCTAATTGATCCAAATATCCTACTTTAACATATTTAGCCCATTCAATTTTGCCATTATCAGGAATCAATTTCCCAGTAATGATATTCATAAATGAAGATTTACCTTCACCATTTGGGCCGATAAGACCAACATGCTCCCCTTTTAATAATCTAAAATTTACATTTTCCAAAATTTCTCTACCACCATAGCTATGATAAAGATTTTCAACTGTTAATATACTCATTTTCCCCTCAAATTTTACTTATATAATATAATTCCAATTTATTCTAACATATAGGTTAATCAAAATAAACATGAAATACTCTAAATTACAATAAAAAAACTATAACAAAATGATTTCTCATTTCATTATAGTTTTAAAATATCTATGCTAATTCTTTTTGTATATTTGTGACTTTTGCTATTCTTTCAATTATTGTTCTCATTAAAATTGCATATAATGGTATTGAGTAAGCTTGTTTAATAAGTGCTTTACTCATTAAAACTGAAATTGTATTTTTACCATAAAGCCATACAGAAAATAATGGCGCTAACACAACAGATGTCAATATTTGTCCAACTGCTATACCAACTAAAATTTTAATAAATGTATACTTTGGATGTTTATCTCCCAATAAACTTGCAACAACAACTGGTATCATACCTGTTAATGCTGATGTTAAAGAAAATAATGGATTGAATGGAAATGCTGATGGTCTAATGATAAATGCTACCACATCAGTAACTCCCCCAACAATAAATCCTGGGATTGGTCCAAGAATAAATCCTGATAATATAATTGGGAATCCTCCAAAACTGAAAACACCAATCCTTAAACTATTTACTATAGCACCTAGAGCAACAAAAATTGCCATGTATGTGATTTTAACTGTAGTAAATTTATTACTTTTATCTCTTTGGATAATCTCACCTATAATACCTGCGACAAATCCCAATAATGCTGCACCTATTATAAATAAAATATAATATTTTGATAAAACAGCTTGAAATTCATTAGATTTTTGCATAAATGCATCTAATTTTGCACCCTTTAATTTTGGAATTAACAAGAAATAATTCCTCGTTAATATACCTGCACACATAATAAGTGCTCCAAAAATTGCTCCAATTACCCTGTTAGACAATAAGCCTATAAAAAATATACCTAGACAACTTAATAATAAGCCTGTAAATATTATATTATTTCCACTTACTCTAAAGGAAACAATACTAATCACAGTCATGATTATTATGATTACCCAGGATTTAAAAGAAATATCTTTATTCATTTAATCCCTCCGTGAATATACTACTTAAGGGACTTAAGTAGTGAACGCGATTATCAATCGCAAATTTAAAAAATTTATTCGTACTAAAACAACGTCCCATTTTTAGTCACTATCGCTGATAATCTACTCTTACCTAAAAGATTATATCATACTTTTCTAATCTTTGTATTTAAAATTACACGATAATATATGATCATTGATCATTCCTATTGATTGCAAGAATGAATATATGATAGTTGAGCCAATAAATGTAAAACCCATTTTCTTCATATCTTCACAAATTTTATCGGAAAGTGGGTTTTTCGATGGCACTTCTTCTGGTGAAGACCATGGATTAATAATTGGCGTATCAAATACATATGACCAAATATATTTTGAAAAGCTTCCATATTTATCTTGAACTTCAATATATTTTTTCGCATTATTAATAGCTGATTTTATCTTCATTTCATTTCTAATAATAGCTTCATTTTCCAATAATTCATTTATTTTATTTTCATCATATTTTGAAACTATTTCTGGATTAAAATTATCAAAAGCTTCTCTAAATGCTTCTCTTTTCTTTAAGATTGTTAACCAAGACAAGCCTGATTGAAACATCTCCAAAACAAGCATTTCAAATATTTTATTATCATCAAATGTTGGTATCCCCCATTCTTCATCATGATATTTTTTCAATAATTCATCTGAATCTGACCAGGGACATCTTTTCATCTCTGTCATATAAGCTCCTTGTAAAAATATATTTTATTTAATTAATTCTATTTTCTATATTAACATATTTTTTATAAATATTTGAATCTTATATACTAAAATCCCCTTCACTAATTTAGTAAAGGGGATAAATATGTTACTTTTAATCTACATTATCTATATCAAGTTCAACTACTTCGCCCTTTTTAAGAGTTTCTTGTACATCTATAACTCTCTGATTTGAGCTTCCTCTGAATTTAAGTCGAAGATCAAGTTTTTCCATGATGAATGGTCCATCAATTAAAATGTCACATTCTTTTAATAATTCTAATCTCTTCGGATCTTCAATTAATTTTTCATAAGTATATCCTGAATATGCCCATATTTCCTTACCTGTCGCTTTTTTTGCCTTTCGTACAACTTCCGTCAACCAAGTATTTTGGAATGGTTCACCGCCTAATAATGTCAAACCTCGTACAGCAGGGTCTTTCAAGTATTCAATAACTAAATCTGTTTGTTCCTCTGTCCAAGGCTCTCCATAATTTGGATCTTGATAAAGAGCATTAAAACAACCGGGACATTTATGCGTGCATCCAGTAACAAACAATGATACTCTTATACCAAATCCATTTGCAACATCAAACTTCCTTATTTGTGCGTAATTTCCACCATAACTCATATATGTAACACTCTTGATTTTATTTCTTTTGTACGGCCTTCATTCCAGAAATTTTCACCTAAGTATCCACATGTACGTCTAATAACGGTAAGTCTATCTTTATCGGTATTGTGGCAATTTGGGCATTCCCATTCATTATCTTCATTTACTATTATTTCGCCATCATAACCACATTCATGGCAATAGTCAGATTTTGTATTAAATTCAGCATACATTATATGATCGTAGATATATCTAACAAGGGTTTCTACAGCTTCTAAATTATGATTCATATTTGGAATTTCAGCATAGGAAATCATCCCACCTGTTGATAATGTTTGAAACTCTGATTCGAAATCAAATTTATCAAATACAGAAATGTCTTCTCTAACATCTACATGATAGGAGTTTGTATAATATCCTTTATGTGTAACATCTTTGATTATTCCAAATCTAGCAGTATCTATCTTACAGAATCTATGTGTTAAGCTTTCTGCCGGAGTACCATATAAAGCGAAACCTAATCCTGTTTCTTCTTTAAATTTATCGGTAGCTTCTCTTAATTTCTTCATAACTTTTAATCCGAAATTCTTTCCACCTTTTGTATGTGATTCTCCAGTGATTAATTTTGAAGCTTCATATAATCCAATATATCCGATAGATAATGTTGAATATCCATTTTCTAAATAATCATCTATTTTTTCACCTTTACCTAATCTGGTGATGGCACCATATTGCCAATGTATTGGACTAACTTCACTTGTAGCTCCTTTAAGTAACTCATATCTAATTAATAGAGCTCTTTTAACTAATCTCAATCTTTTATCTAATATCTTGAAGAATTGTTCTTCAGATCCGTTTGAAAGAATGGCAATTTGTGGTAAGTTTAAACTTACTACCCCCATGTTAAATCTACCATCAAATACATATTCGCCTTTATCGTTTTTCCATGGAGATAAAAATGATCTACATCCCATAGGTGCAAAAACATTTCCTTCGTATAGTTCCTTCATTTTCTTTGCAGAAACATAGTCAGGATACATTCTTTTGGCAGTACATTTCGCCGCTAATTTAGTCAAATAATAATATTTAGAATCAGGATGCACATTATGTTCATCAAGCACATAAATCAATTTAGGAAATGCTGGAGTCACATAAACATCCGCTTCGTTTTTGATACCTGTATATCTTTGTTCAAGTATTTCTTGTTGAATCAAAGCTGCTTCTTTTTCATATTCAAATCCAGGCAAGAAATGCATAAACAATGTAACAAATGGAGCTTGACCATTTGTAGTCATTAATGTATTTATTTGATATTGAATGGTTTGTATACCATCTTTTACTTCTTTTTTAGTCCTTCTCCAAGCTACCTGTTTAGCTTTTTCTTTATCTATTTCAATACCATATATTTCTCTTTGTTCTTCTTCTACAAGAGCCAAATATTTGTTATATGATTTTCTAACAAAAGGAGCAAGTATTGTGTCTATACCATTAATACTTTGACCACCATATTGCCCACTTGCAACTTGCGCAATTATTTGAGTTGTCACAGTACATGCAACTTGGAAACTCTTTGGTGTATCTATTTTCTTACCATTTACAACAGTACCATTTGTAAGCATATCTTTTAAATTTATCAAGCAACAATTAAACATTGGTTGCATTATGTAGTCCATGTCATGGAAATGTATCGCGCCTGTATCATGCGCAAGTAATATGTCAGCTGGTAATAATTTTCTTCTCGCAATGTCTTTAGACACTTCACCAGCAATTAAATCTCTCTGTGTGCTTACAATTTTTGCATCTTTGTTTGAGTTTTCATTTAACACTTCTGCATTTGACTTATTTAATATACCAAGTACATCTTCGTCTATAGTGTTCATCTTACGTTTAAACTCTTGTACAGACCTATATGATTCATAAGCTTTTGCGGTCGCAAGATTATTGTATTTAATCAATCTATAATAAACTTCATCCTCAATACTATGAATTGTAATGGCCTTATCCATATCTCGTGCTTTTTCTTCTATCTCATTAGCAATCTTTAAAGCAAGCCCTTCTTCATACACCCCAGTGAATGAATTCATAGCCTTTTCTATCGCAATTATTATCTTTTCTTTATCAAATTCAACAATTGAACCATTTCTTTTTATAACATTCATATCTCCCCCCCCGTACATAATATTTTACTACATATAGTGGTTTTGTCAAGGTGAAAACACAATAAATAGTATTCAATTTTTATGGTAAACAATTCATTTAAAACAAAATTTCAAATGCACAATTATTAAAATATTTCAAATTTGACTTTTTCCTTTGAATTATTTTCATACTAAAATATTCAAAAGAAAATTTATTTGCAAATGTGTTTCATTAACTTTACTATGTTATTTATGTAAAATTTTCAAATACTTCAAAATATTAATAATATAATTTAATTTCTTGATTTTTATGCGATGAAAAATCTTAAACAGCTGAAAATATATGTTATATATATTATAATTAAAAATGAAGAGAAAAGTGATACCCCTAAGATATGTATAGTCGTCACACCTTTTATTCACTTATACATAATATTGTTTTTCTCTTCAAAAAAAGTGCTAATGATATAATTCATCAGCACTTTTTTGTTATTATTTTATATAACCTTTTATTAATAAACCTAAGTTATTTACTGGGAAGTTCCTTATCTAGCTCTTTAATTCTATACTTCTTTTCTTAAAAATAATATAAGATACAATTAAATTAAAGATAAATGGTATTATTTGTATAACGATTTTAAGTGAAACATTCATATTGTGATAAAAACTACTTATATTTTTATACGCAAAATAATAAAATACTATTTGAATGATAAAGAATATTATAAAATATTTAACTATATTTTTTATATTTAATAATATTAAATTTCTATTTGTCATACCTAAATCTCTAAACAAAATAAAATAGTTTTCATTTAACATCCAATATGTATTTAACGCACCAATTGAAGAAAAAATCAAAATACAAAATATTAGTATT
>NZ_JH601088.1:686112-701080 GCF_000245755.1 Helcococcus kunzii ATCC 51366 | reverse complement strand
AGTTTTCATTTAACATCCAATATGTATTTAACGCACCAATTGAAGAAAAAATCAAAATACAAAATATTAGTATTATATATAGAACTATAATAAGCGATTTTAGATATTGGAAGTTATGAAATTCCTCTAAATAATTAGATAGATCTTTTACATGTAAATTCTTAATTTTACTTGTTGAGTTATATATTTCTTTTGCAACTTCATTCGCTTTATCAAAATTATTTAGATAAACGTGAAGTCTTGTTGGTTCATGATTGATACTATTCTTTTCAAAAAACTTATCTGAAACTAATATTCTATATGATGCAAGTACATGACTATCTAAATCAAACCATCCAATATTTTTATAAGTCTTTGATATCAATGGTAAATTAACTTTATCAACTTTAGCATCTAATTTATCAAGGATTTTATCATTCAAAAATCCTGCTATGTTTTCATTTGATTTAGGGAAGTATATATCAATATCCTTATAATCTAATAGTGTTTCATCTCGTAATATATTTTTTCCTGATTCTTTATATTCCCAATAAAATGTTTTTTGATTCTCCACAGAAAAATCTTCTGATGTTAAATTAACTGATGGTGAAATAAGTATTCCAGATTCTCCATTCAATAAAGTCGTCATATCAGCATCACCAGAAGTTTCTTTGAGTACATTTTCTAAAATAGAATCAGGCATCGAAATAATATTTGCTAATACAAGCTCTTTATTTTCTTCATTGAAATATTTTTTCCAAAAATTTACATCGGTATTTAAAACATCATTATCAAGTATCTCAAAAAATTGTGACTCTACCACTTCTTTTCTCAAAGGAATATACACATAATAGTTTTCATGAAATTGATCAACCTTTTTAATATATTTATTATTTTTTAATTTCTCTAATACATCTGAAAGTTGATTATTATGGTTATAATAATAGAATTGAGTTATACCTAAATCATTATTATTAATATAATCCTCAACATTTATAAATTCATCTCCTTTTAAGACGTGATCCTGTGGAATTTGTTCTTCAACATAATTAATTTGAAAGTCATAGTCTTTTTTTAATTGTCCATATAATTCAACTATTTTATTTTTATTTTCAATAGTATTTAACGAACCTATAAAAGTGAATGACATATATATTATTATTAACATCATTGATGAGTAAATTATTAAATTACTTTTACCCTTTAATATATTATTTAATGATCTTATCTTGTCTTTCTTTAATCTGTTTGTGTTATGCTTTTGGTTTACTATCTTACTTGAAAATATTGCACAAATAGTTGCTGCTAATAAGTAGGAGAATATATAAAGTTTAACATAAGAATAACCCTTAATAATATTAAATTCTACTTTTGAAATATTTATTGCGATTTTAAACAAATAAACTAACAATATATTTAATGTAAAACTAAGTAGTATACAGCTAAGTGCAATTATCAATATTTCTAAACTTACAACAAAAAATAAATTAGATTCTTGAATACCTAAATCTTTATATAATGAATATCTTTCTTTAGAATTAATAGTGTATGAACTAAAAATAAAACAAGCCAATAAAAATAAGATAAAAATTTGTGTAAAATAAAACTCTTTTGGATATGAAAACAAAAATAAATTCGCATCATCTTTTATTGGTTTATTTTCATAATAGTTTCCTTTTATATTATTAAAATCAATTTTATTAACTTCATTTTCATCCAATAATGTAATCCTGTAATTATCATTTTTTTGTACATCTAA
This sequence comes from Helcococcus kunzii ATCC 51366, assembly GCF_000245755.1. Lineage (GTDB taxonomy): Bacteria > Bacillota > Clostridia > Tissierellales > Peptoniphilaceae > Helcococcus > Helcococcus kunzii. Next base: position 699,342 of record NZ_JH601088.1, on the reverse strand, counting down.
AAATGTTTGATTATTTATTAATACATTTGGAGTATATAATTTTTTATTTTCTTCTCTAAAACCTTTTATCCAATTATATCCAAAATCATTAACAATATCTTTTATAGTAAAACTTTTAGTATTTATTGTAATTTTATCATTAACTAAAATGTTCAATTTTGAAGCTAAACTCTTTGTTATAATGGCACTATCATTTTCTAAATTCTTTATATAATCATTATTTGATGAAAAAGAATAATTCTCCGCTCCATTATAAAAACTTCCAATAATGAAATCATCTTGTTTGAAAATATCAATATATGAATGCGGATTATCTTCTGTGCCTGAGTATTCTTCTTTTTCTTGATAAATTATTGTATCAAAAGATCCATATAAGGAAAACTTACTTTCAATTATTCTTTCCTGATTTAAATTTATTATAGAATTTGAAAAAAATAAAATTAACAAAATAATTGATGAAATAAGTAGAGTTATCCAAAAATTACGTGATTTTTTACTGATTGAAGATTTTATCAATTTTAGACTGTTTTTCATTTATTATCTCCCCATCAGAAATTGTGATTTTTTTAGTACCAATTTTTGCTAAATCTATATCATGAGTTGCTATTATGCACAATGTATCATATTTTCTATTAATCTCTAAAAATAATTCAATTAAATTATTTGATGTTGTACTATCCAATGCACCTGTTGGTTCATCAGCCATTATGACCTCAGGCTTTAGCACAATTGCTCTTGCTAAAGCAACTCTTTGTTGCTCCCCACCGGATAAATCAGATGCATATGAATATTTGTATTTTTTTATTTCAAGCAAATCTAAAATTTCTTCTAAATAGATTTCATCTATTTTTTTACCATATATTATTGATGGTATCATGATATTGTTTAATACCGAAATATCCGGTATTAGTCTATAGTTTTGCCATACAAATCCTATATTTTGTGTACATTTTAATTTTATTTCTTCCTCAGACATACTACTAACTTCATTTCCATTAAAAATATACTTACCTTCTTTTGGCTTTAATGTACCATTTAATAGTTTTAACAATGTTGACTTACCACTTCCACTTTTACCAACTATCGTTACTATTTCACCCTTCTTAAATTCCAAATTAATGTTTTTTAAGATTGTTTTGTCATTGTATCCTGCTGAAATATTTCTTAATTTAATCATATTTACCTCTTTGTAATATAATCAATTAAAGAAAGATAAAATTTTATCTTTCTTTAATTAATTATATTAATTACTAAATTTCCAAGCTTGTGTTGATTTATGAACTTGTTTGCCGTCTACATAATAGTATGCATAATGTGAACCTGTTCTACCATTTAAACTGTTTGTAGTTACTTTGCAATATGTACTATTTGCAGTTGAAGCAACATTTGTATAACCAGAATTATCATTGAAACTAACTGTTATTTTATTCATCAATGTATTTTCTGGAGCTGTGGACTCAGTTATAGCATAACCATGCTTATAAAATCCCCAATCAACATTTCCATGAATATGTTTTAATTTTCCATTTACAGCAAATGTAAAATTGTTGAAAATAAAAATTAATAATGTTAATGCTACACCAATCAAAACTTTTCGAACATTTTTAAAATTAGTCATCTCTTCCTCCTTTCTCTTTATATTTGGTAATTTTATGATAACATATTCATGTTTTTTTTCAACATTATTAGACAAGTATTTCTTCAACTGTTAAAGTTAATTAACATATTTACTATAAGCAAAATATAATATCCTTTTCACATTTTTTAACCCAACATTTACAATCACTTTTAATGTATTTTAAATTTGATAATTTAGCTATAAAAAAAAATGAGATAGCATCTGCTACCCCACAATAAATTGGTTCTTTGTCAAATAGTGTTGGTAAAGAATTAGAATAACATTTTATTGGAGTTAGAGTAGAATCTAGCTCCATTGTTATTTTAAATTGTATTAAATTGTTGTTTTAATTTGAAAGAAATTAATATTCTATTTCTAAAGTGAAAGAATGACTTATATCCAAAAGCAACCTTTTTTATAGTTTTGATATAGTTATTTACTCCTTCAGTATAACCGTTTGAATAAGTATATTTTAATGCGTTGTTTACATATTCTATATGTTCAATTAATGTTTCAAATACTGTCCTCATCTCATCTGATACATTATCTTTTAGCATTACTAGATGTGTTTGTAAATCTTCAAAATTTTTAGTTCTAATGTCGCCTAGAATTATTTGATATGCATCATAAGTGTCTTTAAGCTCTTGATCACATTTTATACAATCTTCAACCAGTGTTTCCTGAGACTTAAGCTCTCTAAAATGTGTATATTTGTAAAAATGTGAAGATCGTAAGGTAGAAGAATCTTTAAGAATTAATTTCCAATATTTTTTAAGTCGTTTATATTCCATAGTTGAAGTGTTAAAATTTTTCATAGCAGCTATCCTAGTCTTATTTAAGGCTTTAGATATTAAATTTACAATATGGAATCTATCAAGAATTATCTTTGCGTTAGGAAACATCTCTGTTATCAAACTCATGTAAGGTGTGTATATATCAATATATACAGTCTCAACCATAGCTCTCGCTTCATCTGTAAATCTAGAGAAGTATTTAGTCAGAAAATGAAGTTGTCTATTTTCAACAATATCAATTATTTTATTATTTTCAACATCAGTAAAAATGAAACTCATTGAACCGTCAGCATCTTTAGTTGATTTAAACTCATCGAAAGAAATATGTTTGGGTAACCAAAGATAACTAGGTCTGTAAGATCTAAAGTCTTTGTCAATATATTTTGAAACAGTAGAATGAGAAACATTGTTTAAATTAGCGATATCAATCTCACTTACTTTTAGAGAAATATCTTTTAAAATTTTAGTTTTAAGTCTATTTGAAATTGATTTAAATTTACTAATTAGACTAGTTTCAGCGATGAAAGTAGATTTACATTCTTTGCAAAGAAATCTCTGTTTTTTAAGATCAATGGCGGCAGGTTGACCATTTACAGGAAGAATTCTAACAATTGAATTTTTGCTACCGTGTTTAATTATTTTACTATCATCACAATTACCACATTTAGGGCAAGAGTGAGATTTATATGTTAATTTAGCACAAAAAACAATAGTATGAAGATTGTTAATCAATTTTTCATAAATTTCATCAGAAAAAGTTATATTATCATCTGTTATTGAAAGCATTTTTGTAGTAAAATTATTAAAAGACATTTTGTTCTCCTTTGATATGTTTTTGGTTAATCTAATTCTAAGATAAATTGAGCAATTTGTCTTTTTTTATTTTAAATTAAAGATAGTGTTGATGAAATTTATCCACCAACACTATTTATTGTACAACCAATAAATTTTCTATTTTATTTTCTTTTCTAAAATTTTAGCAATTATATAAAATGATGCTATTATTAATATTATCGGCAATATACTAAGATAAACGATAGTATAACCAAGGTATACATTTGCTAAATATACTATAGCTACAGTACCGATGACTAAAGCTAACATATTTAGTTTACTATCTTTAATTGCATCTTTAAATCTAGTTGTTTTATTTGACATATATAAAACGGTAATAAGTGAGATAAATATAAGTGTGATAAAAAGTCCAATAGTAAAATTCATTTTATACTCAGTTATATTTACAGAAGTAAGTACTAAATCCAATAGTAAATATTCAAAAAATAGTAATGCGAATGAATATAAAAATACTGAATAACTTTTGATGTTCTTTATATTTTTGTTTGATCCCTTTTCTTTTTCTCTCAATAAATCTCTTTCAGTTTTCATAAATACCTCTTTTCGATATTTGTATGATACAGTATTTTTAGATTTATGGCAAGAAAAAGGTGCTTTTATACGTCTTTATCCTCATATAAACTACCATCTATCATTTTATAAATCTTATTAGCTCTTTTAGCAACATTTATATCATGTGTGACTAAAATAATTGATAAACCATTTTTTATTAGTTCATCAAAAACTAATAATATTTCTTCAGCTGTCTCTGCATCCACAGCTCCTGTAGGCTCATCCGCTAATAATAATTTAGGTTTATTTACTATCGCTCTAGCTATAGCAACTCTTTGTTTTTGTCCACCACTTAATTGTGAAACTTTTTTATTTGTTTTAATATCTTCTAGACCAACTTTTTTCAAAGCATTTTTTGCCATGCCATTAAAATCACTTAATTTATATCTTTTATCAAAGTATAAAGGGACCTTTACATTTTTCAATATATTATCTTGTTCAATAAGCATATAATCTTGAAATATAAAACTAATCTCTTTACCTCTGATCTCTGAAAGTTCATTTTCTTTTAAATTTGACATATCTTTATTACAAAATTCATATATACCAGATTCAAAAGTTTCAAGTCCACCTATAATATTTAACAATGTTGATTTACCAACACCACTAGTACCCATAATCGCTATATACTCATTATCTGAAAGTAAAAGATTTAAATCTTTCAATACATGTAGTTCATTATCTTTGCCCTTGTTATAATATTTATTTAATTTTTTTATATTAATCATCTCTACCCCTTGTATGACTCCATCAAAGAATTTTTAAAGTATTTTCTAGCGTTCAGTATAGTCGCAATAACTAAAATTAATAAAAATAGAACAAATACTAATAATATAGTTGATAGTGATATATCATACCAATCTATATTTAATATCGTCTTTAGTACTAAGAATTTTATTAAAATAAATATACTTAAAGCAATGAAAAATGAAACTAAATAAATAATAAAAATCTCAAATGTTATCATTTTATAAAAATATTTTTCATTCATCCCAGAAAATCTATAGATAAAATATCTCTTCTTTCTTGATTCTAATACATACCAATATATTAATGTAATATTTAAAACTGCAAGACCGATAATGGAAGTTTGCATTTCAATACTTCCAAGTATAGGATCATTATACCCCTTAAAATTAATTATCTTATAGTTTGTATTTAATATGTTTGATACATTATCATAAATATCTTTTCTTTCAGATAGAGTATAATCATCGTTTAAGTTTACCCATAAATTATTTATACTTAAGTTAAGTTTTTTTGCAGTTTCTAAAGAAATAATAAAAGAGTTATTATGATGTGAATCTGTAAATCCAACCACTTTTAGATTTTCTCCATTTACTTCAAAATTATCATTTATCTTAATATTTTTAATATAAGAATATTCTTTAGGAATTGCAATTTCCATCTCTTTATCTGAAAATTTAGGTACTTTACCAGTATAGGAAGGTCGAGTACTTTTATCATCAGGTACAAAAAAATCATTAGTAAACAAATAACCACTACTAGATATAAGATTGTCAATTTTTCTACCTAAATCTCCAGGTGGATAAAAGTATAAGTTCATAAAGTTTAATTTGTATTTTTGTATTAAATTAAGTTTATTTAAACCTTCAGTGCTTATTTTATATTCTGCTGTAGAAGTTTTATTAAAATCTTCTTCTCTATTATTATATAATTTATTTGTTGAAAAAATTATCATAAAACATATAGTTATAGATATTATCAATGTAATTATTAAATATTTCAATTTTGGAAAATTATCTCTAATTTCTTGTAAAATAAAGTTCATATTTTCTCCTATAGCTCTCTATAACTTTCAATATATTTTCTACTATCAAAATCTTTAATGGTTACATATGTAATAATTGCAATATATATTTGAGCAAAAACAATCATTATTATAAAACCTGAAATTGAAATAATATAATTATTAAATAAAGCATTTGTAAAGAACTCTACATTATTTTTTATATACTCATTTTCAGAGATAAAAGAAAAAATGCTATATATTATAATAGGTATAAAAACCATGATTGAATAATATATGTGTGTTATCCAATATATATCTTTCTTCTTTGCACCATTAATTAAATAAATATTTAATCTTTTTTTGAGTATTGATTTATTAATTAAAGAAATACTAAATAAAGTAATAATCACCATAATGGTTAAACCTATTATTGTATCTAAATTTCTCAAGATTCTATTATATAAAAAATCTTTATCTGCTTTAATCATGTTTTTACCCAAAGCAAATTCACCAATGTTTTCTTTACGTAGATTATCTAGAAATTGATCAATTTCTTGTTCTCTTGTATTATCCTTAAAATATACAAGTCTCATTGAAGGTTGAATCCAATTATTCTCTAAAGTATTTATTTTTTTATCGTACAAAGTAATTATTTTGTTATCATAAATTATTGGAGGTTCTGTAAATATGTTTGATAATCTAAACTGTTCTGAGTTTGAAACAATATTTTTATCTAAAAAATCATCTAAACCTCTATCAAAATAACCTACAACTTCAAATTTTATATCAACAGGATTAGGGATAAGTTCATTTTTTTCTTTACCAAATATGTATTTATTTATTTTATCAAGTTTATCTCCAATTTTATATGTATCTTTTTTACCACTTGATATCAAAATAGGTATATTTGTACCCTTATATAATTTAATTTTATTTATATCTTTCTCATCAATTATATTTAATAACGATGCTTCATCATACACAAATGTATCGTAATCTACTTCTTTACCATTTTCTATATTTGCAATATATATATGATTAAAACTTGGAGAGTATGATTTAACTATCTCACTATTATTAATTAGTTTTGTAAATTTTTTGTCATTTTCTTTTAGATCTTGTATATTTATTGCATTATTACCAACATAATATACTTCTTTATTCATAAACAAAATAGAATTATTTATTGGTAAATTACTCATTTTATTAATAAAATCAAAACCATTTTTATATTTGTCGATGTTTGGAACCATCATAAAAAGACACATTATGATCTGTAAAAAAACAACCCATTTAAAATACTTTTGTTGGAAAAATAATTCTAGTGACATCTTAAATCTTTTCATGTGTAATACTCCTAATATAAAATAGAGGGAACCTAATCATCAATTTATTTTTTATTTACTATTAATTTATTCAGTAATATTTAATACAAATTCAATAAATCCAAGTGCTTTTGAAAATGATCCAGGCTGTAAATAATCTTTGGATGAAGTATAATTTATGTATGCTAACTTATTTTTATATGTATTACTTGTTTGTGTTTCAAAACTAGTTGTACCATAGTCAGCAAATCTAATTACAGCTGCATTTTTTGTATTTCCATATGATTTTGCAAATGTCCTCGCATTATCTCCTGGTATCTTTGTTCCATAGTCGTAGAAGACAGTTTCATAAGCTCCTCCACTACCATTTCTTGTTAAATTTCTTGAATTGTCATAGTTTACATAGTTTACAGAACTTGCTCCCAATACTGTATAACTACAAATGGAAATTACAATTGCTAACATTAGTATAGATTTGAAAATTTTCTTCATTACCCTCCCCCTTAAGAACGTAATTTTTTACATGATATCGTTCCCTCCGATTAAATTATAGCACCATTATTTTTTATATCAATTCAAATATTAAGAATTTACATATATTTAACATATATTTTACATTCTTTACAATCTGTGACTTATCTCATCAATGTAAACTTTATCAAACAATGTAAATTCCTTTCCGCATATAAAAAAAAAGACTACTCAAAACAACTTTTCAGTCATTTTAAGCAGTCTATTTTCTATCTTCTAAAATAATCCATTAAATCCATAAAATGCTAGCGCAATTAAACCTAAAGCAATAAATGTGATTGGATTGCCTAAGTAATTCTTTGAAATTGCTGCATTTCTGTATTTATATCTAATTGCATCTACTAGGACTGTGATTAATGAAAATCCAAGTCCAGCTCCAATACTGTATAATACAGTATCTAATAATGATAGCCCATTTTGAGATACGATTAGTGCAACGCCTAATAGTAAAGTATTTGCTAAAAGCAATGATTTATTTTCTTTTTCAATAAATGAAGAAAATAATTCTAATATCAATGTTACAATAAATACAAATATGATAATTTGTAAGTATTGATGATCTTTTAGAATATAATCATTTACAAGTTTTGTGATAACTGAAGATATTGTCATAATCACAGTTATAACAAGTCCATTTTTTAATGAAAGTTTTATTTCATCGGCATTTGAACTTAGAGGTCTAACTCCGAAAAATTGTGTTAAAACAACATTATTTATAAATACTGCTGCTAAAATTATACTTAAAAATTCCATTATTTAGCCTCCTCTTTAACTTTTGTTGTAAATGAATTTCCTACCGCCATAAATATACCCAATAGGATAAAGGCAAAGACAGGTTCCTGGAATGTCTTAATAATGTAAGCTTCTGGTATAATTCTTGCACCAAATAAAGTTCCTGCTCCTATAAGTTCTCTTATAAAACCAAGAATAGCTATCACTGCCGCATATCCTAAACTATTTGTAAAAGCGTCCATTATAGAATTTCCAATGGTTTCATGTTTTGCATATTTTTGTAATCTATTTAAGATCATTGAATTTACAGCTATTAAGAAAGCATATATTCCCATTGCTCCAGTTGTAATTGGGAAAAATGCATTTATTAACATATATGCGATAAATGAGAATAAAGCTGTTATAACTGATATGCTAACCATTTCGTACTCATCATCGATTAATGATTTTAATGCAGAAACTACTATACTTGAAGCAATAAATACTCCAAGTACTGCAAGTGACATTATTAACGCCCCTTTGAATGTTCTACTTACAGCTAAAACTGAAACTATACCTAAACCTTGAACTAATACTGGATTATTTTTAATTATATTGTCAAAATGTGAATTTTTCATAACTTCCTCCTATTGCCCCAAGCTTTCATAAACTTCAAGTATAGCTTTATAAGCGGAACTCATACCTTCTGATGTGATGGTAGCGCCAGAGATGTCATCAACAGATTCTATTTCTTTGATGTTTTTACCAACGATATTATTCTTATATCCATCTTCTTGAATGACAGCTCCAAATCCCTCAGTTTCAGATTGATTATAAATAACTAAATCTTCAATTTTTCCATCTTTTGAAATCAATAATCCAAATTCAATATCACCACCAAAACCTGTAGTTTTAGCGTCATAGATTCTTCCAATTTCTTTTCCTTCTGATAAAGCATCTACTACTTTTATAACTTTATCATTTGATTTGAAATCAACATCTTTAACTTCATCAACACCTTTGAATGATTTGTAATCATGTTCAGTAGAACTATTTGAATTTGCATCTTTACCATCTTGATTGGAATCAGCATTTTCTACAACTTTTGCATCTTTTGAATCAGCAAATGCTTTGACAGCAGAATTCAATCCTTTAATTAAACCATCTGTAGTAAATGTCGCACCAGAGATACCTTCGATATTATCTCCATTTTTGAATTCCTTAGTCTTTGATAAGTCTAATCCCTTAATCTTATCCTTGAATGAATCTTCCGCAATCTCAGCACCATATCCTTCAGTTTCTGAATGATTGTAAACCTTAAAATCTTCAACTATTCCTTCATTTGAAACTAAAAGACCGTATTCAATAACACCTGCAAATCCATCGACATTTACATCTATAATGCGTCCGATTTCCTTGTCACCTGCATAAGCTTGTGAAACTGCAATAACTTCATCATTTGTACCTTTATCTAGAGGCTTACTAGAATCAACCGCTTCAAAAGCTTCCGCATGATTATATTTTGAACCCTTATCATCTTCAGATGCTTCCATTAAAGCGTCCACATCTAGTTTTTCGAAGTTTTTCTCATCATTTTTAACTTTATCAAATTGAACTAGTCCTTCAATCGCTCCATCAAAAGCTTTTTGAATGGCTTGTGATGTAATGGTAGCTCCTGAAATTAATAATATATCTTTTTCTCCAGTAGGATTTTCTCTTAATTTTATAGCCTTTGTTAAAAAGTTTTTATCTAAATTAAGTCCCACTAGTGAATTTTTGTAAACTTCATCATCAATATAACCACCTAAATCTGGTGTTTCATTTTGTGATGGGAATATTGACTTAAACACTCTATATTCATCATTGATTCTTGTTAAAATATCTATATTTCCACCATATCCTTTTGTTGACATTTGTAAAATATAAGAGTTTAACTTTCCATCTTTTCCAACAACTTTAATAATTCTATTTAAGTTTGCATTATACACTTCTGGTGATTCTTCGTTTAATTTCAATTCTTCAAATGTATAATTTGATAAACTATCATCTAAAAGTTCTTCATATTTTTCAACATAATATGGTTTTTCTTCTACAATTTGTTCAACATTTTCAGATAAAGTTGAAAGTAAATTTACAACAGTTTTTAATTCATCTAAAAATGCATTTGTTGTTATTGTAGCCCCTGAAATAGCTTCAATTTGTCCTTTTTCTACATCTTTTTCACCTGCTGAAACTCCTTTGGATACATTAACATCTTTTACCCCTTCAGCAAATTCTGATGTAGCTATTGCAGCACCAAAACCTTCAGTTTCTGATTGTTCAAGTACTTCAATACCTTTTATGATACCTTCTTTTGTGATACCAATTAAGAAATTGATAGGACCACCATAACCTTGTGGCACAGTTGCATCAAACACATAACCAACTGCATTTGATCCATCTGTAACTTCATAAACTTTGTTTATACTTTCAGTTTTTTCAAATTCTATTTCTTTAAAATCTTTTCCTTCTGGAAATACTGATGCAAACTCACTATTTCCTTCTACTTTTTGTTGTAGAGGCTCTAATAATTTATTTGCTCCAAATACTAGAGCGATGGCAACTACAGCAATCAATAATGTTTTAATTAATGATGTAGATTTTTTCATTTTTGTGCCCCTTTCACTCCAAATACTCTTGGACGAATTAATTTATCAATTAGAGGAACAAATACATTCATAATAATAATCGCAAAGGATACACCTTCTGGATATCCTCCATAAAGTCTAATCACAACTGTTAATATACCTGCACCAATAGCATAAACTATTTGTCCCATTGGTGACATTGGTGATGATGAATAATCTGTAACCATAAATACAGCTGCAAAAATAATTCCTCCAGAAAGTAATTGTGATAATGTATCAACAAAGTCATATTTTAATATGTAGAATAAAACAGCACATGTGATCATATATGCTAATGGCATTCTTAATTTAATTACTTGTTTAAATAATAAATAAGCTAGACCTATTAAAATAGCAACTTTTGAAACCTCACCGATTGTACCTGGTATATTACCAATGAATAAATCCATTAATGAAGAAGGTCTACCGCCTAATGGTGTTGCACCCGCAACTCCGTCATATGTAAATGTCCCCATTTGTGCTGGCCATGTAACTAACATAAATACTCTCGCTGCTAAAGCTGGATTCATAAAGTTTTGACCAATACCGCCAAATAATTCTTTTACAATAACAATTGCAAAGATACTACCAACAATAGCCATCCAGATTGGAAACTCAACTGGCAAGTTAAATGCTAAAAGCATACCAGTGACAACTGCTGATAAATCTTTTATTCTGACTGGTTTATGTAATAATTTTTGGATTAAAAATTCTGAAGCTACACATGCAACAACAGTTACAAGTGTAAGAATTAATGCTCTTGCTCCAAAGAAATACACTGAAGCAAATAATGCTGGTAATAAAGCTATTACAACATCAAGCATAACAGTTTGTGTACTTTTTTTATTTCTTATATGAGGAGCTATCATACTATATTTTTTTATATTTTCCATTATCTCCTCCTATTGATTTAACTTTCTAACTAAAGCTTTACCTTCTTTGAATGTTTCAACTAAAGGTATATGAGCAGGACAAATATATGAGCATAGACCACATTCTATACATGACATAATATTATTTGCTTCTGCTTCTCTAACTTCATTATTTCTAACTAATTGTTCTAGATTAAATGGTTGCAATCCAACAGGACAAGCTTCTACACAAGCAGCACATTTTATACATGGCTCTTGTTCTGGATATTCTGATTCTTCAATACTTAAAGCTAAAATACCATTTGTAGGTTTTTCTAAAGGAATTTCTAAATCAGTTTTTGCAAATCCCATCATTGGACCACCAATGATAACTTTAGCTAAATTATCATCTAATCCACCTAAATGTTCTATCGCTTTTGCAATTGGTGTACCAAATCTAACAAGTGCATTAACTTTTTGTTTCATCGCTTCACCAGAAAATGTCACAATTCTTTCATATAATGGTTTATTGTGACAAACGGCTTGTTTAATTGCGTATGCAGTTGTTGCATTTGAAACGATAACACCAATGCTAAATGTTTGTTGACCAAAAGGTACTTCTTTTCCTAAAACAACGTCAATAACCCTCTTTTCGTCACCTTGAGGATATTTTGCTTTAGCAGGTACAACCCTAATATTTGATTCTCCTTCAACAGCTTTTTGCAAAGCAGCTATAGCTTCAGGCTTATCATCTTCAACTAGAATATGACCATTTTTTGCATTTAGTACTTTCATTTCAATTTTCAATCCAGTTACTATTTCTGATGCAAAATTTCTCATAGTAACATCATCTGATGTTAAGTATGGTTCACACTCTGCTGCATTTATAATAACATCTTGGATTGGTTCAGGTGGTGTTAATTTAATATGAGTTGGAAATGATGCCCCACCAAGCCCTGTAATACCTAACTCTTCAATGATTCCAATGATTTCTTCAGAAGACATACTATTATAATCTCTATCCATTAATTCGTAGCCTTTTTCATCTTTATGATCATTCTCAATGAAAATACAGTTTACAGTATTTCCTCTAGTAGCTGGCGCTACTTCAATTTTTATTACCTTTCCGGATACGCTGGAGTGAATATTTGCAGAAATTGCTCCCACTTTTTCTCCAACTTTTTGTCCAACTTTTACATAATCTCCTACTTTAACAATAGGATTAGATGGAGTTCCAATGTGTTGTAGCATTGGAATCTTAACTATATCTGGTGCAGGTATTTCTATGTACTTATTGCCACGGCTTAATTCTTTTTTACTATGAATATGAAAACCGCGCTTAAATGTGTTTTTTAATACCATATGTTACCCCTTTTTATTTTCGATTTTTAAAATCATATAAATTATAGCATAATGTGAAGATATTATCATTTTATTAGTATTTTGTTAGTCTATTATCATTTTATAATGTTAACAAAAATTAATAGAATAATATTTATTATAAAAAAGAGCTATCACAGGATTGCAATAGCTCAAATATTTATTAATTAAATATATCACTTACTAAGAATCCC
>NZ_JH601088.1:651298-686012 GCF_000245755.1 Helcococcus kunzii ATCC 51366 | reverse complement strand
AGGATTTTTATAATATATATTATATATTTTTTTATTTAAATTATATTGTTTCTTAACTTTTTGGATATAATCTTTTGCTTCTTGAATTGGTATATTTTCATAATCCTCATAACTACCGGTTAAAATACCACCGTCAATCCAATTTTTAACATTGGTTGGTCCCGCATTATATGCAATAATCGCATAATCAACACTCTTAAATTGATTTAGTAAATGCTTAAAATAATATGTCCCATATCTAATATTAGTTTCTGGATCTTTTAGATTTTCTTCCTTAAATTCTTCATCAAGTTGAGATGCAACCCACTTACCAGTTTCTGGTACTAATTGCATCAATCCTCTAGCATCCGCTTTTGAATGTGCGTTTGGATTAAAGCTACTTTCCGTCTTTACCAAAGCTGTTATGAGCTTTTCATCCAGCTTATTCTCTTGAGAATATTTTTCAATATATCCCATATATGGCTTATGATTATCTCTTACTAAGAAAAATACTAAGAAATATATACCAATGAATATTACTATTGCAAGTACTAGTAAAAATACTAATAGTCTTTTGAATACTTTCATAATGTCCTCATCTTTTCAATAATTTGTTTCTTAACATAATCTATATCTTTCGAATTATCTAAAATAAAATCACAATATTGAACTTTATCATCAATGTTTATTTGAGTATTTACAAGTTTTTCAGCTTCATCATATGAAATATTATTTCTTTTTGCAAGTCTTTCTATTTGAATTTGTCTATCTACATAAACTAACCAAATTTCATCAAACTCAATACTTAACGCCCCTTTTATTTTTAGTTCAATTAAAAGAGGGATGTCCACAAAGATTATTTCATTTTTATAAAATTCAATATTTTCTTTTATTTTATTAAAAATATTATCATGGGTCAAATTATTTAATTTGTTTAACTGTTTTTTATCATTAAAAACGATATTTCCTAATTTTTTTCTATTAATCGATTTATCAGGATTTAGTATTTTATCACCAAAATATGAAACTATCGCATCATAGTTTTCATTACCAACTTTCATTAATTGATGTGCAATCTTATCTGCATCAATAACATTATATCCCAAATCTTTTAATATGTCTGTTACTGTGGATTTTCCTGTTGCAATTGATCCAGTTATGCCGACAACTCTAGATTTCATACCAAGTTTCTCCACTATCAACTTCAACTAAAAGTTTAACATTGATATCTACAGCATTTTGCATCTCTTCGGTTAAAATTTTCTTGACTTTTTCTAATTCTGATTTATCAGTTTCAATTATTAACTCATCATGTATTTGAAGGATTAACTTAGAATTCAATTTTTCCTTTTTTAATCTTTCATATACATTTATCATCGCAATTTTTATGATATCTGCGGCTGTCCCTTGTATAGGTGTGTTTAATGCGATCCTTTCTCCAAAACTTCTTACATTAAAGTTTGAACTCTTTAACTCTGGAATGTATCTTCTTCTATTAAACAGTGTTTCCACATAACCATCTTCTTTTGCTTTTTTCACAATACTTTCCATATATTTACTTATTTCAGGATATGAAGCTAAATATTCTTCGATATATTGTTTCGCTTGTTTTCTTGGTATACTTAAGTCTTCTGAAAGACCATAATCTGAAATACCATAAACTATACCAAAGTTTACCGCTTTTGCTTCAGATCTCTGTAATTTAGTAACTTTATCTAAGTCTACTTTAAATACTTCTGATGCCGTCTTAGTATGGATATCAATACCATGTTCAAAAGCATCAAGCATATTTTTATCTTTAGTCAGTGCAGCCAATACCCTAAGCTCAATTTGTGAATAATCCGCTGAAACAAGCAATTTATCTTCTCCAGCAACAAAAGCTTTTCTGATCATCCTACCTTCTTCTGTTTTTATAGGAATGTTTTGTAAATTCGGATCAGTTGAACTCAATCTACCCGTCGCCGCAACTGTCTGATTAAATTTAGAATGTATTCTTCCGTCTTTACTTATAACTTTAATTAATCCATCAATATATGTGCCTTTCAATTTTGATACTTGTCTATATTGTTCAATCAATGGAATAATTTCATGCTCATTTCTCAATTTAGATAAAACATCAATATTTGTAGAATATCCTGTCTTAGTTTTTTTGATTACTGGTAATTTTAATTTTTCAAAAAGTATTTCACCTAACTGTTTAGGAGAATTTATATTAAATTCTTCTCCAGCCAAATTATAAATTGAATTTGTTAATTCTTCAATTCTTTCATTAATTTCAATATCAAGCTTTTCAAATTCATTTCTATCAATTTGTATGCCTAATATCTCCATATGGGCTAAAACTTTAACTAAAGGCAAATCAATATCTTCTAATAGATGAATCATATTGGAATCTTTAAGTTTATCCAATAGACTATTTAATGAATGTTCTATTACAAATAGATTATTTGAAAGATATTCTTCAACATAAACCATTTCTAAATCTTCTAAAGTTTTAGCAGATTTACCTTTACCTAAATACTCTTCTAATGATTTAATATCTTTTTCTAATTCGGTAAATGAAATATCTTTTAATGAATAGTCTCCTTTTGGATTAATTAAATAAGATATAATCATTAAATCTTGGTAATTATCCTCTAGGTTTATACCAATTTTATCTAATAAAATAATTAACTTTTTAATGTCGAAACCAATTTTTTCGATATCGAGATTTTCAAAAAATTCCTTAAATTTAGCAACAAAAACATCTAAATCTTTCTCTAAATCCACAACCAATACATTGGTTTTATTACCTTTTATAGCAATATATTTTGGTTCACATTGTAGATAGTCCCCATCACAAATAATATCAAAAATGATTTTTTTATGCTTTTGAATATATGCACTTATGTCTCCAAAACGATTTACGCCAACAACAGTCGCTTCAAAATCAAAAGCTTCATCAGTTTCCGGTGCAAATTGTGTGGTCAAAGTATTAAATTCTAGCAATTTGTATTTTTCATATAGTTCTTCTCTATTTGGCTCTTTAACCTTTAAATCTTCTATTGAAAAATCTAAATCAACATTTGTAATTATTTCACCTAATTTTCTAGAAATAAATGCTGAATCTCTGTTATCCATTAATTTTTGAGGAAGTGCTTTACCTGAAACCTTATCTATATTTTCATATACTCCTTCAATGGTGCCATATTCTTTTATTAATTTAACTGCTGTTTTTTCACCAACACCTGGTACACCAGGTATATTATCTGATGGATCTCCCATAAGTCCTTTTACTTCAATTAATTTTTTAGGTTCTAAATCATATTTTTCTAACACTTTTGCTTCATCGTAAATTTCTAGATTTGAAATACCCTTTACAGTGTATAAAACAGATGATTTATCATCAATCAATTGAAAATAATCTCTATCTCCTGTCAACATATATGATTGTATATCATTGTCGTTTGATATTTTAGATAATGTACCTATAATATCATCAGCCTCATAGTCATCCATAGCAAAATGTTTAACATTGTATGAATCAAGCAAATCTCTTACCATTCCAAATTGTGTCAATAATTCGTCTGGAGTTTTTTGACGATTTGCTTTGTATTCAGCATAATCTTTAGTCCTTAAAGTTGGTCCAGCATTGTCAAAAGCAACTAATATATAATCAGGTTGAATCTTTTCAAGCGCTGCATGAAACATATTCATAAATCCATAAACAGCCCCTGTTGGCACACCTTCTCTTGTTGTTAAATTTCTAATAGCATAAAATGCTCTAAAAATTAAGCTTGAACCATCAATTAATAATATCTTCTTCATTTTTCCTCTTACTTTCTAAAGAAATCTAAAATTCGGGCAAATATTCTCTTTTTAGTTTCTTTATCTTCTGGTATCTCTATCTTACTTGTATTATCGTTTTGTATTTTTTCTTCTCTCACTACACTAGGTCTGTATAAATAACTTGGAGTGATTTCCATATAGTAAAGATGTGAATCAAATTTCTCACCTTCAATATATTTGTAGTTTCTATCACTTTGTAATTCTGTGGCATTTACGGTATCTCTAAATTGATTATCTAAAAACTCTAGCATATAATTTTTAATATCTTTATCTAAAATTGGTAGTGCAATTTCAACACGTCTTTCAGTATTTCTTGTCATAAAGTCTGCAGATGCTATATATACATCAGATCTTTCACCTTTACCAAATTGGTAAATCCTTGCATGTTCAAGATATCTTCCTACGATTGAAATTACCCTTACATTTTCTGTTTCACCTTTTATGCCAGGCACTATACAGCATATACCTCTGACAACTAAATCAACTTTTATACCATTTCTAGATGCTTCAGCCATCTTTTCAATCAAATCTTTATCTGTGATAGAATTGCATTTAATTCTAATATATCCATTCTCACCTTTTTCGATTTCTCTATCCATTAATTCAAGCATTTTTTTCTTGAATGTAGATGGAGATTGTAATAGATACTCATATTCATTATCAACTCTAGACATTTGCAAATTATTAAAGAAATTAGATGCATCAATACCGATTTTTTCATTAGAAGTGATTACATTCATATCTTGATATTGTTTTGCAGTGGATTCATTATAGTTACCAGTACCAATATGTGTTATATACTTAACTTTATGATTGTCCATATATGTTATTAAACACACTTTTGAATGCACTTTATATTTCTCAACACCATAAAGCACATTTACTCCACCTTGAATAAGCTCTTCAGAATAATCAATATTATTGATTTCATCAAATCTCGCTCTAAGCTCTACAGCAACAGTAACTTCTTTACCTTCTTCTGCCGCTCTCAACAAATATTTAA
The DNA here is from genome assembly GCF_000245755.1 of Helcococcus kunzii ATCC 51366. Lineage (GTDB taxonomy): Bacteria > Bacillota > Clostridia > Tissierellales > Peptoniphilaceae > Helcococcus > Helcococcus kunzii. Next base: position 681,202 of record NZ_JH601088.1, on the reverse strand, counting down.
TAATTTTTGAATTTGTTGCCACCCTATACAGTGTAATCTTAATTGAAAAAACTCTTTCATCAAGTGAGGCTTCTTTCAATAATTCAATTAATGTATCCATATTGTCATAAGGATATGAAAGCATAACATCATGATCTTCAATTTGTGGAAAAATCGGACTTCCTTCAGTAATCATATTTGTCTTTCTTGGAATATATGGATTAAATGAAATAGAACTAACTTTTCTACTATCTAGATATTTTCCTAGTGACCAAACATATTTCATCTTCAATGGTGAACTGGTCACAAATATTTGATTATCTTCTAGTTCTAAATTTTCCTTAATAAAAGTATTTGTAATTTCTGAAAACTTCTTATCGGTTTCCATCCTTACTGCAACAAGTTTTCTCCTATTGCGTAATTTCTGTTGTACAAATTCTTTATAATCAATTTCTTCATCAGATCCTTGATCTAAATCAATATCTGCATTTCTTGTCAATCGTATTACATATTTCTCTACAATTTCAAAGTTAGGAACAATTTTATCAAGATGATTGATAATAATTTCCTCTATCATAATATAATTATTAGAATTTGGTAATTTTATCAAAGGAGGCAATGCATCTCTGACAGGCAATATTAGATGCATAATTCTCTTTTTCGTTTTTAATTCAGCAAGTATATAAAGTGAATCATTCTCAATAAAAGGGAATGGATGGTGTTTATCAATAATATTTGGAGAAATCATAACCATAATATTTTTATTAAAATAATTATTAATAAATGCTTTTTCTTCTTCATTTAATTCATTATATTTTAGATTTCCAATATTATTTTCTCTTAATTTAGTTTCTAAATCATTATAAATTGCATCTCTTTTAGCATATAAAGTGATACATTCTTTATAAATTTCGTTCAATTGTTCTTGTGGTGTCATGCCCGTTTTAGAATCTCGACTGACATCTTTTAATAGTGTTAAATCTGTTAATGATCCTACTCTGACATTAAAGAATTCCGTTAAATTACTATCGAAAATACTTAAAAACTTCAATCTCTCGTATAAGGGTATATCTTCATCAGTACCCTTCTCTAAAACACGTTCGTTAAATTTCAACCAAGATAATTCCCTATTTTGCATATATAATTCACTCATGAAACACTCCTATTTCTGCAATTTTTCTAAAAGATAACCCGTTCTTACACCACTTTCACTTACTAAAATCTCTTCAACAGAGAAATAATCACATATTGTTAATAATATTAATGCTCCAGGAACAATTGTATGTATTCTATCTGGAGATAGCTGCAATAGCATTCTTATTGTTGCCTTATCTTGTTCTATTAATTTGTTAACTACTGTTTTTAATTCTTCAACATTAAAATATGTCTTGAATCCAAGATTATAATATTCTCTTATTAATCTTCCCAGTATTCTAATAGTACCTCCTACACCTGTAATTTGCTTTCTAACATTTTTAGAAAAGCCTTCTGATTTCATATAATTTTTTACTTCTTTTTTTATCAATTTTGCTTCTTTCTTTGTCGGTATAATTCCTTCGATACAATTTGAGAAAAATGACAAAGAACCATTATTCATTGACTTTGATAATTTAACTATACCATCGTCAAATAATGTAAATTCAGTTGATCCACCACCAATGTCCACATTTAAGCCGCTAGTTATCCCAAATGTCTCGGTCACAGCCTTAAAGCCAAGCTCTGCTTCCCTATTTCCAGATAATAAATCAACTTCTATACCAGTACTATCTTTTATTTTCTTCAATATTTCATTTACATTTTTTGAATTTCTAATTGCAGCAGTTGCAAAAATAAATAAATCTTCAATTCGAATGTTTTTTGAAATATTAACATAATCAGACAATATCTCAATTAGACGAGAAATACCTTTATCAGAAATCACACCATTTTCTATATATGATGTAAGACCTAAATTTTCTTTCTTCTTAAAAAATCTGATTAAATCTTTTCCCTTATCACAATAAATTTCTAAACGTACAGTATTTGAACCAATATCTACTATTCCATATTTTTTCATTAATTACTCCCTATTTTTCTATACTCTAAGTATAACAAAACAGAGATAAAATATCATATTTTACAATAATCAATTTAAATAAAATCCCTCCCTTAATTTTACACATACAAAAAATCTACTAAAAAAATTGAAAATTTTTTATTAAAGTGTTAATATTATAGAGCAACAACAAAAAACTCCTTTTTTTTTGGAAGTTTTATTTCAAGCCCATGTGGTGGAACTGGCAGACACGTCAGACTCAAAATCTGATGCTTTCACGAGCGTGGGGGTTCAAGTCCCTCCATGGGCACCAATAAACCATTAGAAACGTGTAGAAATACACGTTTTTTCTATTTTTAAAAGGTTCATTTATATCTATTGGATTTTGTCTCCAATAATTATTAATGAACCTTATTTATATATTCAGCTTTTTTTAGGTTTTTACAAAAAATACTGTCACCTTAAAATTTTCTTCAGTATAATATATCAAATCAATGATTAATACTGAGAAATTTAAGAATATTTCGAGTATAAACGAGAAAAATTATCATTTATATCAATATTAATCAAACATTTTCAGTATACTTTTTATTTTCTATAATTTATACTGTCTTTTTCACTAATTATTTCAGTATAAAATGAAAAAAAGAAATTTACACTGACGAAAAAAAATTTGACTCAGTATAATTCAATAATATTCAATTTTTACTGAATTCAAATGTATTTTCGAAAGTATATTGTCCTGTATTAAAGTGTTTATCAATCGGATAATACATCCCATTTTCTATTTTCTAGAAAATACATAACTCTTTCATTTGATTCAGTAACGATTGTTCGTGGGAATTTCATTATATCAAGTAGTTTTATTGCATTTTTTGTATTTGAAGGTCCTTGATGCAGTTTGTAGTCAAACACAATTTGGTTGTTTTCATCTATTATTTCTTTAAAATGAATGTTTTGTATTTCATCGTTAAACATTTCTGTAAGTTCAATATCATGAGTCGCAATATATGCAATAGCATCGTTATCTGAAAGATATTTGATTATACTTGCGGATGATGCTATTCTTTCTATCATATTTGTACCTTTTAATATTTCATCAATAAAGTAATATGAAAGATTTCCATTATCTAAATCTTCAATTAATCTTTTTAATGATTTTATTTCCGCAATGAAATAGCTATCCCCTTCTTCAACATCATCTTTGATTGCCATTGAAGTTAGAATGTTTCCCTTTTTTAAACTAAAACTATTTGCTAAGGCCATAAATATTGTTTGTGATAAAATCGCATTTATCGCAATACTTTTTACATAAGTGGATTTTCCAGATGCGTTTGAACCAGATACTAAAAATATACCATCTGCCTTTACATCATTTCCTACTGGATTTTGTAAAAGTGGATGTTTAACATTTGTAGCATTAATTTGGTGATTTTGTGTAAAGTCAGGTTTAATATAATTTTCTCTTCCAATCAATTGTTTATAGCTTAAAATTGAAATGGCTGATTCAATATTCCCAACTTCTTTCCAAATTTCTACTACAGCAGTTTTATTATTTTTTATATGTTTTTTCGCTATTTCATATGAAATTAAAGGAAGCATAAATACTGTATTTATAAAATTCGCTATAAGTTCTACATCTGAGCCTGATTCAGTTTTACCAAGAATTGATATCTTTGTTAATGTCTTTATTTTATTTATTTCATTTTTTAATATTTCCTTACTTGGCGTATCAAGTTTTAAGATTTTTTTACTTGCATTTATCATTTTTAAAACATAATTTATCTTACTATAATTGCCTTCATTAACGTTATTTTGAGTATATGTAAAGATAAAATTATAAAATACAGAGCTAGAAAGTAACATAAGTCCGAATGGATTTATTTTAAATGCTATTAAAATAATTCCGATTATTGGTAATGTACCCATAAGTATATATTTAATAAGATTATTCTTTTCCATATTTACATCTGAAAAAATATATGTAAGTGCTCTATTTGCTTCAGATTTTCCTATACTATTTAAAATTACTTGAATTTTCAACCTTTTTTTATCATCTTTTGATAAATCTTCCATTAATTCTGTAAAATGTTTTTCAAAATCATCTGAGATATTTATTTGTCTCAATATAGAATAAAGTGCTTCTGATCCTAGGCTTGACTGAGTGTTGTTAATTAAATCAAATATCTTAAACATTTCTAAATCATTCCAAGTATTATCATCAATTAATATTTCAGTGTTATTATATTTACTTATTAAGTTAAATGCTTCTTTTAAATATTTTTCATCTTCAAGTTTTGTAAATTCTCTATTTTGCTTCTTACCAAATTTGCTCTCTATATATTTCTTTTTATTGATTTTGGTGAATATATTAAAACCAATGATAATGCTAAGTATAGCAATAATCGAAATGGCTATTTCCATAAATATGCCTCCATTTATTATTTGTTTATAATATATCATATAAGATATATTTTATAAAAATTTTCTATATTTTTATTATTTTATGATAAAATAATAATAGTTTAAATTTAGGAGTTAAAATGTATATATTATCAAGTGATTTTGATGGCACACTTTTTGTTAATGGTGAAATAAGCGAAAAGGATAGAAATGCCATAAATAAATTTAGAGCGCAAGGAAATCTATTTATAATCAATACTGGGAGAAGTTTGCCAGATATATTTCATCAGTTTGATTTACAAAATTTAGAAGCCGACTATTATATCGGTTCAAATGGTTCAATGGTTGCGGATAAAAATAGAAAAACCATCTATAAATCAGAATTTTCAACAGAATTATCAAAAGAAATTTATGGATTTTTTAAAAATAAATTAAGTGAAGAAGTGTTTTTTATCGCTATAGATAGTGAAAATTCAACAGGCGTAGAGTTCTACGACAAAGACTTTGTCTTTTTCAAGGATAGATACACAAATATCGAAGAAGCTTTCACAAATAATATCATTACTATGTTTTCACAAGCAAGAGATAAAGAAAATACTTCAAAAATAATTGAAAAACTTAATATCGAATTTGGAAATAGAGCTATCTTTAACAACACAGCTCCATATATTGATATTACCGAAAGCTTAAACAATAAAGCGACCGGACTAAATGTCGTAAAACAAATAGAATCTGAAAACTTAATAGATATCTACACTATAGGTGACGAACTTAATGATATTTCAATGTTAACTGAATTTAACGGATTCACAATGTCACATGCAAATGACTATATGAAAGCTCAGATTAATCAGAGTATTGAATCCGTAGGAGAGCTGATAAATACAATATTGAGATAGAATTTTTATAATTAATTCAAAAAGGAGTTGATGTAATCATTTTACAACAGCTCCCTTTTTCAAAATTCATTATTTTATCCTTATTTTGTTATTTGAAAATCTAAAATAACTTCGATAAAAAAATTATTTTTCCTTTATATTTTCTACAACATACCCAACTTCGTTAATAATTTTTTTTATTTTTTCTAAAGAAATTTTTTCTTCATCAAAATTTAATTTTACTTTAGATGCATTAAATAATACTTTAATACTTTTTTCTTCTATTCCTTCTATATTTTTTAATGCACCTTCTATCTTCTTCATACATGATGGACATGTCAATGTTTCTAATTGTAATATTGCTTGTTTCATTTATTTTCCTCCTTTATTTTTGTAGTTTAATAACCTCATACCATTAATGATAACTGCTAAAATGCTTATCTCATGTATAAACATTCCAATTGACATATTTATAATATTTGAAAATATTAATCCTAGGAGTAAGATAAATACTGTACCTAAAGCTATGAAGATATTTTGAATCATATTTCTAGAAATAGACTTCGATAATCCTAATGCATAAGGTAGTTTAGATATATCCGAATTAATCATAACAATGTCCGAACTTTCAATTGCTACATCTGTACCATTTCCCATAGCAATACCTACCTGTGCAATTGATAAAGAAGGACTATCATTTATACCGTCTCCAACAAATGCAACTATGTTATCTTTTTTTATCATTTTCTCTACATATTTAGATTTATCTTCTGGTAAAAGTTCACCATAAGCTAATGTCATTCCCAGTTCTTTACTTACTAAATCTACAATTTTTTGATTATCACCAGATAATATAATTAAATTATTAACTCCTAAATTTTTTATCTTTTGAATAACTTCTTTGACATTTGGTCTTATCTTGTCTTTAATCCCCATTATTGATACTATTTTTTTATCAATCGCAGTTATGACTGTAGAATTTCCTTGGCTTAAATATTTTTCTATTATTAACTTTTGTTCTTCATTTATCTCAATATTCTCTTTTTGCATTAAATAAATATTTCCAACAACAACTTGTTTACCATCGACTGTTGAAATTATTCCACCACCTTTTACGACATTTGTATCTGATGTTTTATAAGACATATTATTCTCAAACTCTTGAACAATTGCCTTTGCAAGTGGATGATCGGACTCTTTTTCAACACTCACTAATAGATTAATAATTTCTTCTTTATTATTTGCATAAAATTTAATTTCAGATATTTGTGGTTTTCCTATAGTTAATGTACCAGTTTTATCAAAAATCACTGTATTAACTTTACTAAAATCTTTTATAACTTCACTACCTTTAAACAATACACCATTTTGTGCACCATTCCCTATACCCGCTACGTTTGATACAGGAACACCGATAACCAAAGCACCTGGACAACCGAGTACAAGTATTGTAATTGATAGTTCTATATTATTGGTCATTAACAATACCACAAATGATAATATTAAAACAATTGGTGTATAGTATTTTGCAAATGAATCAATAAACCTCTCTGTTTCTGATTTTAAATCTTGCGATTCTTCAACCAATTCAATAATTTTCCCAAAGATTGTGTCTTCACCTATTTTTTCAGTTCTTATTTTAAAAGTCCCATTTTCTACTATAGTTCCAGCAAATACTTGTGAATTTTCTGATTTCTTTATTGGTATTGATTCACCTGTGATGCTAGATTCATTGATGTAACCTTCTCCCGCAATAATCTTCCCATCAACCGGAATTTTTGATCCTGTTTTTGCCAAAATCAGATCATTTATTTGGATGTCTTCTATAGTAACTTCTTCAATTTCTCCATTTACATTAACCTTTAATGAAAAATTAGGTGACATATCTAAAAGTTCTTTTATTGCAGATCTTGTGTGCCTTAATGTCCTTTGTTCTAGATATGAACCAAATAAATACAGAAAAATAACAATAGCTGATTCTTCAAAATTTTTTATAAAAAACGCTCCAATCACTGCGATTGTAACTAAAACATCTATACTAATTACTTTTACTTTAAGCGCGCCAATTGCCGATAGAATAATTGGGAAACTCCCAATAACTGAGCTGATGATAAAAAAGACATTTGTAATAAAATCTTTCTTAATAATCCATTGATTTATAAAAGCAAAAATAATTAAAATTCCGCTGATTAGAGTAATTTTGTTTTTATTATTTAATATTAGTTTTTTTATAATTTCCTCCTCAATTTTTTACTTTCAATAGGATTATAGAATAAACCAAGTAGAAAAAAATTGATTTAAATCAAGTTTTAAAATTAAAAAAAGGCTTTTACAAATTATCTTTTTTATTTTAAACAACTCCTTTTAATTTAGTCATTTTTTAGTTTTGATGTATACTCAGAAAACTCCTCAAGATCTATTATTTTAATTTTACTGCCACTCCTTATTATATAACCTCCTAATTCTAAATCCTTTAATTTTCTTGATACTGTTTCAGGAGTCGTAGCTAAAAAACTAGCTAATTCTTTTAATGCAAATGGTAATTCAATTATATTTTCATTCTTTGATAGTGCAATATCCAAAATGAAAGAAGCAATCCTTGAATTAACATTTTCTGTTGCAATTGTTAAAGTTTGTTTTTCAGTTTCTTTAAGTTTTTTATTATACTCTGTTAATAACTCAAATGAGATTGTTGGATTCTCTAACAAAATATTTTTAAAATCTTCTTTTCTTAATAAACAAATCGAAGTCTTTGTTATTGCATTAACATATGTTTCTGGAGCTTCATCAGAAAACAATGTGTGTTCTCCAACTACACCTCCAGAACCAATAATTCGTAATAATTGTTCTTTTCCAGATGCTGAAATTTGATATTCTTTAACTTTACCTCTAGCAACTATAAACATACCTATAGGTTTAAGAGGAGAAAATATCGTCTCACCTCTTTCAAACTCTAAACGAGTTAAAATTCCATCTATTTTACTAATACTCTGATTACTAAGGTGTGAAAATATAGGTACACTATACGCACATGAATGTCTATCCACAATTACCTCCAGATTTTTTATCTTTCGTATATTTTATACCCTATTTATAAAACTATATTTTCTTTGATTTTCTTATGATTAAAAACATAAATATTGACATTAGAATTAATGATACGAATCCTATAATACCGGCATCCCCCGTTCTTGGATTGTTATGTTGAATAGTTTTTGGAGTTTCTTTTATTTTTTCTTTTTCTTTTATTTTGACTGTCTGATCTTTATCATTAATGTCTGAATGTGAAACTAATAATGTATTTTCTATATAAAGATCTTCAAATACTACTATTTCTTTTCCGATCACTAATGAAGAATCTACAGTGAATTTTAAGTCAATTTTACCTTTTGTTGTTTTTGGTACAAAAGTTATTTCACTTAAAATTTCTTTATCGTTTTTATCTTTAATAACAGCTTTATTTTCTTTGTCCATTAATTTTCCTTTAATGGTATATTTCTTTCCAACAATCAAACCATCATATGATATTTCATCTTTTATAGTTATCATTTTTTCCGGAATGATCTCCTTATTTCCAGAAATATCATCCACAGCATTTGTTTTTAATGTTGGATTAGAAATTTCAATAGTCTGATTTTTATCATTGATATCCTTATGAAATGCAATCAACTCATCTTTATAATAAAGCTCTTCAAAAGCAATCAACGTTTTACCAGCAATTTTTGATACATTCAATTGTAATGGAACTTCTACATTTCCACTCTTTGTATTAGCCGTAAATTTTACTTCTTGTTCAACTTTTTTATCATTTACGATTAATGTTTTTTTAGTCTCTTTATCCATTATCGTCAATTTAAGTTTGTATTGTTCACCTACAACTAAATTATTAAATTTAACAATATCAATTAGATCAACTTTTCCAATAGGATTTAAGATTTTATCCTTTGATGTCTTTTCAATAAATTGAGTAGAAATTGAAGGATTTTCAACCTTTGTTGTTTGATTTTGATCATTTATATCCTTATGAGATGTCAATAATTTTTCATCTTTATATAATTCTTCAAAAACAACAATTTCTTTTCCTCTCAGTTTATTAGCAGGAATCTTAAATATTAAATCAATAAATCCTTTTTCCTTTTTTGCTATAAAAGTCTTCTGACTAGTTATTTTTCCTTTGCTATCTTGTAAAGGGGTACCTGTAGCTTTATCGATTAGCTCACCTTTAATAGTATAATTTTTTCCATATAATAAATTGTTGTATTCTACTCTGTCCCTTATCTCCACTAATTCAGTAGGCATATGTGACTTTTTCAAAGTAGAATTATCAAATGCTTTTGTAGAAATTGAAGGCTTGGCTTCATTTGAAATTACTAATCTCTCATCATTATTTGCCATTACAACAGTAAATTTTTCATCTGTTTTGATGTAGTTATGTGGAGCTTTAGTTTCTAAAACTTCATACTTTCCATTAGGTAGACCTTTTATAAATAGATTACCAAATTTATCAGTCTTTATTTCAGATTTATTTCCCTTATTTTCACTATAAATATATTTACCATTGTCTCCAATTAAATGCATTGAAACATCATTACCATTGTTAAATATCTTAAAACTAGTAGTATCTTTTATATTAAGACCATTTTTATAATCTATTTTATTAATTATAAGCTCTTGTCTTTCATTTACAACTTTAGGAATGTTATATATAGTCCCCTCGTCACCTGTGTAAGTCCTATTTCCATCGTCCTTTACATGTGACAATACTTTCTGATGATTTAGCTTAAAGCCATTCGGCGCTTTTGTTTCGATAAATTCATATGTGCCAATTAAACCAATAGACTTACCTTCAGCATCTTTTATTAATTCATCTCCACCAATTTTAAACTTTTCTTCAAACCCAAATTGTCCATTCTTATCCGTTTTAAATATCCACGTTTTTAATGGTTTTAATTTTGACACATCTTCATAAATCCCATCATAGTAGTTAACCTTAAATTCTGCTCCCTCTAGATTAATTCCTTTTTCGTTTGTTTTCTTAAGCATAATACTAAGTAAATTATATTTTGGACTATCTTTAAGTTTAAGTGTCACATTGTCTTTAGTTAAATCAACGGTATATACATTTTTATCTAGCTTAAATCCTAGCGGAGCGGAAATTTCTTTCACAAAATATTTTCCACTTTTTAATCGTATTTTATTTGTTTTTCCAGATTTATCTGTAGTTAATACCGCTAACACATTTGTATTTTTCAAAGCATTATCTTTAGTTTCAAATATGCCATATTTCGCTTCATCTAATTTATATGAAGATTTTGCTAAGTCGGTAATATTTCTCTGATCACTTTCTTTTTGAATGTCTAAATCATATTCCTCTATTTTTTCATAATCATAAGATATTAAACGTTGACCATCATGAGCTATATCTTGATATTGATATAGTTTTGCGCCTTTAAAAATATTGCTATTTGAATTTTTTGCAAACTTTTTTTCAAATTCAGAAACAATATCATTTGCTTGACCATTATCCAACTTAACTTGTCCAAGTAAAGCCCAAACAGACATCTGCATCAAAGTAGGCAAATTATGCATTCCTTTATAGTTCATATATGAGATAAAAGCACGTATCTTATCATTTTTGTATTCACCATTCCTAATGTACTTACTTCCGTTTTTACCATAAGTTTTATATGAAGAAAACTGTGTACCAACTTCTATGCATATGAATGGTTTACCTGTCATTGCTCCATTTGATGCAATCTGATAATATGTTGTACCTTGAATCTTATCTCCAATTCTATGAACTAAATTACCGTGCTTTGATAATCTTGTATTTACAAGCACCGTACCAGTATGTGCATTTACTTTTGAATTATTAACATAAAAATATTCCTGGCTTGCACTTGTATTTTTGATTGGAAGAAAACCAATCAACATTGTAACAATAATTAGTAATGAAAAAACTTTTTTTATTAATTTATTTGTCAAATCTACCTCCTAAAAATTTAATATAGTTAAACATACTAATTTCCTCCTTAAATTATTAGAAACAATTAATAAATTATTTCTTACTATTAATTTTAATATTTATTTAAATTTAAATCCTTTCATTATTGTTACGTAGATTTAACAATTTCATTTTTTATATATTATTTTTTATTAATGTGTAATTTCCAATATTTTAGTGTAATTATTTTGTCTAAACAAATTGTTGAAATATATACTATATGCCTTAAAATATTATATGAGGTCAAAAATATGAAATATTCAAACAGTCAATTAGAAGCAATAAACCATAAAGAAGGTCCTGCATTGGTACTTGCTGTACCAGGATCCGGAAAAACTACTGTATTGCTTGCTAGAATTCACAATTTAATAAAAAATGGTGTAAATCCAAATAATATTTTGGCGATGACTTTTTCAAAATCTCAAGCGATTGATATGGAGAAAAGATATTTAGATATATATGGTACGAATGGTGTAAAATTCTCTACCATTCATTCTTTTGCCTATGGTATTGTTCGTTCTTTTTCATATAATTCACATAAAATTCAATTAATAGAATCTTCTGAACAATACAATAAATATAGCGTTGTAAAGCAAATCTTTTATCAGATAAGGCATAAAATGATGACGGATGAACAGCTTGAGAGTTTCTTTAGAGTTTCAAGTTTCTTAAAAAATACATTAATGGACTATAACGATTATAAAAAGATGTATTCATCAGTATTTCGTGAATTTGAAAAAGTTTATAATATGTATGAAAATTTTAAAAGTCAAAGAAACCTAATAGATTTTGATGATATGCTTGTCGAAGCTCTAAACATTCTTCAAAATAATATTGAAGCACGTCGTTTTTTACAGAACAAATTTAATTATATTCAAATAGATGAAGGTCAAGATACATCATATGTGCAATTAAAAATTATAAGTTTAGTTGCTATGCCAAAAAATAATTTATTTATTGTTGCTGATGATGATCAATCAATTTATGGCTTTAGAGGTGCAAGTTCTAAGCAATTATTAAACTTCCCCGCCAATTATCCCGATGCAAAAGTATACTACATGCAAGATAATTTTAGATCAACAAAAAATATTGCTAGACTATCTAATAAATTAATTAAAAATAATAAGCAACGATATTCTAAATCTATAAAATCCATAAAAGAAGATGGAAATATTATTGAGCTAAATGCTGCAAAAAACACACGATTACAAACAGAACATGTCATAGAACAAGCTAAAAAACATATAAACAATAACCAAACAGTTGCAATTTTATATAGAAATAACATTTCTGCTATTAACATCATTGAAAAGTTAGATGATATAGACTTCTATATCAAAGACGGCCAATTCGCCTTTTATTCACATCAAATCATTCAAGACATCATAAATATATATCATTTCTCAAAAGATACATATGATATTAAACTATTTGAAAAAATCTTCTATAAACTAAATCTATTTATTAGAAGAGATTTTATTGAACAAATTAAATTTATGAACCAAAACGAAGATGTCATAGAAAGACTTAAACAATGTGAAGGTGTAAATAACTTCTTTTTAGAAAAAATTTATTTACTTTCTTATTTAATGGATAAACTGTCACAACTAGACTTCTACGATGCAATTCTTTATGTTATAAACCACATGGATTATTACGAATACCTAAAAGAATACGCAAGAAGAAGCTCTTCATCTATGATTTCAATCGATAGAACAATAGATACCTTAATTAACATTTCAAAAGATGTTAAAACTGTAAAAGAATTTGAAAATAAAATTTTCCTATTAAAAGAAAGACAGAAAAATCACTCCAATAAACAACAATTGCTCACATTATCCACAATCCATGGAGCAAAAGGTCTAGAATTTGATAATGTCTATATAATAGATCTTGTTGAAAATGAATTTCCATCTATGCAAGCAGAAAGCGCCGATGAAGAATTAGGAGTACTTGAAGAAGAACGAAGACTATTCTATGTCGGAATGACAAGAGCGAAACAAAACCTTTCACTAATCTATCCAAAAAAACTATATACCAACTCGGTAGAGAAATCATCGTTTATTGATGAGATTATATAAATTCATAAATATATGTGGGTGCTATTTTATATTAATAGCATCCGCGTTTTTTTAAGGATTTTCCTGTCTTTTTCTAGTTTAGCGATTTAATCAGGAAATTCCCTATAATATCATTATTACATGTGTATTTTGAGATTCTTTATTTACACATGTAAGATTTTTGGCCATTTTACATGTGTAATCGCCATTTCCCCATTTACACATGTAAATCACAAGTTTATTATTTAGTTTCAATAGCGTAAAATTTATCTATCTGCCACTCCGCAAAAATCTACAAACAACCAAAAAATTTAAGGAAATATAAAAAAACGACCTCAGTTTTTACACTAAGATCGTTCATTAAAGTTCTTATTTATTAACAGCTTCTTTTAATGTTTTTCCTGCTTTAAATACAGGTGCTTTAGATGCTGGAATGTGAATCTTTTCTTCAGGATTTCTAGGATTTCTTCCTTCTCTAGCTTTTCTATGTCTTACTTCAAAAGTACCAAAGCCTACTAATTGTACTTTGTCTTCTTTTACTAAAGCTTCTTGTACTGTTTCTAATAAAGCATCTAATGCTTTTGTTGAATCAACTTTTGTTAATCCACTTTTAGCTGCAATTTGTGCTACTAAATCTGATTTGTTCATAAATTTCCTCCTAATTTGTATCAGTTATCATAAACTGTAACTTCATTATAACATACAAACTGACAAATACAAGCTTTTAATGTGCATTTTGTATGTTTTTAGCTTATTTTAACGTCAATTTTTACATATTTTTTAAAAATGTACGACTATTGTTGTTTAGTATCTAAAACTTTACCATTTTTATCGTAAAATTCAATCTTTAATTTATTGATTTTAGCTGTAATATCATCATTATATGCTTTATCAGCTAATGTATTTGAAATCATTTCTTTGTTTTTATCAACACCTACATTATTTTTTGTTACTTTAATAATGTGGTAACCAAATTTAGTTTTCACTGGTTCTGAAATTTCATTTTCTTTTAACTTAAATGCAGCTTCAACAAATGTAGCGTCATATCCATTTTTAGATACTTTACCTAATTGTCCTCCTTTGTTTTTAGCAGCTTTGTCAATTGAGTATTCATCAGATACTTTTTTGAAATCTTCACCTTTTTTAAGTTTTTCAACAACTTCTTTAGCTTTTGATTCATCTTTTACTAAAATGTGCATTGCTTCTACTGAATCGATACTATCTTTATTTTCTTCGTAATATTTTTTAAGCTCTTCATCTTTCACAGGATTATTCTTTTTGAATAATTCGATATGTTTTCTATTTGCAATAGTATTTTTGATATTTTGTTTAAATGTTTCTGCATCTGTGCCTAATACACTTAAGTATTCTTGGAATTTATCATCACCACCAAGATTAGAAATATAACTATTTACTTCATCTACAATTTCTTGATCTGTAACTTCAATTTTTTCTTTATTTAATTCATCTTGTACGATTTTATCTCTAACAAATAAATTAACTAATTCTCTTGAAAGATTTTGTCTCATAGACATAACTGAAGAATATAAGTCATAAAACTTGTAAAATTGTCCATATGACACTTCTTTACCATCAATTACCATAAATTTATCTTTTTTATCTCTAAAGTTTTCAGGATCTTTAATATCTGAAATAGTCTTTAATGTTCCTTGAGTATTTTTAGCATTTGTTTCTCCAGCACTTTCTTGAGTGTTAGTTTCTTTTCCTGTTTCATTTTTATTTTGTCCACATGCACTTAAAACAAGTGATAAAGACAAAACTAAGATTACTAATTTTTTATTTTTCATTGAATTTCTCCTTTATTTATTTTAGTAATTAATTCTAATAAATCAATCAATTTAATTGTATATGATTTATCATTTGCAATTATGATTGTTGGGTTCTCAACTAAATCAAAACTCATATTTCCTTTATATTTTTCAGATAATAGTTTTAATTTTTCAAAATCGAAAATTTCTATATTAGCATACTTTATTAAAACTTTATTGTCAATTTCTATAACTTCTGAGAAGTCATTTTCAATGATTAAAGCCTTGATATATGCTATATCAATAATATTTTGTACAGATTTTGGTACATCTCCAAATCTGTCTGTCAACTCATCAATGATATTGTAATGATCTTGAGAGTTTTCAATTGTTGATATTTTCTTATATATATTAATTTTTTCATTTTCATCATTAATATAATTATTAGGAATATAAACGTCCAGATTTAAGTCAATCTTAATGTCGATTTCTCGTTTCTTAGACTTAGTTCCTTTAATTTCGTCTATTGTCTCTTTAAGCATTCTCATATATAAATCATAACCGATTGACTCTATATGGCCGCTTTGACTTTCACCAAGTAGATTACCTGCTCCCCTTAGCTCTAAGTCTCTCATAGCAACTTTATAGCCTGAACCAAGCTCTGTAAAGTCTTTAATCGCTTTTAATCTTTTCTCAGCAATTTCAGTCATAACTTTATTTTGTTTATATGAAAAATACGCAAATGCATTTCTATCCGATCTTCCGACACGACCTTTTAATTGATATAGTTGAGATAAACCCATCATGTCAGCATTATAAACTATAATTGTGTTGACATTTTGTATATCCATACCAGTTTCAATAATTGTGGTCGTCAATAGCACATCATATTTATAATCTGTAAAATCTCCTAAAATAGTCTCTAATTGTCTCGTACTCATTTGTCCATGTGAAATAGCTATTCTTGCCTCTGGCACGAGTTCAATTAATCTTTCATACATTCTATGAATGGAATTTACTTTATTATAAACAAAATAAACTTGACCATTTCTATTGATTTCTCTTAATATCGCTTCCCTGATATATACAGGGTCATATTCCATTACATAAGTGTTTACTGGTAGCCTATTTTGAGGATATTCATCTAATATAGATAAATCCCTAATGCCAGATAAGGACATCTGTAATGTACGAGGAATTGGCGTTGCAGATAAAGTAAGTACATCAATTGATTCACTTGCCTTTTTTATCTTTTCTTTGTGTTTCACACCAAATCGTTGCTCTTCATCTACTATTAATAGACCTAAATTTTTAAAAACAACTTTATCAGATATCAAAGCATGAGTACCGACTACAAAATCTATCCTACCTTTTCTCAATCCTTCTATTACATCTTGTTTTTGCTTTTGAGTCTTAAATCTTGAAAGATAATCAATCGTTATTGGAAATTCTGCAAATCGCTTTTTCATAGTGTTGAAATGTTGATTTACCAAAATAGTCGTTGGAGCAAGCATAACTACTTGTTTTCCATCCATAATGGCCTTAAATGCAGCCCTTAATGCCACCTCAGTTTTACCATAACCAACATCACCACATAAAAGTCTGTCCATAACAATCGAGGATTCCATATCTTCTTTTATTTCTTTGACAGCTCTTAACTGTGCATCAGTTTCTTGATATTCAAAGGAATCTTCAAATTGTGCTTGCCAAGGAGTATCCTCTGAAAACTTAAAACCTTGAATTTGACTTCTTTTAGCATATAGTTCAACCAAATCATCTGCAATTTTTTCAATAGCTTTTTTAACCTTCGTTTTAGTCTTTTTCCATTCAACTCCAGATAAATTTGATAGTGCAGGTTTTCTATCTCCATTCCCGACAAATTTTGATACCATGCTCATATCAGTAGTAGGTACAAATAACTTATCACTGCCACTATAAATAAGCTCAATGAAGTCACTCTTTATATTATTTAATTCAATATTTTTTATCCCTACAAACTCACCAATACCATAAGAATCATGTACAAGCAAATCACCTTTAACCAAGTCAGAATAATTAATAATATCCTTATTTTTAACTGTACGTGATTTTTGTTTTTTTATCTTATTGAATATTTGATTATAGGCAATAAAATTAACTTTATCCTTAAAATAAGTAAATCCTTCAGATAGATAACCAATTTCAATTATTACATCATGGTTTGGTTCTTCATTTTCTATAATAATATCTGAAGAAATCTTATTTTCCATTAACAGTTTTTGAAGATTTTTAGCGTCATCTATATTTTCAATAAAAATCTTTGTGATATATTCATTTTTTAATAAAAATCTTAAATCGCTTATAAAATCATCAAATTTGCCATGATAGGACAAGTTTTCTCTAATGTTAAACTCAATTATTTTATCAGGCTTTAATCTTTTCAAACTTTTAAGTAAAGCTGAAATATTTATAATTTTATATGAAGATATTTTTTTTAGAATTTCATTAAATGAATAGAAAATATTGTGATGCTTGGATAAAAGATCACCATTTTCTATTCTCTCTTGAATATCTGTAATTCTAAAGTTTTCAACTTTTTCATAATTGGTTTCAATATTAGTAAAATCATCAAATAAAATAATCGCATCTTTTGGCAAATAATCTATTATATTGAAATTATCATCCTGTAAATATGGAATGGCTAAGTCGATATTATCTACCTCATGTTCATATTCTAATTTCTCAATCATTCTACCAAATTTGAATTGAGACTTATCATATATAACATCACTAAATTTATTTTTTGTATTTTGTAAATCTAAACGTATATTATTTATAATTTCGTCTATATTATCTATATCAAAACTATTTTCATATATTGGAAATACAGTAAACTCTTCAATGTCCTCAATAGACATTTGAGTATTGATATCAAACTTACGAATAGAATCCACATCGATATCAAAAAGTTCTAATCTTGTTGGATTATCTTCATGAACTTGAAAAACATCAATTATATCCCCTCTAATTGCAAATTCGCCTTTTGCTGCAATTATATTTCTTCTTTGATAACCCATATTTACAAGCTTATTAGAAAATTCTTCAACATTTATTTCAGTTTCATAATCTATATATATTGATTTTTGATTAAAATAATCTTTATTAGCTATCTTTTTTATAATCGCAGGCAATGATGAAACAATTATTTTTTTCTTATCTTCAATTAAATCCTTAATAGTTTTTAATCTAAATTTTCTGTTTGTAAAATCTAAATCTTCCATCAATTGATAATTAATTTCTAATTCAGGGAAATAATTGACATCATGACCATTATTTAATAGATTTTCATAGAGTTTTCTTGCTTTTCTGTCATTTTCAGCCAGCACAAAAACAGATCTATTCATTTTACTAAATGTTTTGTAAATGAAGTGACCTGTCGCTTGCTCTATTACACCATGAGCATATATTAATTTATATTTTTCATTAATAGCTTCTTGTAAGCGTGTATATGACTGTATTTCCATAATCATTCTTTCAATTCAATTGAGTTTATCTTGTTCATAGCAGTATTCACATCTGACTTTAATATTTCCAATACTGCATCTTTTGCTAATTCTACTTCTTTGTCAACAATTTTTCTTTCTGAATCAGTAAATTTTGACAACACAAAATCTGCAAGATCCATATATGTTGGCTTTTGATTTACCGCTAATTTAATACGAGTAAAATTTTTATTATTTATTCTGTTTATTACTGATTTTAATCCATTGTGTGTGCCAGCTGAACCATTTGCACGTATTCTAACCGTACCAAATTTAATATCTATATCATCAACTATTACTATTAAATTTTCTGGTTCTATACCAAAATAATTCATAAAAGGTTGCACAGATTCACCAGAGGCATTCATAAATGTCTCTGGCTTCAATAATATAATTTTCTCATTTTCATATCGAACTTGAGCATAACTTCCTTTGAATTTTAATTTATCTAATTTTACTCCAAAGTGATCTGCTAATTTGTCGATAACGTCAAATCCAACATTATGTCTTGTTTTTTCATATTGTCTTCCTGGGTTACCCAGTCCAACTATTAAATACATTATTTCTTGTCTTTCATGATTTCTGAAACTGATGTATAGCTTGTGATTCTTCTAATTGTTTCTGCAAGCATTGGTGCCATTGATAAGATTTCAAATTTATCATTATCAAGAATTTTTGGTTGATAAATAGTATCTGTTACGATACATTTTGCAACTGCCTTAGAATTAGTAATTCTATCAATTGCAGGTCCAGATAACACTCCGTGTGATGCTGAGATATATACTTCTTTAGCACCTTCTTGAATTAGTGTTTCCGCTGCATTTACGATTGTACCAGCAGTATCAATGATATCATCAATAATGATACATTTTTGATCCTTAAATTCGCCAATCACATTTAAAATTTCTGATTCATTTGGTCTAGGTCTTGATTTTTCAATAATTGCAATTTGTAAACCTAAAACATCAGCCAATGCTCTAGCTCTTGTTACACCACCTAAGTCTGGTGAAACTACTGTCCATTCATCCTTACCTTCTTCACCAATTATTTCTTCAAAATACTCTGCAATTATTGGTCTAGCAGTTAAGTGATCTAGAGGAATATCGAAGAAACCTTGTATTTGTCCTGCATGCAAATCAACAGATACCACTCTGTCTGCTCCAGCTCTTTCAATCAAATCAGTGACTAATTTAGCTGTAATAGGTTCTCTTCCTCTGGATTTTCTGTCTTGTCTTGCATAACCATAATAAGGCATAACTAAATTAATTTTGTGGGCAGATGCTCTTTTTAATGCATCTATGATAATTAAAGCTTCCATTAAATTTTCGTTTACAGGTTTTGATGTAGGTTGAATTAAAAATACATCTCTTCCTCTTACTGTTTCTTCAATTTTTACTGAAATTTCACCATCAGCAAATTGACTAATTGAAATATCCCCTAGCTCCATTTCAAGTTCTTTTGCTATATCTTCAGCTAACTTTCTATTTGATGTCCCACTAAATATCTTAACTTCGTTTTCTGCGCTTCGCATTTTTCCTCCAAAAAATTATTTATTTATATATACCGAGTTAAACATGAATTTTGTGTTTTAACACAAAAGTAATAAAATTATTTATTACCAAATTTTCTTTCGTAATATCCGTCAATATTTCTTTGTTCCGCTCTTTCAACAGACAATTGCCCTTCTTCTACATCTCTAGTAATTGTAGATCCCGCAGCAAGGAATGCTTTATTTGCAATGTGCACAGGAGCAACAATATTTACATTTGAACCTAAAAATGCATCGTCTCCTACTATTGTCTTATGCTTTTTCTTGCCATCATAGTTTGCAAATATGACACCACAAGAAACATTAATATTTTTTCCTAATTCTGCATCACCAATATATGCAAGATGTCCGGCTTTTGTACCTTCGCCAAGAATAGCATTTTTAACCTCAACAAAGTTACCAATGTGAACTTCGCTTTTAATGTGTGCTTTTGGTCTTAATCTGGCGAAAGGTCCCATATCAACATTATCTTCAACTATTGCATCTTCAATAAATGAAGAATAGATAATTACATCCTTACCTATTTTAGCATTAATCAGTCTAGAATTCATACCTATTAAACAATTTTCTCCGATAACAGTATCGCCTAGCAGTTTTACATTTTGTTCAATAACTGTATCTTTGCCAATTAAAACACCTTTTTCAATTGTAATTGTTTCTGGATTTTCTAAAATTACTCCTTCTAACATATAAGCTTCATTTATTCTTTTTCTCATAATCTTTTCAGCTTCAGCTAGTTGTAATTTCGTGTTTATTCCATTAATTTCGGTATTATCTTTAACTTTATATGTAGAAATTTTTAGTGTTTCTTCTTCTAAAATTCCAAAGACATCAGTTAAATACATCTCTCCTTGAACATTGTTTGTATCTAGTTTATTTAACGCATATTTTAATTTGTCCCCATTGAATAGATACATGCCAGAATTGATTTCTTTTACTAAAATTTCATTGTCATTACAATCTTTATGTTCAACGATTTTCTTGAATTGACCATTTTCATCAGAAATGATTCTTCCATAACCAAATGGATTGTCTACAATAGCAGAAACTACAGTAGCTTCATTCTCTTGATCGATATGACATTGTACAAGATCGGCTAAAGTTTTACCCTTAATTAAAGGAGCATCACCAGAAAGAACTAAAATATTGTCTTCATCTTCAATATATTTTTCTGCTAATTTTACAGCATATCCTGTACCATAAGGAAATTCTGGTCCAATTTCTTGCTTAA
Organism: Helcococcus kunzii ATCC 51366; assembly: GCF_000245755.1. Lineage (GTDB taxonomy): Bacteria > Bacillota > Clostridia > Tissierellales > Peptoniphilaceae > Helcococcus > Helcococcus kunzii. The sequence continues at coordinate 659,773 of NZ_JH601088.1, read as the reverse complement.
TATATTTTACAGAATCCTTAAATTCATCTTTAACAGCTTCTTCATTTTTCCCAACAATGACATAAATTTCGTCAAAGTTCGCTTCTTTTGAAGCATCGATGACATAAGATAATATTGATTTATTACAGATTTTGTGAAGCACTTTTGAAATGTTTGATTTCATGCGTGTGCCTTCACCTGCTGCTAATATTATTACTTTATTCATTTTCTCCTCACATTCCTAAAAAGTTATTCTCTCAATATCAATTATACAATAATCTTTTCAATAGTAAAATGTATATTTTTAAGATTCCGAGAATTGTGCTATAATTATATATATTTATTTGGAAGGAATTTAAAATGTTTGAGTTTAATATAGAAGAGAGAAAATACAAGAAAATCCATTTTATTGGAATAGGTGGAGTTAGTATGAGCGGTATTGCTCTACTCCTAAAAATTAGAGGATACAATGTAACCGGTTCTGACAGAAGCGATTCAGAGTATCTAAAAACGTTAAAAGATCATGGGATTGAAATTCATATAGGACAAAAAAAAGAAAATATCACTGATCAAAATTTATTTGTCTATACTGATGCGATTGCAGAAAATAATGAAGAATTAATTGCTGCAAAAGCTACAGGTAAAGAAGTTGTCACAAGAGGAGTTTTCCTTGGTGCCCTTATGAAAAACTACAAAAAATCAATTGCTGTTTCCGGTTCACATGGTAAATCAACAACTACAGCAATGATTGCCAAAATCTTAATTAATTCTGCAAATGATGCATCAATATTATTAGGTGGTGTATTAGATGAGATGGAAGGAAATGTTAAGATTGGAAATAGCGAAATTTTACTATCTGAAGCTTGTGAATTTAAGGGAAATATCTTAAATTACTATCCTTCAACAGTAATTATTTTAAATATAGACGAGGATCATTTAGATTATTATAAAGATTTAAATCATATAGTTGAAACATTCATAGGATATATGAAAAATCTTGATGAAAATTCTAAAGCAATTATCAATATAGATGATGTAAATACACATAGATTAATCGAACACGTTAAAGGTGAAGTTATCACTTTTGGTCTTGAAAGAAAAGATGCAAACTACTTTATGGAATCAGTAGAATATAACGAAGTTGGACATCCTACATTTAAATTAAATATGAAAGATGGATCAATTGAAGAATTTGAGCTTCATATTGCCGGCATTCACAATATCTACAATGCCATTTCAGCAATTATAGCTTCATACGAAAACGGTATTTCTATTGAAGAAATTAAAGCTGGATTAAAAGCATATAAATCACTTCATAGAAGAATGGAAACTGTTGGTGATTACAATGGTGCAGTTATCATGACTGACTACGGTCATCATCCAGTTGAAATACAAACAACATTAAAAACTATTGATGCATTTACAGATAAAAATATTATCACAGTATTTCAACCACATACATTCTCTAGAACAAAAGCACTTCTAGATGATTTTGCAGATTCATTTTATGACTCTGACGAAGTAATTGTCACAGATATCTTCCCTGCAAGAGAAGAATTTGATCCAACAATACATTCAAAAGATTTAGTTGAAAAATTAATACAAAATGGTGTAAATGCTAAATACATCGCTGATTTTGAAGATGCAAAAGAATATCTTCAATCAAAAATATGTAAAGATGATTTAGTTTTAACAACAGGTTGTGGTAATCCACATGTATTAGCTAAAATGATAGTTAAAAAATAATTGAGAAAGCTGAGAAATAACAAAAATTTCTCAGCTTTTTAATTTCAATTTTTCAATTAAATTATTTAATTTTTACTCTATATTCAAATTCTTTTTCTTCCCCTGCTTCTATTGCACACAATTCTCTATCTTTATCTAGTGCTTGCCAATTAAAAGTAGGTTCAACACAAAGATATTTATCTGTGAAATTTGTCCAAATAACAAATTTTGGCATATCTTTATTTTCTATTTCTATTACATATTCTGAGGTTTTCATTGAATTGACTTCATCTACAAATAGTGAATTAGGTAGTGTTTCTCTATTCATTTCAAATTTTTCACCATTTAGAAAAATTTCATTTTCATCAGTATAATTAAAATATGGATGAAAAGCTGGGCTGACATCTATACTTTTCTCGCCATCATTTCTTACTAATAGTTTAGTTATAAAGTAATTATCTTTGATTGAGTAAGTAATTTCAGCATACATTCCTTCCCAATTTTCTACATCTGGTTTTAATGATAATACTACTTCTGAATCGCTTTGATATTTTACATTCCATTCCAAATCTCTTGCAAAACCATGATTTGATAATCCAACTTTTTTACTTACACCAAAATGTGGTAAACAAGGATGTGATCCGCCTCTTAATTTATCAGTTCCATTTTCATCAATCTTTGATTTTGGGAAAAATATATTAACACCATTTTTACTTAAAGTATTTACATATGCTCCCAATGTTTCAATCTCTGATTTAATACCATTGTTTTCTAAATTAATTTTCATGCTCTCCTCCATATTTTATATTTACTTTTATTATACAAAATATTCCGATAAGTTTAAAATAATGTATGTTTTTTATAATTATGTTATAATTAAGAGAAATGGAGGTATATATGAAAATTGCAATATTTACAGAGACCTACCCGCCATATATAAATGGTGTTGCAACGCAAACTGTTATGTTAAAAGAAACTTATGAAAAATTAGGTCATGAAGTTTTAGTCGTAACAGTTGGCTCTGAAAAACAAAAAGAAATAGAAATTAAAGACAATGTTGTTTACGTGCCAGGTATTTTATTAAAGAAAATTTACAACTACCGTTTAGCACTTCCTATAAGTCCAGAAAGAGAAAAAATCGCCATAAATTTTGAACCAGATGTCATTCATATTCAAAACGAATTTGGTATTGGCGATACAGGCTTACGAGTTTCTAAAAAGAAAAATATTCCTGTAGTTTACACTCTTCACAGCGAATATGATAAATTTCTATTCTATATTGGTTTAAGACATTTTGAAGAATTTTCAAAAAAATTATCAGGAAAATACTTTAGTAGATTCTTTAAAAATGCCGATATCATTACTAGTCCATCCCCAAAAGCACAAGACTATGTTGATAGACTTGGTGTTGACAAAAAAGTTGTCGTTATTGACAATGCTGTTGAATTTGAAAAGTTCCAAAAAACAGAAGAAAAAGAAAAATTCAGAAAACAATTTAGAGAACAATACAATTTAGGTGATGATATTAAAGCTTTTGTATTTGTTGGACGAATTGGTGAAGAGAAAAATATTAAAGAACTTGTAAATAACTGGATTTATGCCGACTTACCAAAAGATAAAGCTAAATTATTTATAATTGGTAAAGGTCCAGATGAAGATGAAGTTGCTAAACTAGTTAGAGAAAAGGGATTTGAGGATCAAATCATATTAACAGGCGCAAAACCTAATACTGAAATCCCAAATTATCTATATGCTATGGATTATTACACAACAGCTTCCTTATCAGAAATGCATTCCATTTCTATGCTAGAAGCGATGGCTTCCGGATTACCAGCTTTAATCAAACTTGACGAGCCAAACAAGGCACAAATTACAGAAGGTCAAAATGGATATCAATGGGATACACCAGAAGATTTCAAGGAATTATTTACAAGAATTATTAATTTAAGCGACGAAGAAACAAAACAATTAAAAGAAAATGTTTTGAATTATTCAAAACATAATGATCACATTCATCAAGCAAAGGTATTATTAGACATTTATAAGAAAGCAATAGAATTAAGAAAAAGCAAGGAGAAATAATGAAATTAATTTCATGGAATGTAAATGGATTAAGAGCAGTAATGAATAAAGGTTTTATGGAATACATAGAACAAGAAGATCCAGATATCATCTGTTTACAAGAAATAAAATTAGCAAAAGGTCAATTAGAAGTTGATTTGCCACAATATCATGAATTTTACAACTATGCAGAAAGAAGAGGCTATTCTGGTACAGCTATATTTACAAAAGAAGAACCTTTAAGCCATTCTTACGGTATAGGAATTGAAGAACATGATAAAGAAGGTAGAGTCATCACACTTGAATACGAAGATTTTTACCTTGTTACGTGTTACACACCAAATTCAAAAAGAGGTCTATTGAGACTTGATTACAGACAAGTTTGGGAAGATGATTTTAGAAATTACCTTCTTAAGTTAAACAAAACTAAACCTGTTATTCTATGCGGTGACTTAAATGTTGCCCATAAAGAAATAGACTTAGCAAATCCTAAGTCAAATAGAAGAAATGCTGGATTTACAGATGAAGAAAGACAAAAATTCACAGAACTTTTAGATGCAGGATTTATCGACACATTTAGATATTTCTATCCAGACATACCAGAAATGTATTCCTGGTGGTCATATATCACAAAAGCAAGAGAAAGAAATGTGGGCTGGAGAATCGACTACTTTGTAGTAAGTGAAGACTTTGAAGATAGACTTCTTGACGCAAGCATCCATATGGAACAAGAAGGTTCAGATCACTGCCCAGTAGTGTTGTATTTGAAATAATAAAGAATAAAAAAGAATAAAAAAGAATAAAAAAATCGTACTTGCTGAGTGGATAGCGGGAAAAAATCGTACTTTGCTCCGTGGCTCGGGCTTCGCCCTGCGCATTCCTCGCTTAAGTACGATTTTTTTTTACTAAATTTTTTGGTAAAAATGTGTATGAAGGGGTTTGTAGGGTGAAATTTGGGTTTCGAATTAAGGAAGAAGCAAGTATAGATGCCGTTGAGAGTTTAAGGGTAAAATTTTGTTTTCCGAATTAAGAGAACAACACATTTTAGAGATATTTATAAAATGTGTTGAATGCAGGTTGGGTTAGACAACACATTTTAGTAAATTTAACAAAGAGTGTTGAATGATCCTCGTAAAAAGACAACACATTCCTTGAAAAAATCGAAGAATGTGTTGAAATTACTAGTTTTGAGACAACACATCTAAATATAAATTTTCCAAATGTGTTGAATTTTTCTTATAATAGACAACACACTTTTAATGAAATGTCTAAATGTGTTGAATTCCATTCCCTCAAGACAACACAAGTCTAGAAAATTAACTGAATGTGTTGTCTCTTAATGACCTTATACATAAATTCCTTAATCCTGTAAAATATGTATAAAATAAAAAATCACATATACATAAAAGATGATTTCTCAAATCTATGTATAAAATTTTTCCGGATTTTATACATACCTCCTATGAACTAATCAATATGTGTATAAATGAAATTCTCAACTTATACATATATCGAGTAAAACAATCATGATGTGTACAAATTTTCAAAAAATTTTATACATAAAAAACAGAATTAGAAAATTATGTATAAATTATTTTTTTGCTTATACATAATTTTCTTAATACTGTAATATATGTATAAAATCGACTTACACAAAAATGTTATTTAGGTATAAACTCTATGTTAAATACATATTGATTTTCTCTTTTATTATGCTCGTAATTATAAGTTCCTAATTGCACCGTTACTTGTTTAGTGTAATTCATCACTCTACCTGTCATTATGGCATAAAAGCTACCATTTGGTCTTTTAAAAATATTATAAGCCCCTAATACTTTTTTATTTGATTTATCAACATCTAATTTTAAATCTATATAATTTTCAATTGTATCTGATATTTTTATTTTATTACTGATGTCATAAAATTTTCCGTTTCCAAAATCTAGCATAGTATCATCGTCATCACTTAAATTATTTCTTGAGATATATTTCCCATAATATGCTATTGGTTTCTTATCAAATTCAATACTTGGTCCATTTTTAGTGCTTACATATTTCCCTTCTATAACATCATCTATTAAATTTGAAGGCCCCATAAAGACAGGATGATCTTTTATTTCTAAATCTATATCTTCATCTGTTTGAAATACTGCAACACCTATCATTTCATCATCTTTCTTCACCAAACTTGTGGATTCTTTATAATTAATAGCACCAATAATTATAGGTATTAATAATAAGAGGAAGAATAAAGATATAAATATATTTGAATACATCTTGCTTTTCTTAAATTTTTTTAAATAATTTACTATTTTCTTATCATTATTCTTTTGTTCTGTATTTTCAGACATTAATATGTATTCTTCCCTACACTCATCACAATCTTTTAAATGTTCTTCAACAAATTTATTTGTTTCTTCACTTGTCAATCCATCAATGTATAGAGGCAGAATATCTTTAACTATTTCACATTCTCTTTTATTCATTCTCCAACTCCTTTCTTAATAATAATTTTGATCTATAATATGTTACTCTTGCCCAATTTTCATTTTTTTCCAAAATGTCACCTATTTCTCTAAATGACAAGTCACCGAATAGTCTTAAATATAAAACATCTTTTTGAGGGCTAGATAATTTATTAATAGCTTTCAAAATATCAATTTTAGAAAAATTATTTACTACAATTTCTTCTGTTGATTTTGATTTAATATTTTCATCAATAATGTCATTGATATCATAATCAACAATATTTCTATTTTTTCTTAGATATGTAAAATAAACATTCTTCGCAATAGCACATAACCATGTAGATAATTTTGATTTTTCATCAAATCTATTAATTGATTTAATTGCTTGGTAGAAAGTTTCTTGAGATAATTCCTCAGCTAAATCTTTATCTCTACAAATTGCTAAAAGATATTTATATACCGTATTTCCGTATTCTAAAAATATTTCTTCAATCGACTTCATCTATGCCCTCCTTATATAATGTATTTAGGTTGTTAAAGGTAACCTATAAACCTTTTTCGACTAAGTATTATTCAGTTTTACTGTATAATATTGTTATTAGATAGAGTGTACTCGTTCCCTCCTTGAGATTTAATCTCGTACTTGAAAGAGTGAGTCCTCTAATCTTTTAGCTGTTTACGAATAAGTTAGATGTTGACCCTTCCAGGGTACTTCGTATATACCATAAGGCAGTAACGTTATTAGATTTTGAGGTGTCTATCTAAAATACTTTTTTATGAGGTTTCAAATGTTTTATTTAGGTATTGATATTGGTAAAAATACTCATGTTGCTTCATTAGTTGATGATAAGAAAAAGGTTATTTTTAAAGCTTTTTCTTTTTCAAATTCCATTGATGGTGCTGAAAGTTTAATCCTTAAACTAGAATCTTTCAAAAATGAACTTGAAATTGGTATGGAAGCTACAGGTCATTATTGGCTATCTATATACTCATATCTTGTTCAAAAAAACTTCACTGTTCGTGTTATTAATCCAATCCAAACTGATGGCTGGAGACAAGGTATTGAGATTAGAAAGAGAAAAACTGATATTATCGATTCTCTTTTAATAGCCGATCTTCTTCGCTATGGAGATTTTGTTGAAACTTCTCTTTCTAACGAGGATTATTTATCTTTGAGAAACCTTTCCAGATTCAGGTCCTACCTTGTTTCTTCAATTGGTGATCTTAAAAGAAAAACTATTGCTCTTTTAGATCAAGTTTTCCCTGAATATGCTTCTTCTTTTAGCAATATTTTTGGTAAGACTTCTAAAGAAATACTTTCAACTTTCTCTACTCCTTCAGACTTTGAGGATATCAATTCTGAAGATTTACAATCTTTTTTAGATAATGTTTCTAGAAAGAAGTTTGCATCTAGAAAACTTGAAGAACTTTCTAAGAAAGCTTCTACTTCTTTTGGTGTAAATTTCTGTATGGATTCTTTCAGCCTACAAATCAAAATGCTTATTGAGCAAATTTCTTTTATTCAAAATCAAGTTTCAGATGTCGAAAAAGAAATTGAGATTTTACTTGAAAAACTTAATTCTCCAATTACTACAATCCCTGGTATTGGTGCTGTTAATGCAGCTACAATATTAGGTGAAATTGGAGATATTAAAAGATTTTCTAATCCTTCAAAGCTTGTTGCTTACGCAGGTATTGACTCAAGTATTTCCCAGTCTGGAGAATTTGAATCCACTTCTAATCATATGACTAAAAGGGGCTCTCCATTCCTTAGACGTGCTTTATTTCAATCTGCTCTTAGAGCTGAATTTTGTGACCCAGTTTTTTCTGATTATTATCAGAAAAAAATCAGTGAAGGAAAGCATCATTTAGTAGCTACTAATGCTGTTGCTAGAAAGCTTTGTCATACTATTTTTGCAGTTCTAACCAAAAATGAACCTTATCAAGTACAAATTTAGTTTTTGCTTAATTGTAAATTAATTTTTGAAAAAGGTTCTGTAAATGACGAGCTTTGCTCGGGCGTAGCCTTTATCATTTACAGGTTCTTTTGAAAAAATTACAATCTAAAAAGCAAAAACGGTTTAATTCTAACCTTTGCTTAATCTAGTTTTTCCTAAATTTAGTTAGGTCTTTTTGTCATACCTTTTTTTAGAATCTTTTTATTTTTCTATTTATTTTTTATTCATTACTAAATTTAACATTTTTTAAATTATACCTCTTGACTTTTAATAGTTAGTCTTTC
>NZ_JH601088.1:610197-651198 GCF_000245755.1 Helcococcus kunzii ATCC 51366 | reverse complement strand
GAATATATTAAAATAATTTAACTTTAAATCCAAAAATTTCTCCTCCATTTTCTTGACTTTTTTTTCTAAAAGCCTTATATTAAATAAGATAAATTTTTTTAGGAGGAATTATGAAAGAACAAAAACGTATTTACCAAATTGAGGATAAATTGCCAGTTAATTTATTATTACCATTATCTTTACAACATACTTTTGCTATGTTTGGTGCCTCTATTTTAGTTCCTATTATTTTTGGAATTAATCCAGGTATTGTTTTATTTATGAATGGTATTGGTACATTACTTTTTATTTTTATTACTAAAGGAAAAGCACCCGCTTATTTGGGTTCTAGTTTTGCATTTTTAGCACCAGGTACTGCTATTATAGCAAATCAAGGATTTCAATATGCTCAAGGTGCTTTTATTTTTGTCGGTCTGCTTGGGTGTTTATTAGCATTTATTATTTATAAGTTTGGTACAAAGTGGATAGATGTTGTACTTCCACCTGCTGCAATGGGAGCTGTAGTTGCTTTAATTGGTTTTGAGCTTGCAACAAATACGGTTACTGGAGGAAGCATTGGAGCTAATTTGATGACTGAAACTTCTCAAACTGCAGACTGGATTGTATTTTTAATTACTTTATTAACCGCAGTTATTGGTTCAGTTTCGTTTAAGGGATTCTTGTCAACCATTCCAATCCTGATCGCAATTGTTGTTGGATATATTGTTTCAATAATGTTTAATATGGTTGATTTTACACCGGTTACAAATGCAAAATTATTTACAATGCCTTTATTCCAAGCACCTAAGTTTTCTTGGGAAGCAATGATTGCAATGTTGCCAGTTATTTTGGTAATTACATCTGAACACATTTCTCACCAAGTTGTAACATCAAATATTGTTGGTAAGGATTTAATTAAAGAACCTGGTCTACACAGATCTATTTTTGCAGATAACTTTTCTTCTGCACTTTCTGGTTTAGTGGGTGGTGTGCCAACTACAACTTATGGAGAAAATATTGGAGTTATGGCAATTACTGGAGTGTATTCAGTACAAGTTATTGCTGGAGCGGCAGTATTTTCCATTATAATGGCATTTTTCGGACCACTTGCAGCATTCATTCAAACCATACCAGGAAACGTAATTGGTGGTGTAACATTCCTTCTATATGGAATGATTGGTACATCTGGTATAAGACTATTAGTTGATAAACAAGTAGACTATAGTAAAAATGTAAACTTAATTTTAACTTCTGTAATCTTTATTACAGGTTTATCAGGATTAAAAATGCAATTTGGTTCAATACAATTAAGCGGAATGGTTTTAGCATCTGTAGTCGCAGTAGTTTTAAGTGGATTTATGGCTTTATTAAATAAAATAGGTATCTTACACGATTAGAGATATTCGTTTAAAAACAAATCCCAGAAAGTTAGTTTGGTAACTTCTGGGATTTTTTTATTCTATAATAACTGTAGCTTTTGGAAGATTCCATTTTTTGTGATATGCCACTATTCTAATCGCGATAATAATGACTATGCACAATGGAATGCTGATTTGTTCGGGAATAATATTTACCTTTTTAAATAAATGGAAAAATAATCCACCCACAATTGAAGCAGAAGCATAAACATGTTTGTTTAAAATATAGGGCACGCTATCGATTAGCAAATCTCTAATAATCCCTCCTCCTACTCCACTTATTAAGCCCACAAATATATATAATATCAGGCTATGATTATTGTTTATATGATATGCAATTTGCATTCCGGTAATGGTAAACACTCCTAGCCCAATTGCATCTGAATAAATCAATGCTCTTTCAAATATTTTATTTACAGTCCTCTTATTAACATTCTCATTAAAAAAGCTCAATATAAAAATTGTTGCTGAAGTAATTAAAGATATATAAATATTTGTTCCAGATCTAAAGGTTAAGGGAGGATTTATTCCAATTGTTAAATCTCTTATAACCCCACCACCTGTGGCTGTAACAACACCTAAAATTAAAACTCCTAATATGTCGAGATTCTTCTTCATTCCTTCCATAGCACCGGAAAGTGCAAATGCCACCGTCCCCAACACTTCAATATATAAAATATAATTACTCATATATTATCTGCTTTCTTGAATTAACTTAGTTAAATCATCTTTATCAAATAAATATCTAGTATTACAAAACTCACAAACAACTTCCGCTTGTCCATCTTCATCAATAATTGTTTGCAAATCTTTTTTTCCAATAGATATTAATGCTGCTTCTATCCTCTCTCTTGAGCAATCACATTTATATTTTAACTCTTGCTTTTCTAATATTTCTGGTTCAAGCTCACCAAAATATTTATTTAATATATCTTCTGGAGTAAGTCCTTCATCTATCATTTTTGAACAAGGCTCTAAATTTTTGGCAATATTTCCCAATTTAGTTAAGTCTTCTTCGCTTATTCCTGGTAATACTTGTACAAATATCCCACCCGCAGCTCTGACAGACAAGTCAGTATCTACTAAAACTCCTAAAGATACAATTGTAGGAGTTTGTTCAGAGTAGAAAAAGTAATTTGCGATATCTTCAGCAATCTCCCCTGTCACAATATCAGACATTCCTGTATAAGGAGTCTTAAGTCCATAATCTCTAATAATCGCAATGTTTCCGCTTCTACCTACAAAAGCACCTACATCCAACTTTCCTGGAAATTTTGATGGTGCATCCGCTTGAGGATTAGATGCAGCAATCTTCACTTCCCCTTTAGCATTTGAAACAGAGGTAAGTTTACCACCGATTCCATTCCCATCAAATTTAATAGTTAACTTCTCATCATCGTTTTTAGACGTAATGCCCATAATAGCAGCAATAGTCGCCAATCTTCCTAACGCAGCAGTTCCAGTAGCAGAACTCTCATGTATCTCTCTAATTTCTTGTACAAGTTGTGTCGTATCCGCAATAAAAATTCTTACATTTTGTTTCTTATCAATCGATCTAATAACATAATTTTCCATAATTTACCCCTTATTAATAACTATGATAATTATACCGAATCTATGTAAAATAGTAAAACAGATAATGTAAAAATGCTAATAGAAGCCGTACACCATATTACAACAAATACAAATCTATCTAATCAAAAAGAGCCTCTCGAATATCATTTTGAATAAAGTCGAAACACATTAAAATTTGATCTTTAGTTGTCTTTTCTAATGCAAGATTATCAGGTATATCATGTCTAGTAAATAACCCTATCTCAGTAGTCTCAATATTTTCCTTAAAATCTCCACCTATAAACTCACAAAGCATAAAAATCTTTATTATTCCATAAGCATGATTTTGAACATTATGCTTTCTCCAATCCTGTACTGCAATAACCCTTTTAGATTTGACATTTAATCCTGACTCTTCAAATACTTCCTTCTCAATATTTGAACTAACAGATTGATCAACATCACACCAACCCCCAGGTAGAGCCCATGTACCATTATTTTCATGAACCAAAAGAATCTTTCCATCTATAAATACCGCCTCTCTTGTATCTAATTTAGGAGTCTGATATCCCGATTCATTACAAAATAAATCTTTCACTTTTTCCACAGAAATGTCAGACTTTAAAGACATCATTTCTGCTGCAATTTCTCTTAATTCCTGATATCGTTCAATATCATATTTATCTTTGCCATAAGCTAATCCCGCCTGTGCAATACTTTGAATCTTAATCGCAAAATCTATCCATTTATCTTTCATGATTTCCAACTTTCATTGGAATGTTTATGCTTTATATGTTTGTTAGTTTAGTATGTGAGAATGTGTTTCTAGTCAGATTATAGTTGCTCGTATGTATGTGGGTATTAATTGGGATTCATTATTTCATTATAAAAAAGACAACACACTTCTTGTTATATAGCAGAATGTGTTGAAGTTTTTTTTGTGAGACAACATACCTCGAGTTTATTTGTTGAAATGTGTTGAAGTATAATCATAATTTCACCAATTTAAGCTATTCCTTATACATAAAATTAATGCTTTTATAATATATGTATAAAATTTTAAAACGCTTATACATATTCCCCTTTTTTTAGAAATTAATGTATATATTATTTCAGGATTTTATACATATATCATATTGTTTTATCGAAATGTGTATAATACTTTTTTTAAATTTATACACATCTTAATTAAAACGTGCTGAATGTGTATATATTTAGAGAAAATTTTATACATAAATTTTATTTTTTTACAAATATGTATAAATTATTTTTGACTTTATACATATATTTAATAAATGTCGAAAATGTGTATATATTATGGTAATGGAAATCTAAGCTCCCTTATTCGGTCGCTTTTCACAACTCAACTTTGATTCGAAGCTTCCTATTCGGTCGCTTCTCATCAAGTATCGCTGTATCTGACTGACTTTTATCTTCATCGATTAGAATAATCAATGAGCGATAAAGTCCAGTCATGATTGCAGTGTAGCCTTGCGTTTTGAAGCCCTAACTTATGCGCTCAATTGCTGCATGGTATAAAATACCAAGCAGTAATTGAAGTATAAAGTAGGTCTCATGCCAAGAATCTCTAAGAGAAGCGACTTTAGGAGCTTCAATTAGATAGACTCGTCGGCAAGTACTTTTGTCTTCAGACGATGCAAAGCATCGCCTGGCTAGGTCATTTCACGTGCTACATCTGCTCTAAGCTCCCTATTCGGTCGCTTAATCGCAGTGTAACTTTGCGTTTGACCTACTTTTGTCTTCAGACGATGCAAAGCATCGCCTGAGCGACAAAGTTAGGTCATAAAAAATACCCCCTCGAAAATGAGGGGGTTTACTTCCAATTAATACAACTATATTATAATTTTACTACATTAGAAGCTTGAGGGCCTTTTTCGCCTTCAACGATTTCGAACTCAACTGCTTGACCTTCGTCTAAAGTTCTAAATTCGCCATTATCTTCTAAAGCAGAAAAGTGTACAAATACATCTTGACCATCTTCAGTAGAAAGGAATCCATAACCTTTTGTTGCGTTGAACCATTTAACTGTTCCTTTTACCATTTTGTCCTCCATAATTCTATAGCAATTTATTTTTGCTATGTTTTAATAATAGCACAAGGAATATTTATATTCAAATTATTTTTTTGCTGAAAACAATATCCTTTGAGTTTTGTTTTCTGTAAATTTTCCGCCATCTTCATCAAAATAATCTATTTCCGAGAATCCTATTGATTGTAAAATTTCGATTATTTCTTCTATTGAATAATATCTTTCTACTTGTTCTTCTGTAAATCTCTCATAGGAGTTACTGTTTTCATTTTTAATGAAAAAGTTTAAGTTAAAATATACTAGATTGTCTTCTAATTGATTTTCCCACGTATAGAAGATGTCGTTTTTTTCGTAAATGAAGTGGTTGTTACCTAAGACATCTATTAATTTATATCGGGAATTTAGGTCGAAGATAAATATTCCACCGTCTTTTAGTGAGGTATAAATGTTTGAAAATAAAGTTATTAATTTGTCTTTATCTGTAATGTAATTTATCACATCTAGTAATGTGATGACAGCATCAAATTGATAATCTTTATAGTTAAATTTATACATATCTTGCATTATTAGATTAACATTGTCGAAATCTATCAACTTGGTGAATGCATGATTTAACATGTCTATAGAATTATCAAAGGCTAAAATGCTGAAGTTTTCATTTTTTGCCAATTGCTGTGTTAGGTTACCAGTGCCACACCCAATTTCAAGGAGTTGACCGTCTGTAATTTTATGTTTTTTTAATAAATCAATTATATTTTTTGAATATTTTTTATAATTGATATCAAAAACTAATTGATCGTAAAAATCTGAAAATCTATTGTACATTTTATTCTTTTGAGTCGTTTTCTACGAATGCAAAGATGTATGGACAATTTCTATAATAGTCACCATAGTTTAATCCATATCCCACTACAAATAAATCATCAATTGGTTCTCCAACAAAATCAGGATAAATATCTACACGTCTTCTTTCTGGCTTATCTAAGAAAACTGCAGTTTTAACTGATTTAGGATTGAATGTTTTAACATGATTAACTATCGCGTTTAATGTAATACCTGAATCACAAATATCATCAATGATAAGCACATTTTTATCTTCAAGATTATATCTTACATCATGCACAATATCCACTCTACCTGAAGTTTCAAAGTTGTCACCATAACTTGTTGTTGTCATAAAGTCAATAACTGTTGGTACTTTGATTTCTCTCACTAGGTCTGCGGCAAAAACAAAACTTCCTCTTAGTAAAGAAATCGCAACAATTGGCTCATTGCCATATGCTGCTGTGATTTCTTCACCCATTCTTTTTACTACTTCTTTAATCTTCTCTGCTTCAAATAATACAACCTTTTTTCTATCCATTGTCTCGGTCTCCTCTATTGGTAAAATTTAGTTTACTATTAATTTTGTCAAGTGTATCTAGTATTTTATTTAATGTAATTTGCATAGTTGTCAGTACTATTAACAAAATTATAAATAGTGTAATTGTCCAAATATCCATATTAAATCTTACTTTCTATTTCAGAAATGCTCTTTTCAACTTCTGCTAGCATTTTTGAATATTTCTCAACTTTCGCTTTTTCTTCATTTACTAATTTTTCAGGAGCTTTTGAAGTGAATTTTTCATTTGAAAGTTTTCCTTTTGCTCTTTCAATTTCAGATATTATTTTTTTCTTTTCACCATTTAGTCTCTTCAATTCTTTTTCGTTATCAATTAAACCTTCTAAAGATAGGTAAAGTTTGTAGTCATCTTTAATAATTGTAGCTACATTTTCTAAATCTCTATCTTCTCTGATTACTTCCACTTCACTTAATGAAGCTAATGAAACAAGATTTTCTGATAATCTAGTGAAAATATCTGAGGTCATATCTGATTCAGTAAATACAAATAATTTTGACTTGTTTTTGTGTGGCACATTAAGCTCAGATTTTTGAGCTCTAATAGAAGTAATAGCATCAATTAATTTGCTGATTGCTTTTTCTTCCCATTCATAATTATTTTCTTCTTCATATATTGGATATTTCGCATTTATTATTTTTTCTTCTGTTTTTATGTTTGGTAAAAATGAATATATTTCTTCAGTAATAAATGGCATATATGGATGCAATAATCTTAATATCTTATCTAAAGAATATAGCAATACTGCTAAAACATTGTCTTTTTCCTTACCTTCATTTTGTAATCTTGTTTTAGTAAATTCGATGTACCAGTCACAAAATTCGAACCAAATGAATTCATATAAGTTTTTAGCAACTATTCCTATTTCATATTGATTAAGTAATCTGTCAACATCCTTTGATAACGTATTAATTCTTGAAATAATCCATTTATCTTCAATTGTTAAGCTATTTCTATCAAGTATATATTCTTTGTCATCTTCTAGATTCATAAAGATATATCTTGATGCATTCCATAATTTATTTGCAAAGTTTCTTTTATCTTTAACTTCTGTATCGATATATCTCATATCATTTCCTGGGCTATTTCCAGAAACTAAGTTAAATCTTAAAGCATCTGCACCATATTTTTCTATTTCATCAAGTGGATCTATACCATTATCTAAAGATTTAGACATCTTTCTACCTTGGGCATCTCTTACAATACCATTTAGGTAAACAGTCTTGAATGGTAATTTTCCTGTATTATATAAAGATGAGAATATCATCCTTATAACCCAGAACATTATTATGTCATATCCTGTAATTAAAGTATTTGTTGGGAAGAAGTATTTATAGTCTTCAGCAGCTTCATTTGGCCAACCTAATGTTGAAAATGGCCACAATGCAGATGAGAACCAAGTATCTAAAGTAGCTTCATCCCTTGTTACAGGACCGTAAACTGATTCATCTGGTTTAGTTTTTGAAACTATTATCTCTCCGTCTTCAGTGTAGTAAACAGGGATTCTGTGTCCCCACCAAAGTTGTCTAGATATGTTCCAATCTCTTAAATTTTCTAACCAGTTTACATAAATTTTTCCAAATCTTTCTGGAATGATTTTTAATTCACCATTTTTGTATGCTTCTAAAGCAGGTTTCTTTAGAGTTTCCATAGCAACAAACCATTGTTTTGAAACAAGAGGTTCTATTACTGTACCACATCTTGAACAGTGACCAACAGCGTGTTCGATGTCTTCTATCTTAACTAAAAGACCTAAATCATCCATTTCTTTTACAATTTTTTCTCTAGCTTCAAATCTATTTAGTCCGGAGTATTCTCCATAACCTTCTGAAATGGTTGCATCATTTTCTATTACTATACATTGACCTAAATTATGTCTCTCACCAACTTCAAAGTCGTTTGGGTCATGCGATGGAGTAATTTTTACACAACCTGTACCAAATTCTTTATCTACATATTCGTCCGCAATTATTGGTATTTCTCTACCTACTATTGGTAGAATCAGAGTTTTTCCTACATATGAAGTATATCTTTCATCTGTAGGATCTACTGCAACTGCCAAGTCACCAAGCATAGTTTCCGGTCTTGATGTAGCAATTGTCATCTTTCCACTTCCATCCTTTAAAGGATAGTCGAAATACCATAAATGTCCTTTTTCATCTATATGATCTACTTCAGCGTCTGATATTGAAGTGTTGCAATCTGTACAATAGTTTACAATTTTTTCGCCTTTATAAATCAATCCATCATTGTACATTTTTACAAAAACTTCTTCAACTGCTTCAGATAAATTTTCATCTAAAGTGAATGCTTCTCTTGACCAATCAGCAGAAACGCCAATCTTTCTCAATTGTTTCTTTATATTTCCGCCATATTTTCTTGTCCAATCCCAAGCTTCTTCTAAAAACTTTTCTCTTCCTAACTCTTCCTTAGTATGTCCTTCACTTCTGATTTTTTGTACAACTTTTGCTTCTGTGGCAATACTTGCATGATCTGTACCTGGAAGCCATAATGTAGAATATCCTGACATTCTCTTCCATCTTATAACTATATCTTGCAATGTTGAAACTAACGCGTGTCCCATATGTAAATTACCAGTTACATTTGGTGGAGGCATCACTATTGTGAATGGTTCTTTACTTTTATCTCTTATGGCTTTAAAATATTCGCCGTCTTCCCATTCCTTATAAATCCTATCTTCGAATGATTTAGGATTATAATTTTTTTCTAAATTTTTCATCTTTCCTCCAAACATATTTTTTCAAATTATATTACTTTATTATAGTCATTATCTTGATTCTAGTCAAGTGCTCATCATTATATGGGGCTTTTTAAACATTTATATTTAATCAATATTGAAATATTTAAAAATTTTTATAGAATAGTTAAAAAAATATGATTTAAACTTGTAAACTATTTCACATTTTGGTATAGTTTAAATTAGGGGAATTTGTTTTCAAATTCTCCTTTTATTTTTTCATTAATAAATACCGATTTTCTAGACATTTCCAAATTTTTTGGTATAATAATAACATAGTAATTTAATTTCGGAGAACGATATGCAAAATGAAAAAGTTTGGATTCTGTTAGATAGAAATTCAAAATCATTAGGTCACATTTTAATAAAGAATTATTTCATGCAAGAAATGCAAGAAGAAATAAAAATTTATGACTCAATTAATACAATTGAAGATTTATATAATTTTGATTTTTATTCTACAGATCAAGTTATTTATTATGCATTCGAAGATAAGATAATGTCTGAATATACTAAGGAAAAATGTAGAAAATTAAAGATCAAATACTTTGATGTTTATGCTTCTGTGTACAACTTCTTAAGTAGCATTTTTTCTAAAATATCAAAAGGTGGTAGTATTCCAAACATTTTGGCGCAAACTCTAGAGAATAATCCAATTGAATTTACGCTAAATAACGATGATGGATCCAATCCACAGTCAATTTTTGAATCTGACATCATAATAATCGGAGTTTCAAGAACATCGAAAACTCCTCTATCTATTTATATGTCTAATCTGGGATATAAAGTGACAAATGTCCCTCTGGTTCCTGAAATAGAACTTCCTAAAGAACTATTGCATGTTGAACCAGAAAAGATAATTGCTCTTACAATGGACCCAGCTAGATTAATAGAAATTCGAAAAGAAAGAATCAAATCATTGGGTATCCCCTCTGATTCCGGTTATGCTACTAAAGAAAGAGTACTTGTAGAACTTGAATATTCACACAAAGTCATTCAGAAATTAAATTGTACACAAATTGATGTTACTCATTTATCTATTGAAGAAGCATCAGAAAAGATAAAAAACATTATTGATTCTAGAAAGGGGTAAATAAACATGGATAATAAAAAATATGTTTATGGTTTTGATGAAGGTAACAAAGACATGAGAAGCCTTCTTGGTGGTAAAGGTGCAAACCTTGCTGAAATGACCAAATTAGGCATCAATGTGCCTTTTGGATTTACAGTTAGTACAGAAGCATGTATAAGATACTATGCTGAAGATAAACAACTATGGGATGAATTAGTTGATGAAATAAAAAAACATATCAAAAAAACTGAAGAAGTTCTTGGCAAAAAATTTGGGGATAATGAAAATCCGCTACTATTCTCAGTTAGATCTGGTGCCGTTGTATCAATGCCTGGTATGATGGACACTGTGTTAAACTTAGGTTTAACAGACGTATCTGTAGAAGGATTAGCTAAATCAACAAATAACCCAAGATTTGCTTATGACTCATATAGAAGATTTATTCAAATGTTCTCAGATGTTTCAAAAGGATTAGATTCAGAACATTTCGAAGAAATATTAGCAGATGAAAGACAAAAAGCTGGAGTAGAATTAGATAAAGATATTCCTGCTGAAAACTTAAAAGAAGTTGTTAGAAGATATAAAGAATTATATAAAAAAGAATTAGGTGAAGAATTCCCACAAGATCCAATTGAACAATTATTAGCAGCTGTTGCAGCTGTATTCGCTTCTTGGAATAACGAAAGAGCTATTTTATATAGAAGATTAAACAGTATACCTCATGACTTAGGTACAGCAGTTAACGTTCAATCTATGGTATTTGGTAACAATGGTGAAACATCTGGTACAGGGGTTGCATTCTCAAGAGACCCATCAACAGGTGAAAATGTATTATATGGTGAATACTTAATTAACGCACAAGGTGAAGACGTTGTTGCTGGTATAAGAACACCAAGCCATATCTCAGAATTAGAAAAACAAATGCCTGAAGTTTATAAGGAATTCTATGACACTGCTCAAAAATTAGAAAATCACTACAGAGATATGCAAGACTTAGAGTTTACAATTGATAATGGTAAACTTTATATCTTACAAACAAGAAATGGTAAGAGAACAGCTCAAGCAGCTGTAAATATCGCTGTAGAATTAGTAAACGAAGGTTTAAGAACAAAAGATGAAGCATTATTAATGATTGAACCTACACAATTAGATCAATTATTACACCCTACTTTTGATGAAAAAGCACTGGAAAAAGCTGAAAAACTTACAAAAGGTTTAGCTGCATCTCCAGGGGCTGCAACAGGATATATTTCATTCTCAGCAGGCGATGCTACATTGAGAAATGCTAAAAATGAACCAGTAATTTTAGTTAGAACAGAAACATCACCAGAAGATTTACAAGGTATGGATTCCGCAAAAGGTATCTTAACATCACGTGGTGGTATGACATCTCACGCTGCCGTAGTTGCTCGTGGTATGGGTAAATGTTGTGTTG
This sequence comes from Helcococcus kunzii ATCC 51366, assembly GCF_000245755.1. Classification (GTDB taxonomy): domain Bacteria; phylum Bacillota; class Clostridia; order Tissierellales; family Peptoniphilaceae; genus Helcococcus; species Helcococcus kunzii. Next base: position 639,532 of record NZ_JH601088.1, on the reverse strand, counting down.
CTGGTGCACATGAAGTTTTAGTAAACGAAAAAGAAAAAACTGTTACAATTGGTGATGTTGTACTTGGCGAAAATGATATGATTTCATTAGACGGTTCAACAGGTATCGTTTATAAAGGTGAAGTAGCAACAAATGATCCTGAATTATCAGGTAATTTTGCAACATTAATGTCATGGGCTGACGAAGTAAGAAGATTACAAATTAGAGCAAATGCGGATACTCCACACGATGCACAACAAGCATTAGATTTAGGAGCTGAAGGTGTTGGTTTATGTAGAACAGAGCATATGTTCTTTGCAGAAGATAGAATTAACGCAGTAAGAGAGATGATTCTTTCAAATACATTAGCTCAAAGAGAAAAAGCTTTAGCTAAGATTGAACCAATTCAAGAAGAAGACTTCTATGACATTTACAAAGTTATGAATGGAAAAGCCGTGACAATTCGTCTTTTAGATCCACCACTACATGAATTCTTACCACATACAGATGAAGATATCGCAATTGTGGCTAAAGAATTAGGTGTAACAATTTTAGAACAAAAGAAAGCTATCGACGATCTTCATGAAGTTAACCCAATGTTAGGACATAGAGGTTTAAGATTAGCTATAACATTCCCAGAAATTTATCAAATGCAAGCTAGAGCTATTACTAAAGCTGCTTTAAGAATGAAAGAAGAAGGTGTTGATGTTAAACCAGAAATTATGATTCCTCTTGCAGGTGATGCAAAAGAATTAGAAGTAGTAGCATCTTCAATTAGAGCAGAAATTGATAAATTATGCGAAGAAAATGGACAAGAGTTAGATTACCACATTGGTACCATGATTGAAATCCCAAGAGCAACATTATTAGCTGATGAAATCGCAGAAGTTGCTGAATTCTTCTCATTTGGTACAAACGACTTAACACAAATGACTTATGGATTCTCAAGAGACGATGCTGGTAAATTCCTTGCACAATACTTAGATGATGGTATTTTCGAAAAAGATCCATTCCAAGTTATTGACCAAAAAGGTGTGGGTAAATTAATGAAGAATGCCGTTAAACTAGGTAAACGTACAAGACCAAATATTAAACTTGGTATTTGTGGTGAACACGGTGGTGAACCATCTTCAGTTGCATTCTGTGATGAAATTGGTTTAGACTACGTTTCATGTTCTCCATTTAGAGTACCAATCTCAAGATTGTCTGCAGCGCAAAAAACATTAAGAGACAGACAACTTCAAATGACAAGAATAACAGAATTATTCTAGAATCAATATAAAAAATGAGAGTTGCTGAAAAGTAACTCTCGTTTTTTTTTAATATACAGGAGGACGACATTGTTAAATAATAAGTCTAAAAAATATCTAATAACATTAATTACAATACTAATTACTAGTTTCATATTAGTTTCCTGTAATGAAAAAATAAAAGATAAATATGAAATCTTAGGAATAGATGCTAAACCTATATATTTAGAGAAAGCAAGCATTGCAGGCGACCCACTTTATATATACGAAATTAAAGATTATGGCGATTTGACTTTAACTAATATAGATGATGATTTCAAACAATATATGAATACTCCAATTATTTCATTTGTTAAAATAATTGAAGATGAAAGTAACGCATTAGAAACAAAAATAGATAGAGATAAATTAGCGGAAGATATTTCAAGCATACTAAATAATAAAAATAATCTTTATAAGTATATTAATAATGACAAAAGGGGAATAGATACTATAATTCTATATGATGTTACTTCAAATAACGGTTATATTATTGAAATTGATAGTTATTTTAGATTTAAAAAATCAAAGTAATACAATACAGTTATAATTATCTGAAACAAAAAACTGTTGCAAACTACATTACCGAAATTTTGCAACAGTTTTTTATTAATATATTTATTATCTAACACCATACTCTTGATAATATTTTTCAATATTTTTAAGATTATCTTCAGTCAAAACTTCTGTATTTTCCTTTAAATACTCCACCACTTCTTTCATATTTACAATTGATGCAGTCTTAAAATTATATAATTCTGAGACTTCTTGTAGTGCAGTTTTTGACTTATCTTTACCATATTCCATTCTATCTAATGAAACTATTAATCCAATAACTTCTACATCTTTGTTTCTTGTTATGATTGGATATGTTTCTTCAATTGATTTCCCTGAGGTTGTAACATCTTCAATTATTAAAACTTTAAGTTTTCTATCTAATTTATCCCCTAAAAAAATTCCTACATCACCATGATCTTTGATTTCTTTTCTATTCGAAGAAAATTGTACTTCCTTACCATAAAGTTCATTTAGCGCAATGGTTGTAGCTACTGATAATGGTATACCTTTATAAGCAGGACCAAAAATCACATCAAAATCTAAACCAAAGTTTTCTTTTATTGATTTAGCATAAAATTCTCCAATTTTCTTTAGTTGATATCCTGATTTATATAGTCCGGCATTCATAAAGAATGGTGATTTTCTACCACTTTTTAATGTGAAATCTCCAAATCTTAATACTTCACTTTCAAGCATAAAATTAATATATTCTTTTTTATAGTCTCGCATTTTACCCCCTCATAGTCTTTTCAATTTCATAATATGTATTATATGGATCTTGACTCTTAGTAATACTTCTGCCTACTACAATGTAGCTACTACCCTCTTCTTTTGCAATTGAAGGTGTGGCCACTCTCTTTTGATCATCTTTACTATCAGATGAAAACCTAATGCCTGGTGTTACAGTTAAAAATTCATCACCGCAAATTTCATGTATTCTTTTTGATTCTAAAACTGAACATACAACACCGTCTAGACCTGAGTCCTTTGCATTTTTTGCATAGTGCAATACTGCATCAATTACTTCACCTTCAATTAATAAATCATTGTTCATAATTTCTTTAGAAGTTGATGTTAATTGGGTCACACCTATACAAAGAGGTCTTTTATCTCCTATTTTACCTTCTTCTAAACCTTCTATTGCAGCTTTCATCATTTCTTTGCCACCTGCACAATGTAAATTTACAATATCTACATCTAATTTAGCTAGATTTCTCATTGCAGATTTTACAGTATTTGGAATGTCATGTAATTTTAAATCAAGAAAAATACTATGTCCTTTTTCTTTAATTTTTTCAATAATTTGCGGTCCGGCACTATAAAATAGTTCCATTCCCACTTTTACATTTATAGGTTTATCAAATTGATCTAAAAAATATAACGCTTCTTCTTCATTTGTAAAGTCTAATGCTACTATAGTTTTATTCATGTGCCACTCCTATTATTTCTTCAATTGATTTGTATCCGAGTTCTTTAATCCTATTTGGTAATTGTTCAATAATTTCTTTACAAATATATGGATTGATAAAATTATGCATTCCAATCTGAACGGCAGATGCACCTGCCATCAGAAATTCTATTACATCATCAACACAACTTATACCACCCACTCCAATGATTGGGATGTTAACTGCTTCATAAACTTTATATACCATGCTTACCGAAATTGGCATAATTGCAGGGCCACTCAACCCGGCATGCTTTCTAGCTATTAATGGTTTTCCTTTTTTTACGTCGATTTTCATTCCTAATAATGTATTTATCATAACAATTGCATCAGCACCAGCTTCTTCAACCGCTTTTGCTATTTCAACAATATTTGTCACATTTGGAGAAAGTTTTACATAAACGGGTTTTTTTGAAACTTCCTTAGCTAATTTTGTAATATTATATGCTAATTCTGGATTAGTCCCTAAACCAATACCACCATGTTTTACATTAGGACATGAAATATTTAATTCAAATGCTTTAATTACATCAAAATCATTTAATCTTTTTATTACTTCAATATAGTCTTCTTCTGTTGCTCCAGCAACATTTGCTATGATATTTGTATCCAGTTGTTTCAAGAATGGAAGTTTTTCTTCTATGATTTTTTCAACTCCTGGATTTTGAAGTCCTATAGAATTAAGCATACCACTTGGTGTTTCTGCCACTCTTGGTCTAGGATTTCCAAGTCTAGGTTCTAATGTAATACTTTTTATTGCAATACCACCCAAAATATTTAAGTCATATATTTCAGAAAAATCTTCACCAAATCCAAAACATCCACTTGCCGGCATAATTGGATTTTTAAATGTTAAATCATTTATCTTTACACTTAAATCAATCATTCCACTACCCCTATCTCAAACACAGGACCTTCTTTGCAGATTCTATAATATTTTTGAGGATCTTTTTTATCCTTGCATACACAACCCATACAAGTTCCTATGCCACAAGCCATTCTTGATTCATATGATACATAACCATTATCGAATTTACCTTCAACCTCCTTAAGCATAATTTCAGGTCCACAAGCGTACACAAATCCATGAAGGTTGTATTCCTCAACTAACTGCATAACATGTCCTTTATAGCCATTACTACCGTCCATAGTTGAAACAAACACTATACAACCAAGCTCTTCAAAAGCTTTTTCTAAAAATATTGAGCTACTATTATTAAAACCTAAAGCTACAGTAACTTTTTTATTCAAATCTCTATAAAGTTTCGCTACTTCATATAGAGGTGGCACGCCCACGCCACCGCCAATTATTAAAATTTCATCCTCATCTTCATGTATCGTGAAAGGATTACCTAAAGGACCAAGAATATCAATCATCATTCCTGCTTCAAATTTAGACATCTCTAATGTACCTTTTCCAAGTATTTTATAAATAATTTTTATACTACTTTCTTCCACTGAAGAAATTGATATAGGTCTTCTTAAAGAAAATCCTGGAACTTTTATATTAATAAATTGACCTGGTTTTATTCGCTTAGTATTCGGGAATGAAATTTCCATTTCAAAAGTATCTTTGGCAATTAAAATATTTGAAATTATTTTACAATTATTTATCATTACTATTTCTCCAATTCATTCATAGATACAATATTAAATGTTTGAGACTCTATAACTCTTAAAATTGCATTTGCTGTATCTATTGATGTAAAGCAAGGTATAGAGTTTTCAGATGACACTCTTCTGATTAAGAAACCATCTTTTGCTGATTCTTTTGAATCTGTTATTGTATTTATTACAAAATTTACTTCACCTTTAATAATAATATCTAATACAGTTTCATCCTTTTCTTCTTCTTTAATTTTAAGAACTTCCTTACTATATATTCCCTTATCTTTTAAGAATTTATGCGTACCCGTTGTTGCAAATATCCTATATCCAGCAAAGTTAAATCTTCGTGCTAAATCTAGTATATCTTCTTTTCTATCGTCTGATACAGTTAATAGCACTGAACCATAAAGTGGAATTTTGATTCCTGATGCGACTAAAGCTTTGTATAGAGCTTTTTCTAAAGTAATGTCGGAACCCATAACTTCTCCTGTTGACTTCATTTCAGGTCCAAGATTAGTATCTACAGATCTTAATTTTGCAAATGAGAATACTGGTGCTTTTACAAAGATTCTATTTTTTTCTTTTTGAACACCTTCTTCATATCCTAAATCTGAAAGTTTTTCTCCCATTATCAATTTTGTTGCAATTTCAGACATTTGAATGCCTGTAATCTTTGATAAGAATGGTACCGTTCTACTTGCTCTTGGATTTACCTCAAGTACATACACTTCATTTTGTTCATCTACAATAAATTGAATATTAAATAATCCTATAAAGCCAAATTCTTTTCCAATTTTTATAGTGTATTCCTCAATTTTATCTTTAACTGATTGAGATATTGTTTGAGTTGGATAAACTGAAATTGAGTCACCGGAATGTATCCCTGCTCTTTCGATATGTTCCATAATTCCAGGTATTAAGACTGTTTCACCATCTGTAATGGCATCTATTTCAATTTCCTTACCTATAATATATTTATCTACTAAAATTGGTGAATCATGTGTAATTTCTCTAATCGCTTCTTTCATATATAGCCTTAAATCATTATCATTTTTAACAATTTCCATCGCTCTACCACCTAAAACATAGGATGGTCTTACAAGGACTGGATATCCAATATTATTAGCAATTACCAATGCTTCATCTACCGTAAATGCTGTTTGCCCTTTTGGTTGAGGTATATGAAGTTTTGTTAACATCTCTTCAAATTCTTTTCTATCCTCAGCTTTATCAATAGCTTCAAGTGAAGAACCTAAAATTTTAACACCATGTTTTTCTAAAGCTTCTGCTAAATTAATTGCTGTTTGTCCACCAAATTGTACTATTACACCTTCTGGTTGCTCTAAGTTTATGATATTCATAACATCTTCTACTGTTAATGGCTCAAAATATAGTTTGTCGGAGATAGAAAAATCTGTTGATACCGTTTCAGGATTATTATTGATAACTATTGATTCATAGCCAAGTTTCTTTAGCGTCTTTACACTATTAACTGTAGCATAGTCAAATTCTACCCCTTGTCCTATTCTTATAGGACCTGATCCTAATACTATAACTTTTTTATTGTCGGATTTTATGCTTTCATTTTCTTTTGCATAAGTAGAGTAGAAATACGGTGTGTTTGAATCAAATTCCGCAGCGCATGTATCTATTCTCTTAAATACAGGTACTACATCTTTTTCAAGTCTTAACTTATACACTTCTTCTTCTGAAATTTCCCATTTTCTTGCAAGATATTTATCAGAAAAACCATATTTCTTAAATTCATGAAGCATAGACATATTTTTATTTTCAACTTCTTTTTCAAGTTCAAAAATATGAACTAATTTATTTAAGAAGAATCTATCAATTTTTGTTAATCTATAGATTTTTTCTAAATCATAACCTTGACGAATGTATTGCATAATTGCAAATAGCCTTTCGCTATCTCTAAATTTTATCTTGGCATAAAGCTCTTCCTCAGTTTTTGGCATATTTTCCAGTTCAATATGATCTGCCTTTATTTCATTTGATCTAATTGATTTTAATAGTGACTCTTCAAAAGTCCTACCCATGGACACCACTTCACCTGTAGCCTTCATTTGAGTACCCATTCTCATGTCTGCAGTTGTAAATTTGTCAAATGCAAATCTTGGTAATTTTGTTACAATATAATCTATTGCAGGTTCAGTTGCAGCATAGTTTATCTTTGTAACTGGATTTACTATTTCATCAAGAGTTAATCCAACTGCTGTTTTTGCTGCAATCTTCGCAATAGGATACCCTGTCGCCTTTGATGCTAAAGCAGAAGATCTTGAAACTCTTGGATTAACTTCAATAACATAATATTTATCTGAATCAGGATCTAGAGCTAATTGCACGTTACATCCTCCACTAATACCTAATGCTCTTATGATTTTTAATGAGGCTTCTTTTAACATTAGATATTGAGCATTTGTTAATGTTTGGGTTGGAGCTACTACAATTGAGTCACCAGTATGTATACCTACAGGATCCACATTTTCCATACTACAAACAACTATAGCATTGTCATTTTGATCCCTCATCATCTCATATTCAATTTCCTTAAATCCTGCAATACTCTTTTCAATTAGACACTGGCTTGCGGGAGATAATTTTATACCATTGTCAACAATATCTCTAAGCTCATCTATATCTCTTGCAAAACCACCACCTGTACCTCCAAGAGTAAATGCTGGTCTAACTACTACTGGATAACCAATTTCTTCCGCAAAAACTTCTGCTTCCTTCACTGTATGCACTATTGTTGAATCAGGGATAGGCTCTCCAAGTTCAATCATTAAGTTTTTAAATAACTCTCTATCCTCAGCTTTTTCTATAGCATTAAGATTTGTACCAAGAATTTCAACATTATTTGCTTCAAGTATACCTGTTTTATGCAGATCAATAACCAGATTAAGTCCTGTTTGTCCACCAAAAGTACCAAGTATTGCATCAGGTCTCTCAGTATTTATTATTCTTGAAACAAATTCAACAGTTAAAGGCTCGATATATGTCTTATCTGCTATCTCTATATCCGTCATAATTGTAGCAGGATTTGAGTTAATTAAAATTACTTCATAACCTTCTTCTTTAAGAGATTGACACGCCTGAGAACCTGAATAGTCAAATTCCGCTGCTTGTCCTATAATAATTGGACCAGATCCAATAACTAAAATCTTCTTTATATCAGTTCTCTTAGGCATTTATTTCTCCTTCGCTATTTTCTAAACATTCTTCCTTCATCACTTCATTAATATTGTTATAAAATTTTTCAAAAGCTGAATCAACTTTTTCGCTTGCAATATAATATGGTTGATATTGAATAGAATTAATCATTTTACTGTCATCTTTAAGTCCTTCAATATTCCCAACATTTACATCAATATGAGTTATTTCAAGTCCAGTATTTTCTAAACTTTTCTCATCAACTGTTAAGTGATTATTTTTCACCACATTTTCAATATGATTATTTTCAATATTTTTTACAGGATAATTTGATCCTCTCTGTGCTTTATCAAGCAATTTAATATCAGCTCCACTCGCAAGTGCGATAACTTGATGTCCAAGCCCAATACCAAATATAGGTAATTTACCAATCATACGCTTAACACTTTCAATAAGTTGATATAACTGTTTAAGATTACCAGGTCCATTTGATATCACAATGCCTTTAGGATGTATTCTCATAATCTCTTCTGATGTAAAATTATATGGAACTATGGTGATATCTTTTCCTCTGAAGTTAAGCTCTCTTACAACTAAATCTGATGCTCCTAAATCAATTACAACAATCTTTTCGCCATTATTTGGAATTCTAAATGGCTTTTTAATTGAAACTAGATCAGTATAGTTTTCATCCGATTTATATTCTTTTAATTCCTTAACTATTTCTTCTACATTTTCTATAGAATCAGTAAAAGTCGCTTTAATACAATGATTCTTATTTATTATCTTTGAAAGCATTCTTGTATCTATACCTTCTATAGCTGGAATGTTTTTTAATTTCAAATATTCATCAAATGTCATTTCACTTTTCCAATTGCTTGGAACTTGTGTATATTCTCCAACAATTAAACCGAATATATAAGGGTTAGTATTTTCAAATCCTTCTCTTGTAATCCCATATGATCCGATCATTGGATATGTCAAGTTAATTATTTTCCCAACATAACTATTATCAGATAAAATTTCTTGATATCCTGTCATTGATGAATTGGAAACAAGCTCACCTATTGTAAAATTATCGCTTCCGAATGCTTTTCCTTCGAAAACTTTACCATCTTCAAGCACTAAATATCTTAATTTTTCCACACTAACTCTCCTTTACATATTGTATATATAGGACAACCTTCAACTTCCATTCCATCGAATGGAGTATTTTTACCTTTTGTAATAAATTCTTGTTTATTTATTATTTTTTTATCCTCACTTAATATTGTGATATCTGCATCATAACCAACTTGGATTTTACCTTTATTTTTCAAACCAAATCTTTCTGCAGGTTTTCTTGAAATCAAATCAACAAATTGCTCTAAATTTATTTTTCCTGTTTCTACAAAATTTGTATAGAAAAGAGGAATTGCACATTCAATATTTGATATACCAAATGGTGCTTTTGCCATCTCACGATTTTTTTCATCCTCTGTATGTGGTGCATGATCATTTGCAAGGAAATCAATAGTTCCATCGATTAAAGCATCTATCAAAACTTCTCTATCCCTTTTAGTTCTTAGAGGAGGATTCATCTTGAAATTTGTATTTTTCACATCATTTTCTGTAAATAGTAAATGATGAATGGTAACCTCTCCGGAAGCATCAACCCCTTCATATTTAGCTTTTCTCAGTGCTTCAACAGATTCTTCTGCAGAAATATGACAAATATGATATTTTGCACCAGTTTGTTTAGCTAAATTAAGATCTCTCTCAATCTGCTTATACTCCGCTTCAGAAGGTATCCCTACCCAATCATTTTGTTCTGCCATTTTACCAGCATGTACTGAAGCACCGGGTTTTATATATGACATATCTTCTGTATGTGCAACAATCAATGAATCGATAGATTTAGCTTTTTCCATTGCAGTTTTCATCATTTCATCATTTGCAACACCTACACCATCATCAGAAAAATGATTAATATTAAATTTTTTATTAATCATCTCCATATCCACTAAATCTTCACCTTTAGACTTTTTTGTAATACAAGCATATGGATATACATTTATCGCCGCATCTTTTTCTATCATTTCAAAGTATTTATTTAAAACTTCTTCATTGTCTGGATGAGGATTAAGATTAGGCATTGGCATAACAGAGGTATATCCACCTTTTGCAGCAGCCATTGTCCCCGTTTTTATAGTTTCTTTCTTTTCAAATCCAGGTTCTCTCAAATGTATATGAACTTCTACCCCACCAGGAATGGTCAAATTCTCTTTCGCATCAATAATTTTTCCATAATAATTAGAAATATTTTCTTCAATCTTTGTAATTTTCCCATCTTCAATTAAAATGTCTGAAATTTTTGTCTCGTTATTTTTTACTATCAATTTTGCATTCTTAATTAACATTCTTTTCTCCTAGAATTTTTCATCAAAGATATATTTAAGCATGGCTTTTCTTACAAGTACACCATTTTCCATTTGCTTAAATATTCTCGACTTTGGCGCCTCAACTAAATCCGTATCTATTTCTAAACCTCTATTTACTGGTGCTGGATGCATGATAATTGCATTTTCTTTCATCATTTTATATCTATCTTTTGTTAGTCCATATTTTTCAAGATATTCATCTCTATTAATTCCAATTTGATCTTTATGTCTTTCAAATTGAATCCTTAAAAGCATTACTACATCAGCCCATTTAACACCTTCGTCCAAATCTATAAATCTGTTTTCATCTTCTATGAGCTCTTCTGGACCACTTAATTTAACATTCGCTCCTAATTTCTCAAAAATGTACATATTAGAATGTGCTACTCTCGAATGTCTAATATCTCCAACAATAAGTAAATTAATATCTTCAAATTTATTAAATTCATCGTAAACAGTGTAAAGATCTAATAAGGATTGGCTTGGATGGTTTCCTTTACCGTCGCCTGCATTGATAATATGTATATCAATATTTTCTAATTCCTTAAAGTATTCATCTTGTTCATGTCTTATAACTACAGCATCATATCCAAGTGATTTAAATGTTTTGACTGTGTCATATAAACTTTCACCCTTATTTAAAGAGCTTCTTTCAGCGTTAAAATCAACGATATTAGCGCCTAATTGAAGCTCAGCAGAATTAAATGAATAATGAGTTCTTGTGCTTGACTCAAAAAAAAGATTGGCTATTAATCTCTTACGAGATAATTGCCAATCTTTAAAAGAATTAGAAAATAAAAGTGCATCATTTAAAATCAAGTTTACATCATCAATTGTTAAATCGTTCATTGTTAAAATAGACTTCTTTAGCATTTTTATTTTCTCCTATTTGTTTTTTATCTGATATTTTTTTATCTGATATATATTAGCATAGGATAAAAATAATTGCAAGTTAATTTACTTAAGTTTTGAATTTGTGTGCATAAATAAAAAAATCACTTCGGTAAATTGACGAAAAGCTGCGGAACTTGATTGCTTCGCAATCTTCAAACATCCTCGCTTTTCTAATTTACTCTCGTGATTTTCTTATTTATAACCGCACAATAATTCAAAACTTAAGATAAATACATCCAACGTGATTATTAAAATTTATTTTCTAATTTCTTCTACTACATCTTCAGGTAGTTCACTGTCAATTTCGTATTGTTCTCCACTACCTAAGTTTTTCACGCTTCCACCTATTGTGAATTTGTTTAATTTACCACCGTCTTCTACAACAAATGTTGTTATTTCTTCACCATGTGTTTCAATATTTTTTTCTACAGTTAATTCATTAATTTCACCACCATCTTTTATAGATAGGCCTATAGCTTTAAGAGTTGTGATTACTCCACTTACTAAAGATTCCCCTTCAGACCCATTCGTGATGATTTCTTTAACTTTAATTTTATCTACTGGCATTGAGAATTGCATACCAATTGAGCCATCGCCTTCTGTGATAATACTATCAAATGTGGCATCGTCAATTGTACCGTCATATTGATTAAATCCTCTAGCACCACTACCTTTTGTTAATATTTTTTTGTTCATAACAAATTTATGAACAGTACCAAAGTTTACAAAACCAATAGCAGATGTACCATAAGTTATAACTGGTGCAGTCACTTCCCAATTATCTACTTCTCCCCAAACATCAAGAGCCATATCATTTACACCATAAGTAGTAATTTGTTCTTTTGTTTCAATTGTTTTCGCACGTGCTCCATTAAGAATGAAAATTGCACCGGTGATGATATTTGGTTGACCAAATGGAATATAGCCATTTGTGTAAATTTTATTTGTACTTAAATATTCAAGATTTACTTTTCCACCCTTTTCATTAAATCCACCTACAAATACTCCTGAACCAATAACTGGTGCTTTTTCTCTACCAAGAGTAATGTTCTTAATATTTGCATTTATGATGGATTCAGGATCTGAAGAATAGTTATATACTGTAAGCGCACCTTGGTGTACAACCACACCATATTTCAACGGTTTTTCTGAACGATTTCTAGTATCGGCACTTACAATATCAATATTATCAATTTCTAATTTTCTTTATTATTTGATCTACGAGTTAAAATTTGTACTTGTCCTGTAACAGTTAAATTTTCAAGTTTTATTGTACCTAAATCTTTTTTAGATGATTCCAAATATATTGCTCTTCCTGAAGGTGTTGCAGAAATCATTAAGTTTTTTACATCATTATCTGCATTTAATACTAAACCACCTTCTGAGAAACTTAAAAATCCCAAATCTTCACTACCAGAAATTTTCACTCCTTTTGCTAGTTTCAGAGATTGTGGGATTAATATAGATCCAGCCACTTCAATTGTATTGTTTTCTTTACTTATTTCTTTAATTAATTCTTCTAAAGTTTTAACAGTTACCATATTTTACTCTTTTTTGGTTAATAACATTTAACAACTATAATTATTATTCCCTATTTATAATTTATTAACCATTAAAAATCTAACTCTTAGGTTAAATTTATGTTAAATACTTTATTCATTAAAAAATATCATATATACTAAAGATATATTTATTTCAAATTGTAGAAAATTAGAGGAGAATTATGTATAAATTAATATTTACTGATGTAGATGGTACACTAATTGATAACGAAAATAGAATTAGTGAAAGAACAAGAAATGCCTTCATCGCATGTCAAGAAAAGGGGATAAAAGTTGTAATAGCAACTGGTAGACCTGACTTTATGGTATTTGATCATTTAAGAACATTAAAACTTAATAAGTACGGTGGAGCTATTTCAAATTTTAATGGTACCAAAGTAACTCTTTGTGATACTGGTGAAATAATTTCAGAAAATACTATTGATATAGATACTACAAGAGAATTTTTAAAATTTATGGAAGAATATCATTTTAGTATTTCTATCATGAAGGATGAATACATATATTCTACTGTTGATAGACAAAACGAACTTAAAATGTTCTTTTCTGAAAGACCTGCTTATGAAAAAATTTTAAATAACGAAAATAAAGAACTTTTTGTATTTCCAAAAATTAAATATCATATTGAAGATACATTAAGCGATAAAATTGACTTTGAGCCATATAGTATACAATTTGGTGGTGAAACAGACGAACTTTTAAAAGTCTTTCCTGAGATTCATAAAAAATTTAGCGATAGAATCCATCTAACTTTTACAAGTGACAATTCAGTTGAAGCAATGCCTGTAGGTGTTACTAAAGGTACAAGCATGAAAAAATTAGCTGATCATTACGGTATAAAGCTAAGTGAAATAGTGGCATTTGGTGATTCTCAAAATGACTTTGAAATGATTAGAGATGCTGGTACGGGCGTAGCCATGGGAAATGGACAAACAGTGGTAAAAGAAGTTGCTGACTATATTACATTAAAAAATGTAGAAGATGGCGTAGCAGTATTTTTAGAAGAAAATGTGTTAAATAACTAAATAAATAAAGACAGAAAAGGGCAACTGCATTAAAACTTATAATTACAGTTGCCCTTTATTAATTTATTTATTAATAATATCTTTCTGATATTTTTTAGAAAGATTCATTAAATCTTTATAAAACTCTTCCAAATATTTTTTAAGTTTTTCATTTTCTAAATATTTTTGTACTTTTTCAATAACCAGATTTTCTCTACTTGAATCAAAAATTTCCAAGTTGTTTTCTTTTTTTATCTGTGCAACTTCTACTACAACTTTCATTCTCTCTTCAAATAATCTGACTATTTCTTTATCAATTTCATCTATTTTTTCTCTCTGTTTTTCAAGCATATTTACCTCATGTTAATTTTATTTTATATTTCATACACCCAAGGCTTTTTTCAGATCTTCAATGTTTGAATAGCTTTCTATACTATCGTCATCTAAAATCTTTTTCCCTTCTTCTATTGCTTGAGCTGTTTTTTTATTTGGTGTATTTAAACTTAAGTTAAATGGAATACCATTCTCTCTTATGGTACTTCTAAGAAACATATTTATTGCTGTAGACATATTTAATCCAAGTTCAGAAAAGATTTTTTCAGCTTCATCTTTTATGTGCTTGTCTGTTCTTATGTTTATATTTGTTGTTGACATTATACACCTCCTGTATTTTTATTGTATAGTAAAAGCAATATTATGTCAATACAATTTAATCTACTTCAATGTAAATTTTATTTAAATTTAACCTTAGACAATTTTGAATAATCAAATAAAAGAGACTATTTTAGAATAACTTTTCCGTTATCCAAAACAGTCTCTTAAAAATTATTTAAATTAAAACACTACTACCCCAATCTGATATGTAATAAATGTCAAAATTAACGTAGATATCACTAAAAATATACCGCCAAATTTTATACAGTCTTTAGAGTTTGTCCATTCGCTTCCTATTGAAACAGCTACGTATGGCATTGATGGAGCTGTCATCATTGCAAGTGATGATGCAAATCCAATTATTGAAATGACTGAAGCCAAATTAACTCCAAATGGTTTTAGTGTCATCAATATTGTCGAAACAAATGAAACTGTTACTAAATTTGATGTAAAGTTGGTTGATAGTCCAGCTATTGTTGCAAAAATAAATACAATTATCATTGGTGATAAGTTCTTTATAAGTGGTGTTACATTATCTTGTATTATTTGAACAACTCCAATTTCTTTGTTTGAGATAGTTGAGCCTAATAAAAGTGTTGCTGCGACCAATAATAAACTTGGCCAATGAACTCCTTTTGTAATAGCTTCAGAAATATTTAATAAAGGTTTGTCATCTATTTTTATAATCAATAGGATTATAGTAACCAATAAAGGCGGAAATGCTAATCCCATTCCTTTAATTGTTTTTGCAAAATTTGGAAAAACTGACATAAACATTTCTGGCACTATCCATAAACCAATCATAGTAAAGAAAATACTTACTATGATTTTTTCTCTTTTCTCCATTTTCCCTATATTTTTTAAAGATTCTAAACTTACATTTTTAATATTAGAAAAGTCGATTTTTCTTATGAATAAGAGTAAAAACCCGAACAAGATTAAACCTGATGGTATTCCTAAAATCATATACTGTAGATTTGTGATTTCAGTATTTGTGCTTGCCTTGAAAATTGACATCGCTGTTACAGAAAACACGTGATTTATCGGTGTCATCGCCGTACCAATTGCAATAGTTGTAAATAACGCAAAAAGTAATCTACTTGCAGATTTATCGCCTTTTTTCCATCCAAACTGATGAACTAGTTCTTCATATAATGGGAATAGAAACATAAATATAACTGTTGGTGACATTATACTACTTATAAATAATACAACTAAAAGAAAACTTGCAATAAACCCATATCCACTTGATTTTGCAAGTTTTGAATTTAAAAGCACATAACTCACCCTTTTAAGAAACATAGTTTGATTTAGTGCGTAAGTCACTATGAAAGTAAAAAGCAAAAATACAAATGTTGTGTTTCCAAAAGAACCCTGTAAAGCACTGTTAAATCCTATTTTCGGCAATATTCCAATGGATAATATCGCTAATAAACTTGGCCAATCTGTTGCGACAAATATCCATAAAAGTATAGAAGTAACAAAAATGCATATAGTTGAAAAAGCATCAGAGGGAATGCTAAACACATTCCAATTAAAGAGTAGATTCCCCCATGCTATTAGATAAATCAATAACGCTATAACTGAAAAAACTATTTTAGAATTATTTTTATTTTGTTTCATTTTCACCTATATACCTTCTAATTAAATCATGAGAATTTACAGCTTGTTCAACTTTCATTTTGTAAATAAACATAGCTTGATTACCTTCCTCTACTTCCTCACCATCTTCATTCCAAAGTTGTTTCAATTTTTGTCTGAAATGTTTCATACCAGGTCCATAAATTTCTAATTCGTCACCAACATTAAAATAGTTTCTTTGTTGAATTGTTGCAATCTTAGTTTCTTCATCATAAGACAACACTTCTCCCACAAAGTCCCATTCTGACTCTTTTCTTCTTTTTCCAAATAATTGTTCATTTTCAGATGGCACGAAATAATAAAATCCGGAACATAACTCTCTTTGCGCAACTTTCCAAAGCTCATCTATCCATTCTTGCTTTAATTCATAATTATCTGGATCTTCGCAATAACTGTCAATCGCAGCACGATATACACTTGCTACAGTTGAAACATAGTGAATGGATTTCATTCTTCCTTCTATTTTTAAGCTTTCAACACCAGCTTCACACAAATCAGGTATGTGATGTATCATGCTCATATCCACTGAACTCATTGAATATGCTTCTGTTTTAGGATCATCCGCACCTGTAGTTATGCTATTTTTTTCTCCTTCTTTGTCTATATCAAACAATCCATATTTCCATCGACAAGATTGTGTACATCCACCTCTATTGGCATCTCTTCTTGCCATGTGATTTGACAATACACATCTTCCAGAATATGCGATACACATCGCACCATGTATGAATGCTTCGATTTCAACATTTACATGTTTTTTCATTTCTACAATTTCTTCCATGGAAACTTCTCTAGCAAGGACTACTCTTTCCAATCGTTCTGATTCCCAGAAATTTAATGTTTCATAGTTTGCCGCTGACGCTTGTGTAGATAAATGCACAGGAAGACCTGGAGCTTCTTCTAAACAAATTGAAATTAGAGCAATATCTGAAACAATTACCGCATCTACTCCTAAATCACGTAAAGTCCTAAAAAATTCACCTGAACCTTTTTCATCGCCTTCGTGAGTTACCATATTTGCAGCAACATATACTTTCGCCCCTCTTTCATGAGCAAAATTTACACCTTCTCTTATTTCATCAAAACCGAAATTTCCAGCTCTTGATCTAAGTCCATATGCCTCTCCACCAATAAATACAGCATCTGCACCATAATTAATAGCAACTTTTAATTTTTCTAATGTACCAGCGGGTGCTAATACCTCTGGTTTTTTTAATGTTCTCTTTGTAGTCATATTTACCTACCTTATCATACTTGGATCTATCATATAAAATCCGGTATCCATTCCTCTATTTTTAGGATGTAGCATTTTTACACTTTCATTTAATACTTTCGCTTTATCACTGTTCCATTCTCTATTTAATATTTCATTTTTTGCCTTTATAAACAGCTTAACTATTTCTACGAAATTCTTACCTGGTGTAAATATTCCATCAAATTTCCATGTAAAAATTCCCATCTTAACTAAATCTAAAAGATGTAGGGACATATTAATATCATTATTAGCAAAAGTATGTGTACCATTTATATCTTGATACACAGAATAATGTGTGCTGCTATCATTAGGATCGGAAATGAAAAATCCTCTTTCTTTTCCATAACTGTCATATTTTTTTATATAATTAAAATAATTTTGTAGTAATGGTCTTCTCGACTGTTGTATACATGTAGCCCCATAAACTAGCATTTCAACTGGCAATTTAGAATTCTTAGCTAATTTTTCTAACTCTTCTTTAGGAAGCTCTCTTGCAATTACCGCCTCGATTGCTCCTCTTTCCTTCCAAAAATTAATTTGTCTACTATTTGTCACCATCACTTGTGCATCATATCTAAATGGTATAAACAAGTCATTTTTTCTCATTATATGTATTGCACCAGGGTCTCCTACAGTTATAGAATCAACTTTTATACTCTTCAGAAATTCTAAATACTCTGGTAGCTTTTCTATATCTTCATTATGTAATATTGCATTAACAGCTATAGATACTGTTTTTCCGGCATCATGTGCCATCTTTGTAAGTTTTTCTTGGTCTTCTCTATTAAATGAATTTGGCAACCTTAAACCAAACTCATCCTGTCCAAAGTAAAGTTCATCAACGCCTGCTTCAAGCAATTGCTCAGCTTGTTCAATGGACTCAACCGTTGTTATTATTTTTATCATAATTACCTCTTATGTACTTTATTGTTTCAATAATTGAACGCATAGTATATTTTATCACTAATTGGGAATATTTTGAAATATAAATTAACAGATAGAAAATAATGTAATACAATTGTATTTCATAAAAAGCAGTTAAAGATTTAAAAAAACTAGATAGATATAAGCAAGTTATGCTATACCATGGATTTAAAAAAACTTAGATGGTTATGAAGATGATTATAGATAGGCTATTTAACTGAAAAGACTAAAGTTAAGTCTTTTCAGTTAAATTTTTTACTTAAATATCTTTTTCAATATCCAAATATCCAATCCTATATAAATAAATATATAAATAATATACAAATAAATCTTATCAAAAATCTCATATCTTAATATAGAAATAGGACTATATCCTGGTAAGATTAAAAATCCTAACATGAGAAGTATACTGATAAATAAACTTATTATAAAAGAATTAATGACTGAATTTCTACAAGAAATATAATAACTAATATTCACAAATGTGAATATAAACAAAATATAGGAAAATAAGGTTAATGCTAAAAATAATCTATAATTCATAGTAGAAGATACGGGAAATATATTATTTATAGATATGTCCAAAATCCTATAAAAGAATCCTTTATATAATTTACCTATATGAGTCCCGATAAGAATAGCAAATATAGATAAAGAAACTACATAAAGCAGTATTAGCCTAAATAAATTTCTTCTCTTTACCCTTAGCATTGTTTCATACAATCTTTCTATTTTGGAATTATAGTTTGATGAAATATATAGGGCTGTCATTACACTTATTAAACCAAGTCCAATAAAAGTATCTTTATAAAAGTTATATTTACTGTTAACTGAATGTAAGAAATCCGTAGATTGAGTATCCACATAATAACTCGCTCCATTTTCTTTCGCAAAATTAATCTCATCGCGTATTATCCTAAGATTTTGATATTTTCCAAAAAATGGAGCTAAGGCTCTCAATTCTGCTTCTTCTTCATCAGTTTTTATCATTTTTTCTAATAGTTCATGTCCCCTTTGACTATATTTTTTTGCTTCATTATATTTAGCTTCAAGTTTTGAAAGAAGCTTATCATCTATTTCACCATAATATTCTCGTTTATCTCTGCTTAAAGCTTCATAATTATCCGCTCTTACATAATAGAAATCTTCATACGAAATATATGAGAAAATAGCCAACAAAACCAATATTACCATCCCTTTAGATCCAATAAAAATATTATATATTTCGTTTATTAATATATTTTTAGTTCTAAGTCCCTTAAAAATGCCGTTTAATTCTGTCTTTAAAGACATCCCTTTACCATACAAAATGCATGATAATATTAAACAACCTATTAGTAAAATAGATATGCCTATTATTACTATATATTCAACCTGACCTATAGTAATCATTTTTACCGGTAGTGTCCTTTTAAACGGTCTATCAAAGATACTAAAAATGTTAAACAATTTAAAAAATTCCTTAGAAGATCCCAATGCAATATTATTATACATACTAAACTCAAGCAGTATAAAAGCAAATAGTCCAGAAATCGCCAAACCTACTCTCTTAAATATAAATAAAAGAAAGCTAAATAAAAATATTAGGAATATAAGTGTTAAATAAATCAATCCTATATTTAAAAACATATATTGATATAATCTAAGCTTTAATGGTGCGAAATAAAAGTTTTTTATATTTTGTATAAAAAGACTCTTATCAGTTCCACTAATTATAAGAAAAATATAATCAATAGTCGCCCACATTAATAAAATTACGAACGAGAAAATCAAAAACGCCAAAAACTTATAAATATATAGTTTCTTTAGGTTTATCCTGTAGGTTTTGTATAGCGTAATCAAAGAATTTTCTATATCCTGATAAAATACATAATAAAAGATGAATATTAAAAGACATAGAAATAAAAATCCTGAATAGATTAAATTATTTATATAGCTATAAAAATAAGCAGTATGAGAAAATTTAATATCCATTCCTATGATGTTTGACAAACTATTTTTCTCAAGAGTCAATAGTTTCTTCTCATCTGAATCTAGCATAGGTAGTTTAATTTTTTTATCCAAATTTTTTATCTCATCTTTAATATACTTTTCTCTTCCTATCAAAGAATCTGCTTCCCATAAAACTAAAGATGGAAAATCCATCGGTATTGTATCTTTACCAATATCTTCTACCGGCAAAGATTTAAAGTTATCAAAACTTTTCTTACTAGAAACAACATTAGGTTCAAGCGTTATAAATAAATTCATAACAGATATAATAAGTAGAAAGAAAATCACAAAAAAGATGATAGATTTATATTTAATTATTTTTTTTAATTCTCTATAAACCATATCAGCCCAACCATTCTAAATATACATCATCCATATTTGGACTAACTCTATTTGGATAATCTTTTTTTGAGATAAATCTGGTTTTATAATCTGGACCGACTCTCATAATATTAACCTGCTTAATACTATCATCGTCCTTTTTTAACATTTCAATATCTTCAAAACTTTCATAAACTTTTATTTTGGAAAGAAGATTATCCTGTTTATCCCTATTTACAACAAACCCATTTTTCATAAAAATTATCTCATCCGCTATAAGCTCAATATCACTTATCACATGTGTCGCTATAAAGACTATTTTGTCTTTTGATATTTTAGCAAGTATATCCCTTAAATTTCTTCTTTGAACAGGATCAAGACCTGCTGTAGGTTCATCCAAAAGTAAAATTTTAGGATTATTTAAAAGAGCCTGCGCTATTAATAGTCTTTGTTTCATCCCTCCAGATATTTGAAATAAACTCTTTTTTCTATGCTCATATAAATCTAAGTCTTTTAAGATATTTTCCACTAAACCTTTTTCGTCTACTCCCTTGAGCCCTGATATATAGTAAAGAAAATGCTCTAAGCTTAAAGGTAGATCCAGATTTTGTTGCTGAGGAACGTAACCAAGCACATCCTTAAATTCTTCTTTAAGTGTTTTAATATCCTCACCATTAAATAAAACTCTACCTTCATAATCGATTATTCCCGAAATTATATTTAATAAAGTAGTCTTGCCGGCTCCATTATGTCCTAAAAGCCCATAAATTCCATCTTCAAAATCCATACTCAATCTATCGAGCGCAACGTTTTTACCATAAGACTTATATATCTCAACCAATTCTAATCTATTAGTCATTTTATTTTACCTCTATGCGTTCTATTTTTTGATTTTTAAAATCAATATGGTAAAAAATATTTGACGCTTTATTGCTACTTACTAGCGCCTTTCCATCATTAATTGCAAGTATTTGAAAAGCATCAGGATAATTTTTATTTTCTACTTCATTTAAAACATTTCCGTTAATATCATATTCGTAATATTTATTTAGTGTTTCATCACTCCTTGCATAAAACTTATTATTGTCAAAATCAAAAATCACGCGATCTTTCAGTGTTAAAATTTCCTTTCCACTTTCAATATTATATATCTTAGAAATAAAGCTACTTTCATTAGAATTAGCAGAATCTTCTATATATATTGCAATATATCCTTCTCCCAAAGCAGTAATATTTCTTGAATTTTTTAAAAACAATTTATCTTTTCCCGTCTTTAAATCATAAATCCATATATCATAATTATCGTCTTCATTCATCTTGCTATGAAATACAAGAGATTTATATATAGTTTCTATTTGTTTTCCGTTAAGATGTAAATCATGTTCCTTTAAATTTTTATCATAAGCTAAATAGTTTTTTTGATCATCTGTATAAAATCCAATTATGAAATAATCATCTGCTATAAAAAATACATTAGGCTCTTGCTTAATTAAAATATGATCAATCTTATCTTTACCTAAAAGATTCACGGAAGATAAATAGTATTTAAGTTCTCCTTTTGAATTAGTATACTCTGATATATAATAAAATCTATCTCCCATAATATAAGCATCATCTAATATCTTTTTTGAAATATAATTGTTAAAATTTTGAGAAATAGAAATCGACTCTCCTTGTGATGTTTCTACCCTTACCCACTTATCATCTACAATATAATTAGAAAAAAGCAGTTGATTCTCTCCATCTTTATAAAAAAACACACTATTTTTACCAAGAATATAAGCTCCATCATTAGTATAAATAGCTTGAAAAGGATCTATTAAAGAGGTTTTTCCATATACTATATCACCTTTTATTTTGGAACTACTACAAGCTGTGAAAATTAGAAATAAGCTTAAAAATAATAATGAGAATGTCTTTTTTTGTTTCATGATAATTTACCTCTTAATTTGATTATAATATTTATTAAAATCTATTTTCCTAACTGAGTTATCTTTTAAATTTATTATATAATATTTATTTTCAGTTTTATTATCCATACATATTAAATTATCATCAATATTTGCAATTATATTTGAATAATTATTTTCTTCTTTTATTTTATTTGAATCGTATTTATATATCATTTTTCCTACCCTATCAGTCTTAATAAATACTTGTTTTCCAAATCCTTTCGAAAAGTATATATAGTTTTCATCAAAAAATAAAGGAATTAAATTATCAAATTCTTTTATTTTATTCATATTTAGAAAATCAAATACAAAGCTTTTATAGTTAGAGTTGATATCATAAAAATTATTAAGCTTTGTAGTCGATATCAATCCATTGCTAACTGATTTTACAAAACCATAATCATGTAAGATTAATTTTGATTCTCCAGAATTAACATCATATCGATAAACATCTACAACTTCACCATTAACAACTTCTGAGATTAGATAATTTTGATAAGTTGCACTTAATGTACCATTAATAAATATTTTCTTACTATTAAGTTTCTTATCATATAAATAAATTTGATTATGTCCATTATTAATTGTAGATATTACAAAATAACCATCACACACTTTAAACTCTGTCACCTCTTCATAAAACGTAATATAGTCTTTTTTATTATTTCCATCTAAATCAATAGATGATAGTTTATAATAATTTTCTCCATTTCTCTTAACTTCAGATATATATACAATTTTATCATCAACCAAATGTACATCTGGAAGATAACTTTTTTCTTCAAATTCCTTAAATTCTCCTATTTCAGAAATATCTAAATCACTTTTATATTTTCCATCTATATAAGTAAGTGTACTAATTAATTTATAATTAAAGTCTTTTAAACTAACACTAAAAATAATCCCATCATTATCAATATAAAATTTGTCTTTGCTTTTTAAAATACTCTTAGGATTATGTATACCTTGATTATTATAATCTATAGTAATATTAGAAAATTCTCTTCCACTAATTTTTCTTCCATAGTTACACGCACCTAACATGCAAATAGAAATAAAAAGTAGTATAGAAAAATATATTTTTTTATTCATATTTCCCCCAAAAACACAATAATAGTGCTTAGAATAATTTATATATTAATTATGCATCCATCTTGTTTCTACAACTCCAACATTAGAAATAACAGCTCTAACATATCCTCTATACCATTTTATTGGAATAATTTTATTATTTCTAATATCTGTTTTAATATTAGCAATATCATAAGAATTATAGGTTGTTGATGAAGAATCTTTAACTCTAACACGAGATCCAGCCTTTCCAATAATATATACTTCACCGATAAGTGTAACCGATGGCCATGTATTACTTGCTTTACCACCAACTGAACCCTGCAAATATTTATCTGAGATACTACCTCTAACCACATATCCTTGCCCATCTATCGAAGTAGAGTCAGAAGCTTCTACGTTATATATTCCTCCAAAAAGTACTATTGATAAACTAAGAAAAATTACTAAAACCTTTTTAAATATTTTATTACTCATGTTTCCTCCTTTTGCACTATTATTGAATTTTTAGGTTCTATAAAATAAAATTTTTATATACTTTTTGTATTTACACTAACTTCGTATATAAAGCTTAACTATACATCTCTATATTTCATGTTTTAATTTTAACATAATTTGTTTTCGTTTTCAATACTTTACTTTAAATTTATCTAATGTATGAAATAGTATCTTTTTACAATCATGCATAATAGCGATATATACATACTTCTATACTGTCTATTAATAAAATATCCAACAAAATTTTAGAAATATTTTAATTATATTTCGATTTCATTTATAAAAAAATCTTTCGAATATAACTATTTTAGAAGTGATATAAAAATTTATATATAAATATATATATAATCAAATTTTAGATATATAAGATGACAATATCTTTGTTTAAGATATTTAAAAACTAAAATTCCAAGGAAATGCTTAGATTATAAGCACCCTTGGAAGTAATTATGAGTATTATATTTAAAAATAAATTCATTCAAATATTAAATTTTACCGATTTATAATTCAGAAGTTTATATTTTTGAATTATTGACCAAATTTCATTCTTTTGGTCATCTGATAAGACTAATTCAGTAGTCTGTCTTTTATTTTCGCTTGTAAAATAACCATTCGAAATGACATTCTCTTTACTTGAAAAATAAAAGAATCCTTCAACTCCATAAGTGAATTCAAATTCAAAGTCTTCTGGCATTGGTTTTTCATCTTCTTTTGGTTTAAAAATGAATGCTATTGTAATTATTAGGATTAACAATTAAGCTATTGTAATTATTAGAATTAAAGAAATGAGTATTATAGATTTCTTATTCACTATTTCCTCCAGCAAAAGTTAAATTGTTTTTGTATGAATGGATTAAGTATATATTTATACTTATAGATTAAACTATTTATTATCTTTATATTTTTTTATTTCAAAATCTAATCCTGCAATTTGCTCTCTTTTAATTACTTCAAAATCTTCCACATTAAAATCTTTACGAATAGTAATAGTGTTAAGACAATCATACCCCAAATCTCTGTATAGCATCATGGCATTTAAATTTCTTGCAGCAACCTCAATATATAAAGATTCGGAATATCTCTTTACTATTTTTTCTAATCGATTGATAACCTCGATACCAAAGCCTTTACCTTGAAACTCTTTAGAAATGTATAGATCTTCCAGCCAATCTATTGCAGCCCCTCTACTCCCTAAATGAGCAAAACCAATATATTCATTTTCATGTTTTATTATGTATAACTTATGCCCTTCCTTAGTCCATTCTTCAAAATCCTTTTTCGCTTCTTCATCTGTTATATGAATATTATTATGTTCTTTCCAAAAATCTTTAATTAATGTATATACATTTTCTTTAAAATCTTTATTTACTTCAACTAAGTCAATTTCCATATCACACATCTTTTATTACCCTCCTTTACAAAGAATACTTTATAGAAGTCTTTTTTTATATAACCAACCATTATTTAATAATCACATATAATTATTAATTTCAATCACCTCATCAAACAATTTTAGATACTCATCGTCAGTATTATGCGTAACTAAAATAATAGTTTTGTTAGTTTTTAATAATAATTTAGTTAAATCATATTCACTTTTTGTGTCTATATTTGCAAAGAATTCATCTAAAATAATTACATTGTGATAAGTATTTAATGCTCTAGCAATATTTACTCTTGCCTTTTCTCCCATACTTAGACTGTTTACATCTTTGTTATAAATATTTGTAACTATATCTAATATTTCTTTGTCAGGTACTTTAGTAGGATTTGATATCTTTATATTTTCAAAAATACTATAATTAATCTCATTATAGTTTTGAAACTTTCTAGAAAAGCTATCAGAAGTACAATAATTGAATAGTTCTCTACCTTCTAGTAGATTTTCAAGATTATGAATTAGTGTTGCCGTTTTGTCACTAAATTCTTTTCTCTTAACACTCATATTTTTCCCAACAAGTTTTGGTATGAAAAAAGATATTATTGCGCTAATAATTATTACTATATTTAAAATCCAATTTAGATAAAACATATACGTAAGATAAACTAAAAGTGAAATTCCACTTATTATAAGTGAGATATAACTATAGATATAATTTTCATAAACCATTTCAGCATCATTAGTAATAGCATTTATTATATCTCAATTTGATTTAGTATTAATATTTTTTTGACTCATCCTTGTTATAGAATTAAAAATCTCGTATTTAATATTTACCGAATAATTATATCCGAATTTGACAATGCTTACTTTCTTTTTATATTCAAAAAAAAGGAAGAGTAGTATTGATAATATATAAAATAAAGAATAAAAAATAGCATTACTTACATTTAAATTACTATAATTGTCTATCACTAGTTTTGTACAAATCGGAATTAAAGAAATAAAAATTGTACTCAAAAATGTGAATGCAATAATTCGAAATATTAAATTTTTATTATTTTTAAGGTAATTTTTTATTATCATGAAATCGAACCATACTCCTCTAAACTATAACTTAATATCCCAGCAATGCATTTTTTATACTTGCTACATTCCATCATTTTAAAATAGTTTTATTTTTACCATCATTTATCCCCATATAAGTTGGCTTTCCGGAATCATCAATAACACTTAGGTATAATTTACAATTGTTGTCTAATTTAAAAATATATTTTTCAGAATTATAAAACTTCTCTTCTTCAGTTAGTCTGTCTAAATGCTTAAAATCTTCTACAGTTATATTATCTTTCCCTTTTTCTTCAACAAATTTTATTACATCTTCTTTAGTAGTTATTTGTTTTTTTGAACACGCAATTAAGCTTAATTCAAATATTATTATTAATGATAAAACTATTAATTTTTTCATTATTACACCTCTAATGTTTTAAATTTTTTTTCTTATTTTTCTTCTTTAGGAATTTTTCATATCTTTCATTTTTTTCTTTAATTAATAAATATCTTTCATACAAATCTTTAGATATAACTCCATCTTCAATAGCTTTATTTACAGCACATCCCGGTTCATTTTCATGTTTACAATCGGTAAATTTACATTTATTAGATAATTCTAATATCTTACTAAACAAAATTTCTTCATTAAGTTCTCTATTTGTATTTATAGTTTTAAAACCTGGAGTATCTATAATGTATGAATCTGTCGATTCTATATAAAACATAGTACTTGAAGTAGTCGTATGTTTACCTTTACCATCACTCCTTACTTTTTGCGTGTCATTTATATAATTTCCTAATAAATAATTCAACAAAGTTGACTTACCAGCACCAGATGAACCCAATAATACAGCTGTTTTTTAGGCATAAAGAATGACTTCAACTCTTCCATAGATTTATCATTATATATAGAGCTAAAAATAATATTGATCTCTGGATATGTAGATTTAATGATTTCCTTTATCTTATTAGCTAATTCAATATAATCACTTTTAGAAATAATAATATTTATATCTGTAACCATTCCACCAAAAGTCATCAAATATCTTTCCAATTTTGATAATGTAAATCTCTGGTCGGCAGCAATTAGAACAAATAATTGGTCCAAATTTGCCGCTAATAACTGTTCGTTTACATTATATGCATAACTTTTTTTAGTTCGATTAGAAGCTTTCGATAAAACTGTAGTTCTCTCTAATATTTTTGTAACATAATATTGTTTTTCAAATAAAATCACTTCTACAAAATCACCAACAACAAGATCCTGATTAATATTATTTACCTCAATTAAAACATTTTCACTTTCTCCGTTGATAACGAAAATAGCATTTCTGTTTTTTTTTACTATTCTAAATACTTCATTATTTGCCGTATATTTTTTTGATTCAATATAATCATTTACACCATAGTCTAATATTTTATTAATAATATCACCTCTCTAAAGTTTAATTATTTCATCAGTCATTTGTTTTATATTTTCTCTTAAGTTATGAGTTATCATTTAAATGAATTTTGAAAACATAACTATTTTATTAAATACGATAATATTTAGTAACCTCCCTATAATATTATATGATAATTTTATAACATTTTAACAAAAATGTACAATAATTTATTTATATCATACTTTATTAACATAATTTTAAGAAACTATTTCTAACCCTAGTGTTTTTGTGTTTTCTTAATTCACTAGGGCTAAAAAACCAGCTTTTACCCTAGCGTTTTTATTTTTTATGATTTTACTAGGGTCATTTTTTCTCTTTTTGCCCTAGCGTTTTCTATTTTTCTTATTTCGCTAGGGTCATTTTCATTCATTTCCATCCTTTTCGACCCTAGCGTTTTCTATTTTTTTCATATCACTAGGGTTAAGAGCTGCTTTTTGACCCTAGCATTTATATCTTTTCCCGATCCGCAAGGGTTATTTGTCGATTTTCAACCCTAGCGTTTCTACCTTATCTCGATTTGCTAGGGTATCAAAACTTTTATTAAAGAAAATATTATCTACAAGAATAAGTTATAGGATGGAAGATACGATAAAATGAACAAAAGAAAATGGATAAAAAATTTTCTCCCCCTAGGAGGAGAAAGAATGAATTGATTATATTACTATTATTTACATTTAAATGGACCGTTTTTCGATTATTATCGTGGACCATTTTTCGGTTGTCATTTACACCATAACTGACGCATCCCACCCGAATGAAACAATACAAGTAGTTGACAGAAACATCCACCCATAATTAAAACATCACATTCTAAGGAAACAACAAAAGTAGTATTCACTACATCACTTTAACTTTTGGCGATTGATTAAAAAAATATTAAAGTAATTTCTCTTATTCTTTAGCATAAAGAAATTTTATTTTCAATAATCGGACAATTTTTCGAGTATTAATACTTTATTTATGCGTCACTTTTAAATTACTTTTTATAGACAGTGCTTTTTCCAATAATTAAATTTTGCTCCGTAGATTTTTTACAATTTAAACGGTGCTAATTTAATAAAATCTATTTTGCTCCGTAGATTTTTTGCTATTTAAACAGTGCTGATTTAATTAATCCTATTTTGCTCCGTAGATTTTTTGTAATTTAAACAGTGCTAAATTAATAAAGGCTATTTTGCTCCATAGATTTTTTGTAATTTAAACAGTGCTAAATTAATAA
>NZ_JH601088.1:594112-610097 GCF_000245755.1 Helcococcus kunzii ATCC 51366 | reverse complement strand
CTATTTTGCTCCATAGATTTTTTGTAATTTAAACAGTGCTAAATTAATAAAGGCTATTTTACTCCGTAGATTTTTTGTAATTTAAACAGTGCTAATTTAATTAAGCCTATTTTGCTCCGTAGTTCCTTACAAATTTAAACAGTCCTAATTTAATAAACCTTATTTTGCTCCGTAGTCCCTTGCAAATTTAAACAGTGTTTTTTTAACAAATCTATTTTTACTCCGTAGAACTTCGTTATATTGAATATATCATCTACAATACAGACAATATTCCCTAATTTACCGAATGAACAAATTAGTTTTCTATAAAATTGGTCTTACCAGATTTATCATGATATTTTTTTAATATCGTATCTTTATAGATGGTATTATTGAATTTATAACGTGTAAAAATAAGATTTTATTTGTCTATTTTATAGGTAGTAGTTATGGCGCTAGAATGAGGATTTCTTTGATATTTGCAATTATCATCTTATAATCATAACACCCTTGTAATAATGTTGGCATTTGGACGAGGATTTTTTCTTTTTTTGTGTTTATCATCGTACATTTCTCGATTTTCAGACGATGATTTTTCTCTTTTTACTTTTATCATCGTAAAAATGTTGGCATTTGGACGATGATTTTTTTATTTTCTACATTTATCATCGTCCACAACCCATTTTTCAGACGAGGATTTCTTCGTTTTTCGCATTTATCATCGTCCAAATACTTAATTCCTTATTCATACTACTTCCCAATACCGACCCTTCTCTCATTCTCCCACTATAAAGCCTATACCCACATATCCTCGCGTAATTGGCGCGAGCATTGCATCATTGTGCGCAAATGAAAAAAGAAATTACGAGAGTAAATTAGAAAAGCGAGGATGTCCGAAGATTGCGTAGCAATCGAGTTCCGCAGCTTTTCGTCAATTTACCGAAGTAATTTCTTTTTGAATGCACACTGATGCATGCGAGCGACAATACCCCTTTTTGAATGCACACTGATGCAGGCGAGCGACAATGTCAATACAATTCACCCACCGCTAGATTATTAAAACAAGTTAACTATATTCCCTTCTTCATTCACATCTATTGCCAATGCGTTAGGCACTTTTGGTAAACCTGGCATTGTCATTACTTTGTTTAAGTAGACAACTATGAAACCAGCACCGGATCTGATATTCATATCGGTAACTGTGATTTCAAAGTCACGAGGTCTACCGATTAGTTTAGGATTGTCGGATAGGGAGTTTGGTGTTTTTGCTATACAAATTGGCAAATTGTTGTAACCTAGAAGGTTGATTCTTCCTAGTTTTATTAATGATTCATCTGTAAAGTTTACTGAAGAAGCACCGTAGATTTCTTTAGCAACTTTATTAATTTTATCCTCAATACTATCTTCATCTTCGTAAATGAATTTAAGTTCTTGTTTGTTGTTTTCAACAATGTTTACAACTTTTTCTGCTAGGTCTATTGCACCTTCTCCACCTTTAGCCCAAACTTCTGTCAGAGAAAATTCTACACCGATTTCTTTTGCCCAATTTTCTATTAATTGGATTTCAGCATCAGTGTCTGTAACAAATTTGTTTAAGGCTATGATGACTGGTAAATTAAATTTATTCATATTTTCAATGTGTTTTTCTATATTTTCTAAACCGGTCTTTAAAGCTCCTAGATTTTCGATATTTAAATCAGATTCTTTAACACCACCATGCAGTTTAAGAGCTTTAATGGTAGCGACTATTACTGCAGCTTTTGGTCTTAATCCTGATTTTCTACATTTTATGTCGATAAATTTTTCAGCACCTAAATCGGCTCCGAATCCAGCTTCTGTCACAACATATTCACCATATTTAAGAGCGGTTTTTGTTGCAATGACAGAGTTACAGCCGTGGGCGATGTTTGCGAATGGTCCACCATGGATTATTGCCGGATTGTTTTCTAAAGATTGAACGAGATTTGGATTTAACGCATCTCTTAAGATGGCTGTGACAACACCTTCTATTTTCAAGTCTTTGACATAGATTGGTTCATTTGCCTTGTTGAATCCTATTAACATGTTGGCAATCTTTTGTTTTAAATCATCTAAATTTTCCGCAAGACATAAAATCGCCATTATTTCACTTGCTACAGTTATTTCAAAATAGGAATCTCTTTCTGATTTTTTCCCAGCATTAATCTTAATACTTCTAAGCGCTCTTTCATTCATATCAAGCACATAATTAAATTCTACTCTTTCAAATCCTAATTCATTTCCTTGAAAAATGTGATTATTGATTAGTGACATAATCGCATTATGTGCGGAAGTAATAGCGTGCAAGTCTCCATTAAAATGAAGATTAATCTCTTCCATTGGTACTACTTGAGCATAACCTCCACCTGTAGCACCACCTTTTCTACCTAAAACCGGTCCAAAGGAAGGTTCTCTAAGAGCTACTACTGATTTTTTCCCAATTTTATTTAGTCCATCAGAAAGTCCAACAGTAACTGTAGATTTACCTTCACCAGTTGATGTAGGATTAATTGATGTAACTAATATTAGATTTTTAGATAAATTATCAAATTTATCAAATTTGATTTTAGCTTTGTAATTTCCATATTTAACTAAATCTTCTTTCTCTACCCCCATCTTGGATGCGATAGTTTCAATATTTTCTTTTTTTGCCTCTAATGAAATCTCGTAATCTGTTTTCATAACTCTCCTTTATTTAAGTGATAAATGCCCTATATCCTTTCTATAGAATAAATTATCACAATGTATTTTATGAATGTCCTCATAGACTTTTTCAATAGCTGTCTCTAAATCATCACTTTCAGCACAAACAATCAACACTCTTCCACCATTAGTTTTAATTACACCATTTTCATATTTTGTACCCATGTGAAATATTTTAGAACTTACTTTATCAAGCCCTTTTATTTCAAATCCTTTTTGATATGATTCTGGATAGCCTTTTGAAGCCAAAGCTACCCCAACATGAGCTTTATTATCCCATTTTATATCAATGTCTTTACCATCTATAATTGCATTTGCAATGTCATAAAGGCTTGTTTTCAGACTTTGTAAAATGATTTCTGATTCAGGATCACCAAATCTAACATTATACTCAATTGTTTTAATGCCATCTTTAGTTTTCATAAGCCCAGCAAATAGTATACCTTTGAATTCTCTGCCTTCTTTAAGCATAGCATCTGCTGTTGGGCTTACAATTTTTTCTATTGCTTCGTTCACATCTTCTTCTGTAATGTGTTTTATAGGCATATAGGCACCCATTCCACCTGTATTTAGCCCCTTATCGCCATCAAATGCACGTTTATGATCTTGTGCAATCTTCATCGGAAAAACTTTATCCCTAGAAATAAATGACATAAGCGAAAATTCTTCACCCTCTAAAAATTCTTCAATAACAACAGTTTTACCCGCATCACTAAATTTATTATTTAACATAATCTCTTCTAGATTATTTTTAGCATGTTCAAAATTTTCTGCAATAATAACGCCTTTTCCTGCGGCTATACCATCCGCTTTAATAACAATTGGAAAATCTGATTTTTCTAGATATTGTAATACTTTATTATAATCAGTAAAAATTTCAAATTTTGCCGTAGGAATGTCATACTTTTTCATAAACTCTTTTGAAAAAGCCTTACTTCCTTCTAAGATAGCTGCATTTTTTCTTGGTCCAAAAGCTCGTATTCCTTGATTTTCAAGTTCATCAACCAAGCCTTTGACAAGAAATGCTTCAGGTCCAATAAATACTAAATCAATATTATTTTCTTTACAAAATTGTACTATTTCATCTTCTTTAATATCTAAACAGGTACCAAATTTTGCTACACCAGGATTTTGCCCAAACATGAAAATTTCATGTTTTTCTCTATAAAATTTATCTGCTATGGCGTGTTCTCTACCACCATTACCAACAACTAATATTTTTGCCATATCAATTCCTTAATGTTTAAAGTGACGCAATTTTGCAAATGTCATTGAAATATTATTTTCATTGCATGCATCAATTGAGTCTTGGTCCTTTATAGAACCGCCCGGTTGAATAACTGCTGAAATGCCGTATTCTGCTGCTAAATCAATACTATCTCTCATTGGGAAAAAAGCATCAGATGCTAAAACAGCACCTTTAGTTTTTTCTCCAGCTTGTTCAAATGCAATTTTACATGAACCTACTCTATTCATTTGTCCCGCACCTACACCAAAAGTTTGTCCATCTTTAACTACAACGACAGCATTTGATTTAACATGTTTTACAATCTTATAACCAAAGATCATATCATTTATTTCTTTTTCTGTTGGTTCTTTTTCAGTAACAGTTTTTAGCTCTTCATATAATTTATCGTTATAGTCTTGAACTAAAATACCTCCACGAACAGATTTAATTAACTTACCATTCCTTTCAGATTTTTTAGGAATTTGATAAATCCTTAAATTCTTTTTCTTCTTCAATATTTCTAAAGCTTCATCATCATAATCTTCTGCTAAGATTATTTCTAAAAAGATTTTATGCATTTCTTTTGCAGTCTCAACATCTATTTTACCATTAATTGCAACAATTCCGCCGAAAATTGAAATAGGATCTGCATCATAAGCTCCCATATAGGCATCGTATACAGTATCCCCTAGAGAAACACCACATGGATTCATATGTTTTAATGCAACGCAAACTGTCTCATCAAACTCTTGAAGTATGTCTAATGCTGCAGAAGCATCTTGTAAATTATTGTATGACATCTTCTTACCATGTAATTGTTTTGCATCTTGCAATGCATATGATATTTTTTCATCGCTTATATAATGTTGTGCTGATTGATGAGGATTTTCCCCATATCTTAATTCATCCTCAAGTGTATATGTCAATGTCAATTTATCAGAAACAAAATTGTATCTTTCATTGAAATAGGCAGCTATTGCAGCATCGTATGACGCAGTTTTATTATATACTTTTGCCGCTAGATATCTTCTAGTTTCAATAGTTGTATCACCATTTTCTTTTATTTCTGAAACAATCTTATCATAATCTTTTGCATCGGTTACAACCGTAACAAACTTAAAGTTTTTTGCAGCTGATCTTAACATACTTGGTCCACCGATATCGATATTTTCAATAATTTCTTCGTCACTCACATTTTCTTTTTTTAACGTTTCTTCAAATGGATACAAATTTACACATACTAAATCAATAAATGCAATATCATTTTCTTTAACTTCTTTTAAATGTAAATCATTATCCCTTTTAGAAAGTAGACCACCATGCACTTTTGGATGTAAAGTTTTTACTCTACCTTCTAAAATTTCAGGAAATCCAGTATAGTCCTCAATACCTATACATTTAACCCCATTTTCTTCTAAATGTTTTAATGTGCCACCTGTTGAAATTATTTCAAAATCATTTTCTACTAGCCCTTTAGCAAATTCAACAATATTTGTCTTATCACTAACGCTTATTAATGCCTTTTTCATTAGTTCTCCTTTCGCAGCAATTCAATTAAAGTGTTCGGATACAATCTATGTTCTAATTTGTGTACTTGTTGAGTTATATCTTCTAAGCTTTTATTATAGTCAACTGTAAATTTATCTTGAGCAAGTATTTCTCCACCGTCTACTTCCTCATTAACAAAGTGAATTGTAACACCTATTTCTTCATCTTTATTATTATATGCTCTTTCAATAGAATTTATCCCCTTATATAAAGGTAAGAGAGAAGGATGAATGTTAATAATCTTTCCTTCGTAGTTTTCTAGAAAATATGTAGATATTACTCTCATATATCCTGCAAGAAGTAAATATTTAAAATCTTTTACTTGCTCTAACAACATCTTCTCAAAATCTATTTTCTTTGAATATTCTTTAGGATTAAAAACCAAAGTTTCAACGCCCAATTCTTTAGCTCTTTCAATGACCTTAGCCTTAGGATTATCACAAACCAATAATTTTATGTTAATGTAATTTTTTAACTCTTCATTTTGTACAAGATTTACCAAATTAGATCCTGTCCCTGAAGCAAAAACAGCTACATCTATCATATTATTTCTATTCCTTCTTTATCTGTAACTTCACCTAAAATAAAGCTATCTTCTATCAAATCCATTACTTTTTGAGCATCTTCTTCATTTACTACAATTGCTAAACCAACACCCATATTAAATACTTGATACATTTCATCTTCATCGATTTGACCTTTTTCTTGAATGTATTTAAAAATAGATGGAACTTCATATGAATCTTTTCTTATAGACATGCCAAGTCCTGATTTCAAGCATCTTGGAAGGTTTTCGTAAAATCCACCACCAGTGATATGCGCTATACCTGCAACTTTTACTTTATCTAAAATTGATAAAATTTCTTTTGCATATATTCTAGTTGGAGTCAAAAGTTTTTCACCTACAGTAGTATCTTCAAATTTTTCTGATAAATCAATATTATTATCACTTATTACTTTTCTTACTAAAGAAAATCCATTAGAATGAAATCCTGATGAAGGCACACCAATGACAACTTGTCCTGATTGTGTATTTTCGCTATTTACTAACAATTCTTTTTCTTGAGCTCCTACACAAAATCCAGCAATATCGTATTCGCCTACTTTATAAAAACCTGGCATTTCGGCTGTTTCGCCACCTACTAATGCCATATCAGCTTGAACACAACCATCTGAGACACCTTTTACAATTTGTTCAATTTGTGCTGGATTGTTTTGTCCAACTGCTAAATAGTCAAGGAAAAATAGAGGTATTGCACCTTGAGCTAAAACATCATTTACACACATTGCAACTACATCAATTCCGATGGTATCATGTTTATCCATTTCAAATGCTAATTTTAATTTTGTACCAACACCATCCGTTCCACTCACTAAAACTGGATTTTTAAATCCGTAAGCACTTAGATCAAAAGCTCCCCCGAAGCTTCCAATCATGGACATCATTCCTTTATTTTTTGTTCTATCAACATGCTTTTTTATTCTCTCAACAGATTTATAACCTTTTTCTAAACTTACACCAGATTCTTGGTACAATTTACTCATTTTTCCCCTCTTTTCCATTTAGATACTTTATTTGCAATAGCGTTGATTGCTCATTAAATTTTGATTCATAATCACCTAATCCATCTACATAAGAAGCATTGAATATATCCAGTGAAACTCCTGCTTGATCATTATCAATATCAAGTCCAATTGCTTCTTTAAGTCCTTCAATTGACAGATACTCCAAACTGTCCGCACATAATTCTTGACATATTTCGTCTTTTGTCTTGTTTGCCCCTATTAATTCTTTTGAAGTTTTCATATCTATTCCAGAATAACTTGGGAACATAATAAGTGGAGATCCTATCCTTACATGTATTTCCTTAGCTCCAGCTTCTCTAAGCATTTTGACTATTCTTCTGCAAGTTGTACCTCTAACGATAGAATCATCTAATAAAATAATCCTTTTATTTCTCACTACATCTGATAAAGCTGATAACTTCATCTTAACAGCTAAATCTCTTCTAGTTTGAGTTGGTTGTATAAATGTACGTCCCATATATTGATTTTTTATTAGCCCCATTTCATATGGTAGCCCTATCTCTTCAGCATATCCACTTGCTAGTGAAAGTGAAGAATTAGGCACACCTATGACAATATCAGCTTCAACTGGACTTTCTTTAGCTAATATTCTTCCTGATTTTTTTCTAACCATATGCACATTTCTACCAAGTATTGTAGAATCAGGTCTTGCAAAATAGATAAATTCCATTGATTCTACTGTTATCATACCTGGTTGTGTAAATTGTTTTTTTGCATATCCATCATTATCAATTTTAACTATTTCTCCAGCTTTTATATCTTCAATAAAATCTGCATACAAGACATTGAATGCACAAGTTTCCGATGCGATTAAGTAAGAATTATCTAATTTCCCCAAAACTAAAGGTCTATAGGAATGCTTATCTACAACGCCGAATAAAGCATCTTTAGTTAAAATGATAATTGAAAAAGCCCCTTGTAATTGCTTTACTGCCTCTTCTAATTTATCTTCAAATTTTTCCTTTTCACTCCTTCTAATAAGATGAACAATAATCTCAGCATCAGAAGATGAATGAAAAACTGCACCTTTTGCTTCCAAATCTTTTCTTAAAGATTTAGTATTTAATAGATTACCAAACATTGTAATTGCAATATGTTCATCATAAAACTTAAACAAAAGTGGCTCTATATTTTGCACATTATTGGTTTCCATACTTGAATACCAAACAGAACCAAGTGCATTCGGTCCTTTTAATTTACTTAAATTGTGACTATCTTCAAAAACTTCTGATAATAGTCCGACATTTCTATAACCTTTTAGTTTATATTTATCCCCAGCAACTATGCCAGCACCTTCTTGACCTCTATGCTGCATACTGTGAATTGCTAGAAATGTCAAATTAGCCGCATCTTCGTTGTTCCAAATTCCAAACATTTATTATTTTCTCCTTGTAAAATAATTTACACCATTAGAGAATATATCTTGTCTTTCTTTAATAGTTTGTGTCTTATACAGATTTTTTCCTGATCTTTCACTATGACCCATTTTACCTAAAATTAAGCCATCTTCACTAATCATACCTTCAATTGCATACATTGAACCATTCACATTATATTTTCCATTTAATGTCGCATCTCCGTCTTCATCAACATATTGGAATGCTGCAAGATGCTTAAATTGTTCAATATTATTTCCTACCAATTTACCTTCCCCATGACTAAATACCAATTCATGTTTTTGATCTATTTCAAAGTCTTGAGTCCATGGTGATGTCGTATTTGCTACTCTTGTGATTGCAGTATCAGATATATGTCTAAATCCGTCATTTCTAAATAAAGTTAAATCATCCGCATCAAGATCTTTAATTTGACCATATGGGATTAAACCTGATTTAATCAATGCTTGGAATCCATTACAAATACCTAATATCAATTTTTTATCTTCTAAATGCTTATGAATAGCATTTTTTACTTTTTCATTTTTTATAATATTAACGATAAATTTAGCTGATCCATCCGGTTCATCCCCCGCTGAGAATCCTCCAGGGAATGCAATAATATGTGCATCTTCTATAGCATTTACAAATTTATCTATTGAATTTTGAATATCATCTTCCCTTGTATTTGTAATGATAACTTGTGTAACTTTAGCACCCGCTTCTTCAAACGCTTTTTGTGTATCGTACTCGGAGTTAGTACCAGGAAATACTGGAATAACGACATTAACCTCTTCTACAACTTCTTTATAATATTTCTTTTCATCAGATTTCACAGAAATATTTTCAACTTTACCTTTGTCAAGATTGTAATAAGTTGGATAAATCTCTTCTAAAGTACTCATATATGCGTTATATGCTTCTTCTTTTGTAATTTCAATATTATTTATTGAAATTTCTTCTGAAACCTTACCGATTAATTCAAAATCTAAATCTTCTGTAGCTTCTACAACAATGGCACCAGGATTAAAATCAAGAGCTTTTTCATAGTCAATTTCAACACCTAATTCATTACCAATTGCCATTTTCAATGCTGCTGAAGTTGCAGATTCATATTCTAATACATAAGCTGAAACTACTTTTTTATCTAAAATTAATTTATGTAGTTTTTCATAATCTTCAACAGCCTTAGCTATATTTGGATATCCTGTATCTGTCTTTTCAATATCAATTAAATACAGCTTATTTCCTACAGATTTCAGTTCTGGAGTAATTACATCTTTTATCTTTAATGGTGCACATGCAAATGAAATTAATGTTTCTACAACATTTATATCATTAAACGTACCTGACATAGAGTCTTTTCCTCCGATTGAAGGACGACCAATTTCTTTTTGCGCAACAATGCTTCCTAATAAAGATTGTGTAACCTTACCCCATTTCTTAGGATCTTCTAATAATTTTTCAAAATATTCTTGGAATGAGAAATATAAACTTTCTTTTGTACCACCCACAGCATATACTTTTGCCAATGATATCATCACTGCATACATACTTGATATAAATGGTGAATATTTCGAAATCTTAGGAATAAACCCATAAGTTAATACCGTTGCAGTATCAGGTGTAGAATATAATGTAGGAATGGCTGCCACTGATGCTTGTACAGGTGTAAGTTTTGTCTTTCCTGCATAAGGCATCATTACAGACATAGCTCCAACTGAAGAGTCAAACATTGACACCATACCTTTTTGATTAGTAATATTCAAATCTGATAATTCAGATAAAATCTCTTCTTTTGTAACATCCCTATGTGTGAATGGATTTTCTCCTTCATTATCAGCCAATACTGCTGTGGAATGTTTTCTAACCCCTGCTGTTTCTAAAAATTCAGCTTTGAAATCTACAACTTTTTTATCATTGTAATACATTTCTAATCTATTTCTATCTGTGATAGTTGCTGCATGAACGTATTCTAAATTTTCTTTTTCACATTCAGCCACAAATTTATCATAATCTTCTTTCGCTATACCAACAGCCATTCTCTCTTGTGATTCACTAATTGCAATCTCGGTTGGATTTAATCCTTTATATTTTGTTTTAACTCTATCTAAATAAATTTCAATACCTTCTGATAATTCTCCTATAGCAACGGAAACACCACCTGCACCAAAGTCATTACATTTCTTAATCAATTTAGTTACTTCAGGTTTTCTAAATAATCTTTGAATTTTTCTTTCTTCTACTGGATTACCTTTTTGAACTTGACTTGAAGCAGTAACCAATGATTCATCATTATGTTCAACTGATGAACCTGATGCACCTTGTATACCATCGCGACCAGTTCTTCCACCAATCATCACCACAATATCACCTGGCACTAAACTTTCTCTATTATAGTTATCTGCTTTAACGGCACCAACAACAGCTCCAACTTCCATAGTTTTTGCAATATATGAATCATCGTAGATTTCTTTTACAAAAGTTGTTGCAAGCCCAATTTGATTACCATATGAGCTATTACCATGAGCAGTACCTTTTGAGATATCTATTTGTGGTAATTTATTTTCTAAAGTATCTTCTCTTTTTTGTAAAATGTTTCCAGATCCTGATACTCTCATCGCTTGATAAACGTAAGATCTTCCAGATAATGGATCTCTAATAGCTCCGCCAATACATGTTGAAGCTCCACCAAATGGTTCAATTTCTGATGGATGGTTATGAGTTTCATTTTTAAATTGAATCAACCATTTTTCTACTTTTCCATTGTTTTCTATATCTATAAAAAATGAACAAGCATTGATTTCTTCACTAATTTCAATATTTGAATCACCTAATACTTTAGTATGATATTTTCCAATTATTGATGCCATATCCATTAATCTAACAGGTTTGGTGATACCCATTTCTTCACGAACTTTTAGATAATAGTCGTATGCATCTTGCATTTCTTTTCTAAATAATTCAGATTCTATACTTACTTCATCAAGTGTTGTTTCAAAAGTAGTATGTCTACAATGATCTGACCAGAACACATCTAAGACATAAATTTCTGTCTCTGAAGGATCTCTTTCTTCCTTTGTGAAATATTCTTGAATAAATTTCAAATCATCCAGATCTAACGCTAAAGATAAATCTTTTTTTAATTGCAATAATTCTTCTTCATTATATTTATTAAATCCACTCAAATCCTTCATTGGTTTTGGTTCAGAATTTAATTTAAATTCTAAAATACTTAAATCTTTTTCTTGTGATTCGATTGGATTAATTAAATATTTCTTTATTTTTTCTAATTTATTTGTTTCAATTTTTTTATCAAAAACAACCAATTTACCAGATCTAACTACAGCATTTGAAGTATTATCAATTAATTTCAAAGCTTGCACAGCAGAATCTGATCTTTGATCGTATTGTGCTGGGAGTGTTTCATAAGCGATAAAGCTTTTTTCCTCTAATTTAACTTCATCAAATACTTCGTCAATCATTACCTCTGAGAACACAGTATTTATCGCTTTGTTTAATACTTCTTCTTCAATATCGTAAATATCATATATAACATATTGATCTAGAACATTTATATCAATATCAAACTCTAAATTTAATAAACCTCTTAAATTGTCCGAGTCTCTATCAAATCCTTTTTTCTTTTTTACAAATAGTCTCTTATTCAAAATCATCCTCCAAATATACTGTGCCTTCAAAGTTTATATGGCCAATTTTTCTATTGTGACGAGCTTCCTTTTCGTATAAGTGTAAAAATCCTTGTCTTTTTGTTATAAGATTTATGAAATATTCTTCATTTTGTCCTAAAATATTGTATAAAGTTGTCTCTTTATTATAAATCTCTCCCACTTTTAGTCCACAAATCGCCTCAATATGAGCACGGAACTGTGATTTATTTGCAGACTGCATTGTAATATGTCCTGAGTTATGCACTCTAGGTGCTATTTCATTAAATATAACTTCTCCATCACTGATGAAAAATTCTACAGTTAACACACCGTAATAATCAAAATTGTCTAGTATTCTCTTTGTATACTCAATTGCTTTATTATTTTGCTCTTTAGTTATATTAGCTGGAATGTTTGATCTAAATAAAATATTTTCTCTATGTTCATTTTCAACCACTGCAACTATTTCAATGTTTTCTCTATCTTTTACAGCAACAACTGAAATTTCTTTATCTAAATCTAGTAATTTTTCTAAAATTGTATCTTCTTCTATTTCTTCAATAGAATTTATTTTCTTTTGTCCTTTTCCATCATAGCCAAATCTTAGTGTTTTCATAAGATAAGTACTATCAATCACAATATTTTCATCATTATATTTATAATATTTAACAGTTGGAATGTCTAATGATCTTGCAAATTCTTTTTCTGATAATCTGTTTTGTGATATTTCTAATGATTTTGCTGATTGTACAAAGTTATATTTTTTTTCTAATATTTTTAGTACTTCTACATCAATATTTTCAAATTCAAAAGTAATTACATCACTTAATTTACATAATTCTTCTACATTTTTAAAATCATTAAAAGCACTATGAATAAACACATCTGCGAATTTTCTCGCACAGCAGTCTTCACCTGGGTCAAGAATGGCAATTTTATATCCCATTTCTTTTGCGGACATTGCAAGCATTCTACCTAGTTGTCCTCCGCCAATTATTCCAATAGTGCTTTTAGGTAATATAGTCTTAATCATATTTGCATATCTTCCTTTACTATTCGTTCTAATTCAGCTTTATATTCTTCATATGTTTGCGCATATTCTTCATCATCAATTCCTAAAATTGATAATGCTGTAATTGCTGCATTTTTAGCTCCAGCTACCCCTATTGACATGGTGGAAACTGGTACACCAGCAGGCATTTGAACTATTGATAATAAAGAATCAACACCACTTAAAGTGCTTGATTTTATTGGTACTCCAATAACAGGTAATGTCGTCATTGAAGCAATCATTCCTGGTAAATGTGCTGCTCCCCCTGCAGCTGCAATTATTAAACTAAATCCATTTTTTCTAGCATTTTTTGAAAATTCAAAAAGCAAGTCTGGTGTTCTATGTGCACTTACAACTTTCTTTTCATATGAAATTCCGAACTTTCCTAAAAGATCACAAGTTTCTTTCATTGTCTTAAAATCTGAAGAAGATCCCATGACCACAGCGACTTTTTTCATTGATTTCCTCCTGTTTTATTAAAAATCATCCCAATTAAGTATATACAAAAAATATATTTTTTTCAACGAATAAAACACGAACATTCACCCTAAATTTGAAAAAAATATTTGTAATTATTTCAATTTTAATATAATATTTTGTTGTTAGAGTTTATTTACAAGGAGATGTAAAAAAATGGAACTTAAATACAAAGGTAAAACAAAAGATGTTTATGAATTAGAAAATGGAAACATTTTACTAAAATTCAAAGACGATGTAACAGGAAAAGATGGTAAATTTGACCCGGGCGAAAACCAAGTTGGATTAACTATTGATGGCTCTGGTAGAGCAGGTTTATCATTAACAA
Organism: Helcococcus kunzii ATCC 51366; assembly: GCF_000245755.1. GTDB lineage: Bacteria > Bacillota > Clostridia > Tissierellales > Peptoniphilaceae > Helcococcus > Helcococcus kunzii. Next base: position 596,131 of record NZ_JH601088.1, on the reverse strand, counting down.
AATATTTCTTTGAAAGACTAAAGGATAAAGGCATTAAAACTCATTACATTGATTGCGATATTGATAATCAAACTATGGAAGTAGTAAAAGCTAAACCTTTTGGTCATGGTCTTGAATTTATCTGCAGATATAAGGCGGTGGGTTCATTCTATAGAAGATATAAAAAATATGTTAAAGAAGGTCAAGAATTAGATGCTTTTGTGGAAATCACTATTAAAGATGATGAAGCTGGGGATCCAGTAATAAGTAAAGAAGCTCTATCACAGCTAAATATTGTGACAAATGAACAATATGACGAATTAGTTAAACAAACAAAATTAATATCTAACGAAATTAAAAGTATTTTAGAAGAAGATAATATAGAACTTTATGATATCAAATTAGAACTTGGTCTTACAGATAGTGGTGAAATACTATTAATTGATGAAATTTCTGGTGGAAATATGAGAGCTTACAAAGATGATGTATACATTCTTCCTATAGAATTATATGATTTAGTTTTAGGTAAAAAATAATAAGGAGATACAATGAGCAGATTAATAGGTACTACAGCACACGGGATAAGACTTCCAATTATAAAAGAAGGTGACGATTTAGTAAAAATAGTAAGTGATTGTTTTATGGAAGTTGTTAAAGAAGAAAATATAAATGTAAAAAATACTGATATCGTAGGTATTACAGAATCTCTTTTAGCAAGAGCTCAAGGAAATTATGTTACACTTGAAAATATTGTAGATGACTTAAACAATAAATTTACAGCAGATGAAATTAGTTTAGTTCATCCAATTTTAAGTAGAAATAGATTTTTAAATATCTTAAAAGCTATCTCTATGACAGGTAAAAAAGTTAAAATCTACTTATCATATCCAGATGACGAAGTTGGTAATCTTCTAATGGACAGATATGAAATAATGAAAAAAGATATCAATGTTTACAAAGATACTTTAACAGAAGATGATTATATCAATCTTTTAGGTAAAAAATATTTACACCCATTCACTGGTCTTGATTATACAAGTATTTACAAATCAGTATTTGATGAAAATCAAGTAGAAGTGCTTTATTCAAACAACTTAGATGACATTGCAGACAATGCAAAATCCATTCTAGTTGCAAACATCCACGATAGAGCATTCTTAAAAGAATTATTCAAATCTAAAGGAATAGAAGAAACTTACACACTTGCAGACATCATGTCCGCACCAATTGGTGATTCAGGATATAATGAAGATTACGGTCTATATGGTTCTAACTTCTCAAGCGATAATTCATTAAAACTATTCCCAAGAGAAGCAAAGAAATTTGTAAATGATGTACAAGCTGAAATCCTAAAAAGATCAGGTAAAAAAGTTGAAGTACTAATCTATGGAGACGGTGCATTTAAAGATCCTATTGGAAGAATCTGGGAATTAGCCGATCCAATAGTTTCACCGGGATTTACAGATGGCCTAATCGGGAGACCAAATGAAGTAAAAATCAAATACTTAGCAGACAACGACTTTGCCGACCTTTCCGGTGAAGAAGCCATCAAAGCAATGAAAGAAAAAATTCAAACAAAAGATACCGACGATGCAACAGACAACACAAAATTAGGTACAACACCTCGTCAACTAACTGACTTAGTAGGCTCACTATGCGACCTAATGTCAGGATCAGGCGACAAAGGTACACCAGTTATCTACATCAGAGGATACTTTGACAATTATTCAGTAGATTAATAGAATGTAAAAAGTCCAAGTTTATGGTCACTCATAAACTTGGATTTTTCTTATTTCGCTGGCTTTTTGGGGGATGAAACTTTGGTTTTTGGAAAAATTTTAATTGGTATGCAATTAAAAAGGTTGGAAATGGTGACTAAACTTCGGAATTGGTACTAAATTTTAAAATATCGAATTTGGTACCAAAATTTTTCATCGAAATTGGAACTAAATCTTAAAATATCAAATTTGGTTCCAAAATTTTTCGTCGAAATTGGTACTAAATCTTAAAATATCAAATTTGGTTCCAAAAATTTTCGTC
>NZ_JH601088.1:552813-593981 GCF_000245755.1 Helcococcus kunzii ATCC 51366 | reverse complement strand
CGAAATTGGTACTAAATCTTAAAATATCAAATTTGGTTCCAAAAATTTTCGTCGAAATTGGTACTAAATCTTAAAATATCAAATTTGGTTCCAAATTCACTCTAAAAAAATGGTACCAAATTTAATAATATGAATTTTAGTACCATTTCGCCTTATACTCTACCCTTAAGGCCTCCATCAATTCCCCAAACCCACGATACCTCTATTAAATTTGTAAAAATAATATTAAGCGAGGAATGCGCAAAAAAAATGAGATGATTCAATCATCTCATTTTTTGAGCCACGCAGCTATATTATTTTTACAAATTTCTACCCCCACACAATCTTCTTATATGACCTTTGTACAATTGAATATATTATTATATAAACTATTGTAAATATTGCAGAGAGTATGATTAAGTTGATAAGATAAGTATTTCCACGTGTACCAAATAGAGCAAGCATTTGAGATACTACTCTGACTAGTACAATATTATGGATAACAGCAACTAGGACCGGCAAAATGAATACTGATTTCATCTGTCTTTTTATTGTGTTTATTGCTGTTGTTTCGGAAACACCTAATTTCTTTAGTATTATATAATTATTTTTATCTTCATAGGCTTCTGACAGTTGTTTGAAATATAATACTAATGATGTAACCACCATAAACACTATCGAGATTAAAACTCCTAAGAAGAAAAATCCGCCTGAAAATTCTTGAACAAATTGCCATAATTCTCTATTTGAAGTGAATCTTAAATTTTGTTGTTTAGCAAAATTAGTTAGATATGATTCAAGATTTTCATCTTTATTGTCATTAACTAATATCTTTAGGGAATAATTAGTATTTTTTGATTCCTTTTCATTTAATTTATTAATAAAATTATCAATAATATTTGTATCATTTACAAGAATATATGATTGATTCATAGCCATGAACGGATCTTGTTTTCCCGAAAATTTTTTAGGAATAAATGTTTTATCTCCAAGCTTTATTTGTTTAATCCCTTTAATTTCTGTACTTAGATATACTTCATTATTAGAAAGTTTTTCAAGATTAGAATTATATAATTTATTATATTCATCAAAAGTTGTCACTGTTAAACTAACAGAATTTGGAGAAAACATATTATCTTCAATAGCAAGATTTTCAATTTCTCCTTCACTGTTAATTTTTACCATATTTTGATAATATAAAAAGTATTTTTTGTCATTTACTTTTTCTAATTCTTTATCAAAATATTTAATTTTATCATCTCTATCCTTTTTTAACATTTCATTTGGTTTAAAATGATAATCAATTTGATAATCAGCATCTAATTTCATCTCGGCCATAGATCTTCCAAGCGTATATGATACTGATAAAGCGATAATAACTCCTGAACACAAAACTGTTATTGTTGCTAAACTAATAGCATTTGATTTCATTCTATATAATAAGTTTGAAATTGATAGAAAATTTTCTTGTTTATAATAATATTTTTTGTTTTTTCTTTTTGCTTTTAATATAAAAATTGATAAAGAAGAAAATAATAAATAAGTTGCGATAACTATTACAAATATGCAAATAAATAAACCAATGAATGATTCTGGTAATTTTATTTTATTTGCAACTATATAAGATACTATTAAACAAATCAAGCCAATAATCAGTGTAATAAAATTAATTTTAGGTTCTTTTTCAGCTTCTTTTTCATATTGCATTAGTTCGGTAGGACTTTTTCTTGATATCTTAAAAATATTAATAATGATATTTAAAATGAATCCTACTAATAATATACCAATTGTGAAAATTAAAGCAGTTGTCTCAAACTTAAAAATATTAAAGGCATCTAATGTAAAATTAAGGGATTTCCTTAACACTAAGAAAGAAAATATCCCAAAAACATAACCTGTCAAAACTGATAATATGCTTACAATTACAAAGATTATTAGGGATTCTTTAAATAGCATACTGCTTACATGTTTTTTTTCTAATCCTAAAACTTGATATAAAGAAAGCTCTCTATATCTTCTTTTCATGATGGATCGTTGGGAATAAATGGTAAATATTAAGGCAATAAAAGATGTAATTGCAGCACCAAATTGCATCATTGTTTTTAACATTACATGTCTTGTCCTTACATATTCGTTTTGAGTAAGTGACACCATTACAAACAAAACCGCATAAACTATTGCATTTGATATTATAAATGGAATAATGTTTTTTAAATTTGCTCGTAAATTCTTCTTCGCTAATTTAGTAATCATATTATTCCCCCATTCTATTTAATAGGGTCAATGAATTTGAAATTTTTTCCGCGAAATCTATATTAGATATTTCACCACGATAAATCTCATGAAAAAGAATCCCATCCTTTATAAATAACACTCTTTGAGCAAATGATGCAGATCTTATGGAATGTGTAACCATTAAAATCGTATTATTGTTTTTATTTATGTTTTCAAAAGTATTCATTACTATTTCAGAAGATTTACTATCTAATTGTCCTGTAGGTTCATCTGCTAAAATTAGGCTAGGATTTGTAATTAAAGCTCTTGCAATAGCTACTCTTTGCTTTTGACCACCAGATAATTGATTAACATTTTTATTTATTATTTCTGAAATATTTAACTCTTTTGCCACTTCATTTAATCGCTCATCAAAATTTTTATGATTTACATTTGAAAGGACAAGAGGTAATAAAATATTATCTTTTACATTAAATGTATCTATCAAATTAAAATCTTGAAATACAAAACCTAATTCTTCTCTTCTAAAATTTGCTAATTTATCAGAAGTTAATGATTCTATATTATTTTCATTTATCAGCACACTTCCAGATGTTGGCTTATCTAAAGTTGCAATTATATTTAATAAGGTAGATTTTCCAGAACCACTTTCACCCATAATTGCAACAAATTCATTTTTTTCTACTGAAAAGTTTACATTCTTCAAAGCTTCCGTATTTGTCTTTTTATATATTTTTCTTAAATTTTTTACTTCTAATACTTTCATTGCTAACTCCTTTTTTCACTTTATACTTATATTATAGTTAGCTTAAGTATTTAGCGCTTTTATCTAACATTACAAATTATAATTTTAACCTTACAGTTTTGTAAGCTTAATCATTAAAATATATTCTAAACTCTGTGGAATGACCAATTGTTGAATCCACCAAAACTCTATGGTTAAGTTTTTGAGATATTCTTTTTACGATATATAGACCTATCCCGGAAGATTTATTTGGGTTAATACTATTTTCTGAAGAATATCCCCTATTAAATATCATTTTTATTTCATCATTTTTTATACCATAACCCGTGTCTTTTATATATAAATAATTATCTTTATATCCTATATACACTTCCTTACCACTCGCATATTTTACCGCATTATTGATTATCTGCTCTAACATAAGTTCTAAATATTTTTTATCACTTATAACCATTTTATTAAAATCCTTAAAGATTAGCTTAGTATTTGTTTCAATAAAATGTACTCTATATTTTCTAATTAATTTCTTAACTATATCTGATAATTCGAACGTCTTAATATTAATATCAGCAGAAAAATCTGAAAGATTTAAATAGGAAAGAGCCATATCTGTGTAATTTTCTATTGATAAAGAAATCATCTTTATCTGATTTCTTTCGTTTTCATTTAAGGTTTCCGCTAATAAATTTAATGAGGTAATGGGTGTCTTTATCTGATGAATCCAAGATAGAAAATAATCTTTAATATCATTTCTTGTCTCTGTATTTTTTTCTTCCAGTTCTCGAATTTTTTTCTCTAAATCAACAATTCTCTCTTTAGTATATTTTTCTTTTTCTAATGAATCAAATGTAGAGAGTAAGTAAAAAATAATGGATATAAAACTCATTAAACTCAATACTATAAATACTTCTTTTCTAACATCAAATAGCCACATTATTATAAAAAACATTATCAAGTTTAATGCTACAAATAATAATTCTTTACTTTTCATTTTAATATTTTCAAATATTTTCTTCATTGAATCTATATCCTACATTTTTCTTAGTTTCTATAACATCTTCTAATCCCAAAGATGACAATTTCTTTCTTAATCTACTAATATTTACAAATAAAGTATTATCATCAATATAGTCATCTCCTTGCCAACACGCCTGCATCAATTCACTTCTTGTAACAAAATTATTTATATCTTTTATCAATAAATCCAAAATGGTATTTTCAGTCTTTGTAAGCTCAATTTTATTTCCTTTATATTCAAACTCCATTTTAGTAGGATCATATTGAAATTTATCGCTTGTAGCTATCTCAGAAATATCATATGTATATGCCCTTCTAAAATTTGCTTTAACTTTAGAAATGGCATAATTTAAATCAAATGGTTTAGCAATAAAATCATCCGCTCCCATTTCGATTGCCATTATTTGATCCATATTATCAGATTTTGAAGATATAAATACAATTGGAATGTCTGAAGTTTTTCTAATCTCTCTCGTAAAATAATAGCCATCAAAAACAGGCAATTTTATATCCATTAATACAAGATGTGGCTTTATTTTATTGAACATTTCTATAGTTTGATTAAAATCCTCAACTATCTCAACTTGATAATCCCACTTTTCCAACTCTCTTTTTAGCAAATTACGTATTAATCTATCATCTTCAATTATCAATATTTTCATAATATCCTCTTAATTATTTGAAAATTTATCATTCATTACTACTTATATTGTACCATTTAATTCTTTACTATATAAAAAAAATCCCTAAATATTCATTAGGGATTTTTTACGAAAATATTCTATTTATTTAACAATTACATGAAACATCACAACAACTTAGATCATCTAATAGCATTTGATTTCTACGATATAGATCTATAATTTGATTATCTATTGTTATGCCTTCTCGTTGCGCTATTTCCATAATAGTTGTAGCAAATCTTTGTCTAAACTTGTAAATATAACAGAAAATTATATTATTTTGTCTTAAACTTGGCCCTACTAAAAATATATTTTCAGCAATTGTTGACTCATCTTTTATGCTAACTATTGGCAATCCTTCATTATTGTATTCAAAAATATCTCCTTTAATCTCATGCACACAAGGATTGAATCCAGTAGATAATATTGGTTTGTTTTTTGTAAAATAATTGGTATTATCATCAAAAATCAAATTATAACCATCATCTAGCTTGACTATTTCTATTAATTTTTTACCTTCATGTACATTGTATTTCTCTTTATTTAAATTATATAATCTTGTTTTTGTAATCGGAGAAAGTGAAACACTTGGATCAGGATTATCTTCATTAGGACCAAAACTATTGGTGAATAGATTCACTTTATTACCATTTTCTACTAGATTTACCAAAGCATCTACACCACTTTCATTTCCACCTATTACGCAATATTCGCCATCCTTAAAATCTGAAAAACTAGAAACTTCTCCATAATGTATTGCATATTCATAACCTTTGATAATACTCTTATTAGGATTTTGAAATTCACCTGTAGCAACTATAATATATTTCGCTTCAAAATCTTCATTATTTGTTTTTAACGCATATTTATCGTCACTCGTTTTTTCAATAGACAACACTTCAGTATTTTCCATAATTGGTAATTCATAATACTCTGCCGCCATTTGTAAATATTTTGCATATTCTTTACCTGATAAATGCTCTTTTTCAAATGTATAAGCAGGTGATGTATCAGGAATTACAGCATTAATATCAACAAATCCGAACCCATTAGTTGTAAAAGAAGGAGTTATAAATCTAGTCTCTTCTGGCCAATTTAAGAAAGATTCTCCTATTTCACCTCTCTCTATCACACAAAAGTCTTCATTTTTAAATCCAAAATGTTTAATAGTTGTTGCGACACCTATACCAGCCGCACCAGCACCTATTACTATAATTTTATATTCTCTCATAAACTTCTCCTTGACATGTTTCATCGTTTTCTATATTATATATCTTATATTTTGTAATTGCAAATGATTCTCATTTAGATATAGGAGGTAAAATGTTTTTATTAATTGGAATTTTCATGATGTGGTTGATGATATTTGGCGTTGGATGTCTATATTATGGTATTGTAAATAAAGAGAAGGAAGAACATATCATAAAAATATTTACATTATCCATTCTAATCGCCACCCTTACATGGCTTTTCGGAGCATATTTTATTGCGTTTGAAGGAAAGTTTGATACTATTCTTTCATTAAACGATAATAACTTCGATAAAATAATTAATATATTGTTTCAACTATGTTTCTGCCTATATGCTGTTGTTATGTTGATTGGATCAGTCATAGATAGAATCACTCTAAAACAAGTTATAATTATCGTCCCGATTTGGGGAGTTTTCGTCTACACCCCATTAGTAAATTTTTTCTGGACAGATAGTGGATTCATAAATAAATTAGGAGCTTTGGACTTTTCAGGAGGAATGGTAGTTCACTTGTCCGCTGGTATTTCAAGTTTCATTCTTGCGTTAATTTTGGGTAAAAGTAATACTAAGTCATCAAAACCAAGAAACGCTTGGATTTACATCGGAATGGTATTTATCACTCTCGGTTGGTTTATGTTTAATGCAGGTCCAGTCGGAGAACTTAATGGTGAATCCGCTCTAATCTTATTAAAATCACTTTTAGCAATCATTGCTGGTGGTATTTCTTGGACACTTGGAAATTATATTTTAGAAAAAGATATACAAACCGACATCTTATTAAATGGAATGATTGTTGGACTTGTAACAAGCACTTCTAGTGTAGGATATGTCAATACATTTCAAATTATTTTAATAGTATTTTTCGCAAGTTTCTTCACTTACTTTATTATGAAATCTATAAACAAAAAATTTGAATTTGACGATGTAGTTGATTCATTTGCTATGAATGGTTTTGGCGGATTATTAGGTTCTTTAGGTACCATTTTATTTATAAAAAATATATTTATAGGACAATTAGTAGGCATATTTATCACCGTATTACTTTCAGTTGTCGTGACATTTATTGTTGCCAAGATTGTGAATAGAAACGCTAGAGATATCATACTTGCAAATGAAAGAATTTCTTCATATGACAAAGAAAAAATAGTTACTTTGGAAGAATTTGAAAAAAATTTAACGTAAACTTTGATGAAATTTCTCCAATTGATGAGGATGAAATCGAATGAATTATAAACTCATTTTTATTGAAGAAGCAATTAATGATTATAATTGGAGCAAGAGCTGACTCTAAAGTGTATAAAGATGCTCAAGAAAGAATTTCAAAACTTAAATATTAATTTTTGTTTTATTATCTTTTATTTTGTTAATAAATTAAAAGATAATAATCGGTTCTTTGTAAAATAATATTATTAAATAATCGGAATAACATCTTATTTGATTTATAGTAAAATCTAACTTCATATTTATTTTTTATTCCTCATCTACATTATTTGACAAAGAACCATAACTTTCTACTTTCTAAATTCAACATCATTATTTAACTAAAAATTTCTTATTTTTTATCTCATAAATCTTATCAAATAATTTTATATCTGATTTATCATAGTGATGAGCTATTTCTATTATTGTAATATCCATATCCAATAATAAACGTCTAATTTCTTTGGTAACATTTTTATCCAAAGCTGCTGAAAACTCATCAATTAAAAGAATATTGTAATTTCTAATTAACGCTCTTGCAACACATATTCTCGCTTTCTCTCCTCCTGATAAGTTTTTTCCTGAATCTCCAGCTTCTTTTCTTATAAAATTATCTAAATCATATCTGTTAAATCCAGCAGAGTTTAATACATAGATTACTTCTTCATCACTAAAGTTTTCCCCTAGTGTAACGTTAAATTTAACAGTTTCATCAAAAATAATAATTTCTTGTGGAATATATCCAATCTTTTTGTATAAACTTTTCTTTTCAATCTTTGATATATCCATACCATTGATTCTAATACTTCCTGATAATAAAGGTATTTCCTTGAATAAAGTTTTAAATAACGATGATTTTCCTGATCCAGAGTCTCCAATTAGTAGAATTTTTTCTCCTTTACTAATTACTTCACTAATATTAAATAATTCAAATCCATAACCTATACCTACAGAATTTAATTCTAATGTTACAATATCTTCAATTTCAGAACCTATATTCGCATTTTCTAATTCAATTGACTGTTCAATTGTTTTAGTCAATTTATCTTTAATAGTTTTTACAGATTTCATTGAATTAAAATATGATGCAATACTAGTTAATGGAGATATAGCTTTATCCGCTATTAAATATATTCCCATCAATGCAGCTACAGTTGATTTGCCTTGTATTATTCTATATGCTCCATATCCTATTGGTAATATATAAGAAAATCCATAAATTATTAATACATACATTGTTACTCTACTCAAAAGTTCTTTTTTCTTAAAATTCGAATTTTCTAAATTATTTAATATTGTAAAATTCTTTTCCTTAAAATAGTCTTTTCTTTGATAATATTTAAGTATTTGGATCCCCTTAATATTTTCATTTATATCTTTTATATATTTTTCATTATTTATAGAAACAATTTCACCTAATGAAATAATTTTTTTATCAAATACTCCTGAAAATATTACAGGAAAAATCGCCATTATAATAAATACTAAGGATAGATAAAAATCCAATTGAAACATATAGACTAAAGATATACTTGATAAAAAAACACATACTATTACTCCAAAAATTGAATTTAGATAATTTTCTTCAATCAAATTAATATCTTTATATATAATATTTTGAAAACTTTCTGGACTAATATTTAAATTAATAAAAGCGTTATATAATTTTGATTTCATTGTAATTTGATAATTTTCAGAAAGCTTGTGTTTATTTCTATTAAAAAGATAAGATAAAGTTTTAGATAATATCCAAGTTAATGTGCTAATTATTACTACATACTTTAACCTATTTACATCTGAACTTTCTGCAGCTTTAATAATATTTTCTACTGCCATTGGCAAAACTAAATTATCAAAAGACATCAAGACCGCCAAAATAATATATAGTACTAATATTTTTTTATTTAACATATTTATAATTTTCATAATTTATCCTTTCATTGTTAGGATTATATATTAAAATAGATAATCTTATACATTATAGTTTTTCATATAAGATTATCTAAATCAAGATTTTTAATTATAACAGCTATCTTCTCTACATTTTGTAAAATTTATGCTTTTTACCAATTTATTTACTCTTTAAAATGGTTTTGAGAAGATTTATATTTTTTATTATTTTGTGTTAATTTCCATTGCAGCTATCTGCTCCACATGATGTGCAGCTTATCGCTATTTCAATTCTGTTCACCTCTCTTGGTAATTTTTGTAAACTTCTCAATTTTTTCATTATCTCCTCCTTAATTTCCGTTACAGCTTCCTGCTCCACATGATGTGCAGCTTATTGCTATTTCAATTCTTTTCACTTCTCTTGGTAATTTTTGTAAACTTCTCAATTTTTTCATTATTTCCTCCTTAATTTCCGTTACAACTACCCTCTCCACATGATGTACAACTTATTGCCATTTCAATTCTATTTACTTCTTTTGGCAATTTTTGTAAATTTCTCAAAGTTTTCACAATTTCACCCCCCTTCCTAAAAATTAAAATATATTTTTTTATCAGAAAAAATATTAAAATCTTTATCTAAATAAAAAAAGAAACTGGGTTCTAATATTTTTTCTTCTATCAAACGAATATATCTTTTTAATACAATTATTATCCCTAAACTACCTGAATATAAATCTGTAGAAAGACGAAATAATTGCTCTCCTAAAAATAACTTATTTTCTTTTGAGTAAAATAACATAATACTATTAGATACTCTTTTTATTAAATTAATTAAAAAATCTAGTACATCATAATCTTCCACCACATAAAGACAATCCAATAAGAAATCTAAGATACCAGACAACCCTTTAGAATAAGTAGCCATATATGTTACCTCAATATCCATAAATTTTATGATTCTAATCAATTCTTCATAATAATCTCGTTTTTTTGTTACTATATATAATCTAACCAATAGCATTCCAATACCTGCAGTGCCATCATACACATAGGGAGAAAACATCAATTTTTTTTCTTCATATTTTGTATTTAAAAATTGAAAATTATTATGATAGTAATTATAATAATCAAATTTATCAATATCGAGTTTATATTTACTTTCTATTATTTCTAATAAAGTTATATCTTTTGTTAATAAAAAATAATAAAATAAAGCTAATGCAATACCTGTATTACCTTCTCCTATACCAGTATATTCGATAGGTAAAAGTGAATTAATTAAATGTTTACCTAATAGATCTGATGTATCCTTATAAACTTTGTTTTTAGTAACATTATAAAACTTAATATTAGTAATTAATTGCCCAGAATTCCCATATGACATGGTGTTATTATACTCATAATCTAAACTATTAGCTATATTTAGGATATATTTTGCTGAATCAATTTTCCCCAATTCTAATAACGCTAATGCCATACCATAGTATCCAACATCTAAACCTTTTTGAGGATATATATTATTAATTATTCCTGCTATGCAGTAATTAACGGATTTTCTTATAAAATCCTTTATCTGAACATTATTTAAATATTGATTTGAATTAGATAAATAATCTAATCCCCATAATACTCCTAAAGCACCTACTTTTAAACCAAATTTATTGGTATAAAATACTTCTACATCAGATGGAAATATATATTCATTCGATTCCTCAAAACTTGCATTATTTATGATTTCATTAAATGAGGTTTTAATAAGTGCATTATTAATTTTATCTCTTATATTAACAAACGAAAATTTAATTTTGTTATCATCGTAAATAATATAGTCAAGAAATTCTGGCAAATCATTGACTATTAACATTTTTAACACTTTTTTAATAAAATTATTTAAATACTTACTATAGTTTTTATAAAACCATAGAATTATCTCTTTGAATTTATCCTCATTTAGATCATACATATTTGTAAATGGGAAAAATAAAAATAAAATAATTTTTCTAAACTTATCTAGCTCTTTTTCTCTATAATGTGAATATAATTTGGAATCATAACCAGGAGTAAATACATTAGCTATGTCATCACTATTTTTTGAATATGCATATTCAAAATCAATAATTTTTACATCATCATTATCGCATATAATAATATTATTTGGGGAAATATCATTAATATATATATCATTTTTATCTAAATCTATAAAAATATTTACAATATTTTGTAGGATTTTATCTATTCTTTTTATATATTGATAAATATATTCTTCTGTTTTATATGGCTTAAATAAAAAATTATTTAAATTTAACCATTGTATTAAATTTTGTCCTTCAATAAACTCTTCCACAAGGTATGAATTTCCCCCTTCTTCAATAAAATCAATTACTACCGGGACATAATTTTTACCTGATAAATTATTAAGATATTCATATTCTTTTCTAATTCTATATTGAGAATATTTATTTTTATCATCTAATCCAGAAAATTGCCTTGCTTCTTTAATAAAACATTTATCACCGTTTATCCTGTTGTAACCTAAAAATGATGTCATTGCACCACCACTTGAAATTATTTCTTTAATATCATACTTATTAATTAAATTCGATATTTCATTCTCATCGTACTCAAAGTTATATTTTTCAGTCCAATCATACTCCTTATAATAAGGCTCACGAATGTCTTTATCAAATTCACCATTATAAGTTAAAATTATATTTTCTATATTTCCAAATTTATTTATTGTATTAATCGGATAGTGTTCACCAAATCTATAGAATACAATTTTAGAATCTTTATAAGCTTGATCTGTAAGAATATAACTTCCATTATATCCTTCTAAAATATAATATAAATCTTCAATTACTTTTAAAAATTCATGCTCTCTTGGATAAATTGTTATAAATTTTCCAGACGAAACTGTACTTATTTGTTTGCTGTTAATATATAGGTAACCATTTTCCGATGATATGAACTTAAAGTCAATTCTATTATTAATTAAATATTTAATTGATTTATATAATACTTCCATATAATTTTCTTTAGTTGAAGATATATGTATTTTCCAACCGGCCGTTATTTTTCTTGAAACATTTTCATTGAAATGGATTATCCTCCAAGGAAACTTTTTAATAGAATATGTATTATTCCAATTAAACATATTTTTTATTTTTTCAAAAAGTTTTTCTTCTCCATTATACTTTTTATTTATATAAAATTTATTATTACCACAATGTTTATGGTATACTTTCCTATAATCTGACATAAACTCCCCTAAATTAATATCTATTTAAATGAAATAATTGCGAATTTTTACATTATCTGGAGTAATATATTCACCATTATCATCTTCACTATTTGAAATTATTACATTAAGATTCTGATTATATTTTGAATTTATGCTTAACAATGATATAGAAAATACTAAATATATTACTATTTTATTTATTAATTTTTTTTTCATATTTTACTCCTAATCAATTAATATATATGTTAATATAATAATATATAATAAAACATTTTTAAAAGTGCAAAAATCTGCACATAATATTTAGGGAGAATAGTATGGACTTAATTGCCTTTTCTAAGAAATTAAAAGAATTAAGGATACAGAGGAATCTTACACAAATTGAACTTTCAGATTTATCAGGAATTAGTAGAAGAAAAATAATCGATATTGAAAACAATAATTCGATCCCTAGTATTGAAGACCTTATTACTTTATCTAATATATACAAGATTGAATTAATACACCTTTTTTATGACTATAATAAATTCCATAATATAGATATTAAATCAAGCATAAATGAGATAGAAAATTTTATTTCTGATAAGAGATATGATGAAGTAAAAATTAAAATTGATAATTTAAAACAAATTTCAATATCAAACCCTTTTATTAAGCAATATTATAATTTTGTTTATGGATTCTACTATTTAAATTCCAAAGAAAAAAACTATAATAAATCTATAGAACATTTACTCACTGGACTAATGATTTCTAATAAGCATTTTACAATAAATAACTATAAACACTTTTCTTACTCTTCTATAGAACTACGTGCTTTAATTGCTTTATCTAAAGCTTATTTATCACAAGGAAATAAACTAATGTATAAAGAAATTGTTGAATTTTGTTATAATAGTCTTCAAGAGATTAATACTAGCTATTTTATCGTTACTATCCAATATGCAACACTAAAATCAAGAGAAGAAGATTTCAATTATAGTATTGAAATTACAAATAATTGTATTGATACTTGCTGTGAAGTAAATAACTTTACTTATCTACCGTTTTTATATTATTTGAATTATATTAATTATAAAAAAATCGAAAATACTGAATTTGCAAATGACTATTTATCAAAATCATTAGTTTTATGTGACATATATAAAAAATATAACTTAAAGAGATTAATTGAAAATAAGCAAAAAAAAAAAAAAAAATAATAAATAATATTAATAATAATAATATATATTTATGAGTATAATTCATTAACAGTATTTTAATTTAAAACAATAATGAGATTAGTGAAAAATCTAACCTCATTATTATTTCTCAAATCAAGATATATAAATGTATCTTAATTTAATCTAAAAATATTTATTTTGATTTAAACATCTTCATTTTAATATATTTCCATATAGACATTGATTTTAGCATTTTCTTTTCATCGAAATATTTTTTTACTTCTCGAAGAGTTCTTCTATTATTTCTTGTTGAAAATGTAAAGTGTCCATTGTGTTTTGTAAATATTGCAAATCTACTTATCCATTTGTTGAAAATGACACTTGCAGAAATGTGATCAATTTCATTCCATGGAATTTGGATAAAATCATTAGGATTTTTTTCATTATAAAATTCAAAAGCATTATTTCCTATCATAACATTTCCGTAACTACTTAATCTTAGATAAGATGTAGCTTTAGTTGTATAAGTTACTTTAGTATTTAATGAACTTGCCATTTTATAGTAAACCTACTAAATGTCCTAAAATACCTACTGCAAATAATACTAGAATTATTAAAATAGGAGATACTTTTTTCTTTAGCAATTTAGCACATAACAATGTTAATAATAGTGCTGCAGACCTGGAATTAATTGATCTAAGTTATTTTGAAGAGTTGTTGTTTTTATTGGATCAAGAGCAGTGCTTCCAATTGAATCATACATTGATAATGCATGTTTAATCCCTTCAGGTCCAGCTGGTAAATTCGCCCAATCTATGAATGTTTTTGGCTGTTGTTGGATAGATGAAACAACTGGTGCAAATGAGATATTTACCCATCTATTTACTAACGCTCCTATTATGAACATACCTAGTATTGAAGCAACTTGAGTAACTGTTCCTAATAATCCGCCCGATAAGTTATTTGTAATTTTTCTACCAACTTTATATCCAAATTCTTGTGTGTACCATTCAAATGCAATTCTTATAATATTCCACGCAAAGAAGAATATGATTGGTCCTAAAATATTACCTGTTAAAGCTAGAGTTGCACCTAAAGCACCTAAAATTGGTCTTAATGTAAACCAAAATAGAGGGTCACCAACACCTGCTAAAGGTCCCATCATACCAACTTTAATCCCTTGTATTGTTGCATCGTCGATTGGAGTACCATTCGCTCTATCTTCTTCTAAAGCTAAAGTTACACCTAAAACTGGTGATGAAACATAAGGATGAGTATTATAGAACTCTAAATGTCTCTTTAAAGCTGCAATTTATTGATCTTTTGAAGTATATAATCTTTTGATAGCAGGTATCATAGAAAATGCCCAACCACCATTTTGCATTCTTTCATAATTCCATGAACTTTGTAAAAATTGATGTCTAAATGCAACTTTAATTCTATCAGATTTGCTTAATTTAATTTTTTTATCAGTCATTATGACGCCTCCTTTTAATAGTCATTCAGTATATCGCCAAGTGGATCGCCTGAACCACCATTACCTGAGTTGTTATTTTTGCTTGCATTTTTTAATGTTGTGTAAATTAATGCTAAAGAAATACCGATTACACCTAAAGCGATTAATGTTAATTCTGATAATGCTGAAATCGCAAAACCTAGAGCAAAGAATGGCCATGTTTCTTTTGTTTCCATTAGATTAATAACCATTGCGTAACCCACAGCAGCAACCATACCACCACCAATTACCATACCTTCTGTTAACCATTTAGGCATTGAATTAAGAGCATTTGTAACAACTTCTGGGCTTATTAAACAAATAATTAATGCTGGGATAGCAATTCTTAAACCTTGTAGTGTCACAGCTAAAATACTTAGCCCATCTATGGCTTTGAAATTTCCTGTTTCAGCAGCTCTATCCATACCATGAACTAATGATATACTAATTGTTCTAACTATCATTGTTAAGAATAGACCAGCGATAGCAATAGGAACAGCTATAAAAATTGATGTGTTAATGGCTGTATTTACATTTGAAACATCACCGCTTTGTAAACCTAAAACCATGATAATCGCAGCTGATACACCAGCTAAAGCAACGTCTGGAGCTATTGCAGCACCAACATTTGCCCATCCTAAAGTTATAAGTTGTAAGGAACCACCTAAAATGACTCCTTCTTTTAAATGTCCTGTTACCAAACCAATCAAAGTACAGCTTACAGTTGGTTGATGAAATTGAAATTGATCTAATACACCTTCAGTGCCTGCTAAAAATGCTATTAGAAAAATTAGAATAATTTGCATTGTACTCATAAAACCCTCATAATAAAGTTGTTCTTTTGCTTTTTTCATCATGTTATCAAAATTTTCGCCCTTATCAGTCGGCACTTTACGAACATCAAATTTGATTCCCATTTTTCTTAATTTATCTAAAGCTTCGTAATCTTCTTTTCCCATAGCAACTGAAGTTGTAATAACATCTTTTCCTAATGAGTAATCAATTGAACCTAAGTTAATTTCCTTAATATCCACTCCACCTTCAATAGCTTTTAATATATCTTAAGGAGTTTCGAAAATAAGCATCGCTCTATTTCCTCCGAATCTTGGATACTTGGATACTTGGATACTTCTATCATTTTCCAAATAGGAACTACACGAGATGTTACTTATGGATGAGTAGCTTCCATAATCATATTTTTTCTTAAATCATCTTGTGCTACCTTGTCACTTACTACAATGATTCTGTCAGGATTAGTAGATTTTGTCCAACCGGTTGCAACTTGTCCATGTAAAAGTCTTGTATCAATACGTGCCAATACATAATTGAATTTTCCATCTCCAATAGCTGTACCTTCTGGAATTGATCCTATAACAACTTTAACTTCTTTTGCCTTTGTTTCAACTTTAGGAACTAATGATTCCGGATTAATTTTAACATCGTTTTTACCTCCTCCTAAAACATTTTTAGCAATTGCTTGAGCTGATTCTTCAGCGAATCTTTTCCAAAAAGAAGCTATTGCCATCGGCAGATTAACTCCTGCAACTATAGCCCATTTGTCTTCATGACCTGCTATTACTTGAGATGCTTGATTAAATGGAGTACCGCCCCATAAATCAGCAAGTATTAGTATTTCATCTTGACTATCAAAAGAAGAAATAGCTTCTTCAATTTTTCTCTTGATATCTTCAGGACCTTCACTTGGTAATAATGTGCACGCTGCGACATTATCTTGTTTACCAAAAATCATCTCACTAGCTTGAAGTATACCTTCTGCTAATGAACCGTGACTTGCTATAATAATACCAACCATAAACACCTTCCTTTCTTTAATTTAGAATTATACTATTTGATTAAATATTATCTAAGTATGAATATATTCTACTATTATATGAAATATACAATAAAAATATGATATTTTTTATTAATCATATAGTAAAGCTAAAAATATATTAAAAATTTTACATCAAAAAATGTTAATTATAATTTTAAGGCAAAAAAAAGACGGTTACAAAATAACTAAAAATGTTACTTTGCAACCGTCTAATTTATTTATTTAGCTTCATTAAATCTTTCTTCAGCTTTTTCCCAATTTAATACATTAAAGAATGCTTTAATATATTCTGGTCTTTTGTTTTGATATTTTAGATAGTATGCATGTTCCCAAACGTCTAATCCGATTATTGGAGTTTTAACTTCCATTAATGGTGAGTCTTGGTTTGGTGTTGAAATAATTTCTAATTCGCCATTATTTAATACTAACCATGCCCAACCTGAACCAAATCTTCCTGCTGCAGCTTTTGAAAATTCATCTTTAAATTCATCGATTGAACCAAATTTCTTTTCAATAGCTTCTTTTAGATTACCTTGTGGTTCGCAACCATCATTGCATAATCCTTCCCAGAAGAATGAATGGTTTGCATGTCCTCCACCATTGTTTCTAACTGCTGTTTGAATATCTGATGGTAATGCATCAATATCACTAATTAATTCTTCTAATGTTTTATCTTGTAAATCTTCATGACCTTCAAGTGCATCATTTAATTTATTTACATAAGTCGCATGATGTTTATCATGGTGGATTTCCATTGTCTTCGCATCAATATGTGGTTCTAATGCATCAAATGCATACGGTAATTTTGGTAATTCAAATTTCATAAATTCCTCCCTTTAGAATTTAATTTCAAATATTTACATACATTATATGTATACCCATGTTTAATATTATAAACATTAAATAACGATTTATTTTATAAAAAAAAGTGAAAGTGCTCTTTAGTTTTTATAAAATAGAGTTCTTTCACTTTTGATTTCAATAATTTCTATTTTCTTCCTATTAGATTTCCATCTTTAGTAAAAGTATAAGTCTTTCCATCAATTACTTTTCTTCCTGTAACCATTGCTCCAGTTTCAGAGATGTAGTAATTCCAATGACCATTTATATATTGCCATCCTGTAGCTAATGTACCAGATGATCTGAAGTATCTCCAGTTACCATCAATATATTGTTTTCCAGTTACCATACTTCCAGTTTTTAATCTAAAGAAGTATTTGGATTTATTTTGTGGATTATACCACCATCCTCTACGGTACTCTGTAGCTGGTCCTTTTTGTGAAAGCCATACATATCCATTTTCTCTATATGATTGATCCATGCTTTCACCTTTTGAATTAAAGAATTTCCAGTTTTTTACGCCTTCTTTATCTTTAATTGGAAGCCATTTCCATGTGCCAGTAACTTCTTTACCATTATTTGCTGGGTCATTGTATCTCCAAGCACCTTGATAATATTGCCATCCCAATGCTAATGAGCCAGTTTCTCTGAAATAAATCCAGCCACCATCTACATATTGTCTACCAGAAACTCTTGTTCCTGAAGTTAATCTGAAGAAATATTTATATCCACTATTTGGATCTGTCCACCAGCCTTTGTGATATGGATTATATGGTCCTTCTTTAGATAACCAAACTAAACCATTTTCTTTATAGAATTGGTCAATACTTTCACCTTTTGCATTGAAGTATTTCCAATTATAATCACCAGTTGGCATATTATTAGAATCTAATAATTGAACTCTCTTCCATGATGAAATAACTTGTTTTCCAGATTCATCTATATATGACCATTTATCACCAATTTTCTTCCAACCACTTTGTTCTTCTGGCTCATTTCCACCATTATAAGTATCAAATCTTGTTAAATCATATTGATCAATAAGTTTTATTAATACAGTACCATACTCTGGTGAAGTTGCATATCTACCAGTTAAGTAGTTTGCTGCATCCTTATATGTTTTTGCTTGAGATTTTCTTACTCCATAGTATAATTTATATCTCCAAGATTCTGGATTGTTTGAACCAGTTAAAAAGTCAATATAATCTGCAAATGATTCATCAATTGAATTGTATTTCTTGAATGGTGCAATTACTGAATATGATTCTCCTTTTGATGTGTACTCAAAAGTATGAATGGCAACTGCTTGCTCTTTGAAATATCCTTTAATACCAAAGTAGTTATTAAATTTTTCACTTGATAAATGTGAAGTACCAAAACCTGATTCTAACATTGATTGAGCGATCATTACTGATGCATATAAATCTTTATTTGATGTCAATTTTTGAGCGACTGGTCCAACTTTATTTACATATTCTGTTGGATTAGCTTCTGGTCTAATACGAATCATAGTATTATTTTCTCTCGGATTAATCCAAGTACCAGGTTGACTAATATCAGTAGTTACATTTAGCATGTTGTCTGCATGTTTATAAATATAGTAAGTTCCCGGTTCAACTGTTTTTACACTATTAATTTTTCTTAAAGCATCTTGAGATGTTGAATACCCTTTAATAGTGCCAAATACTGAATAATATGTTGTCCCGCGTAATTCACTTTCAATCCTTAATTCTGGACTTTCAATTTGAATTCTTTCTAAATACTTTATTACATCCACCATAGCCTCGCCAGGATTTATCCATTGACCCATTTGTCCATTAACATTTGAAATGTTTAACATACCATCTCTAGATTCATAGATATAGTATTTTCCTGAAACTAACTTACCATTTGAATTTGCTTCAGCTAAAGCATCTTCAAAAGTCTTATACGTTTTAGTTTCTGAGTTTAATGTAAATATCCCTGCTGCATATTCTGAAGAAATTTTTTCAAAATCGGTTGCTGAAATTTCTGGAATCTTATCTGTTTCCACATTACTTGGTTGATCAATATTATCAGAAGGATTAATCCACGCTCCAGCTTGATTAGGAGCTTTTGAAATATTAATCATGCCATTAGTATACTCTCTAAAAACGAAATATTCGCCAGCTGGATATGTGCCTGCTGGATTTGTCTTGTTTTTAGCTTCATCTGCAGTTTTATATGTCTTAACACTATTGTGTAAAGTATATGTTTGTGCAGCTATTGAGTAAAATGAACTTGTAAATATAATACTCGCTGTTATCACTAACATTAAAAATGATTTTAATATTTTTTCTATTTTCATGTTTACCTCTTCAAATTAGATTTATAAAAATTATTCAGCAATAATTATATTATTACTTTTTACTTAAAATTTCAACAAATTGTTACAAAATAATTACAATTTCTTCGATTTTATTAATTTTCTGTATTATTTAAAAAAGTATACCTTTTTCTTTAATATTATTTTTTTGTATTTGTTTAAATATTTCTTCAACCAATTTAGTAGAAAATACATAATTTAAATTCTTTTCTATAAACTCTTCTTTTGTTAATAATGGGAAATCGCCCTTTTTCCTTTCAGAATTAATATATTCCAACATTTGCATAATTTCTTCATCAGAGAATTCTTCACGTTTATCTAATTGAGCTAATTCTTCAATAATATATTGATTATTTATTAAATCTATTTTTATAATTCCCCCTGCAACTTTTATATCTTTGCCATACGGAAAATATTTATATCTAATATATTTATCATTTCTATCTATCATTTTATATGTTAACATATCTGCTCCTTAAATTAAAAAGGAATAGAACTTAAATAGCCATTCCTTTTTTTATTATTATTTTCCTAATTGCAAAAATCCTACTTTTCTATATACTTTATCCATCATTCTTCTAGTTTTTCTTAATGATTTTTGTAATCCTTCTTCTAGAATCTTTTCAAGTCTATCATCGTCTTTAAGTATTTCATTATATTTCTCTTGGAATTCTTCTATAAATGTAGAAACTACTTCCGCTAATTCTTTCTTGAATTCTCCATAGCCTCTTCCTTTATATCTTTCTACTATGCTTTCTGGGCTTTCTCCAGAGAAAGAACAGTGTATATCAATTAAATTTTTTAATCCAGGTTGGTCTTCTGTATATGCAAAGTTCATAAAGGAATCAGTAACAGCTGACATAATCTTTTTCTTTACACTCTTTGGATCATCTAATAAGAAAATTGATGCTGATTTATCTTCATCTGATTTACTCATTTTCTTTTCAGGATTTTTTAATGACATAATTTTTCTAGTAGATTCATTGATTATAGGTTCTGGGATTTTAAATGTATCAGAATATCTACTATTAAATCTTATTGCTAAATCTCTTGTTAACTCTAAGTGTTGTTTTTGATCTATACCAACTGGTACAAAATCAGCATTATAAACTAAAATGTCTGCTGCCATTAACACTGGATATGTAAATAATGCAGCATTTTTGTTTTCTTCATTTTTTTCTGATTTTTCCTTAAATTGTGTCATTCTAGATAATTGACCCATATATGAAATTGTGTTTAGTACCCAATATAGTTTCAAATGGTCTAGATTGTGGGATTGTACAAATAAAGCAACTTTTTCTGGATCAAGTCCAAGCGCCATATATGTTGCTAGAACACTTTTTGTCCTTCTTCTCAATTCTGCAGGTACTTGTGGCACAGTAATTGAATGCAAATCTGCTATACCGATATAACATTCATATTTCTCTTGTAATTTAATAAAATTTTGTATCGCACCTAAGTAATTTCCAATAGTTAAATCACCTGTTGGTTGCACTAAACTTAAAACAACTTTTTTATTTTCAGTCATTTTCTACTCCATTTCTATATGTATTTTTTAATATCATATTTGAATTAATCTTTCCTACCCCACCAATTGAAGGTACATATTTAATATCTAAATTTTCATAATTTGATGAATCAAAATCTCCATATAGCAATCCACCCAAAGTGGATACTCCTAAATCAACAATTATTGCATCCTTTTTAAACTTTTCAGTTTTAAAAAATTTAGGTTTACCTATAGCGGAAATAATAATATCTGCATTAGCCATTTTTTCGTAAATATCTGCGGTTTTAGAGTGCGCCATTTGTACAGTTGCATTCTCATTTGAGAGCATAAAATACAATGGTTTACCAATTATAAGTGATCTATTGATAACTAAAACATCTTTACCTTCTAGATTAGTTAAAGATTGTAGAAATTCTAATGTTGAAAGTGCAGTAGTTGGTACATTTCTGTATTCATCAGTTATAAATAATTTCGCCAATGATTTGATATTTAATCCATCTACATCTTTTTTAGGAGAAATTGTATTTAATATTTTTCTCTGATTAAATTTATTATCGATAGGTAAAAATAATAAAATACCATTTATAGTGTTATCTTCATTTACCTGTTCTATAAACTCAATAATTTCACTTTCACTATCACATTTGTAAAATATCTTTACATCAACATCAATACCGATTTTTTTCGCTTCTTTGAAAATAGATTTTTCAAAAGATTTTGCACCAATATCATTTCCAATTCTAACTAATTGAAGTTTTGGAATAAATTCTAATTTTTCTATATTCGATTTTAACTCTGTATTCATTTTTCTAATAAAATTATCAACTTTTATTATCATGTTCACCTCATATAATTGGTATTATATCATAAATTAAATTCTTTATGATACACTAAAATGCTTAATTTTTGTTTATTTTAAGATAAGAAAATTTATCTATTTAAATACATTCATTGCAATTCTTGTAATTAATTCAGAAATTGCTTCCATTGATTGAATGCTTACATATTCATATTTTCCATGGAAATTAACTCCACCTGCACAAATATTTGGAGTTGGTAATCCCATAAATGACAGTCTTGCACCATCTGTACCACCTCTAATTGGAGATATTAATGGTTTAATATCCATCTCTTCCATCGCTTCTTTTGCTCTTTCAATTAAAAACATATGTGGTTTAATTTTATCTTCCATATTATAATAGGAATCTTTAATTATTGCTTTTACCACATCTTTTCCATATGTTTCATTTAATCTTTCAGCTGCATTGGCAACTAATTTTTTCTTCGCTTCAAATTTTTTCATATTATGATCACGAATTATATATGTAAGAGTAGCTTCTTCAACACTACCAGACATTCCCATAAGAGCGATAAAACCTTCATATCCTTCAGTATTTTGTGGCACTTGATCTTTAGGCATTAAACTTGCAAATTCCGCAGCAATATCAGATGCATTTATCATTAATCCTTTTGCAGATCCAGGATGAACAGATTTACCTTTCACTACAATCTTTGCTCCTGCAGCATTAAAGTTTTCATACTCCAATTCTCCTAACACTCCGCCATCAACAGTATAAGCAAAATCAGCTCCCAACTTATCTAAGTCAATATTATCAACCCCTTTTCCAATTTCTTCATCAGGAGTAAAACAAATGGCAATATTTCCATGTTCCACTTTAGGATGTTTTACAAAATATGACACCATTGTCATAATTTCTGCAACTCCAGATTTATCATCCGCACCCAATAAAGTACTACCATCTGTTGTGATTAAATCTTGACCAATAAATTGTTTTAATGAACTAAACTCTTCCGGATCTAATACTAAATCTTCATTTAATTTAATTACTTGACCTTGATAATTCTTTACAATTTGTGGATTTACATCTTTTCCAGAAACTTCTGGAGAAGTATCAACATGAGAAATAAAGGCAATAGTCTTTTGATTTCTAGGATCATTTTTATCTTCTATATTTGAAGGTATTTTACCATAAACATATCCATTAACTTCATCCATTTCTGATTCAACACCCATATCTTGCAACTCTTCAAACAATAATCTCAATAGATTCTTTTGTTTTTCTGTACTTGGGAATGTTTCACTATCAGGATCGGATTGTGTATCTATTTTTACATATCTTAAAAATCTTTCTGTTACATCTTTAAATTCTTCTCTTTTCATAATCTCTCCTTATTTAATTAAATAATATAAATAAATCTCATTTTATTATTTTATACAATATTCATTATACAACTTTAGTTGATAAATACAAAAGCTAAATAAAAATTAATATATGTGGGGAAGTTTTTAATGACAAATTAATTTATCTATTAGGTTTAGCGGGTTTTCCTGATTATTTTAGGAATGTTGATTTAATCAGGAAAGTTTTTTGATTGGTTTTCCTGATTTTTTTGGGATTTTCGGTTTAATCAGGAAATTACTTTATATCACCATTTTTACATGCTTATTTTAAAATATTTAATTTACACATGTAGGATTTTTAGCCATTTTACATGTGTAAAAGACCTTTTTCCATTCACACATGTAGACCCAAAAAAAATTTACATGTGCATTCCACATTTTCCGTTTTACACATGTAATTTTCAATATTTTTCTACATGTGTATTTTTAGTTTGACCGTTTAGACATGTAAATTATAATTTGTTTCTTCATTTCAATAATGTTTAGATAAAAACGACCATATAAAAAAGTTGCTGTAACGACAGCAACCTTTATATATTAATTATAATTTTACGCCTTCATTCATAGCAGACATTAGTGCAGTTTTTAGGTCTGTTTTGATTTGAACCATTTTTTCTTCTGATTGTTTTCTTTGTTCTTGAGCTTTCTTGGATATCTCAATTGAACCTTCTATTGCTTCTATTAATTCTTTATTTGCTTCTTCGAGTGTTTCAATATCCACGGTTGATCTTTCTGCTTCTTCTCTTACTCCAATGGTAGTTTTCTTCAATTTTCTTGCATTTTCTCTAATCATTTCGTTTGTAGCATCGGAGATTGCTTTTTGCATTTTTAATACTTCTTCTTGTTTTGCAAGTCCCAAAGCGATTACTGTTTGTGACTTCCAAAGTGGAATAATGTGATTTATTGCATCTGTTATTTTATTTGCAAGAAGTTGATCATTATTTTGAATTAGTTTAATTTGAGGTGCAGATTGCATCGCTAATGTTTGTGAAATTTTTAAGTCGTGAACTTTCTTTTCAAATCTATTTACATTGTCCTGCAAGTCTGTTACCACTTGTAATGCCATAGGATTATCAGAGGCTTTTGCTTCTTCTAATAATCTTGGGATTTGATTATCTCTCATATCTGCAATTTTTTCATTTCCCGCCATGATATATATTTCTAAATCATTGTAGTAATTTAGATTTTGTTCATATAGTCTATCAAATAGTTGAACTTGTTTGATAAGCTCTTTTTGTTCATTTTGTAATTTAGCTGATATACTATCTATTTGACCAGATAAATCATCATAACTAGCGATGTATTTCTCTATTTTATTTTTTCCACTATTGAAAATTTTTGATAAGAAATTTCCACCTTCATCATCGTAGTTTACATTTCTAACTTTTACAAGTAGGTCTGTCATTAATTCACCTGTTTCACCCGCATCCTTTGCTCTTACTTTTGAAAGGATTTCATCTGAAAATTGAGCAATACTATTTTGTGTACTTACACCAAATAGGTTAGCTGCAGATGAATCTCTTAAATCCAGTTCGTTTTTTATTTTTTCAACTTTTTCCTTATCTTCAGGAGAAAGTGGTTTTATTTCTTGCTTAACTAATTCCTTAGCTTCATTTTCTGAAATTTCTTTAGTTTCAGTTTTTGGTTGTTCTTTCAATAAATCTTCTAATTTTAAATCTGCCATTTTATTCCTCCAAAAGTGTGTTCATTAATTCATTCATTACGTCTATGTCCGGCATAGGCATTACCTTTGATATGCTCTCTGGTACACCCGGTACATCGAAAGCTCCTTTATTTTCTGTTCCAGCAACGATCGTTCTAAATCCATGATCCTTCCAGGCAATTTCTTGCGTATTTTTTGATAATAGAGAATCTAAACCAATTTCTCCTTTTTCAGTTAAAGCTATATAAACATGTGAGGACCAAACTGTAGGACTTGGATACATAACTATTATTTGTTCCTTAATTTGTTTATATATATCTGGCTCTAATTTTGAAAATTCTAGAATTTGATTTTCATAACCAGCAATAATTGGATATGCTCCCACTCCTTGCTTCAAAAATTGATTAAACATGTCAGATGAGGAAGATTGCATGATACCAATTTGTTGATATATATTTTTTATTATTGGTTTAATTGTCTCCAAATCGCTTTTTCTTACAACCTCTCCACCATTCAAGCTATTCGCTAATAAACCTAAAAACATATTTCCTGAATTTGATTTATTTGGATCCGTTGTATCTACGATCATTGGACCATATAAATCTTTGAGTCCTATCTCACTCCATTTGGTGCCTTTTTTTAAGAGTTCTGCGAATGCTGGCATATCCACATAATATACATCATTTTGTTTTGAAACTACTTTTTGTTCGACAAGCTTATCTACAACTGGTTTTCTAGAATATAAAACAATTGGAGTATTAAAAACAATATCTTGTTTTCTGTATTTACCACCATTTTTCTGATACAGCTGTAAAGCTAATTGACTTGATGGAAATAGATAGTCGTATTTTTCGTTGTTTTCATGGACCATTTCTAAAGAACCTGCTTTTCTATAATCAAATGTTAATCCATAATTTTTCTTAATATTTTCCTTAAATATTTCATTTTCCACTAATCCAATTTTTTCTCCACCAATTAGTCCATCAATTTTTACTCCAGGTTTCTTATTGTTTTGAATAAATAAATATATTCCAGCAAATACTATTACAGAGAGTAGTAAAATTAATCCAATCCTTTGTTTCTTCATTCTCTACCTCCTCCAAGTTTTACTGTTTTCTCTAATAAGTCAGATTCTATTTCTAAACTTAATATTTTATCCTCATAATAACTATCTAGCTGTCTTGTAAAAATATCTTGCAGATAGTCTAATGATTCCAAAGTTTCATTTCTAATAAGTTTTGATTTAGATTCTGAAATACTTGTGTTTTGCATTTCTGCGAAATTCTTTATTATCCTGTTTGCAGTGCCGAGATAATATTCTAGAAAATGTTCAGATGCGGATATAGCCTTGTAATTATTTGATAAATAGTTCATTATACTACTTCCTTTTTCCGATAACATTCCAATTTTCTCAAATACCTCTTTGTCATTTATTAATGTTTGCTGTTTATTTATTTGTCTAATATTTTCATTAGCTTGTTCATATATCCTACTAATTCTTTCACCTTGGTCAATTTTTTCTACTGAGACATTCCCTATTTTTTTAATGGGAGCTGTTACAAGTAATACGCCAAAATAAGTCAATATGGACAATCCTGCACTTACTAAAAAATGCCACTTAAATAACAATAATGTAACCAAAAATAATATTGAAGAAACTATCGTACTTAAAATTGATCTTGCTCCATCATTATTATTCATCAGTTATACCCCTTTACCGCTCTAAACGCTTCAATTAAATCTTTTGTGCCGTCAAAAATTCTTGAATTTGTTAAGTTTGCAATTGACTCCAATTCCTCATCAACTGCATTTCCAAATTTTATAGAAAATATTGGAATGTCCATTCCTAATTTGCCATACTCATCTTTTAAATCATTAATATTTTTACTTCCGTTAGCCATTCCATCAGTTAACAGAACAATTGCAGGAGTATAATTATTTAATTTTTTCTCTTTTGAAGCTATTTTTAAGGCATCGATTGTCGCTTCAAATAAACTTGTTCCTCCACCTAACTGCGTATCTATCGCACTATTATATAAATCGGTTAAATCATTCCCTTCTTTTTCAACTTTTGGATAAGTTTTATGTGAGAATGGAAGCAATATTGTCTTATCCTTTGAAGTACCCAACAGTAAATTTTTTGATGCATTTTCAGGAATCATAACTTGTTTTAATGCCTCAAGCATTTGTTTTACGCCGTCTCCTGACATACTTCCAGAATAATCAAGCACATAAATTGTATAAGCCGGTTTCTTAAAACTTGTTTGATACAAGCTTAATGCTTCTGTGATTACCTCCGATTGAGGCAATCTAATTGGAGATAATATTTTATCTGGATTAATTCCCCATTCCGCCTTATACAGTTCTTTACTACTTTCACTTACTGTAGAATAAGCGCCTCTTTTACCAGTTTTTTCAATTTTGGTTTGAGCTTCCTCAGATAAAATATATTTTTGAAATTCTAAAAAATCTTTTTCTTTTTGTTCATTATTTTTATTAATATAAGCTAATGGTGAATCACTTATTGATAATCCATCAACCGGATAAACCGCATACAATGGTTCTTTACCTTGATTTTCCAATTCTACATTAGTTTGAATGATCAATTGTTCATAATTTACCATTGCATTATAATCGCCCATTAAAAATAAATCAACTAGCCAATTTGATGAACCCGAACTCCTATTCACTCCTGAAAGTAAACTTTTAATATTTTTAATCAGTGTCTCATCTTTTAAATCTTCTAAGGTTAACCCATTCTCAGGACTTTTACTTAAAGCCGTTAAAAAAGCTAAATATGAACTCGCCCCTGAGTTTGATTGAGTTGCTGAAGTCATTGCGAAATTTAATTTATTATTTTCAATTGCATTTATAATCTCTTTCAATTTAACATCATCTCTTCCAACAAATCCCAATTCTTGAGCAAGTGTTTTTTTTATACCAAAAATAACCGGTGTGATTGAGGTAGTTTCCGTATGTTTAAGAACACGATTGGTATCTCCCATTGTTAACCAAATTGTGGAAGCAGGCCAAACCGCGTCATATTTAATTTCATTCGACTGAAGCATCCTCATAATATCAAGTGAACCTTTATAATCCATTTCAATCTTTTTGCCAGTCTTTTTTGCATAATCTTCAATTATCGGCTCCAACACCTTATTTTCAGAACCTGATACAATCTTAAGTGTATCCCCGCTCCCAGATTGTGTAGTAAAATCAGGAGCCCCTTCGCTAGTCTTTTTTTCACCTTTACCACATGCAGTAATAAAAAAAATGAAAGCCAAAAAAAGTGAAATTATTCTATATTTCTTCATGACAACCTCCCTTATATACCTTAAACTTATTATATAGCAAAAATTGCTAAAAATACGGATTTTACACACATTTAACATAGATTTAACATAGAGTTTAAATAGGAAGGAAGAAAGTAAAAAACCGCTGCAGCAAAACGTTCTTAAGTTCGTTTTGCTGCAGCGGGTTTGTTTACAAAGAATAATTTAATTCTTAATCAATTAATCCTTAAAGTATTCAGATAAATTATATGGTGAATACATCCCTTTGTTAGTTACAACTCCTGATACTAGATGAGGTGGAGTTATATCAAAGGCAGGATAATATGCTCTAACACCTTCTAGGGTTACTTTCTTACCTAAATGTGATAAAACATCATTTTCATCTCTCTCTTCAATAATAATATCATCTATCGATTCATGTACTTCACTTGGATTTCCTGTCACAAAATATGGAATACCATGATAATGACATAATACAGCTATTTGGAAAGTTCCAACTTTATTTATTACATGACCATCTTTCGTAATCATATCAGATGCAGATGTAAATAAGTCTACTTTTTTATTTTTTAATATATAGCCTGGCATATTATCTGTAATTACATGAACATCAAATCCCATATCTTTTATAACACTTGCTGTAAGTCTCGCTCCTTGAAGGTATGGTCTAGTTTCAGGAGTAATAAATTTTACTGTATCTTTTCCTTTTTCTTTTAATTTTCTACAAATCATTCCCACAACTGTTTCAGCAAAACATTGTGTCATTATAGTACCATTATTAGGAACTTTTTCAGCAATAATATCTCCCATTTTTTCAATATTTTTATACCTGTTTGAAACTTCTGAAATCGCAAATTCTCTGAATTTTCCAATTAAATCATCTTTATTTTCCCAATCAGATTCAGATATAGTTGACAATGCATTATCAACTATTTTTCTCATTCTTGATGAAGTTGTAGGTCTTGCATTGGCAATCTTATCTGCTGCTTTTTTCATAAACTCTTTTGTTTCTGAATTATTTAAATTTTTCACCTTAGTTTCATAAGCAGCTAAAACCATTCCCATTGTTGCAGCAAGATATGGTCCACCACTTTGAGTCACCATATCTTGAATTGCTTTCACTACTTCTTCATGAGTTTCACATTCAACATATTTTACTTCCATTGGATAAATTCTACGGTCTAATATTTTAACCTTACCATTTTCAAACCATGCTACATTTTCAAATCTAAGCATAAAAGCAAGATCATGATCTATTCTTTCCATTTAAAACTCCTATTAAATTTCTAACATTTTTTTATAAACTTCTGAATCAATATATTTATCAGAATTTAAAATTAAATCAATTCCGGTACTTAATAATTTTCTTTCTACATCTTTATATCCATCATGATTTTTTACTCTATCAATATCTATTACTTTTGCTACACCTACTGTTCTTCTTATGATTTCAGTACCAGCATATCCCGCAGTATCTCTAAGTATCTTATTTAAATAGTATTCTAAAAATTTTTCATTTTTAAACATATAAGTATTAACATCATTCAATGAATTTTCTTTATATATCTTTTTAAATTCTGAAACTATTTCTAAAATTGATTGTTTAAGCCATTCTGTAAAATCATTTTCAATATAATTATTTTCAAAAAAGGAAACATTGTATGAAATAATTAAACTCGCTAAAATATTTCCAATGTCATATCCCATTGGTCCATAAAATGCAAATTCTGGGTCGAAAACTTTAATCCCATTACTGTTTATAAAAATAGAGCCAGAATGTAAATCACCATGAATCATTGATTCTGAGTTAGTCATAAATTGTAATTTTAATTTTGCTACTTCTAATATTAACTTTTTATTATTTACAACATTTTGTTCAATAAAGTCTCTATTAGATCCTGTGAATGAATTTAACCCTTGATTATTCATGTAAGGTTCAGTAAAAACAAGTCTTTCAGAGATTTCACACATATCATAATTTACAAATCTAGCAACAGTTTCTTTCTTTTCTTTTATGTTCATAACTAAATCGGTTGTTTTAAATAATGTATTATATAGAAATTTAGCTACTTCTTTACCAAATCCTTTATATATTTCTTTTAATTTTATCGACTCTCTTAAAACTTTATAATCTGAAAGGTCTTCCATAATTATAAAACTATTTTCTTCAGAATAATCATATATCTCAGGAACTAAACCATTTGATAATTTCCACTGATAATTTAAAATTTCCGTTTCAATTTTACTTCTAGCTGAAGATAGCTTTCTTGTTGTTGAACCTCTAATATAATCGTCACTAAATTTTACAATAACAGATTTTTTATCATCTTTAACTCTAAAAATGTAATTTACATTTCCATCGCCAACTTCTTTAATCTCAACATTTTCTCTATTTTCAAAAATATCAAGATTTTCAAAAATATAATCTAATATTTTTTCTTTAATTTCCATTAATTCCTCCTTAACGAAAATAACTCACTAATATTTTTAACCAATTATACAACCAAATGATTTTGCTTATAATAGAAGACCCATTATATATACATTTTTCAATTCACCATCTACAATTGTATCGTTTAGTAAAAGCCCCTCTATTTTGAAGCCATTTTTTTTATATAAAGCTATTGCTTTATCATTATTTTCCAAAACAGTTAATGATATTTTTCTTAAACTTAACTGATTTTTTGCTATAAAAATAATATTTTTTAACAAAATATTACCACATCCCTTATTATGAAAATTAGAATCTATTGCAATTGAAATTGTTGCTTTATGATTTCTTCTTTTTTCTTTGTCTCTTCTTAGTTGACAATAACCTACAACCTCATTTTCACATCTTAAAATAATATTTTCTTTATTGTTAGAATCATCAAAAAAATACTTTTCCGTCTCAATAATTGATTCTGAAGAAAGCGAAAGAAGTTGTCTATAATTATCTTCATCAGTTCTTATTTTATTTAACTTAATAATGTCTTCATTTTTTGGAGACTCTACAATATATTCCACTTTACATTACCTTCTTAAAAATATTTTTTACATCTTCTTTAGTTGGTTGATATGGGTTTCTTGGTAGATTACCATCTTTAAATGTCATATCTATCAATTTATCAATATCTTCTTCTAAAACTCCTAAATCGGATAATTTTACTTTTGTTCCTACTTTATCAGAAAGATTTTCTACCCTTTCTATTAACAAATCAGCTGATTTTTCATCATCTTCAAAAGAATCTAAAAATATGTTTTGATAGATCTCTGCAAATCCCTTAGTTGAAGTCTTTTTATTTAATCTCATAACTTCAGGTAATAATATTGCATTAGATAAACCATGTGGCAAATTATATAATGCACTTAATTGATGTGACATAGCATGTACTAAGCCTAAACCTGCATTACAGAAAGCCATTCCAGCTAAAAATTGAGCATAAATCATTTCATTTCTAAGATTTTCATTTTTAGGCTCATCAATTACTTTTTCTAAAGAATTAAAAATTAGTTTTATTGCGGATAGTGAAAATTCTTTAGTAAGAGTGTATGCACCAGTTGAAATATAACTTTCAATTGCATGTGTCAATGCATCCATACCAGTTTGAGCTGTAATTTTTTTAGGTAAACCAAACATTATTTCAGGGTTGTTAATACTTAAATCTGGAAGAGCATTAATATCTTTAAAAATTAATTTTTCTTTATTTTCTTCATCATTTATTAAAAACGCTCTAGAAATTTCACTAGCTGTTCCGGCTGTAGTATTTACACAAATAAGAAATGGTGATTTATGTCTACTTTTATTAAAACCTACATATTCCTTAATATTTCCACCGTTACTTACTAATATACCTACTGCTTTTGCACAATCATTTGCTGAACCTCCGCCAACTCCCATAATAAAGTCACATTTATTATCCAAAAATAATTTTGAAGAATCTTCAACATTATTAATAGTTGGATTTGGTACTACTCCAGTATACATTTCATATTGAATTTGATTTTCTTCTAAAATATTCAATATATCTTTTAATAATCCTAATTCATATATATCTTTGGTAGTAATTATTAATCCTTTTTTCTTATTTTCTTTTAATAAAGTATTTGATATTTCTTGATATGAATCTTTACCGAATTTATTTATTGCTGGCAAGACAAATTCCATATTTCACCTACCTTTTTATCCTATTTTTTATATTTTTCATAAAGAATTTTGTTTGTTTCTTCGGATAATAAAACGGGTTCTCCTACTTGTAATGCATTAAAATAAATGATAGCAGCATCTTCAGCATAAACTGCTCTGATATATGCTTGCTCTAAACTATTTCCAACAGCTACAACACCATGATTTTCTAATAAACAAACATTTCTATCCTCTAAAGCTTTTGCTGCTGTTATTCCTAATTCTGCTGTTCCTGGCAAAGAAAATTTCGCCCTTTTTATATCCCCTCCAATAAAAGGAATCATTTCAACAAGAATTATAGGAATGTCTTTATGAACAACAGCAAAACTTGTAGCTTTAGGTGAATGAGTGTGAATTATAGAATTAATATCTTCTTTATTTTTATAGATTTCAGCATGCATTCTCCATTCTGAAGAAGGTTTAAAATTAGATTCAGATTCAATAATATTTCCATCTAAATCTAATATTACTATATCTTCCGGTTTCATTAGTTCATAATCCACGTTACTTGGGGTTATAAACATTCTATTTTTTTCTCTATCGTAGTAACTAACATTTCCACTTGTTCCCGCAACTAATTTGTTTATATATGATTTTTTTGCAATTTCACATACATTTTCTTTTAATTGTTTCTTCATATTTCATCTCTCCAATTTTTCTAATATCCTATCATTACCGCTACTGCAATTAATATCCATGCCATAACAAACATAGCAGCTGTTAATTTTAACGCAATTTTCATCCATCTACCTAGAGGAACTCTTGCTATACCTAGCATTGCCATTGTAGCTCCAACTGTAGGGAAAATAAAGTTTGGTATAGTTGCGCCAAATTGGAAAGCTAATACAACAGTTTGTTGAGATATATTCAATATAGTTCCAAGTGGAGATAATACTGGCATTAATGCAACAGCCAAACCACTACCAGAAGGTATAAAGAAATGAACAATTGCAGTAATTATTGACATTAATATTGCACCTATTGTTGGGCTTGTATTTTGTAATGGAGATGATAATGTATTAATTATTGTATCCATAATCATTCCACTTTCTAAAACAACTTGAATCCCCCTAGCAATACCTAAAATTAATGCAATACTTGCAGCTGAACTTACACCTTTAATAAATAAATCAATTATTTGATCAACATTAAATCCATAAACAAATCCAGCTACTAATCCACCTATTAAGAATACAGCTGACATTTCATCTAAATACCATCCTAATTTACTTGAACCATAAACTATTGCTGCAAATATTCCCACTAAAACTAAAAGAACTAGTTTATGTTTGCCTTCAAGCTTATATTCACTTAAGTCTTTTGACATTCCTAATCCTTCTGTTGACATACCATATACTAATGACTTTTTAGGATCTTTAGAGATTCTTTTAGCATATAATGATACGATTGTTGCTACAATTGCAGTTGCAATAAATACTGTTAAAAATCTATATTCCATTCCTGAAAAAACTGGCAATCCAGTAATTGAATGTGCTGTTCCTACAATAGATGCATTTATTGGACTAAAATTCCAACCTGCATAACCACCACCCATTATCATTCCTAATCCTACAATTGGATCAAATCCTAATCCTAAAGCTATATTAATTCCTATTATTGTGAACGGTATTTGTATTTCTGGTCCAACAATAATACCTAAAGCTGAGAATAAAAAAGTTACAACCCAAATAACAGCTGTTTTTGAAATGCCGGCTTTATCAACTTTATATAATAAAACACCCATTCCAGACTCAAGAGCACCGGTATGATTTATTATCCCAAATGTTGCACTTGAAATCATTATTAAGAAAATAATTGAACTTGCACCAACCATACCAACAGGAATTGATTTAAATATTCCCCAAGGTCCTACTCCACTTTGTGGTAAGGACTCATAAGAACCAGGTACAACTACCGGTTTTGACAAACCTTCTACAGTTTCTCTTGCGAATTGTCCAGCAGGCAATATCCAAGTTAGTATCGCAGATAGTACAATCATTGCAAATAAAATTACATATGTATGAGGAAGTTTTTTCCACCATTTATTTTTTTCTACACTCTTTTTTTTCATTTTTTCCTCCTGAAAAATTTTACAATTTTGTATTAATTGTTATAATAAATATATCAACATATGATTTCGTTTTCAATGTTGATATTAAAAATAATCAATAAATTATCGCATTGTTGTATGTTGAATTTACTAAGTAACGAATTTATAATTATCTAAATATAACAAAAATTAAGCTTTAATCATTATATTAATTATTTGTTAATCAACATAATAAATGTTGATTAAATTTGAGAAAAAAATATATGAAATTGTTTGTTAATATATATTGTTAATTTTTTTTAATAAAGGAGACAAAATGACACCCAAAGATAGACAGGAAAAAATTATGGAATTAATATCAACACATTTAGAAGTAAATGTTTTAGATTTGAGTGAAATCTTTAATGTAACAGATGAAACGATAAGAAGAGATTTAAACCTACTCGAAAAAGAAAATAAGGTTATTAGAACACATGGCGGTGCTAAATTAATATCGAATCGAAAAAATGAAGTACCTATCGAAATTCGAAAAGATATATTTAAAGAGAATAAGGATAGCATGGCAAAAATATGTGTGAAATATATAAATAATGATGATGTAGTATTTTTAGATGCGAGTACAACAGCTTATCACATAGTAACGTTTATTCCAGTTGATTCAAACATTACAATTGTATCCAATTCATTAGCAATACTAAATTACGCTTCATCATTAAATTTTAAAAAATTAATTATGTTAGGAGGTAAATTCGATGTTTTAACAAATTCATTTATTGGCAATACAACAATTGAACAAGCAGATAGATTATATTTTGATAAAGCGTTTATCTCTTGTAGAGGAATAAACTTTGATGCAATTACAGATGCTAATATTGAACAGGCTGATTTAAGGAGTAAAATTCTTTCTCAAGCTTCTAAACTTTTTTTAGTTGCAGATCATACAAAATTCAATATTACATCCATGTACAAAATAAGAAATTTAAAAGAAATTGACCATATTATTACTGATAAATGTCCAATTTCTAAATGGAAAAATCACTTAGAAAAATTAAATATTGATATAGAATTTTAATAAGGAGAAAATAATGAAAACAATAAAAGATAAAGAATTACTTGTTGCAGCTGATTTTTCAGGATTTGATCTTAAAGAGGCTATTGTTGCACATTTAAAAAATAAAGGCTGGAAAATTACAGATGTTGGTATTAGAGATAAAAATGAACAACCAAGAGAAATATTCCACAGAATTGGTTTTAAAGCAGGTTCACTAATAAGTGAAGGTGAATTCGAAAGGGCTCTTATTTTTTGTGGTACAGGAATGGGAATACAAATTGCAGCCAGTAAATGCCCAGGAGTTAGAACCGGGAATGTCGATAACGTTTCTGCCGCAATTAGAGCAATTGAAGGTAATGATGTAAATATGCTTTCTATGGGAGGATTTTATACAGCTCCACAATTAGGTATAGAAATAGCTGAAGCTTATCTAAATTCTACTTTTTGTGGTGGGGATTATGAATGGCCATATTTTAATGCTTTTCATAAATTAGCATTAGATGAAATTAATGAATTTGATTATAATCAATATAAAGATAATGATTTTAAAGTTATAAATCCAAAAACATTAGATGATTACGAATATTTAGTTAAAAAATAGAAAAGTGCTGCTGCAAAACGTTCTAATAGTCGTTTTGCAGCAGCACTTTGTTTTATTTACTTTGCTTCCCATACAGGTATTGAGCCACCTTTTGAGTCTTCAATGATTAAGTCATAAACTTCTTTTGTATGATATGCTTCAAGTATTGTTTTAAGCCATTCAGCATCTTTATCTGATTTTCTCGCCGCGATTAAATTGATGTATGGATTTTCACCTTCGATTGCTTCTTCTAAAACTAGCGCATCTTTTGTTGGTGTGAAGCCGTTGTCTGTTGCGATTCCTGAATTTATCACTGCTATTTCATTTTCAGTTAATGTTGTAGGAATGTTTGCCGCACTCAATTCAATAAATTTTAGATTTTT
Organism: Helcococcus kunzii ATCC 51366; assembly: GCF_000245755.1. Lineage (GTDB taxonomy): Bacteria > Bacillota > Clostridia > Tissierellales > Peptoniphilaceae > Helcococcus > Helcococcus kunzii. The sequence continues at coordinate 557,166 of NZ_JH601088.1, read as the reverse complement.
AGGATTTTCTTGGACATCTTTTAATGTTGGGAACAATCCTGCTTTTGGATTAACTTTTATTAGTCCTGCTTTTTCTAATAATTTTAAGGCTCTTCCACCATTTGATACATCATCAGGAATGGCTACTTTTTGTCCCTCACTTAATTGTGAAATTTTTTGTATTTTTGATGAATATATTCCTAGTGGTGCAAATACAGTGTCTGCTACTGATTCTATTTCATAACCAAATTGTTCCACTTCTTTATTTAAATAACTGTGATGTTGAAATGCATTCAAATCTATTTCTTTTGAGTTTAAGGCAGCATTTGGTAATGGATAGGAATCAAAATAAACTATCTCTAGATTTATTCCTTTGTCTTTCACTTTTTCTGCTACCTTTTTCCACACTAGACTATCTGTGCCAACTATACCTAGTTTAATATTTTTCTTATCGTCTGTTGAATTGTTGTTTCCACAAGCAACTAAACTAAATGTTAAAACTAATGCTAATACTACTGATAATAATTTTTTCATATATTTCTCCTTATGCGTGATTTGTTTTTTTTGATAAATAGTTACCTAAACTTTGTATTATGCTTACAAAAATTATGATTACAATTACTGAAACATAGGTTATATCATGGAAGCTTCTATTGTGCCCATATCTAATAACATAAGCACCTATCCCTCCTCCACCAACGGCTCCACCCATTGATGTCAAACCTAAAAGACTTATTGTTGTTATAGTAATTGCTCTTATTAATTGAGGAATGCTCTCTCTTAAATAAACTCTAAATATTATTTGTAATGATGATAGTCCCATTGATTCTGCCGCTTCGATTACACCTTTATCTACATCAGCCAGAGCCTGTTCAACCTGTCTAACAAAAAATGGAATCGCGCCAACTATTAGCGGGAAAATTGAACCTTTCACCCCTATAAATGTCCCCATAATTTTTTGAGTTACTGGTATTAAGGCAGTAAGTAGAATTACAAATGGAATGGAACGAAAAATATTTATTATAGTATCAAAAATCCTATAAATAAATTTATTTTCTAATATATTATTTTCTTTTGTTACAGTCATCACTATTCCTATTAATAAGCCGATTATTATGACAAATATTCCTGAAACAAATAGCATATAAAGCGTTTCAATAAGGCTTTGTACAAATTCATCTGAATATTTTATTAAATTTGGAATGAATCTATTTAGTGTCTCAATCATCTAATTTCCTCCCATTTTATTCCTTGTGTAGTCAGATATGTCTTTGCTTCTTGAATGTTTGCTCCTTTCAAAGAAACTATCATTCTACCCAATATTTTGTTTTTGATCACATCAACATCTCCAAAAATTATATTGCAATCAATATTGAATTTTCTTGAAATATTTGAAATTATTGAATCTTTAGTATTTGATCCCACAAAATCTAAATGTAAAATTTCATCATCCATTCCAGCTCCAAATAAAGTACGATCTTGTTTAATTAAATCAATTATTTTATTTTGGTTTGAAATTGAGTTTACAAATTCTTGTGAAATAGGAGAATTAGCATTCGCAAAGATATCAAAAACTTCACCAATTTCAACTATTTTTCCATTTTCCATAACAGCAACTCTATCGCAAATATTTTTGATTACATGCATTTCATGTGTGATAATCACTATAGTTAATCCTAATTTTTGATTTAATTCTTTTAGTAATTTAAGTATTTGAGTGGTTGTTTGCGGATCTAATGCTGATGTCGCCTCATCACACAATAAAACTTTCGGGTTATTGGCAAGTGCTCTTGCAATAGCAACTCTTTGTTTCTGTCCACCAGATAATTGAGCTGGATAAGAATTTGCCTTATCCGGAATGCCAACTAGTTGCAACAATTCATCTACTCTACTATTTATTTCCTCTTTTGATAAATTAGAGTTTTTTAAATTAAATGCAATATTCTCCCTCACATTTAAGGATTTCAAAAGGTTAAAATGTTGGAAAATCATTCCAATCTCTTTTCTCACCAATCTTAAATCTTTTTTTGATAGTTTTGTAATGTCCTTGCCATCATAATATATAGATCCTTCTGTGGGTCTTTCTAAAAGATTTATACATCTTACAATTGTTGATTTACCCGCACCACTATAGCCAATAAATCCAAAAATCTCACCTTTATTAATGGTTAAGTTTGCATTTTTTACTGCTTCAACATTTTTATTATTTACCTTAAAAGTTTTAGATACATTTCTTATTTCAATCATTTTTCACCTTGCCTTAACACATTCTCTCTATGTTGCTTTTTAATTTCTTCAAGCCTTTCAGGATTTTGAATAAGTTTCAATGCAGTTTGAGCTAACACCTTAGCACCAAAACCAATTGAATTTAACCCTTTTTCACTTCTTGCAGCTTGCTTAAATCCTTCTGTATGTCCAATAATTTTTTCATCAGAAATACAAATATGTGGCTGAATTACTGGGACAACTTGACTAATATTTCCCACATCTGAAGAAGCAACAGCTTTGTAAATATCTATCGGAGTAAATTCTTGGCCATAAGAATTTAAAACTTCCTCATAAACTTCATCAAATAGAGGTGTAGGAATATTATTATCCACACGATTTTGATATAGCCCAAATTTATATTCACACCCAGTTGCGAGTGCAGCTGCTTTTACTATATTTTCAAATTTTTCATAAACCATATCTAATGTAGGCTTAAATTCTGCTCTTAAATAAAATTTTGCCTTTGCATATTCGGGTACAATATTAGGTGCAAGTCCTCCGTCAGTTATAATCCCATGTATTCTAACATCAGATGGTAAATGTTGACGCAATGCATTCACATTGTTATATACTGAAATTAACGCATCTAAGGCATTTATCCCTTCTTCTGGTGCAGCCGCTGCATGCGCTGGTTTTCCAAAAAATTCTACATCAACTGGCGCAACGCCCAAAGAAGACGATGTTGCAGTATGTTTCCATCCTGGATGAACTCCCAGTGAAAAATCTACATCATCAAAAAATCCGTTATCAACAAAGCTTCCTTTAGCACTTCCATTCTCTCCACCTTCTTCACCAGGGGTACCATAAACTCTGATTTCTCCACCAACTTCATCAATCACTTCTTTAAGTGCAACTGCAGCTAGTGATGAAGTCGCACCAAATAAATTGTGTCCACAACCATGTCCAAGTCCTGCTAAAGCATCATATTCTGCGTAAAATACGATTACTGGACCACTCTTTTTTGACCTATATCTCGCATCAAACCCTGTTCTATGTCCCGCTACATTAACTTTCACATCAAAACCTTCATTTTCTAGTTGCTTAGACAATGTCTCACAAGCAAAAAATTCATAATTACTAACCTCTGGCTTTTCATGAATTTTTAACGCAATGTCTTGGTATTTCCACAATTTACTATCTACTATTTTTTCTATTCTCTCTCTAAATGTCATAACTCCTCCAAATTATTTATTTAAAATAAAAAAATCTCGCCCAATAAAAGGACGAGATATAAAATCCGTGTTACCACCTTAATTCTGATTAACCTCACAATTAATCACTCTTCAAGTACTTCCATACTCTATCACTATAACGGGTGAACCCGAAATCTCCTACATATCGGAAAATTCAACTCAAAGACCATTTTCGATAATCTTTAACTCCCCTGCTTTCACCAAACGCAGTCTCTCTGTGCAGTCTCCAAAAATCTACTTTTCTTATCAATGTTTTTAATGTGTTTTCTGTGTTGGAAATATAATAATATAATTAGATGGAGATGTCAAATATTTTTGTATTTTATAAAAAATAAAGTTATTTATGAAGCTTATTTAAAGAACACACACTATCCAACACCGATGTCAGGAAAAGAAAAAGGGATATTTTAGTTGGGATTTATTATATAGATATAAGGAGGAATAAATCTTGTTATTTATTATTCTTATATACTAAATACATTAATTGTTATGTTAAATACATTTTGAAATCTACAAATAAGTGAATTAGTTTTCTATTATAATTTACGCTAAATTTATTTGGAAACGAGGATAAATATAAAAATAAAAGATATCATCGTATAGAAATGGGCTTAGGTACGAGGATATTTGCAAAATTCTATTTTATCATCGTACAAACGCTCGAAAGTCTACGAGGATAATCGCAAAAATCAATTTTATCATCGTATAAATGCTCAAAAATCTACGAGGATAATTGCAAAAATCAATAATATCCTCGTCCATAAACTATTCAGGCGCTAGAATATATAAAATTAGTGCATCAAAAGAAGAAAAAAATTAGTGCATGTGACCTACTTTTGTCTTCAGACGTTGCTTCGCAACGCCTGAGCGACAAAGTTAGGGTTCAAGTTTCCTTGTTTGCTTTTTTCTCTTT
>NZ_JH601088.1:459294-552390 GCF_000245755.1 Helcococcus kunzii ATCC 51366 | reverse complement strand
CTCGCTACTCGCTCGTTTAATCGTTGGGTTGCAGTGCATGTGACCTACTTTTGTCTTCAGACGTTGCTTCGCAACGCCTGAGCGACAAAGTTAGGTCATCAGTAATTCTTGACGTCTTCCCAAGCTTGTTCGAAGTCGTTTACGAATGGTCCAAGGTCTTTGTATGTTTCTTGTTCTGTAAGAACTGTTATTGGTGGGTAAAGGACTTTGTCTTTGCTCGCTTCTTTTGTTGGTTCTATTTTCTTTGCGTCTTCGATTGGTACAGCTTGAATGTATCCGGACATTGCGGAATTTTTAGGATCGCATAAGAAGTTAATTAGTTTGTATGCATTTTCTTTGTTTGTTGCATTTTTTACGATTGCGTAGTTATCCATCCACACATTGGAGTGTTGTGGTAGATAGTATGCTAGTTCTTTTGGATTTTGTTTTATTGCATCGTTGGCTTTAGCGGAGTAGGTTACCGCCATTGCACCATTCCCATTAACCATGTGTGAGATTAGTTCGTCAGCAACGTAGGCTTTAACTAAGGATTTTTGTTTTTGCATTAGTTCTTTAACTTCTTTTAATTGTTTTGGATCTCTTGCATTTGAGCTGTAGCCTAAGTGCCAGAATCCTGGTCCCATTGTGTCTCTTGATGAGTCTAACATCCAGATTTGACCTTTATATTTTTCGTTAAAGATTGCATTCCAGCCATTTAAGTCTTTAGGCGCAACTTTGTTTTTGTTGTAAAGTATACCTAATGTACCGAAATACATTGGGACTGAATATTTGTTTCCTGGATCGAATTCTTTGTTTAGAAATACATCACTAATGTATTTCATGTTTGGAAGTTTTGAATGGTCTAGTTCTTCAACTAATCCCTCAGCTGCCATCTTTTCTAGCATGTATTCTGAAGGGACAATTACATCATATAAATCCATATCACTTTTAACAAGTGTGTACATTTTTTCATTTTCATCAAATTCTGCATAGGTTACTTTTATATTTGTTTCTTTTTCAAATTTATCTAGAACTGCTTCATCAATTGTTCCACCCCAGTTGAAAAATACAACTTCTTCTTGAGGAGCACCACATGAAACTAAAAAGATTGCAGATATTGACAGCAACAAAGCTATTATTCTCTTTTTCATAATTACTCCTATTTTTCTTTTCTTGTTCTAAATTGGTTAATATTTGCTGCTATTAATAATATTAAAACTACTGTGAACATTATCGCAGATAGTGCATTGATTGTTGGTTCGATTCCTCTTTTTGTCATTGAATAAACTGTTGTTGAGATTGTATTTATTCCTGGTGACACGTTGAAGAATGAAATAACAAAGTCATCAAGGGATAATGTAAATGCCATCATTGCCCCAGCGAAGATCCCAGATTTTATTTCTGGTATAACTACCATTCTCATAGCTTGTAATGGAGTTGCTCCTAAGTCAAGTGCAGCATCAATAAGGTTTTTATCCATCATTTTTAATTTTGGTAAAACGGATAAAATTACATATGGAATTGTAAATGCGATATGTGAAAGGATCAATGTTGCATAGCCTTTAGGGATTTGTAATATTCCAAATAGGACCATTAGAGAGATCGCAATTACAATGTCTGGGTTTAATACTGGCAAGTCATTTAAACTTAGTAATAATCTTCTCGTTTTTTTCTTGTACTCCATTATGCCAACAGAAGCTAATGTACCAATGATTGTTGAGATAAATGTTGCTGAAATAGCAACAATAAATGTTGTACGTACTGATCTAAGTATTTGTCTATGTGTGAATAGTCTTTCGTACCATCTTAGTGAAAAACCTCCCCAAGAACCAAAAATTCTAGAGTAGTTAAATGAATATACTATTAATACGACAATTGGAGCATATAGGAAAACATATACTAATATCATGTATAGTTTTTCAAAGAAATTGTTTTTTTGCTTATTCATTTTTACCTCCTGTTTCTATTGATTCTCTGTCAAATAGCATACTTATTAAAATGATTACCATTAATACGGCTGCTAATGCTGATCCATATCCCCAGTTTTGTGTCTTTGTAAATTGTCTTTCAATTACATTACCAACCATGTTTACCATACCTCCACCTAAAAGTGTTGATACTTCAAATGTTGAGATTACCGGTACAAACACCATTGTTAATCCTGAAAATACTCCAGGTAGAGACATTGGAAATATTACTTTTCTAAATGTTTGTCCTGCATTTGCACCTAAGTCGCTCGCTGCTTCTATTAGACCATAGTCTATTTTTTCTAATGCAGTATAAATTGGGAGAATCATGAATGGTAAGAAATTGTAAACCATTCCTAAGACTACTGCTGATTCTGTATACATAAAACTATTGTATTTTATCCCCAATAAAGCTAAACCTTTATCCAATACACCATTTGGAGAAAGGATTGTCACCCACGCATAAGATCTTAAAAGGAAGTTCATCCACATTGGTACCATTATCAACATCATCGCAGCTGTCCTAAAACGTAGATTCATTTTTGACATAAAATATGCGAATGGATAACCCACAATTAAGGAGACAACTGTAGTTATTAGAGCTATTCTAAAAGATGTAACTAATGTTTTAATTGTAGAAGGCTCTGAAATTTTTCTAAAATTTTCAAAAGTAAATCCTCCATTTTTTGTAAATGAATAATATAGCACCATAAATAGAGGTACTACAATAAATACAACTACATAAAATATATAAGGATATGCTAATTGTCTAGTTTTCTTCAATTACAGCCTCCTCTTTTTTCATTAAGTGCATATTGTCAGGCACAATTACTAATCCTACTTCTTCCCCAACTTTTCTATCTACTGTAGAATCCACTTTGTACATATAACCATCAACATCTATTGCCATTTCCCAATGAACACCTTTAAAGATTAGTTCTTTTACAACACCTTTAATCATGCCCTTTTCAGCATCTACAATTTCGATATCTTCTGGTCTTACTACAACATCAACTTTTTCACCTTTTTTAAATCCTTTATCCAAGGAATCAAAAATATGATTTGAAAATTCTACTTTATTATCTTCTATGAAAATACCTTCTATAATATTTGTTTCACCGATAAATCTAGCAACAAATTCATTTTTTGGTTCATTATAAATATCAAGAGGTGTACCAATTTGTTGGATTTGTCCACCATTCATAACAACAATAGTATCGCTCATTGTCAATGCTTCTTCTTGATCGTGTGTAACAAAGATAAATGTGATACCAACTTTTCTTTGGATTTTTTTAAGTTCAATTTGCATTGATTTTCTTAATTTTAAGTCTAATGCACCAAGAGGTTCATCTAGTAATAACACTTTTGGTTTATTTACCAAAGCTCTTGCAATAGCTACTCTTTGTTGTTGTCCACCAGATAATGAATCAATGGATCTATGTTCAAAACCTTCAAGATTAACAAAATTCAACATTTCCATTACATCTTCTTTTATTTTCTTTTTATCTACTTTTTTTAGATTTAATCCAAAAGCAACATTATCAAAAACGTCTAAATGTCTAAATAATGAATACTTTTGAAATATTGTATTAATATTTCTCTTATATGGAGGAATGTCTTTAATGTCTTTCCCATCAAATAATACTTCCCCTGAATCTGCCGTCTCAAAACCACCTATAATTCTTAAAGTTGTTGTCTTTCCACAACCGGATGGTCCTAATAATGTTAAAAACTCGTTTTCTTTAATATATAAATTTATATTATCTAATACTTTTGTATCTCCAAAAGCTTTGTTTAATCCCTTCAATTCAATGATATTCATAATAACTCCTCATAATTAAAAATTTGGTGGATTGGAAACCCACATAACTTGCGACTGTCCTTTTGACGCATTTAAAATATATCTATCCTTATCAGAAACAATATAAAATGTTTCACCTTTTTTTAATCTAGTTTCTCTATCACCATAGAAGAGTTTTATTTCTCCTCTAATTACATAACCAAATTCCTCACCCTCATTTGGTGCATATGTTTTTGTCACTCCATCTTTTTCCAAGGTTATTAGAACTGGCTCCATATTATTTTTTACTGAATTAGGCACTATCCATTCCATTTTATGCCCAAGTTTTTCATTTATACCTACAAAAAAGTCATCTCGCTTGAAAACTATTTGTTCATCTGTATCCTCATTAGAAAAGAAATCTCCTAAATTTGTACCTAAAGCTTCAAGTACATCTGATAATGTATCAACAGAAGGAGAATTTAAGTCCCTTTCAAGCTGTGAAATATAGCCTTTTGTTAACTCTGATCTTTCAGCTAACTCCTCTTGAGTTAGATTCATTTTCTTTCTTAATCTTTTTATCTTTTCACCGATCCCCACACAAACTCCTTTCGTATAAAATGTTTAGTATATTAAACTCAACAAATATTATAGCATTATTTTCATAAAATACAATACTTTTTGTTTAGTTTATTGTGAATTTTATGTTAAATCTAATTAAAGTTTAAGAAAACTAATTAGTGGTATGTATATATAGCTTGTTAGAATAGATTAACAAAGTAAGGGGGTTCAAATGGAATTAATTAAAATAGAGAATTTATCACTAGAAGTTCCTAAGCAAAAAATTCTAGATGATATTAATTTTTCTATTCATAAAGGGCAATTTACCAGTATAAATGGTCCTTCCAGTAGTGGAAAATCAACTATATTAAGGATATTGGCGAGGTTAACAAAGGAAAGTTCAGGAAATATCTATTTCGAAGATAAAGATATGTACCAATATGAGTACACTGATTATAGAAAAGAAGTTTCTTATGTTATACAAAATCCGCAACTATTCGGAGAAACAATCAGAGATAATCTTTCTTTTCCTGCCAAAGTGAGAAATCAAGAATTTGATGAAAATCGAGCAAAATCACTACTAGATAGACTAGGACTTGGTCATATGAATTTAGATAAAAGTGTCGATAGTTTATCAGGTGGAGAAAAACAAAGAATAGGATTAATAAGAAATCTCATGTATCCACCAAAAGTACTTTTATTAGATGAGGTTACTTCAAGTCTTGATGATGACAGTTCAGAATTGGTGTGGGACTTTCTTTTTGAAGAAGCTAAAAAATCCGAAATTACATTGGTTTGGGTAAGTCATGATGAACACGAACAAAACATGGCTGAACAAAAGATTTATTTGAAAAAAGGTAAAATGGCGAAAGGAGAGATGAATGAATAATAACGCTGCAAATATGTCGACCCTTTCATTAGTATTTTCATTTGCATTAGTTTTAATAGGGCTTGCGATAAACTATAAAGAAGAATTGGGTCTTGGAAAAGATATTATCATAGGCATAGTCAGAATGATTGTCCAATTATTTGTAGTCAGCTTTGTACTAAATTATATATTTGGACTGGATAACAAATTTGCTACCCTATTAGTTGTGTCATTTATGTCATTAAACGCAGCCTACAACGCTAGTTTAAGGGGAAAAGACATTCCAAATGCATTTAGGATATCAATCATTTCAATAATTGGTGGTGTTGCAATCTCACTTATCCTATTAGTACTTACTGGTGCAATAAGCTTTACTGCTCAACAAATGATTCCTATCACGGGAATGCTTGGTGGTAATGCAATGAATATCATTGGACTAAGCTTTAGAAATCTGAAGCTTTCATTCAGTGATAATAAACAAAAGGTAGAAGAAAAATTAGCTCTTGGCGCCAACGTCAAAGATGCTTCCAAAGAGATTATGAAAGAAGCAATCAAAGGAGCTACTCAACCAACTGTTGATACAACAAAAACCGTCGGTTTAGTTGCCTTACCAGGAATGATGTCCGGTATGATGATTGCCGGTGTAGATCCACTAATGGCAATCAAATATCAAATAATGGTATATTTCATGCTAATCGCAACCGCAATGGTTACAGCAGTATTAGCAGTATATCAAGCAACACCATATTTCTATGAAGATGGTAGACTTAAAAGAAAAGAATAAAATAGAATAATTCAATAAATCTTGCTGCACAGCTTAGATTAGGTGTAAAAATCATCCTATTCTAAGAGCAGGTCAATGTACTAAGAGCAGAAAGATATTTTGGTACTAAATCTTAAATTTTAATTTTTAGTACCAATTTTTTTATTGAAATTTGGTACTATATTTGAAAATATAAATTTTAGTACCATTTTCCCTCAATTTTCAAAAATTTTAATCTCAAATTTCACTATACCTCCTATCTCAAAATTATCATATACTTAAATGCCTCACGGAAAAATATTAAAATAAAAAAGAAACTGCTTAAAAATAACTTTCCAGTCATTTTTAACAGCCTCCATTTCTATTTTACTAAATTTTCATAGTCTTCTTTTTCTATTTTCCACACACCTGCATAAGGTTGTTCTATATAATATTCATTTGTATCTTCAAATAAATACAATACAGTGTCATTATCTTTTTTACTAATACTGATTTTGTCGTATTTAGATATATTTGTAGGTGTATCATTGGATGATTTCCTTACAAATTTTGTTTTATTTTTTATAACTTCAATAAGTTTATCTGATTTATCATATTTTTCTCCATTCAATGTAATACTTGATGAATTAATATCTATGCCAGATAAATCAATTTTCTTTGTTGAGCACGCTGTTAAAATAAATATTAACAGCGCTGATATTATAATAAATTTTTTTGTTTTCAAAATTACTCCTTAAATTTTTTATTATTCTTTTTCAAATTTTAGAGTATAACCTGAATCTATATATTTTTGAATGATTTCATCAATATATTTTCTTTCAATATTACTCACTTTAGCTCCTGGAGTAATATGTTTATCTTTACTGGTTATTTTCAGTTTACTAAAATCGTCTAATTTTACTAAGTTTTCATCATCAAAAAATAAATTGAAATATGTATCTGTAAAATATTTGTTATCTTCTGATGCAATTTTAATTACTTCAATACCTTCATCCGTTTTTTTATATAGATAATTTTCAAAAGGGAAAATAAGATTTTCTACAGCAATAAACTTCTTATTTGTATCTAAGTTATCACTATATAATCCAGTTATGGTATACTCTTTATCAAATTTTATAAAATTAAAAGTAGGATCAGAACATTCAAGTTTTACCTTATCTAAATTTTTTAATCCAGTATCTTTATCTAACTTACAATTCAAATTATTATCTTTGATGGAGTAAACAAATTTTTTTCCTTCTATACCTTTATATGATAAATTTACAGCGTTCATTTTATTTTTGGTTATAAAAAATATTGCTGATAAGGTGATAAATACAATCGCTAAAATTGAAACTATATATTTAAAACTTTTTTTCATGTTATTGCTCCTCCTTTTGTAGAATTAAATACAATTTCAAATTGAAATCGATTTCTAATTAGATTTTAACATATTGAAAATATTTATTTTATAATATTTATTTTATAATCTTGATTTTTATTTACCTGGTATACAAATCATAACTATATTTCGCCATTTTCCCTATTAACTCATATGGAATAGGCTTATTATATGGAAATTGCACTGCACCTTTTGAAGTTTTGTATTCTTTAAGTTCATCAGAAAAAGCTTCTATTACTTTTGGAGTTGGATAAACGCCTAAATGATTTTTGTTTGCAGCAAAATGTATCAAATTTCTCTTTGATTTATAAGTTGGCATTCCATATGCAAGTGAAATAGTAAATTCTGGAAGTGCAGTTTCTATTATTTTTCTTACATTAACTAATATTTCTTGAACATTTTCATCTTGATTTTGAATATATTCATCAATAATATCTTTTTCCATTTTTCCTCCTAAAATGTTGTATTTTATTTTATTATACCCAATTCATTCCTGAAGGTTCAGAACATAACTTACATTTATATTATAAATTATGTCCTATACAATCTAAAAAAAATCACAGATGGCTAATTGCCTCTGTGATTTTTTCTCTAATTATTTCTATACATTTCTGCATATTTTCCATTTTGTCTTAACAATTCATCATGTGAGCCTGATTCGATCAAGTGACCTTTTTCTAGCAAGTAGATTTTATCTACATTTTTGATTGTTGATAATCTATGTGCAATGATTAAGGTTGTACGTCCTTTTTTAAGTCTTTCTAAACCGAATTGGATTCTTTCTTCTGTTTCTGAGTCAACATTTGCTGTAGCCTCATCAAGAACTAAGATTTTAGGATCTCTAACCATGGCTCTTGCGAAAGAAATAATTTGCCTTTCTCCTGAAGAATAGCCTGCACCAGATTCTCTTACAACCGCATCAATGCCGCCTTCTCTCATAAGGATGTTTTCTCCTCCTACGGAAATAAGCGCCAATTCTGCTTCATTTTTAGAAATGGAATCATCAAATAAGGCAATATTTTCGAAGATTGTTCCTTCAAAAATATATGGATTTTGAAATACTATCGCCATATTTTTACGAATCTTAACCATATCCAATTCATTGATATCTTTGCCATCAATTAAAATTTTTCCCTTATTGATATTGTAAAATTTATAGATTAAGTTCATAACTGTTGATTTTCCAGAACCTGTGTGCCCTACAAACGCTGCAGAGCTACCTTTAGGTATTTCTAAATTTAAGTCGTGAATTACATACTCATCATTGTTGTATGCGAATGAAACATCTTCAAATTGAATATTTCCTTGCATATTTTCAATGTTTTGTGTACCTTCCTTAAATGGTTCAACTCTTAGTAACTCAAATAGTTGATCAGCAGCGGATTTGGATCCTTCTAAATTACCTGCTTGATCCATTAGCATGTTTACATTTTGATAAATTCTTCTATTGTAGTCTATGAAAATAAATAAACTACCAACAGAGATGAATGGTTGTCCTTGTAGGAAATAATATCCGAATAAGATAACAATTATTGAAACTGTAAGATTTCCCAATGTGTTAGTTGCATTAAATCCTGAATAAGCCCAAAGAGTGGCTAAGTTCCAACCTTGTTCATTTATCTTATTATTAATTTCAGAGAATTCATCATAAATTTCATCTTCTTTATTAAATGCTTGGATAACTTCCATTGTAGTAATATTTTCAGCTAAATTACCATTTAATTCTGATCTATAATATTTAAGCTTACGTTGATATTCTGTAGATTTTTTGAAATAATCCTTAAATATTATATATGTTAACGGAGCTACAATTAGTGTCATTAATCCCAGTTTCCAATCAATAATAAATAACGCAATTACTAGGCCAATAGTTTTTACAACGGTTGTTAAAATTTGTGTAAAAACTAGATTAAATAACATTCTGATATCTTTTGTATCATTTGTTATCCTATTTACTATTTTACCAATTGCGTATTTATCAAAAAATTGCACCGGTAAAGAAAGCACATGTCTAAATGTGTCTTTTCTAATAATTTGTGATAGGCTATTTGCTAATTTTGAATATGCCAGCGCACCAAAATATGCTGCTAAAGTTGTAATTAGTATCGAACCAAAATACATTCCAACTAATTTGTAGAATTGTCCTAAATCTTTTGCGCCTACACCTTCAACTAACTGACCATCAAGTATTTGCCCTAAAATATATGGACCAATAAGTTCTGCAAGGGTAGCAAAAATTGTCAAGCCCATACTAATTGCAAATAAGCCCTTTAACTGCATTAAATATTGAAATAATTTTTTATTTCTAAATCTTGCTTTTTGCTTGTAGTTTTCTTTTATAAAGCTACCTTGTATTTCATCTTTTTTATTCATCTGAACCTCCTGACTTTTGAGATTCATATTGACTATAATACCATCCCCTGTTTTTGATTAGCTCTTCATGTGTACCTGATTCAACAATTTCTCCTCTATCAAGTACAATAATATTTTCCGCATGTTTCAGTCCAGAAAGTCTGTGAGCTACAATTATAGTTGTCTTTCCTTGTCTATTTGTAACAATGTTTTCTATGATTCTCTTTTCTGTAATTGAGTCAACCGCTGAAAGAGAATCATCAAGTATTAATATTTCCGGGTCTTTTATTATCGCTCTAGAGATAGAAACTCTTTGCTTTTGACCACCAGAAATAGATATACCTTTTTCACCGATCATTGTTTCCAAGCTATTTGGCAATGTATCTAAATCTTTTGTAAAGTCTGCAAACTCAATGGCATCCATTACTTCTTCTTCAGTTGCATTCTCCTTACCAAAGGCTATATTGTCATATACAGATTTTGAAAATAGAAGATGTTGCTGTGGTACATATCCCGTTTTGTCTCTAATACTCTTAATGGAATACATTTCAGCAGGCTTACCATCAAATAGTATTTCTCCTTCTGCAATATCATAAAATCTTAAAAGTTGTTTTAACAAAGTTGTCTTTCCAGAGCCAATTTTACCAACAATGCCCAATGTTTCACCTTTATTAATTTTCAGATTTATATCTTTTAAGGAATATTTCTCATCTCCTGGATACTTAAAACTGAAGTTTTGGAATGTAATGGAGTCTTTAGCTTGATATTCTTCTGGATTTTCAATATCCACCAAATCTTCCTTGTAATCATAAATTTCTTGCAATCTAACTAAAGATGCACTTGATTCTTGTATAACATTTACCAAATCACCAAAAGCAAACATTGGCCAAACCAACATGTTTAAGTATAGGAAAAATGATGTCAACTGTCCTAAAGTTAGATTTCCAGTACTCATCAAATGTTGTCCAAAAATCAAGGCGATAATAAATGTCAATGAAGGTATTAATCTACCAGATGGAATAAATAATGAATGCAATTTATCCTGTTTAAATTGATCTTCATATAAATCATCTGCAGCTTTTTCAAATCTTTTTGATGAAACTTCTTGAGTAGAAAATCCTTTAATCACTCTCACAGATGAGATATTTTCCATAACAGATTCATTCATAATCTCATATGACTTTTGTAATTTTAGATATCCTACATGAAGTTTTTGTCCTAATATTTTAGTAATAATAATTAATAATGGCAATAATATTATTGAAATTAGTGTCATTGGCCATGAAATAGTAAATCCCATTATTAAGATGATTGAAATCGGATAAATGGTAGCATCCGAAAAAGCTAATATACCATATCCAGTAAGCATCTCAATTGTCCCTACATCTTGTGTTGCCTTATTCATAAGGGAACCAGTGGAATTTTTGTAGAAAAATGGTGGTGTTTGCTGTAAAATCTTTGCCACTAATTTTCTTCTACTATCCCTTGACGATTGAAATGAATGTCCAAAAATAAAGTAATGCCATATATATTGTAGAACATACTGCAATGCAATAGATCCTATCAAAATTATTGAATAGAAAATCAAAGTATTCATATCTAGAGTTTTATTACTTACTCTATCTACAAACTCCCCAATCAATTTATTTGGAATAGGAATAACTACATACACAAGTAACAAGGCAGTAATACCGATAATATATCTTTTCTTGTATTTCTTAAAATACCAAAAAATGTATTTTAAATTTTTCATAATGTCTCCTAGTTATTTAATTGTGTGATTTCTTACCATTTTGATTTAAAGATATATAATTTGATATATCTATTCTAATTTTACATTGGAATTTCCTTTTTTATTTTATTATATACTTACTTCAATTATTTCAAGTGATTCTAAAGCCTCTTCAATCAACGCTTCGACATTTAATTTTTCTTCTTCTCTTAAAATGTCATACAGTCTTGGTTTTGTTGCTGGTCTATCTGGTGCAAAAAATGAACAACAATCATCATATGGTTCTATTGAAATATCATATGTTTCAATCCATTTAGCTTTTTCAATAATTTCTGATTTATCCATATTGATTAGTGGTCTAAAAATAGGTAATCTTGTTGCATCATTTACCACAGATATTGACTGAATGGTTTGACTAGCAACTTGTCCTAAGGCTTCACCTGTGACAAAACCATCATATCTGTATTTCTCCGCTAAAATTTCAGAGATTCTCATCATAAATCTTCTTGAAAGAATTGTTGTAAATCTCGCTTTACAATTTTTATTTATAGCTGTGTAAATAGGCAATAAATTTATTTGGAATAGTTTAATTGTTCCCAAATATATTGACATTTTTTCAGCTAATCTCTTCACCTTATCTTGCGCTCTTTCACTTGTGAATGGATATGAATGGAAATGTACTGCAGCTATTTCTACACCTCTTCTAGCCATTTCAAATCCTGCAACTGGTGAATCTATTCCACCTGAAAGTAATAAAATGGCTTTTCCACCTGTCCCCATTGGCAAACCACCAATTGTAGGGATTTTATCCATATAAATATAAGCTTTTTGCCTAATATCAACATAGACTTTTTTCTCAGGATTTTTTATGTCAACTTTGAAATTGCTAAAGTTTCTTAAAACAAAAGCACCTACTTCTCTAGCAATTTCCATAGAATTCATTTCAAATGACTTATCCGCTCTGGTTCCATATGCCTTAAAAGTTACATTATCCTTAATATCCTTGAAATTAATATATTCAATTATACCTTTTTCAATGGACTCTAAATCTTTCTCAACTTGTAGACAAGGATACACATATGAAAGCCCAAAAACCATTCTCGCCTTTTCTACAATCTCATCAAACTCTTCTTTATTAACCTCAACAAATAATTTTTCATTATCTAAAAAATGGTCTTTTATCTCAAAATTTTCAAGTGCTTTTAATACTTGTTTAATTGAATCATTTATAAATTTTTTTCTATTTTTTCCTTTTAACATAAGCTCGCCAAAACTTATTCCCAATAACCATCTCATCCTAATATACCTCTAATCGTTTCAACTTTTTCTTTTAATATTTCTACAAAAATTTTAGCTTCTTCTATTGTTGAATATCTACTCAAAGATATCCTAACACATCCACTTTTATACTCATTATCTACATCAATCGCAGCGATAACTCTGCTATCTTTATCTTTACTGCATGCTGATCCAGTAGAAATATAAATCTCTTCCATTTCTAAATAATGTAACAAAATCTCTGCTCCAATCCCCTTAAAACACACGTTCAAGATATATGGAGATACATTGTCCTCTGGAGAATTAATGATACTATCCTTTATTTTAAAAATTTCGTTTCTCAAAAATCTATTTATATTTTTTATATCTTCATGATTTTTTTCTAATTTCACAGCTTCTGCAAATCCTAATATAGCAGGAACATTTTCTGTACCTGAAAACAAATTGGACTCTTGTCCACCGCCTTGATATAGGCTATTAAAATTATTTATATTTTTTATATATAAAGCTGCGATACCTTTTGGACCATTAATCTTATGTGAAGAAATAGTATACATATCAATATTTGATAAGTCAATATCTATTTTTTGAAAAGCTTGAACACCATCAGAATGAAAGACAGTATTAGGATTTTTTTCTTTAGAGATTCTAGACAATTTATTTATATCATTTATTGTTCCCAGTTCATTGTTTACATGTAAAATTGAAACTAAAACTGTTTTTTCATCAATCTTTGAAACCAAATCATCTTGATCTACAAATCCATATTTATCTACTTTTACAAATCTAACCTCTGATGCTAACTTTTCAGCCGCATAGTATGAGGAGGAATGCTCCACTTCTGATAATATGATATTTTTCCCTTTTTTATCATATGAATGTAAAACAGAATTGTTTGCAATAGTGCCACTTGGTACAAAAAACAAATTCTTAGAATTTATTTTTAACTCTTTAGAAATAACATTTCTCGCTTCTTTTATCTCTTTTTCTGCGCTAAACCCAAGTCTATGCAACGAAGATGGATTTCCCCAAAAACTATCATATGCATTATTCAATTTTTCTTTAACTTCTTTTGCTATCTTTGTTGTAGCAGCATTATCAAAATATATCATAATTACCTTTCTTTTGTGTTATCATAAATCTATAAAACATTATAGCATAATTAATTGGAGAAAAAAGATGTATACGCTTGAAAATTCAATAAAAACTAAATATTTAAAGGAAAATTCAATAGTACTTGATATTGAAACTACAGGTGTATCTCGAATACATTCGAAAGTAGTCGTTGTAGGCTTATTAGACCATTTAGGCAATTTTACACAATTTGCAATTAAAGATGAATCCGAAGAAATGACCTTGTTAGAAGAAATCATACCATATCTAAATAACAAGCACATCATCACATTTAATGGACAAAACTTCGATATTCCCTTTCTAAAAGACAGATATAAACATTACGGAATGGAGGCATTTTCAGAACAATCGCAATTCGACATCTATAGATTTTTAATTTCTAATAGACTAATAACTGATTTTGAAAATTTTGCTTTACAAGATATTGAAAAAATAAATAATTTAGAAAGAAATGAAAACTTTGAGATAAAAGATGACATTTTACTCTATAACAAAATAAGTGACATGGATATAAGTAAGATCATGATTCACAACAAATACGATGTAATAAATACTGAATCAATACTTTCTATAGTAAAAGAAATAAATAATAGAAAGAAATTTGAGATTTTATTTAAGGACCATATACATACTGCTAAAATTGAACATATTGATCTTGATAAAAATATTTTACAAATAAAATCTACTCTTAAAAATGTTGACATTCCCTATAGATTCGAAGATGGCACATACTTCCTAGATTGGTCAAAAAACACGCTAACAATCAGACTAAAAGTAATCGAAGGCTATCTAGATGATAAAAACATCGGATACGCACATATACTAAACAAAGATGTATACTTTCTAGATGAGTCAACATTTAATTTGCCAAAAAATATCGTTCCAATATTTTGTAAAAGATATTATTTAGAAAATATAAAAAACATTGTTATAGATATATTTGATAGATATATGAATTAGGATAAAAGACTCTAGATTATTGCTTGAAATCTAGAGTCTTTCTGCATTTTAAATATATAATTATAGTATATAGTTATTATAAGTATTTTTTACAAATTCTCTATTTATCAATATATTTATTACTAATAAAATAGTTAAATATATCAAACTTGGTAACAAGGAAATTCTTAAAACACTTATCATTTCTGATTTGGTCATAAAGAATGCATCTCCTGATTGTTTAAATGAAATTATTAAATTAATAATAGTACTTATTACACAACTTATAATAAACGGAAATATTACAACAATTAATAATTTTCTCTTCTTCATTCCTAATAATAGATAGATTTCGTAAGTATTTTTATTTAACTTATAATATGATGATAGAAAAGTATATAAAATGAATATCATTGAAATAATAATTGAGACTAAAAGTAATATATTAAACCCAATCGTCAATATTTTAAAATCTTTTATTTGTTGTTGTATTTCATAATTATCGTTTAAAATAATTTGGTCATAATTAGTCAATAAGGATGTTATTAAATTTTTTGTATTTAAATAATCATCTTTAATGTTTATTCTAATTCTACTAATAGTATTATTTATTCCTTTCCTATATTTTTAGAATCATCCAAATATTTTATCTGAATAAATTTTCCATACAAAGAATTTTTTTTCTTTATATAATCTATTCATATAAATATTAGAAAAAGAAGAAATTGAACTCATTATTGAAAAAATTAACGTAAAAGAAACAATAAAAACATAAATAAATTTATTTTTTTATTAAAAAGTTGAAAGATTAAATTATTACTCATATTGTTCTAATCTCCCATCTATCAAATTATATTTTTTATTTCCAATCGCAGCAATATTTTTATCATGCGTAACAATAATCACTAAATCTACAAAATTTGACAATACATTTTTTATGATATCTACTAATTTATTTCCAGTTTTTTCATCTAATGCGCCAGTTGGCTCATCGGCAAGTAGCACCTTAGGCTTAGTAATAAGAGCTCTAGCTATTGCACATCTTTGTTTTTCTCCACCTGATAATTGATTAGGGAATTTTTTCATCAAATTACTAATCTCTAATTCATTTATCAAATATTCAAAATATTCTTCATCAAATTTTAATTTATGAATATTTAATGGCAATAAAATATTATTTTTTATATTGATTTCATCGATTAATTTAAAATCTTGCCAAACAAAAGAAATGAACCTACTTAAATAATTAACTCTGTCTTCTACTGATAATTCTTTAAGATCTCTAGAGTCAATCATAATCTCTCCACTATCTTCAAGTAAAAACCCAGCCAATATCTTAAGTAAACTTGATTTCCCAGAACCACTTTTTCCCATTATTGTCACTAAATCATCTTTTACAAACTTAACATTTAGATCTTTTAAGACTTTTTGTTTAACTTCTTTATTACCAAAACTTAAATTAATATTATTTAAAACTATCATATTTAATTTCCTCCAATAGAAAAAAGAAAAGGGAATACATTATCAATTTATGTTATTAAAAAATTGTTATTTAAATCTATATGGAGCAGTACTTTCATGCTCAAATCTATTATTTACAAAATAATGACAAGTACTTGTTCCTGAATCTCTTGGAAACATCCGCATTGACAAAACTCATTATTCACAATTTACAAAACAATAAATTAAATAATACATTTTTTATAGTCCTCTTGATGCATTTCCTTTTCTCAATGATACTATAAATAAAAAAAATGAATATACAAAAATATATAATTATCTTATCTTTATAAATAGTTTTTTGTTAAGTTGTTTTAATATTTGATATTCTCTAAACGCATATGCACTCGTTAAAGACTATACAAATGTAAATAATAAATCAATTAGAAAATATTTTACTTTGTTCATATGTAATAAGGCCTTACTCCTTGCCTTTATACAACCGAAATTTTCATAAATTATTTTTTAACTGGACCATTTTTTGATTATTATCATGGACCTTTTTTCGACTGACATCTATAGACTTTGAAAGTTGATTGAAAGTTAATGGTTGGAACAACTATTTTAGTGATAGATAATATAAATATTAACTGGGAAGATTGCAAAGCAACCAACTATTGAATAAAGTTTAATTAACTACTTAGAAACTCACATTAAATAATTACTATGATGTTTATAAATAAGAGAACAGAGCAAAATTAAGAAATCTAAATTTGCTCTGTTTAAAAATCACCATTTAAACGGTGTTAATCTAATAAAGTTTATTTTGCTCTGTATAATTTCGTCCTTTTAAACGGTGTTAATCTAATAAAGTTTATTTTGCTCTGTAGAATTTCGTCCTTTTAAACGGTGCTAATCTAATAAAGTTTATTTTGCTCTGTAGAATTTCGTCCTTTTAAACGGTGCTAATCTAATAAAGTTTATTTTGCTCTGTAGAATTTCGTCCTTTTAAACGGTGCTAATTTAATAAACCTTATTTTGCTCCGTAGATTCCTGTTAATTTAAACAGTGCTAATTCTATAAAAGCTATTTTGCTACGTAGATTCCTGTTAATTTAAACAGTGCTAATTCAATAAAGTCTATTTTGCTCCGTAGATTCTTATAAATTTAATTATATATCCTGCTGACCCTAATTTTTTTAGTTTTTCCAATCCACTAGGGTATCCTCCCTTATATTAACGAAAATAATTAATATTTTACTCTTCAAAAAATTCTCAAATCCCAACCTCACATCTCATAACTACCAACTCCACTATCTCTCTCATCTCTGCCTACAACTCCCATACCCACACAACCTTTACTTCATTGGCGTGAGCATAAATGGAAGGAATGAAGAGAAATTCAAAGAATCACACCCCAACTACTTTACGCAGCATAGATAGAATGCCAAAAGAATTATCATCTTATAATTGTAACATCCTTGTTATAATATTGGCATTTGGACGATGATTTTTCTTTTCTCGCATTTATCATCGTACTATTTTCATTTATTTTACGAGGACTTTTTCGATTTTTACATTTATCATCGCACATTTTCCGCCTTTCAGACGATGATTTTTTCTTTTTTTGTGTTTATCATTGTATATTTCTCACTTTTCAGACGAGGATTTCTTCTTTTTTTGCATTTATCATCGTAAAAATGTTGGCGTTTGAACGAGGATTTTTTTAATTTCTACATTTATCATCGTCCACAACCCATTTCTTAAACGAGGATTTCTTCGTTTTTTGCATTTATCATCGTCCAAATACTTAATTCCTTATTCATACTACTTCCACATACTGACCATTCTCTTATTCTTCAACTATAAAGGTCCTTCGCCCTTGCTTGCACCTCTTACTACCATACCGACCATCCTATTATTCTCCCACTCTAAAGCCTATACCCACACCCCCTTCGCGTCATTGGCGCGAGCATTGCATCATTGTGCGCAAATGAAAAAAGAAATTACTAGAGTAAATTAGAAAAGCGAGGATGTCCGAAGATTGCGTAGCAATCGAGTTCCGCAGCTTTTCGTCAATTTACCGAAGTAATTTCTTTTTGAATGCACACTGATGCAGGCGAGCGCCACATAAGCTACTTAGGTTGTGGGGCCAATTTTAGTTCTAGAAATAGGTCGTTGTATAAAATTGTCATATCTTGACCTAGGTCTCTAAAGACTTCAAGATGATTGATTACTTTATCTGATGGATAAAGAATTTCATCTTCTAGCATTTCCTTATCCATAAATTCTTTGGCAGCTTTGTTTGGTGAAGAATAGTAGATATATTCTGCATTTTTTGCTGCGATTTCTGGACGAAGTAGGAAGTTCATTAGGGCGTATGCACCTTCAATGTTTTTTGCTGTTTTTGGGATAACTATTGTGTCAAACCAGATGTTGGCACCTGATTCAGGGATATGATATGCTAGGTTTTCATTGTCTTCCATAGCAAGTGCAGCATCTCCTGAGAATGTTATACCGATATTTGCTTCTTCTTGTGCTAAATACATTTTTATTTCATCCGCTAGAATACCTTTAACATTATTCATAAATCCTTTTAAGTCATCTCTAACTTTTCTTAAGATTTTTTCATCTGTAGTGTTTAAAGAGTAGCCGTTAGCTAAAAGCCCTATTCCTAATGTTTCTCTAGCACCATCGTAGATAAGAATTTCATTGTTGAATTTTTTATCCCATAGATTTCTCCAATTGGAAACATCTTCTTCTGTATAAACTTTAGTATTGTATAGGATGCCTAAAGTACCCCAAAAATAAGGGATGGAATATTTGTTGCCTGGGTCGAATTCTTGGTCTAAAAATCTTTTATCAATATTTTCTAATCCCTTTATTTTTGAATGATCAAGAGGTATCAGTAGCCCCTTATCTCTCATCATTTCCACAGTATATTCTGAAGGAACAGTGATATCGTAAGATGTTGAGCCTTGTTCAATTTTAGCCATCATTGCTTCATTTGAATCAAAGGTTTCATAAACTACTTTGTAACCTGTCTCTTCTTCAAATTGAGATAAAAGTTCAGGATCTATATAGTCACCCCAATTGTAGAAATATATTGTGTTGTTGTCACTTGAATTTGATGTCCTATTTATTGCAAATCTTATGCCAAATAATATACAAACTACTGATAAGATACCTAACAAAAACTTATAGAAACTATTCATATATCTTACCTCTCTTTGCTTGTTTTACTTCTTTCATTTGTACAAAATAATAAATTACAACTAATATTAGTGATGCGATAAACATAAGTGTTGAAAGAGCATTGATTTCAAGTGATACTCCCGCACGCACTCTAGAATAAATTTCTACGGAAAGAGTAGAAAATCCTGAACCAGTTACGAAAAATGTTACCGCAAAATCATCTAAGGAATATGTTAAAGCCATGAAAAATCCTGTGAATGCACCACTTGCAATATTGGGCAAAATTATTTTATTTAATATTTGCCAGTCACTTGCACCTAAATCCTCCGCAGCAAGTATCATTTGCTCGTTTAGAGAATAGATCTTTGGTAAGACCATTAATACCACGATTGGTATATTAAAAGCAACGTGAGCAAGTAATACTGTCCAAAATCCCATTGGCAATGGAATCAAATAGGTAAATAGTATTAGGAATGATGCACCTATCATAACATCTGGCATAACAAGTAAAATATTATTAAGTGATAAAACTCTTTCTTTTAATTTTTTATTTCTTAAATAGTAAATTAATAAAGCGCCTAAAACTCCTATAACGGTTGCAATTGCAGCAGATAGTAGTGCAATAATTATGGTGTTTATAACTATTGTGATTAATCTAGTATCTTCAAAAACAGAATTGTAATGTTGTGTTGTAAATCCGGTGAATGCATTCATCGTACCACCTTCATTAAATGAATATACTATCAAATAGATAATAGGCGCATACAATAGAATAAAAATCGCAATTAAAAATAAATTGGCCCATTTAAATTTCTTTTTATCTATCATTTGGCACCTCTATTCTTTATATTTAGCAAAGCCATCACGATAAACATTAAGCAAATAAGTACAATACCAATGATTGAACCCATTCCCCAGTTTTGTGTGATTAGATAATGTTGCTCAACTGCAGTACCTAAAGTTATTACCTTGTTTCCTCCAATAATTCTAGTTATTAGGAATAGAGAAAGTGAAGGAATGAAAACAGCTTGAACTCCAGCCATTACACCATTCATAGAAAGTGGTAAAATAACTCTTCTAAATGTTTGCCATTTATTCGCACCTAAATCTGTACTAGCAATAATGAAGTTATTTGGAATGGATTCTAATGATCTAAAAATTGGAAGTATCATAAAAGGTAATTCAATATATGCGGCAACTAATATGAATGCTGCATTTGTAAATAATATACCTTCTGATGCCAGACCAAATAATCGCGCTATTGAACCATTTCTATTTAATAATCCCATAAAAGCATATGCTTTTAGCAATAAATTTATCCATGTTGGCAAAATTACTAAAAGTAACCAAAAATTCTTATGCTTTGAAGTATTTAAGAAATATGCAAACGGATAAGCTATTATCAATGTTGCTGCTGTTATTAAAAACGCTGATAGAAAAGAATTTGCCGTCATCAACATATAATTTGATGAAGTAAAATAATTTCTATAATTGTCAAATGTAAAGTTTCCATGAATGTCTAAGAAAGATTGATAAAATAGTAAGATTATAGGAGCAATGATGAATAATGCAATCCATACATAATAAATGCTACCCAAAGCCTTATATTTTTTAGGCATCAGTTTCACCTCCACTATATTTTTCAATTCTCGCGTCAAAGTCGTCTTCACTTTCGTTAAATCTCATAACATGAATGTCATCAGGTTTAATCGAAATACCGACTTTATCACCAGCTTCAAATCTTCTAGTTGTGTGTATTTTCCAGATAAATCCAGAATTATCGTGGCAGATTAATTCATTAAATACTCCTCTAAATAGTATTGTCTCAATTTCTGCTTCTATATCACATTCCTCAAGATTGACTAAATCAATATCTTCTGGACGAATAACAACTTCTACTAATTCTCCAGCAGGGATACCCGCGTCTGAACATTTAAACTCTTGATTAGAAAATTCAACTAAATAATCCGCCTTCATTGTAGCTTTAAGTATATTAGATTCCCCGATAAATTGTGCAACATATCTATTAATAGGTTCATCATAAATATCTGTTGGTGGTCCTGATTGAACTATTTCACCTTCACTCATGACAAAAATCCAATCACTCATAGCTAAAGCTTCTTCTTGATCATGTGTTACAAACACAAAAGTGATGCCCAAATCTTCTTGTAATTCTCTTAATTCGACTTGCATCGCTTTTCTAAGTTTCATATCTAACGCTGATAGTGGTTCATCAAGTAAAAGCACATCCGGTTTGTTGACAATTGCTCTAGCAATAGCAACACGTTGCTGTTGTCCACCAGACATTTCATCAATTCTTCTATTTTCAAATCCTTCTAGTTGAACCATTTTCAATACATTTTTAACTTCTTCTTTTATCGTTTTTTTATCTACACCTTTTATGTCCAAGCCAAATGCAACATTATCAAAAACATTCATATGTGGAAATAGTGAATAGTTTTGAAATACGGTATTTACTTTACGTTTGTTTGCAGAGACGTGATTTACATTTTCTCCATTAATATAAACATTACCACTTGAAACATCTGTAAAACCCGCAATTATATTAAGTATCGTAGTTTTACCGCATCCTGAAGGTCCGAGTAATGTGTAAAATTTTCCCTTTTCAAGTTCTAGATCAACATTTTTTAAAACTTGATTTTCGTCAAAAGTCTTTGAAACTGACTCAAGTACGACATTATAGACTTGGATATTTATTTCCATATTTTTCTCCTGTAAATAATTATTTTGTAGCCTAACCAAGGCTAAGGGCTTTTAATAAAAAAAAATTTATTAAATAAAGTATAGCATAAATTTTTAATAATTTTTTACTTAATTTTTTCGTCGATTTTTCTAAATACTTCACCTAAACTTGACATTATCACGTAATTCGCAGAAGTATTTCTGCCAACTTGTTCTTTATTAATTAAAATACATTTATTTCCTCTATAAAAATCAATAAAACTTGCTGCTGGATAAACAACCAGAGATGTACCACCAATTATTAAAACATCGGCATGCGCAATGGCATTAATAGCGTTTCTAACCGCTTCTTCTGGAAGCCCTTCTCCATATAATGTAACATCCGGTCTGATATAACCCCCACAGTCGCAATAATTAGGTTCTACTGTTTGTAAAACATAGTCCGAATCATAAGTTTTTCCACATTTAACACAATAATAATCTCTTAAATTTCCATGAATTTCATATACATTTTTACTTCCCGCCATATGATGTAAACTGTCAATATTTTGCGTAACTACCGCTTTAACTTTCCCCATTTTTTCTAACTTTGCCAAAACTTTATGGGTAATATTTGGCTTTGCATCTTCTACAATAAGATTCTCTTTATAATATTTAGTAAATCCTACAACGTCTTCAACTAAAAAATCATGACTTAACATATATTCGGGACTATATCCTGTTTCATGTTTCCGATTATATAAACCAGTTGAAGATCTAAAATCAGGAATACCACTCTCAGTAGAAACTCCAGCTCCACCGAAAAATACAATATTATTTGATTCTAAAATAATATCTACAATATCATCAACGTTCATTATAAAATCCCCCTTTTCATATCTCTACTTATCTTGATTTTATCATATATAATAGATAAATCTAAATGAATACATCTATTGGGAAATAATTTAGAAAAAAATTCTAGTGGAAAAATATAAAAACGCTAGGTACAAAAATATTTTTCCCCCTAGCGTTTTACAATATTATTTTATTAAATAAATTTTCTATATATAATTCTTCGCTTGTGTTTCAAATAAATCTCGATATAGATTATGTGATTTCATTAAGTTTTTATGACTATCATATCCAACTATTTTACCACCATCAAGTAATAGTACTTTATCAGAAAATGTTGAAGAACTCATTCTATGAGAGATGAATATAGATGTTTTACCTTTAGTTAAAGTTGCAAAGTTTTCGAATATTTCACTTTCAGCAATTGGATCAAGAGCTGCAGTTGGCTCATCTAAAATCATTAATGATCCACCCTTATTTAATGCTCTTGCAATTGCAAGTTTTTGATTTTGACCACCAGAAAACTTAGTTGCTGATTCTTCTAAACTTTTATCTAAATAAGTATCCATCCCTTTTTCAAGTTTTGAAACTTCATCAAATATATTAACTTCTTTTAGTGAATCCTCTGCTTTTTCCTTATCATTCATATCTGGTAGAATATTTTCGTAAATTGTATATGGCATTAGCTTAAAATCTTGGAACACTACTGAAATTTGATCAATATATGAGTTTATCTCATATTCTTCAATATTCTTGCCATTCCAAAGTATTTCTCCGCTTTGAGGAAAATAAAATCTTGAAATCAGTTTAACTATTGTTGATTTACCAGCATTATTTAATCCAACGATTGAAATCTTTTCTCCTTTATTTATCTTGAAAGATACATCATCTAAAATGATTTTGTCAGAATTTGGATATGTAAAGGAAACATTTCTAAACTCTAATGAATTAAATTCATCAGCTATTAAATTTCCTTGGTATTTTTCTTCTTCAAGATTTATAAAATCATCCCATGGAGTCAAATGTACTCTTAATGTATTTAACTTAGAAATATTTTCAGAGATAATTTGTACATTTTGCATAATAGTGTTTGTAGAACTATAAATTAATGTAAACTTACCTACACTAATTCTATCTCCAAATTTATCTGTTAATACTCTTAGTGAATTATATGAAATGGCTATGAACATTATCAATGTTGACGAAATCGTTTCAAAAATCCTAATATTAGAATCTTGAATTGTAATTTCTTTAGTCCATTTAAGTATTCCCTTATTAAAAGTTTTTACTTTTTTATTTATTATGTCGGATAAATTAAACACCCTCATTTCTTTTTGATATTCTGGATTAAAAGAAATACCGAAAAGATAACCATATTTTCTATTTACTGGTACACTTTCTTGCATCACTCTCTCAAGATTCATTTGTACTTTTACTCTAATTACAGATGATATTATAAGTATAAGAAGTATAACAATAGTGTAAATGATATTATAAGCAAAGAGTATAGACACTACCCCTAAAATAGTTACTAAAGCTATTATTATTTGTTGCACAACATTCAATGCCCAATAGAAATATCCCCATGAAATAGGCATCTCCGCCCTTTGTATAAGATCTAAAGTCTCAGTATCTTCTAGCTCTTTATATTTTAGTGACATTGATTTTTCGGAAAGTTTTGCTTTAAGCATTTCAGCTTGATAAGTAGCATTTTTATCAATTAAAACATTGACATATCCTAATATTTGCTTTAATAAATATGTTGAAATTACAAAGATAACTATCATATAGACAATATCAATAAACTTATTGCCTGTTTGAACCATGTCTACTAAAGTTGCCGGTATATACATAGAAACAATTGAAATGGCAGCCTGTAATATCGCACCTAAAAATAGATAAAGGAAGAATTTTTTATCAATATTCCAAGATTCTTTTAGTATATTAAAAATAACTTTATATTGTTTCATTGTTTTCCTCCTTGGCTTCCTTATAGTATTTACCTTGTGTTTCAAACATATCTCTATACTTGTCACATCTTACAAGTAAATCTTCATGTGTACCTTTATCAATGATTTGTCCACCATCTAAAAACATTATTTCATCACAGAATCTAGTAGAAGCCAATCTATGGGAAATAAATATTGCTGTTTTTTCCCCCATGTACGAATCAAATTCTTGATAAATTTTTTCCTCTGCAAAAGCGTCCAATGCTGATGTTGGCTCATCCATAATCATTACAGAGCTATCTTCTTTATATAGCGCTCTGGCTATCATTAATTTTTGATTTTCTCCACCTGATAAAATTACCCCATCATCATATAGAGCTTTTAATACATTTGAATCCATGCCTTTTTCAAAAGATGATACTTTTTCCCAAAGTCCTACTTTTTTTAAGGAATATTCAACACGATCATAATCAATATTTTCTTCAGTACAAGCAATATTTTCAGCGATTGTAAGCGCTAATGGTTGTGTTTCTTGAAAAACTACGCTAAATAAGTCGAATATAGATTTATCTGAAAATTCTTTTGAGTCAATCCCATTTAAATAAATATTTCCTGCTGTAGGTCTCGCAAGGCCTGTAAGTAATTTTACAATTGTAGTCTTACCTGCACCATTCACCCCAACTAAAGCCATTCTCTTACCTTTATCAATTTCAAATGATAAATCTTCAAATACAAATTTTTCAGAACCAGGATATTTATATGATACATTATCAAATTTAATAGTTATAGGTCCGTCTAACTTAATATCTTTGCCATCTTTATTTAAATTCATATTTTCTTCAATAAACTCAATTCCATAGATTGTGTACATTAAATTTGTATTAATAGAAGTAGCAGAATCCTTAAGATTATGTATAGTATTTGAGAATAGCACAATTAAGCTTATGATCATTACAAAATCTTCAATTTTCATTTTTCCATTTATCGTTAGATATATAAAAATGGAAAGAGAAATAAAATCAGAAATTGATATGCTAATATTTTCTAAAAAAGAAAGCTTAAATTTGTATCTAAGCTCTTTTTCCCAAGCATTCATGAATCCTATAACATGTTTTTTAATATTTTTCATTAATCTATCTTTAAGATTATATACTCGAATATCTTTGCCATAAGAGAAGTCTTTAGTTACATTAATATAGGTATTCATCTTTCTACCTGCATTTTCACGACTATCTCTATTTTTCTGAACAAAATCTGTATATTTTGTTGAAATAAAGAAATTCAATAGAACGGTTAAAATAGAAACAATAACTACAATAAAAGATTGTTGAATAATGATGGCTGTAAATATCAAAGCTAATAAAACTTTAGGTAATACTTCAAAGCTATCCGTCAAACATCTTTGATAACCTACATTGTCACCACCAAATCCATTTAATGCTTTTTGAGACTTCAACATGTATTCAGGATTTTCATAAAGTTCATGATCCATAGTTGTTAGCTTATTTAGTAAAAGTGAAACATAATTAATTCGCTTATCAATAAAAGTCCATAGAGCCCAATTGGACATAACATTGTCAAGGATATTAAAAATAATATAAAATACAAAATAGATTAGAGAAAAAATAATAATACTTCTTGGATTTGACTTTTGATTAGTTGCCATCTCTAAAATGTATTTCAATACTAAAACAGACATCGCTGGATGAACAGCACCTGAAATTACTTTAGTTAAAGTAATGAATTTCATCTTTCCTTTAAATAGCTCAGAGACAATCCTATTAAAATAAAAATTCAATTTTTCTTTCTTTGTTAGCTTTGCTTTTTCTTCCATAGTTTTCCCTCGAATATTCTAATTTTTAATATTATATAATAACCCCGTTAATTTTTCAACAAAATAAGTTTTTATCATTATATTTTCATATATTTATTTTTCTTTTATGAAAAAAAAGGCATTAATCTAAAAAAAGACATTAAAAAAGAGGCTATAGAATATAGCCCCTTAAAATATTTATATACTAGTCTTGTTCATTTGGATCATTTTTAGCATCTTCATGAGTTTCATGAATTGTGCCAGGTACGTGATCTGGTCCTGCATAGATTGTATAAAGTTTTAGTGGTTTGTCACTGTTATTTGTAACATTGTGCCAAGTATCTGCTGGTACGAAAATAGCATCATCATCTTTAACTTCTTTTTCAAATGTTAAATTATCTTCGCTATCTCCCATTTGACATAACCCACTACCTTCTTCAATTCTTAAGAATTGGTCGATACCGTGATGTATTTCTAATCCAATATCATCACCAGGTTGGATAGTCATCACTGTAACTTGAAGTTGACTACCAGTCCAGATAGTTGTTCTGAAATTTTCATTTTCTATTGTATAATCTTCTATATTTACTACATAAGGTTCTTTTCCATGATCTTTATAATCAAAAGCCATTATATCCTCCTATTTTTGACCATTCACATTAATAATTTCCTACAATACATGTATACCACTAAAAAGGATTACTAAACTTTTTTTTAAAAATATTGTTAAAATTTTAAGTAATATTTTTATCGATTATTTTTTTGAATAGTTTCCCATATAATGTGGTATATTAATAGTGATGATAATAAATTAGCAGGGAGGAAATAATGAAAAAACACGAAACGTTCAATAACGAAAAAGAACTTCAAGATAGAATTGAAGAACTTAAAAATAAAAACTTTGGTGAACTTGAATACGAAATAATTAATACTTTAGAAGAAAGAAGCTTCGTACTTTCATATGAAGACTTTGAAAATCCAGAAGAAGATGAAATAACTGACGGCTTAAAAGATCAAGATAAAAATGATTTTGCACAAAACGACAGACCTGCAGGATATTCTACAGAATTTAAACAAGAAAATGGCATTAAATAACTAGATATTTCAAATAAATAACATATCCCTCAAGAGTTAGTGGAATCTCAACTTTTGAGGGATTTTTCTTTAAATATATTCTATTTAATAAATTCAGAAAATTTTTCGGATAACATAATAATCTCTGCAATGCTCATTTTTTCAGATGAGAATGTTAATGAATATGAACTTTCTCCTTTTTTATACAAAGCAATAAGTTTTGCTGAAAATGAATCATTTCCAATATTTTCTACTAATACTTTGTCATAAGCTTTCATTTCGACAATTTTAAGTTTATCATCTTTCTTTTTATTTTCATTTATAAAGTCATCTAAAGAGTAAGATTTTTCTAATTTTTTTACATTTATATCATAATCAAATCCAATATTTCTAAAAATATGTTTGGCATCATCATCAAAACTCGTTGAAATCGCCTTTTTATTTATCTTATATTGCAATTTATCCAAATCTTTATCTATAATATTTTCTTGTTTAAATTGCTCTTCTACAAATCTTGCAACCTCAGGTCTCACTGTTTTGATTATTTTATTTTCACCTTTACCATTCTTCTTTTTTAATTTTGCGAACTGTTCATCCGCTTTAGTTGTACCAACTTGTACTTTATCATATTTTGATGTAGGCCCTGATGTTAAATCTGCTTCATCATTTTTACGATCACATGCAGATAACAAAAAAATTAAGATTAATAACAAATATATTCTCTTCATAATATCTCCCTTTTATATATAGTGATTATACCTTATATCAACAACAATAAAAAGTATATTTAAAGTTTTGATATACTATATAAGGATATATTTCATTACGATATCGAAGAAGAAAAAGGAGAAATTATGATTTATAAAAATATAATTGAAACTATTGGAAATACACCATTGGTACAACTTAAAACAAACGATGATGAAGCGGAAATATATGTAAAAGTAGAATCTTTCAATCCAAGTGCTAGTATTAAAGATAGACCTGTAAAATATATTCTTAAAAATTTAATGGATGAAAGAAAACTAAAAAAAGGTGATACCGTTGTTGAACAAACATCAGGAAATACTGGTATTGGATTATCTATGGCGGGTGCAGCTCTTGGCTTAAATATAGTTATTGTAATGCCAGAAAGTATGTCTATGGAAAGAAGACAATTAATGAAAGCATACGGAGCAGAACTTGTACTTACTGATAAATCATTAGGAATGCAAGGCGCTAAAGATAAGGCTAATGAAATAGCAAAAGAAAGAAATGCTATAGTATTTGGGCAATTTACAAATCCAGCAAATGTAAAATCTCATGAAGAAACAACAGCAATAGAAATTTTAGAAGATTTACCTGAAGTTGATGGTTTTGTTGCTGGTGTTGGTACAGGTGGAACAGTTACTGGTGTTTCAAAAGTATTAAAAAATAAACTTGATAATGTCACAATTTGGGCTGTTGAACCTAAAGATTCCCCACTATTATCTGAAGGTAAAGCAGGTTCTCACAAGATTCAAGGGATTGGTGCAAACTTTGTTCCTGAAATTTTCTCAGGAGATAATATTGATGAATATTTCTTAGTTGGAAATGAAGAATCCATGGAAGAATCTGTGAGATTAGCAAGAGAAGAAGGTATATTATGTGGTATATCTTCTGGTGCAAATGTTGTGGCTGCTAAAGCTTTAGCAAAAAAACTAGGTAAAGGTAAAAAAGTTGTGACTGTATTACCTGACACTGGTGAAAGATATTTGAAGCAAGGACTATTCGACTAGATGTTCAACTTTAGGAAATGGTGGGAAGAGTCAAAATATGTATATGAAAATGACAATGCGGCTAAATCAGTTTTAGAAGTTTTTCTACTATATCCTGGCATAAGGGCCTTAAGAAGACACGAAAGAGCTCATAGATTATATAAAAAAGGTAAGTTTTTTAAAGCGAGATTAATTTCAGAGCGAACAAAGAAACTCACTGGGATTGAAATTCACCCTGGTGCTGTCATTGGAAAAAATGTCATGATTGATCACGGAAGTGGTATAGTTATTGGTGAAACACCCATTGTTGGTAATAGAGTGAAAATGTTTCAAGGTGTTTCTTTAGCTGCTGATGATTATGAAGTTGATGGTAGAAGGCATCCGATCATCGGAGATGATGTCTTATTGGGTGCTGGAGCTTTAATTCTTGGTCCGCACACCATTGGTAAAAATGCTAAAATTGGTGCTGGAGCTGTCGTATTAAGAGATGTACCAGCAAATGCTACCGCTGTCGGCATACCAGCTAGGATAATAGAAAATAAATAAATTTAATATATTAAAAAAGGGAAACTGTATTACTTAAATTTCATACAGTTTCCTTTTAAATTATTTTACAAATCTAAATTTAACTTCATCAATTATATATTTTAACAATGGTATATCTTCATCTACTACTTTTCCTAATACATTTACTCGTTCATCTGCATTTAATTCCTTTAACGCTATTTGAATTTCACCATTGTATCTTAAATACTTTTCATTATCTATAGTTATACTTCCAACTTTTCTTTCAATCGTATTTTCAGCTTTTACTTTTTCTTTAATCTGAACTCTCGGCATAGTACTTCTAATAACATATTCCGAATAATCCAATCTATTTTTATGTGTTATCCAAAATACTTCAGAAATTGCATCTGTTAAATCTAGTAAATTTTCAACATGAAGTTCTATTAATTTATCTTTTTCGTACAAAAGAATTGGTTTCAAACTTTCTTCTTTTATAGAAATGTCACCAATTAAAACTTCATCAACCATAAAATCTTTTTTCAATTCTATATATGAAATCAAAGGAGCAGAATGCCTATGCTTTTCTAAGGTAGGCAAACCTTCCTCTAGAGGTCCTCTTTTTATCTCGTCTCCTGGAATAAATGCCTGAATCTTAAATCCTTTTTCTTTCAAATATTTATTTTTCTCTAATAAAAATTTTTCTGAAAGACCTGTTTCAACACGTGGATAAAAATTATGACAAGCATTGATATCATGTAAATCCATTCCAGCGGAAATAAGTTTATTACAATAATCATCATTGATAGTACTTGCATTTAATACAATATTAAAATGTTCACTCAATTTTTTTATTTGATCAAAATTAAAACCAAAGTCAATTCTCAAACTTTTAACATTAATGTATTCAAAAAATTTAATTATTTCATCAAAAGTCATATTAAATTTTTTCATAGTATTATCTGAAATATCGACCATTAATTCCATTTTTAATGAATTAATTTTTTGTGAAACCATTTTAATCCTATCAACCGCTTCATCATTATCATCTTCTATGATATGCATTGAAGTAAATATTGTCTTTACCCCATACTTTTGCATTTTCTCTAAATATTTTATTATGTCTTCATTTTCTTGTGATAAATAAACTGATGCACCTAACATTTCCATTCCTTACAATTTCATCTAAAAATATTTACTATTTTATCATTAAATATCATTCTCTAAAATAGCTTTTATTTCTTGATCCCAAAAATCCCAACTATGTTCACCATCTATTATTTTTTCTTTAATTTTAACCTTATCTTTTGCCTTTTCTAAAAATGAATTAACATCTTCTAAAAGAACAACTTGATCTTGCTTACCTGCATATAAGTAAACTTCTATATCTTTTAGTTTATCTTTATTGTTTTCAAGATTTGTCAAAGGATGATAATTTTTATATGCTTCTTTATCAAATTTACCATCTTTGTAGAAGATATTCCATGTTCCAATACCTACAGAGGTATCAAGCTCTTCTGCGACAACAGGAGATATTGCATATCCTTTTGAGAATAAATCACTATGCTTAAACATGAAGTTTAATGTTCCATAGCCACCCATTGAAATACCAGAAACAAATCTATTATTTCTATCAATTTTAATTTCATTAATTTTTTCAAAAGTAGGGATAAGATCCTTCACAATCGCTGATTCCATATTGATATTTTTATCGATATAAAATGAATTAAAACCATCTACAAATACAGCAATTAATTTTTGATCATGTTTTTTATTGTATTGATTCAAATATTCTACAGTTTTTGTTCTTTCGTTAAAATTAGTATGATTTCCAAACGCTCCATGAAGCATATACATTACTTTAACATTATTAGGATCAAATTCATCAGGAATGTAGCTTGAAACATTCCAATCTAATTTTAATTGTTCTGACCAAATTGTAGTTGTACCAAATTTACCAACCGCTTCGGTTTCTTCAACACTTTCTTTCTCAGATTCTGTTTCCATATTTGTTTCAGTCTTTACGTCAGTTTCTTCTTTTGTTTGATTATCTTTATCTGTTGGCGTACAGGCTGACAATAATACTAAAATTGATAATAATATTGGTAAGATAGTTTTTTTCATAATTTTCCTTTCGTAAATTTTCATATTGAAATTATATAAAAAGGCAGAAAACTTTCTGCCCTTTTACATATTTTTTTTTACTATACTATGCGTTTCTTACATCTTCATTTTTAATAGCAAAGTTTGTAATTATGAATCCCATAATGTATGAAATTACTAAACCTATGAAGTAATAAAGCATCTTGTCTGTACCTTGCATTAATGGGATAGCAACAAGACCTGATGGTCCCCAAGCTGCTGCGGTAACTTGCATTAGCATTACAAATGCTCCACCAAAACCAGAACCTAGTCCAGCTGTGATAAATGGCTTAAACATTGGTAATGTAACACCATAGATTAATGGTTCCCCTACTCCTAAGAATCCTGCAGGTAAAGCACCATTTATAACTTTAACCATTTTTTCATTATTAACTTTTTTAGCTTTTAAGTAAATTGCTAATGCCGCACCAACTTGTCCAGCACCTGCCATAGCTAAAACTGGGAATAATGAAACTCCACCTAATTGTTCTAATTGAACTGCATAGATTGCGATTAAACCATGATGTAGTCCCATCAATACCATTGGTAAGAATACTGCCGCTAATACGAATCCGCTTATTACTCTTATCACTGGATTTTCTGATCCTATAATTACAGATAAAACTGAAACTAAACCATCACTGATAAATCCAGCCACTGGCATTATTGCGAATACCATTAGTAAACCAGTAATTAAAATTGATACGAATGGAGTAATTATCAAATCCAATACATCTGGTACGGCTTTTCTTATTCCTTTTTCTATTTTTGAAAGAATCCAAACACCAAAAATTACACCGATGATACCACCTTTACCAGTTGTTAGTACTGATTCTAGTGGAACTGCTTCGTTAAATAATCCTATGATTTTAGAAATTTCAACAATGTTTGCACCAATACTGATAGCACCAATCATACCACCAAGTGCAGGTGTTGCACCAAATACTTCAGCAGATCTTATACCTGTAAAGATTGCGAAATATCCAAGGAATGCTCCACCAAATAGACCAAGAGTTAATTGAACAACATTCCATGATTCTGGAAGTGTTTTTGATTCTATCAATTGTCCAACTAATTGACCAAATCCAAAGAATAATCCACCTGCAATGATAGCTGGAATTAAAGGAATAAATATATCAGCAATTAATTTTAATCCTTTCTTCAGTGCATTATCTTTTTGCCCAGCTTTTACTTCAGCCTTATTTTCTTCCCATGTATTTTCTTCCCTAGCTTGCCCTACAGCATCTCTAGGTATCTTAAAATATTCTATAGCTTCATCTGTCACTTTTTTAGCTTTTCCAGGTCCTAATACTACTTGATAAGTTTTACCTTCTTTCATTAATCCTAGAACCCCATCAATATTTTTCAACTCATCTTCATTAACTTTTGATGTATCTTTTATATTTGCACGCATTCTTGTCATACAATTAAATGTATTATTTATATTGTCTTTACCACCTAGTGATTCAACAATGCTCTTAGCTATATCTAAATTACTCATAAATCCCCCTCTTGATTTATATTATGGATATTACCCTGTGCTTCTTGTAATGATTTTTCTGCTTCTTCTCTATTCATATTAAACAATATCATTACAATAGCTAGTTTTACATGTCCATTAGCTAATTCCAATTTTTCTTTAGCAATCTCTTCAGTACATCCTGTCACTTCTTTAATTATATTTAACCCTCTAACGGAAAGTTTGTTATTTGATAATTTCAAATCAACCATATAATTTTTGTAAATCTTACCTATTTCTTTCATACTAATTGTACTTATCATATTTAGTATGAGTTTAGTCGAAGTGCCAGCTTTTAGTCTTGTAGACCCTGTCAGTACTTCAGGTCCAGGCACTACCTCAATTGGAAATTTACTAATTTTCCCAATCTCACTTTCAGTAGTACATGCAATTGATCCTGTAATTGCTCCTATGGAGTTTGCGTACTCTATTCCTCCAATAACATAAGGTGTTCTACCACTTGCAGCTATACCAATAACTACATCTTTTTTTGTCAGATTAATTTTCTCTAAATCTGCTTTTCCCTCAGATGTTTTATCCTCAGCTCCTTCTGCTGCCTTAATAAATGCGTTTTCACCTCCAGCGATAAGTCCAGTAACAATTT
Source organism: Helcococcus kunzii ATCC 51366 (assembly GCF_000245755.1). Lineage (GTDB taxonomy): Bacteria > Bacillota > Clostridia > Tissierellales > Peptoniphilaceae > Helcococcus > Helcococcus kunzii. The sequence goes on along the minus strand of NZ_JH601088.1, from coordinate 518,144 downwards.
CATAATCTACCCCGAAAGTTGGTGGGCATTCAACAGCATCCAATAATCCTAATCTTCCACTAGTGCCTGCGCCCATATAGATGATTCTTCCGCCATTTTTCAATGCATTACTTGTTTGCTCTATTAATTTTTCAATATTGCTAAATTGGTCTTTAATACATTCAACAGTATTGAAATCTTCAGCATTCATTAGCTCAATAGCATCTCTAATAGACATTTTACTAAAGTTTTCAGAATTAGGATTACTTCTCTCTGTTTTTATTTTAGTTAAATCTAACATTTACACCTCCTTTTCAACTTTAATATATATGAAATCGAAGTCATTTACAATACCTTAAAGTTGTTTATAAATAAAGTTTCATGTTTTGTAACTAATTCTTTTGTAATAGCTTATTTGTTTGAATTATCTTCTCCATATATTTCTTATCTTCAATTTCAAGATATAGATGATACAAATAGTCCACAACAGATAATTGAGAAATCCTACTTGAACCTGCGCCTATCCTTAAAGACTTTTCAATCTGAGGTACAAATAGATTGTAATCTGCCATACTCATCAATTTATTATTAGAATACTGTGTAATGGAGACAATCTTACATCCATTTGACTTTATATTTTTTGCCATTGAAGTCAATTCCTTTGTCTCACCAGAATATGAAATAATAATTGCTAAATCATCCTTAGTGGCATTATTTGAATTCACTATTTGTAAATGTGTATCCTCATACAATACGGAAAATTTATTAATCCTTTCAAATTTTTGTTGTAAATCTTTCGCGACCAAATAGCTTGCTCCAATTGCAAACAATCTAATTACTTTTGCCTTCTTCATTAGATTTACAACTTTATCTATCACCTCATAATCAATCAAATTATAGGTATTGTTAATCGCCTTAATATTTTCATTAAAAATTTCATTTACAATTTCAGGAGCCCCGGTTGCATTTTTAGCTTTTACACTGTCTTTTATTAAATTATCATTAAAATTTAATTCATTCATCAAAGCTAATTTAAGATCTTTATATCCTGAAATCCCATTCTTCTTGCAAATTCTCACGATTGTTGCAGCACTACAAAAACCCAAACGAGCCAGCTTATGAATATCTGTAGATATAACCTCTCTTGGGTTATCCAAAATATATCTAATCACAGGCTTCTCCACCTCTGTAGCTTGATTATTATAATACGTCTGCAATCTATAAATAACTTTTTTCATTATTCTCCCTCACTAGTAAATTTTATTTCTTAAATATATTATATAACATTATTACATAGTTTAAAACAAATGAAAATGTTTTTATAGAAATTGGAAAGTTTAGTATTGAGATGTGGGAATGTTATGTAGTGGGATTTGGAGATATGTGGGTGGAGAGTCTGGGATTATTGATTGAATGGATTTAGGATGTGTGGAGATGTTGGAATGTAGATGTGCAGGAATAGAAAACTATAGAGCGGAGGAATGTATATTTTTTTGGTTTGGAGATGTTGTAATAGTTATATAAATATGTAGAAATGCAAAATTGTAGAATTTTTGATATGAGAGTTGTTGGAACGTATTGTTATGGGATTTTATAATGGTGAGTTTTTACGAAAATGCGTTTTTATTATGGTGCGTTTTTACGATTTTTGAATTTTTATGATATAATATTGTATTTTATGACGTATGTTATGCTCCGTAAATACCCCCCTACCGTATTTTTTAGACCATACTCAATTTTTTATGGTCTCTAGATACCCCTCCTAGGTATATTTAGGACCATAAAATTCTAGAAAATCTTAAGGACTATGATCCCAAAATACCCAACCCCAGTATATTTAAGACCATATATCTATAGTTTTATATGTTAATATAAAAGGAATATTTGAAAAACATGGTCCGTATTATACCCCCTAGGGGTATATCAAGACCATAATTTTTTAATTTATACTCTTTTAAATACCCCCCTAGGGTATTTACGGACCATAATTTTTTAAAAAAGTATAGCTTGAATTAATCATTCTACAATAGTTTATTTTCACAAAACAATTATTATCCCTATTTTACTAGAATAGAAATTTTTTATATAATAACTTAAAAAGATTTCATTCCATTTCATCAGAAAAAAGAGGCCGAAGCCTCTTTTCTCATTTCTATTACTTTTATCTTTTTCCTATTAACTTACCGTCCCATGTAAAATTGTACCATCTTCCATCAATCCATTGTTTACCTGATACTCTTGTACCTGTTGATGGTCTTAAATATCTCCATACTCCATCTATATATTGCCAACCGTAGGCTTGTGTACCTGTCGCAGGTCTAAAGTACATCCAACCTAATGGAAGTTTTTGCCATCCTGTTGCCATTGTTCCGGAGTTTCTGAAGTATCTCCAATTACCATCGATGAATTGTTTTCCTTTCACCATTGTACCTGAGCTTTGTCTGAAATAGTATTTTGAACCATTTTGAGGATTTAACCACCAACCTTTGTAGTATCTTGTATTTGGTCCAGCGATAGAAAGCCAGTGCATTCCATTTTCTTTATAGATTTGGTCAATTGATTCACCTTTGGAGTTGAAATATTCCCAAGTTTTATTGATCCATTTCCATTCTGACTTAGCTTGTTTACCATGGTCATAATATGTCCATTTGTTTCCAATTTGTTTCCAGCCATGTTTTTCTACAGGTTTTTCAATTAGTGAGATTCTCTTTAAGTCTTCATATTTTGTAAGCTCTAAATCTGAAATTAGTTTTTGAATTTTATCATATTCAAGGTAATTTGTTAAAACTTTATTTCCTTTAGCTCTATCTTTTAGTACATCCATTAAAGATCTTATTGTATTTCTCTTTGATGGTAGTTCTTTTGATACATCTTCAACATAGTCTGCTTCAATGATTTTTATAAGCACTTCATCTACATCTTTCCCATCAGCTAATCCTAATGCTCTATAGATAAGTTCTGAAACTAGACCATATGAACTAATATTACTATTATAGTTATAGAAGTCATTAGTTCCAGGGTGCATTAATGGTGTGTTTCTTGAGTTTGTATTTAATGATAGTGTCAGTTTATTTTCTTTATCAATCATTGTATTTGTACCTGTCCAACCAGTATGACCGATTGTACCTGCAGGAGCAAATTCAGAATACCATGCAGCTGCACCACCTGATTCGCTTTTTCTTCTCCATCCTCCATTTGCTTGAGTATGCCATGGAGAAACTTCTGTAAATTTATCAATTGTTTCCTTATCGAATAATTTAACACCATTTAATTCGCCATCATAAATCATAGCTTGTGCTAAATATGCTATTTGTTGCGCAGATCCAAATAATCCTGCATGACCGGAAACTCCACCCATTGAATAATAGGCCTTTTCATCATGTACTTCACCTTCTACAATGGTAGTTCTCACATTATTAAAGAAGTTTTTTCCGTCTCTTGTATTTCCGTTTAATTCTGAAGCAGATAATTCATTTACTTTAAATCCAGCTTCTTGAGGATTAAATGTTATCCTGTCTAATCCCAATGGTTTATAGAAATTTTTTGAAACATATTCCTCTAAAGGCATTCCGCTCAATTTTTCAACTATAAAACCAGCTAACATCATATCAGCATCTGAATATGCCCAATCAGTGTCTGGTTCTGTATTAAGCGGAGTCTTCATTACCATTTCAAATGTCTTTTCTCTATCTTGAGAATATAAATCATTTTTCCCGTTTTTTATTTGATCAACCGCATCAAATTTTTCGTTATGGTATTGAGGATCTGGAGCAAAACCTGCTCTATGACTTAAAACCATTCTTACATCAATTTTATCTTTCCAGCCATTTTCATTAGCAAATTCTAAAAATTCAGGAAATATTTCTGAAATCTTAGTATCTAAAGAAACTTTTCCTTCAGAAGCTAATTTTTGCATTGCATAGACTGTTGCATACATTTTTGTATTACTTGCAAGGTCGAATAGAGTATTTTCTGTTACTTTTACTCTTTCATTTTTAGGAAGAATATCAAAGTCACCAAAAATAACATCTCCATTTTCATCAAATTTGTTTTTATAGTTATTGATATAACCATAAGCACTATTTTTTATCAAATTTCCGTCTTTATATACAGCTAACTGTGCACCTGATAATCCATAATTATTTTCTGATGAGATTAGTTCATCAAGTAATTCAATAAACTCAGGATTTTTAAAATCAGTTTCTTCCGCTTTCACATCAGCAATAAAAAAGGCTTGTATAGCTAAAGCAAAAGCTAATAATAGTGATAACGTTCTTTTTAACATATGATTTTTTTAGGTAAATTCTAAATTAATAAATAAAAAGTATTTAATTTAGACTTAGCCCTAATTCCTCCTTTTATTTTATTTTCAACTTGATTATATTAGTAAGGCATATCGTTTTCAAGAGTAAATCGATATTTTGAAATATTATTTCTTGAAATGGAATAAGTTAAATTTTAGATAAAATATATTAAAGTTTTTTGTAATTTATTATTTAATATATCAATTGAAAAAACAAAAATAAAATGTTAAAATAATATCATAAAAATAATTAATATATTTAATTTATATATCATTTTGTATATTTTAACTATTATTTGAAATACGAAGGGAGGAAAATCAAATGATTAATTAAAAATTTAAATATAAAAGTATAGAAATTGAAAAATTTAATAATAAAGGAGAAAATATGAATAAAACAATTAAAACTTTTTTTTCATTAGCATTGATATTTTTCTTAATTAATACTAATGTTTACGCGTACTCAAACGAAGAATTAACAATTAATAGATTTGAGATTATTGATGATACTACATTGTTAGATAAAGAAAATAATGATATATATTTTTTTGAAGAAAGTGCACACTTATATAATTTTATTAATTCTATGAATAACAGAAACAAAATTTCCGTTAGAAGAGTATGCACTCCAGGTATGCCTGGATATCCATATTGTCAAGATAATCCAATAGTTTCTACAGGTAGTAGATTAATAAGTTATTATAACACAGGTTTTATTAAATCTAATGAGTTACTTTTAGGTAATGATGGATGGGTATTTGGTGGAACTTATGGTGCAACAATGCAGTTCAGTAACACTAAAGAATTAACTTTTTCATATAATGGTCTTTCTCTTACTCATAAAGTAACAAAAAGTCAAAGCTTTAAGGTTCCACCACATACAAGAGGTAATATAAAGTACCAAGCTAAATGGAGAATTGAAACACGTGAAGGATATTCTATAAGAAAAGACGGATCTAAAACAGGATTCTATAAATATAAAGTAACAAAATTTATTGAAGGAGGTTTTATAGGTGTGTACAAATAATAACTTAAATAATACAATGTTCAAACTTAACTATATCTCTTCTATACTATTTCTAATATTTACTCTTGCAATAAGATTCTATTATGCTCAAACATGGGGAGATAAAACCTTTTATAAATATGGTAGAGCTGTAGGTGTTTTCTATATATCAATTATTTTAACTATAGTTTCGATATATTATACTATCCGTTTTTACAAAAAGTTAAAAAAAGCTGATAAATAAACCAAAAAAACTAAAGGCTATTGGAATTTTGCTCCAATAGCCTTTTAGTTTTTCTAATTATCTTCTGCCTATTAATTTACCGTCGCCAGTAAAGTTGTACCATCTTCCATCAATCCATTGTTTTCCAGATACTCTTGTACCTGTTGATGGTCTTAAGTATCTCCAAACACCGTCAATCCATTGCCATCCAAATGCTTGAGTACCAGTACCTGGTCTAAAGTACATCCAGCCTAATGGAAGTTTTTGCCAGCCTGTTGCTAATGTACCGGATTTTCTAAAGAATCTCCAATTTCCGTCAATCCATTGTCTTCCCTTAACCATTGTGCCTGAGGATAATCTAAAGAAGTATCTATATCCATTGTCTGGATTTGTCCACCAGCCTTTTTGATATCTAGTTTGAGGTCCTTCTAAGGATAACCAAATCATGCCATTTTCGTGATATGTTTGTGTCATTGATTCACCTTTTGAATTGAAGAATTTCCATGTATTATCAATCCATTTCCATTCAGACTTAGCTTGTTTTCCATGATCGTAGTAAAACCATTTACCACCGACTTGTTCCCATCCGTGTTTTTCTGGTTCTTCATCATCTTTAGCATCAGTTTTCAAACCAAAACCTAATGGGTATGCTATTTCATCAGAATATTTATTGTTATCATCTAATGCAGGAACATCTACTGGAAGTTTACCTGTAGAACCAACTTTACCAAATACAACATCTAATGAATAAGGAATATTTGGTCCAAAAGCTTTAACTGGATCTTTACCAGCTTCTGTAGGATCCATTCCCTTCGCTCCATAAGCTAAAACCATAGCATCAGCCATGTCATATCTATCAGCGTCGTATGGTTTACCGATACTAATTACGACAGATGGTTTTCCTGCTTTTTTAGCTAATGTTGTCAATTGATCAGGTATATTGGATAACCAGTGAGTGCTTGCTAATCTTGATTCAGCACTAATTTCACTTGTCACAATCACATAATCAAATTTATCTACAAGTGCACTTATTTCTTCTGAAGTAGTTTTATCTGTAAATTGTTTAACTTCATATTTAACAGCTTTATCGATAATTCCTTCTTTTTGTAAATTAGTAAAACCATAAGTAAATCCTGGTAGTTCATTTTCATATGGAGTAAGTATTAAAACTTTTTCTCCTGCCTTTGGTTTCAATGGAAGAGTATTATCGTTGTTTTTTGTAACTGTTAAAGCTCTTTGAGTTATCATTCTTTGATTTTCAAAATGTTCTCTTGAACCAACTGTTTCCAATGCAGTAGTTAATTTTTCTTCTAATGGAATATTATATTGATCAAGATCTAATATTCCCCTTCTTTCTTTTAGCTCTAAAATTCTTTTAACTGATTCATCTATTCTTTCTTCAGTTATTTCATTATTTTCAACTGCTGTTTTTATAGCAGCAATAATGCCATCTAATTTTTCTAAATCAGCTTTAGATTGTAATAATGTAGGCATTAAAGGAATATCAGTACCAGCTTTTATAGTCATAAGAATAGCTTCTTCTTCACCAAAGTGGCTTGAAATAGCCTTCATATTCATAGCGTCTGTAATGATAATTCCATCGTAATTCATCTTATCTCTAATAACACCTGTCAAAATGTCATCTGAAAGTGTCGCTGGAATGGATATTTCTGTACCATCTTTTTTAGATATTGCCTTATCTTTCTCTAATTGTGGATAAGAAATATGAGCTGTCATTATCATATCTACGCCTTGTTCGGCAGCTTTGAAAAATGGTACTAGTTCCATTTGAGAAACTTCATCATAAGATTTATCCACTTCTGGTAATCCTACGTGGCTATCTGTTGCAGTATCACCATGACCTGGGAAATGTTTTATAGCAGCACTTACTCCAGTATCTTGAATACCATAAAGTACTTTTGTACCAAGTTTAGCAACTAAATTAGGATCACTTGAAATTGATCTCTCACCAATAACTGGGTTATTAGGATTATTATTTACGTCCATTACTGGTGCTAAGTTAACATTTATACCTAATGATTTAACTTCTTCACCTATAGTTTTACCATAAATATATGCAAGATCCTCATCTGCTGTTGCTCCCAAAGCCATATTACCAGGCATATTTGTACCTGTACCAAGTCTTACAACTTTACCACCCTCTTGGTCTATTGAAAGTAACAATGGAGGCATTTTAGCTTCAATTGCTGCTTCTTGAATATAGTGGGTTAATCTTCGTGTTTGTTCTGTTTCAACTACATTTTCAGCAAACAAAATAATTCCACCAAATTTATATTTTTGAATAGCCTCTTTTATTTCACTATTCAATTCTGTTACAGGTTTTAGTTCTGTTTGATCAGCTGTTTTCCAGTTTCTAAATTCCACCATAAGCATCTGACCGATTTTTTCATCCAATGTCATGCCTGCCACAATTTCGTCAACACTCTTTCCTGAAGTATTTGCAGCTTCTGCCGTTCCTAAAGGTATAAATTGAAATATAAGAACGAACGCTAACAAAATAGACAATAATTTTCTTTTCATATATGTTTTTTAGTAAAATATCAAATCGAATACATAAATTCACTTTCTATTTCACTAAGTAATACCCCCTTTTTATATTATTTTCAACTTTATTATACATGTCGTGGTTTACGTTTTCAACTTTCTGCACCACTTTGAAATTTTATTTCTACAAAATAAACTAAAAAGAACCCTATTTAACCATAGAGTTCTAATAGCTACTTTGAGCCTTTTAATTCAATAATATATTCTCTAACTTTCCCCAAATCATCTACCAATGAAACAAATTTTGATCCAATAATCGCACCATCCGCGCCCGATGAAATAATGTTTTCAACATCTGATTTGGTTGTTATGCCGAAACCTATGAAACAAGGGATATCTAAATGTTCTTTTATAGTTCGTAAATTCTCAAGATATTGATTTGGAGTTTTTTGGAAAGAACCAGTTTTACCTTCCCCACTTATTAAATATATAAAATCGGGATTACCATTTTTTATTTTTTCAATATTTACTTTTTCATTAGGCTTTACTAAAGGTATTTGTTTAATATTATTTAAACTATCTACCACAATTATCCCATCATAGTATTTAGAAATTTTTTTAATTCTGTATTCTTTTATTTCAGTGTCATATCCCATTAGATATTTTTTAAAATTATATCTATTATATATTCTTTTTATATCTGAAATAAATTCATCTTCATTAAAACCATTAATATAAACTTTCTCTGTAGCTTTTTTTATGATTTCTCCATCTAAATACGGATTTCTTGAAGGTATTCCTATTTCTACACCATAAACATTGTTTTTATCAAGCATGTCTAATATTTTGAAAAATTTTTCCCTATTAGGATAAGCGTAAGTTAAAAATAGTATTATTTTATTCATATTATATTCCTATCATTTTTAATATAAAACCTAACAGTGGTCCATAGAAAGCATAGTCAGTTTCAGCTAAAATTCTCATAATTTGATCATATGAACCTACCATAGGTAGTAATAACGCTTGACCAAAAATTAAAATTAAACCATTCACAAAAGAAGCTACAATAGCTCCTCTTCTTCCACCTGTACTATTACCAAAAATACCTGTTATAGCACCTGTAAAGAATGTTGGTATTAGAGCTGGAAACACAGCTATTGGATATTTTATCAAACCTAATATTACTACTCCTACAAATCCCGCAACTAAACTTGAAATAAAACCAACGATTACTGTTGTAGGATAATTTGGAAATAATAATGGAATATCCAAACCAGGTATTGAATTTGGTATTAATTTTGAGGATATACCATGGAACGCAGGTACAATTTCTCCAAGCAACATTCTTACTCCTGTAATGATAACTGTTATCCATACTCCAAAAGTCAATCCATTCATTATACTAAAGACTAAAATATCCTGACCATTTGATACATTTTCCATCACCCAAGATGGTCCAGCTGCTATGGATGCTATTAAAAATAGAAAAGTCATTACTAATGCTAATGCAATAGTCATTTCTCTAAAAAACCCTAATGATTTTGGAAGTTTTAAGTCTTCCATATCTTTTTCTTTGTTTCCTACTAATTTACCTACACCAGCTCCTATTAACAGCCCTATAGAACTCGAATGCGCTAAAGTAAACCCTTCTCCACCTTTAATGTTTTTCATTAGAGGATATACATAAGCACATGTAAATGTCATATATATTCCCAATAATATTCCTCCAATTATTATTATCGCTAACGTGGACAATGAAGTATTATATTTTAATAAGGCTGCAATTAATCCAGAGAAGAAAAATGAAACATGAGCACTAAGATGTATGAACTTCCATTTCGTAAATCTTGCAATTAAAATATTTATTAAGAAACCTAGAGCAAAAATCAATGACATTTCAAAGCCAATTTCTGAAACACCGCCCATAGCTTCACCAATTGATTCAACATTTACATTTAAGTTAAATACTTTACTTAAGATTGGTTGTAATGGTAAAAGAGCCATTCCAAGAGATTTTCCACCAGTATCAATTAGCATAAACCCAATCATAGTTTTTATAACACTAGGAACTACTTGATGAAATTCTTTTTTCTGAAGAATTAATCCAATTAGTGCCACAAAGCCAATAATAAATACCGCTTGTGAAAACACATTATTAATCAAATATAAAATAATATTCATTCTATTCTCCTAATTCGTTTTTAACACGTAAAATTTCAGACTTTAAAAACTCTTTGTCCATCATATTATCTATTCTAATAATATGATTATTGTTAGTTCTTAATCTTTCCGCAAAATCTGAAGTTGTTATGATTACATCATAATCATTTGGGCTAACAGAAGAAATGTCTGATGCTTCTACTGTACCATCAATTTGTTCACTATCTAAAATTTGTTGTGTATAAAGTCTTAACATCATACTACTTCCAACTCCAGCACCACAAACAGTAACAAATTTCAACATTTATACCTCCTTAAAAATTTTTTAATATATCATTTTTATTTTTTGCATTCATAATATTATTTAGTTTTTCTTCATCAGCCATAATATCAACAAGCTCAGCAAATGCTTCTAAATGAGTATCATGATCTACTGCACTTATACAAACAACTAATTTAACTGGGTCATTTGTTTTATTTCCAAATTCTATCGCATTCTCCAAAGTGATAATGCTGAATCCTATTTTTTTTGCACCATATTCTGGTCGCGCATGTGGAAAAGCTATACCAGGAGCTAAAACAATGTACGCTCCATTTTCTTTCAAATTTTCAATCATAGCCTCAACATAGCTTTTTTCAATAAATCCATTTTTTTCGAGTAATTCACCACCTTTTCTTATTGCTTCTTCTCTATTTTTAACATTTATATTTACTTCCACTAAATTTTCATTTATAATTTCTTTGATCATCTTCACCTCCACAGTTATATAGTAATAGATATAATAAAATACTTAAATGTTTACTTTTTCAATATTTTTTGAAAAAAAAAAAAGAATAGAAGTAAACACTCCTATTCCAACATTTCTTTTATTCTATTATAAAATATTTTTGAATCATTAATTTCTAGCAGTTCATCAATATAAGTTTTATTATTTATTAATTTCAAAAGATTTTCATACATTGTATCCAGATACATTTTATCTTCGTTTACTACATTTAATAAAATAACAAATCTAACATTGTTATCGCCCCATCTTATTTCATCTTTTAATGTAATAATTGTCCAAAAAGTTTTTTCAGACATTTTATTTAATGGATGAGGAATAGCTATTAAATTTCCTATACTTGAACTTGAAATTTTCTCCCTTTCAATTATAGATTCATATATTCCTTTATTAACCTGTGACCTTAATACTAAATCATTACATATAAACTTCAATAATTCTTTAGGTTTATTAAAATCTAATAATGGATATATATTTTCTTCACTTATATAATTTAGAATGTTTGTCTTATATTCAATATATCTACTTACTCGTTTATACTCATCATTATCTAAAATATTTTTTATCACAATTATATCTTTATTAAAATTATTTTCTATTTTAATATTTGAAACTATGAAATCATAAGAAGATAAACTATAATTAGAAATTGAATAAACCTGAACAACATCAATAATTTCTATTTTATCATTAAATAGACTTTCAAGTTTTAATCTCATCAATCTTGATGTCCCAAAACCAGTAGCGCATACCACTAGACATCTTAACTTTTCCATCGAAATATTATTTATATTCTTTTCTAGACTAGTACCAATATGAATGGCCAAATATCCTATCTCATCTTCATTTAATTGAATATCAATATTGTTTTTTATAATTTGCGCGGCTTGTACGGCTAATTCAAAAGATTGTGCATAATTTATTTTTATAGAATCAAGTAAAGGATTTTTCAAATAAATATTATTTTTATATCTATAAATAGCTGGTTTTAAATGCATTAGTAAGCCATAATATAAATCATCATCTTTTGTAAATTCTAATCCAGTTAATTGTGAAATACCTCCTATCACTTTTTCAATTAATATATCAAAATCAATTTCCTTATTATCAATATAAAAATCTTTCAATATATTTATCCCCATTAAGTGACTAGTAATATATATTATTTCATTTACTGGGAAATTAATATCCATCACTTTTTCAATTTCTACAACTATATCTTTTGATATTTTAAAATGTTCATTTTTCCTAATGGACTGTATCAAATCATTTTCTTTTAATATATTCAATTCAATATATTTTTTATTTTTAATCCTAACAACAGTAATGACTAAATGTAAAACTAAATTATTAAATGCCAGATCAGACATATTAATATTTTTATTCTTTATCTTTTCTTTTATAATATTCTCAATAATTTCATTATATTCTTTATTAATAATTGGCGTATTTGTTGAATAATCCATTACCAAAGTTTCTTCATTTAATAATTGAATCGAATAATATATTGCTTTCCTTATACTCTTTTCATTTGCAACAACCTTTATCCCATATCCAGGTTTTGTTTTAAGTCCAACTTTAAATCTCTTAAATATTTTCTTTACACTAGCAAAATCCTTATTTAAAGTAGTTTTACTAATAAATAACTTATCAAGAAATGAATCCATTTTAATATAATCATTAGCCATTAATAATGAAAGCGAAATATATACCATTCTATGACTCGGAATAGAATAATCAAATAAATTATCACTATTTATTTCTCTTAGAAAAGATTGAAATGCTCTTACATTCTCTGTTTGTATTTTTAGATATCCATCATTATCTCTTATTATTTTTGATGAATGTTTTCTCATCAATTCATTAAGATCATTTATATCATTTCTGATAGTTCTTGAACTAACATTAAAAATAGACGCAAAATCTTCATATGTTTCTTTATCACTATTATTTAATTTTTCTAAAATTTTTATTTGTCTTATGTTCATGGTGTTAAATACTAATTGCAATAATAACTTTCATTCTACTATTCACTTCTATTATCCCATATTATGTAAGAATTTAATAGCTCAAAATTAATACATTATTATTAAATAATGTTTATACTGTAAATGTGCTCATTTATAATTATTTGCTTAAAAATAATAAATCCCCTATAAAACGTAAAAAAAAGGATTAATGAATTTTATAAATATTAATTTAATAATAAGTAAAATGATTAGAATTATTAATGAATATAATATTTTACTTTACTTACATATAATCACAATATCTATTAAACAAAAAATAGAATAAATTATAATTTTTTTCGGAGGAATAATATGAAAAAAATATTCGCACTTATACTAGTATGCTTATTATTAGCTACAGGATGTAACAATAATGCTTCTGCTGATATAAAAAATAATAATGATTATAAAAAATTAGAAGCAGAAAATGAAGAACTTAAAAAACAAGTTGAAGGATTAAAAGATCAAATAAATTATTTATTAAACGAGGAAACAAATAATACAGATGATACTTCGACCGTAAATAACAATGATTCACCAGAAAAAGAACATAAAAAAACACAAGAAAAAATCCATATAATATCGATGAATTAGCAGAATTGTCTGGAGAATATTTAGGAAATAGAATAGATTTTAACTTAAAATTAAAAAATTTAACACGAGGTGAAAAAGGTAAGAAAAAAACTTTAGAATCTAATCAATTTAATGAATTTGATAAAAATGAAGAAGCATTGATTTTTGATGTTGATTATAAATTAGTAAAATATGAACCAGAAGATGACAGACCTTATTTAGTATCCGATTCTGACTTTAAATACTTTAAGAGTGATTTCTCTGAATATCGTTCAAATAATTATTTATCTATTGATAATAATCTTCATGCTAAAGTTTATGAAGGTGGAGAAACTACAGGAAAAGTTGGACTAGTAATCCCTAAAGATGATAATGGTTATCTTGTTTACAAAGATAGCTTATGGTTTAAAATTAAATAATTTTAGCTAAAGAATTATTTATAAAATATCTTAATTCTTCACTAAATAGTGTTAATGATTAAAACTCATTAACACTATTTTTAATTTAGCTTTTTTACAGTATTAATGTTAAACAGTTTATTAAAATGAAAATAATATCGATGTAAAATACTTCTTTAAACAATATTAAAAATATCTTCCATATCCCTACTTTTATCTATATCAGAAAAAAATCATTAACAATTTACTTGGTTATTTTAAAATATTTATTTTACCAAGTAGTAAATTTGTTAAAATTACTTGGTTATTTTAAAATACTAATTTTACAAAGTATTTTTTTTACAAATATTGAGAAAAAATTACTTGGGAATTTGAGGATTTAAAAATAACCAAGTAAATTGATCGAAAAAACTACTTGGTAATTTTAAATATATGAATTTACCAAGTAATTTGGTCAAAATTAATACTTGGTAAATTTAAATAATAAGAAATAACCAAGTAAAAATAAAAGTAAGCTTTAATATGGTTCTTTAAAAAATAGTGTTGATTAATAAAATGATATTTTATCTATACCTGCTGAGGTATAACCTCTAATATCAATATTTATAAGCTCGAAGAATAATAAAAAGACAAAATAAAACTGAATTAAAATTTTACTATTACTAATATATATGGACCATTTTTCAATTATTATTGCGTGTCATTTTTTGTTTGATTTTTACACAATTTACATGTGTAAATAAAGTATTTCAAAATACACATGTAAAGATGGAATGATCCAACAATTTCCAATAAATGGGTTAATCAATATCTGATAGAATTCCACTAACTGAGATTGAGGAACCTTGATAAAACACCTATTTGCACCTATGTGTACCTGATAATAACTTAATCACAGAGAATTTGGACCGTTCCAGTAAACGTTATAAAACGTTCCAGTAAATGTTCCAGTAAATATTCCAGTAAATCAGGTACAAGGGGGTATTTATAGGTACAAATAGGTAATAACGGTAAAAACTCTAAATGCTCACAAATGTTGAAAGCATCAAAAAAACAGCTATTTCTAGCTGTTTCGCAATTCGTCATATTTGGTGGGCCATCAGGGACTTGAACCCGGGACCTAACGGTTATGAGCCGTGCGCTCTAACCAACTGAGCTAATGGCCCAAATATTTAAAAAATGTGGTGGACCTAGGTGGACTCGAACCACCGACCTCACGCTTATCAGGCGTGCGCTCTAACCAGCTGAGCTATAGGTCCATACTTGGCAGGGGTAGAAGGACTCGAACCCTCGACATTTGGTTTTGGAGACCAACGTTCTGCCAACTGAACTATACCCCTAAGGCTATTAAGTTGGCCATTTATTGGTGCCTGGAGCCGGAATTGAACCAGCGACACACGGAGCTTCAATCCGTTGCTCTACCTACTGAGCTATCCAGGCTAATCTCAAAATCTATAAAAAAGAAGTACTTAAATGGCGGAGAAGGAGGGAGTCGAACCCTCGCACGGTTTCACCCGCCTAACGCGTTAGCAGTGCGTCCTCTTCGGCCTCTTGAGTACTTCTCCAAAACATTGGCGGAGGAGGTGGGATTCGAACCCACGTGCGCTTTCACGCTAACGGTTTTCAAGACCGCCCCGTTATGGCCACTTCGGTACCCCTCCGTACTAAACATAATATTAAAAAATGGTGACCCGTCGGAGGCTCGAACTCCGGACACCTTGGTTAAAAGCCAAGTGCTCTACCTACTGAGCTAACGGGTCATATATGGCTGGGGTACTAGGACTCGAACCTAGGAATGCAAGAGTCAAAGTCTTGTGCCTTACCGACTTGGCTATACCCCAAAATTTGTGGCGAACCTAGGAGGATTCGAACCTCCGACACACGGCTTAGAAGGCCGTTGCTCTATCCTGCTGAGCTATAGGTCCTAGTGGAGCGGGTGAAGGGAGTCGAACCCTCGCAACCAGCTTGGAAGGCTGGGGCTCTACCACTGAGCTACACCCGCATATTCTTAAATAGGAACCCCTAATATAAAATTGGTGGAGGAGAGTGGATTTGAACCACTGAAAGCTGAGCTAACGGATTTACAGTCCGTCCCCTTTGGCCGACTCGGGAACTCCTCCATTTAATTGGAGCTGGTGAGAGGACTTGAACCCCCAACCTATTGATTACAAATCAATTGCTCTACCTATTGAGCTACACCAGCATGCTATTCAAAATATTTCTGTTATTATTTAATTGATTAATTTATTGGCGACCCGAAGGGGGCTCGAACCCCTGACCTCCAGCGTGACAGGCTGGCATTCTAACCAACTGAACTACCGGGCCACTAAAAAATATATGGTGGGCGTTATAGGACTTGAACCTATGACCCCCTGCTTGTAAGGCAGATGCTCTCCCAACTGAGCTAAACGCCCATATATTGGTGACCCTACCGGGACTCGAACCCGGGATACCACCGTGAAAGGGTGATGTCTTAACCGCTTGACCATAGGGCCACTAATGTGACTACATTATAATATAACAAATCGAAACTTTTGTCAAATTTATTTTATTATAATCGTTATTTAAGTAACTCGTTCATTTAGAGTACTTTTATATAATACATAAATAAATTATTTTTGTCAAATTTTTTTTAAATTTTTTTATTTTACTATATTTTGTTTTTGTGTTTGAAAGAAACGACTAAATATAGTGGTTTTTTTAAGCGGTTTTAAATTATTGTTATTGGCTTTTTGTGGTGTGGAATTTAAATTTTTAAAATTTTTTTCCTCTTCTACATCTTTTTTTTCGTTCGATATATTTAGAATCATTTTTCTTAAACCAGAAACAGAATAATCATTTGAATTGAAATAGTTATTTATTTTGATTAAGTTAATTGAATCTGGTTTTGTTTCGATTATTTTATTTAAGTATATATTTTGAAACATTGATTTTATATCATTATTTGTATTTAATGATGGATTAACCATTAAATATAATTCTCTTGACTGTGTCATATATATATCCTCTAAATTCAGATATATGTTACTACTTGAAATCATATAGGATTCTAAAGTAATTAATATTTTTGATATTAAATCTATTAACTTTATAAATTCAATGGAATTTATTTGATTCCCTATTACTTCTTTTAATGAAATTTTTCCATCTATGTTATAGATTATTTTGTTTTCATTTATTTTATAGTCTAAAATGTTATCAATTTTATTATTTTTTATCATATTTAACACTATGGTGTTAGAATTTTCTTTTTTATAATTTTTTTCAATCATTTATATACCTCACTAATTTTATCATATTCCATTTTTTATCTTTCTTTATAAAGCTAATGCCTTCATTATTAAATGTTTTTAATGGTTTATTCCCTATTTTATGCTCATTTCCATTTTCATCTATCACAAAATATTTTCTTTTATTTTTTACAATTGCTATTCCAGCACTAAACGATTCAGCATAGTCATATTTAGGTGAAATAATCTCTTCAAATTCTTGATTGATATAACCCCATTTCGATTTTTTCTTTACTGCTATACATTCACCATAACTAAAATCTATATCGTCATATGAGGCTGAATATTTGTCATTTATTAAATCATAAATTTTAAATTTCTTATCAATTTTTACTATTAGTTTATTGTCAATAATTGCGTCATTAAATTTATTAACTTTAAATCCTCCGCCCTCTAATTCTTTCTTCTTCTCAAAATTTTTATTGATCAAATAATTTTTATCATCAAAGACTACTGCTGTATTATTAGAAAAATTAGACGCTTTTGTATATCTTTGAGAGACTTCTTTATTTGTTCTATCGATATATGATTGTTTACTATCATTAATTTGTACCATAAATCCATCTTTAAATCCCATAACATTATTAACCGTAATATTTGATCTTATATTATTAGCCTTATCGATTACTTTAATTGAATTTTTATCATTAACGGTTAACATTCCTCCATCTTTATATAAAATGTCAAGATACTTCGGAGTTGTAGATTTTCCACGATTATTGATAACATTCCAGTTATCCCCAAGTTTGGCAAAAATAATATCATTATTTGGATTAAATTTTATATCATCAAAACTTATTTCTAAATCTTTATATAGAAAATAGTTATTTCTTTCAAATTCTTTTTGTGTTTCTTTGTCTACAAGATTTAAGAAATAATTGTATTTGCTATATTCTTCAATCGAAAGGAGATGATTTAAAAATTCTTTTTGCTTTTTTGTTTTCTTGTCTTTCAACATTTTTAAATAATTAAATGCCTTATCGAATTCATTTAATTTCAAATATGTTTCATAGATTTTTTCTTTAGTTTCATTCTCTTGCTTTATTTCATAAGACAAATTGTAATAGTCTATCGCATCAATATATAGGCCCTTATCAAAGTAATTATTAGCTATTTGCAGATAGTTTTTACTCTTATTAATAATAGTAACCTCGCTATTTATATTTAAATACCATGAAACAGCTATAAGAATGGAACAGAAGAATATAAATATCTTTTTCATTTTTACCTCTAGTTTATTGTTAATATATAAGATAATAGAATTATTGGAGCCAAAGCAAAACTTTTTTTTGTTGATTTCGATTTGATTACAAGAATTAAGGAGAATATGAAAAGTACTATCGAAATATTAATAAAAAATGCGTGCATAAAATAAACGCCTTTAATTAGATATAATATCGACAGTAATTTCACATCTCCCATCCCTATAATCTGAGTAAAATGTGAAATAAGAATCAGAATAATAATAAATATGATGCTTAGAAGCTTAAATACATTAAAAGAAAAGTCTATATTAAGCAAAGTGAATGGCAGAAGAATTATAAGAAATTCATTTGGAATTATTTTCTTTTTAATATCAATTATCGAGATATTTAACATCACTGATAAAATAAAGTATTCTATTTTGTTATAAAAAATGTAAAAGAGTAAACTTATGATTAGGAGTAAATATAAATTTCTTTTTTCCATTTCCTCTTTAAATTTGTTATATGTAAGAATGCTAATTATCATTTAATGCCTTTTCCATATATAGAAACTCTACATTTCCAATTTCTTTTTTAATATTTTTTAAATCAAACAATTCCTTTGCCTCCTCTGGTAATACTATTACTAATTTCTCTTTAGGGTTTGAAATCTCATAACTTTTTCCATCATTAGAAATAAAATTATTGTTCATATTTTTTATATTTAGTAATAGTTTTTTATAGTATGATTTAACAGTTTTAAAAAACTCTTCTTTCAAAAAATGTTTTTCTTCTTTTTTCTCACTATATGTCTTATTGAAAATATTTAAGGAATATACTTGAATAATTGTATTATTCTCTACATCAAATAAATCTACACCACTGCCCTTTTTTATAACGATTCCAGGGTGCTCTTTCCTTAAATGATCTGCAAAATATCTCCCTCTAATAAAATTAGATTCATTCCAAATAGTCGAATTTGCATCATTACCATTTCCACCTTTTCTTGCCCACGTTCCAATGTTAATGCATTGCTTAACATTGTTCTTTAAAGAAAACATTCCAAATTTATCTAAATTAAAAGTATAATTTATGGCTATTTCTAATGCGTTAGAATTTTCTAATACATTTATATCAGACACTTTAATGCCAGATTTTCCATTTACTATACCTAAATTTTCAAAATTTACATCATTTTTAATTGAATCCATTTTCTTTTCTAAAATCTTTTTTGTGATATTGCTATAAGTTACTCTTTTTGTTTCATTTGAAATATCTTTCTTCGCAAGTTTTATTAAATCTTTAATCAGCTTATTTTCATTATTGATGTTTTCAATAATTATATCTTTATAGTCTTCGTAGTTGATAGATTCAGTTTTAATATTGTCTATTTTTTCAAAGGAGTCAATGAATTGTATATAACTAGAGATATCCATACCCGTTTCAAATAAGGCTTTTCTAGTAATGGATTCTACTAAAAGGTTTATTGATAGACTATGTAAAACCAAATAACCAACTACGAAAACAATAAATACTAAACTTGCTTCAATTGTAGCTGAACCACTGTTTTTATCTAAAGATTTGTTTGTATAATTCATATGCTCTTTCCTGAGTATCGGATACTATAGAAAGCAAAGCATCTTTACCTTCATTTTTGATTTTTTTAGAAATAAGATATTTTACTTTTTCTCTTGTAATTATACTTACATAATGATCATCTTTTTGTTCTAAAATCAGTTCATCAAATAATTTAATTAAACCAGGATGGTAAAAATTTAATGAAGTTTTTAGCTCTTCAGTCATATCCGATTTAATATCTTGAATAAGAATTATATCTTCAAAATTAGTATAATGATCTCCATAAATCCCAGATTTTACTCCCCAATTTGTAGGCAGATATATGGTTTGATTATATTTATCCGTTTTCTTAAAACCATCTTTAACATTTTCTTCATTTTGTTTTGAACATGCGGTTATAAATATCAAACTCAAAACAATTAAAATTACTTTCTTCAATTAATAACCTCCAATTATTGTATTTTCGACTGAATCTTTGAAAATATATTTATTTAATAAAACAGTGTTAATTCTTAATTTTGAATCTATCGTAAATGATACAAAAACCTTTGTAATATCAAATTCAGAAAACTCTTTTTTCATTTCATAATCAATCACGATAGCTAGTCTTTCCATTATTTTCGATTTGTTTCCTGACATCAATCTAAATAATGTTACAAGTGTTAAATAATCTTTATATTTGAAACTTAAACCGCTTGTAGATCCCATATTAGTAATTTTTTTATTTAATCCTAATTTATCTAAGTAATCATCAACATATTTATTAAACAATTCTTTTTGTTTTATTTTATTTTTTGAAATTGAAGAATTTATTTTATCCTTTAATATATTAGAATATTTTGAAGTAACACCTTTCACTTTATCTTCAATATTTTTTGACAACTTGCCAAAATATTCTTCTAAATTTATTTGCTTAAAATTGTCAATATTTGACATAATATTTTCTTTTACAAAGTTGAACATATTAGATTTAATGCTGTATAGTTCCCCTTTCTCATTTTGTATGTTTGAATTTACTTCATTTAGAGTCTCTTCAATTTCCTGTTTTAAATTAGCACCTTCTTGATTTATATTATTAAACATTACATTTTGAACCGGTGAAACTATTTCTGAGATTATGGATTGTGAAATCCCATCAATTGTTTGATGTGTAAATTCATCCACATTTTTCTCTAATACGTCGATTCCTTCATTACTATAATTAATAATTGAATCGTAAATATTATCTAATCCAGTATCTACAATTTCTTTAGCTTTTTTACCTAATATAGATGGTAAGGACGTTACGCTAACTTTCCATGAAGCTTTATTTTTAAAAGTTTCGATGGCTTTATCATCGTTTATAGTTTCTAAGTCTATAACACTCTCTCCAAAACTCATCGCAGATAATACTAAAGTTCTTATCAATGGAACGGCGAATCCAGTCCAGCCAGCAATGGAAATAGCGATCGCATTAGCCTCCAGTTTTAAATTTGTATTTGTAAATGCATATAGAGAATTTAGTAAAAATCTTAAACCAAAAATGTAATTATTTACTGTATTATTATTTTTTGATAAATCGTCTTTACCAAAAAGAATATATTCTATTTGACTTCCAAATTCTTCATTTTTGCTCAATTTATTATAAAATTTATCGATAATATATTGAGATAAATATAAATTATCAATTATATTGGTATCATTAGAAGGAATTATTTCTGAAGAAAAATTAATAATTTTCTTATAGTTTTTAATATCAGTATTATTATCAAACAAAGGGCTTTTCTCATTTGATATTTCAGAAATTTTATCAATATTTTCTTTATCTATATAGTCGTAAATTGAGCCTTTAGATTTTTCTATTGAGTCTTTTTTAGCTTTTTCACTAAATTTTTCTATATTCTTTTTATTTTCTTTTGCAACCTTTTTTTGGGAATGTTCTATGGTATCACTTTTATTTCTTTCCATTGCGAATTTGTAAATCTTAAAATTGTTTAATGAAGGTAATTTACCTAAATTATTTAAGTTAAACTTTTTATCATTATCCGAATTATATTTCAATGGATCAATTTTAAAAATATCTGTATTTCTATCTAATTCCTCATTAATATCATGCAAAGTTTTTTCATTATTTTTTAATTTTTCCAACAGTTTATCAATATTTTCTTTTGTGAAACTAATTTTTGTAGATTTATATTCAGAATTAAAATTATTCTTTATATCACTTTGTTCCATTGATTTGATGGATTCGCCCCATTTATCCAGTTTTTCCTGCAACTCTACCGAGCTATTGCTAAAATTTTCAAGTTCAGATATTATATTTTTATATGTTATTTCAAAAGTTTTTAACTTTTCTTTTAGAGAATTATTATTTGAATTATATTCTGAAATAGCGATACTTATCTGTTTATCATATGTTTTTACAATTTCAGAATTATATTTAACAATCTTATCTAATGCAATAGAAATATCAAAATCCTTATCATCAACAATTAATTTATCATCTATATTCCACAATTTAGAATAGGTATAAATCTCTTCTAAAAAGTCCTTATTTTTCTTTATCAATTCAATGAATTCATTGTTTTCAGTATGTTTCTTATCAGTATTAGTTAATTTGTAAATTTTAATAATTATATCTTCATGTTTTTTATCTAATAACATTTTTGATTTTTCATTTATCTTATTAATGTCCATATCTTTATCTAAAGTTTTTGTTTCAATTTTAGAAAATTTTGTTTTTATATCTTTTGTGTTTTTTCGTAAATTTTCTAAATTTGTATTTAAATTAGATACATCATTATTTATATTTGAAAAATTGTTATCATATAATATAAAATTATTAACTAAATTATCTATACTTTTTACTGCTTTGGAATACTCCTCCTCATAATCCATTTTATTATTTAATATCTCAGTATATTGTCTTGAACTCATAGAAATATTAAATAAATTAAGTACTCCATTCGTTATTTTATACGGTCCAACCAATTTCATATATTCAAGGATTTGACTTTCTAAATTGTCATTTGCAATCAATAAATCAGAATTTTCAATATTAACATTCGAATCATCAACCATTGCATGGTAAATATCACTTTCTTCTTTTTCAATATTTTCTTTTAATAAATAGTTCACATATTGATTGATAAATTCTTTATCTTTGTCGATTCCAAATATTCCATATTTTTCATATAATTTATCATTAAACGATGATTCAACAGAATAACTAGCTATTTCATTCGCCATATTTAAATGATTATTTGCAACAAATATTTTTGCTATATCCATTGAAACTAACGCAAAGCTATATATCGGCAAAAGAA
Organism: Helcococcus kunzii ATCC 51366; assembly: GCF_000245755.1. Lineage (GTDB taxonomy): Bacteria > Bacillota > Clostridia > Tissierellales > Peptoniphilaceae > Helcococcus > Helcococcus kunzii. The sequence continues at coordinate 494,846 of NZ_JH601088.1, read as the reverse complement.
TTAAAGCTAAAAACACTGAAATTGTACCTTTTGAACTTTTTATCATTTCTTCAATTTCTTCATCAAATTATCTTTCATATTATTTATTGTCGTTGTAAAATTCCCTAATTTCTTAAAACTATCTAAGTCTTTGATATCAAGATATACTTCTTTCATAAAATCTAATTTCCTTATTATATCGTCGGTATCCATCTTGTTTGTTGATAAATACATTTTGTCTTTTTCATATGAATGTACCATCGTATTAAACAAAGAATTCTTTTTATCTAAATTAAATTTTCTGTCTTTTACTTTTACATCTGACGAATTTTTATATTGCTCAAACAAATCTTCTGAAGTGGAAATTGTCTTTTTATGCTTACTGTAAAATTCATCTCTACTTTCTTTATATACTTTTTCAAAAGTATAAATTTTTTCAATAGTGTTAAGGGAAAGTACTATCAATAATAAAATAAAAATTTGAATAGTTGGAAATACAAAGGATGATTCGACGAATTCTGCACCTCCTTTCTCATTTTTTATTATTTTCTTAAAAAGTATTGATATCATTTTCTACTCTTTGAAGCATAGTTTTTAATAAAGATTCCATTCCCTCCTTAAAGATTACAGCTAGAATTATTACTACTATTAAAATTAAAACTATTGCAATCATGTTTATTTCGCCTTTTTTATTAGATATCACATTATTGATGATATTAATAAAATGATTTCTTATCATAAATCCTCCTTATAAGATATTTAGTAATATTGGAACCATAACAATAATTAATATCCCAGAAAAAATCATTAAATTTGGAATTAGTAATTTACTATTTGCTTCCTGAGTTTTTAGAATTATTTGTGATCTTCTAAATTCATCACTTTCTTTTTTTATCATTTGTAATAAATCTTCTAAATCATCACCTCCTTTTTGCAAGTTTTGAATAATATTGGAGATAAATTTTCTAATTAAGATATCATCACTTTTTAGCAGTATTTGATTATATGCTTCTATTTCCGACATGCCATTTTCAATTAAATTTTGTACAGTGCTAAAATCTTTTGACACCTCCCCTTCTGTATTTTCAATGATGTATTTTATTGAATTTCTTAAATTTAGTCCTGATTGTATTAAAAGATATAGTCTTGAAATAAAAGCTGGAAGATCTTTTTTAAAATTATCTTGATAGTTTTTATATTTTTTTATTTCTTTATTATCTAATAATTTAGAATATAAGAAAATGAAAATAATTGTGAGCAATAAGACCAAAGACTTATTTATAAAAGAATTGACAATAAAAAATATAATAGAGATAAAAAATATTTGATTGAGTTTTTTTGTGGAATGTATTTTAATTTTATTTGAAAGATTTTTCTCTCCATACATATTTTTTATAGAGATTATCAATTTAGTGTTTATGAATTTAATAATATTATTTTGGTATTTTTCAACAATAAAACCTATAGTTGAATATAATTGATTGATATAAATATTATTAAAGTATTTTTCTTTCTCATATATTTTTATATTTTTAAAATAAATAACTGTGGTAAAAATATAAATTATAAGCATGATGGTCGCTATTGTTAGTGAAATGTATTTTGTCATTAGAACTCCAAATTTACAATTTTATTTCCGATATAAAAAGCAATGATAAACATAACGAACACTATACCTCTAATTATGTAATCTATTAATGTAAGATTCATAGTTGACGTAAAGCTTATAGTAAGTAGAACTATTAGGGGTAATAAGCACATTATAATAAAATCTCTTTTTGAATTTTCTACTATCGTGGTCATTTCTAGCTCCAAACTAATATTATTCGTTAACATGTTTTTACTATTTTCAACAACTTTTGAAATATCTATCCCAGATTTTATAGAAATAATAATACTATCTACAAATATACTAATTTCTTCTAAATTTGATTTTTTCTTGAATTCTATTAAAGATGTTTCAATTTTCTTCCCATTTTCAATATCATAAATCATTTCATCTAAATATTTAATTATATAAATATTTTCCTGAAATATATATTTGATTTCTCTTGATGTCAAAATTAATGAATTATAGAAGTTTTGCCCAGAAATAATATTAGTATGGAAGATATCAAGAAATTCTCTAAACATAATTCTCTTTTGTTTGATATCTTTCTTTTCTAAGATCGTTTCAAATAATTTATGAGCTCTAACACTTAAGATTATCGATATTAATATTGAAATAATAAAATTATGGAAAAATGTAATAGAATATAAAAATATAATAGAAGTAGAAATCAGAAATGAAATAATTTTTTTATTGTTAAACATTCTTACGCCTCAATAATTTCTCCTCATTTATTAAATTGCCAACTTTCTTTAATTTATCTGATTTATAATCATATTTAAATATAATATTAATAACCGTCTTTCCATTCTCATCCTGTAAAACTTCAGAAATCTCTATAACTCTTCTTTTTGATAAACTAACTCTCTTAAGTTGAATGATTATTTCAATTGAGGAATTTATCATTCTCTTTACTGCTTCTATAGGAATGTTTTCGCTTGATCGCAACACCATAGTTTCTAATCTAGAAATCATGTCTTTTGATGAATTTGCGTGAGCAGTAGATAATGAACCATCATGGCCAGTATTCATCGCTTGAAGCATGTCTAAAGTTTCATCAGATCTAACCTCACCAACAATAATTCTATCTGGACGCATTCTTAAAGAATTTTTAATCAAATCTTTTATAGTGATAGCGCCTTTATTTGAACTATTTGGTTGTCTAGATTCTAAGCTTATCCAATTATCATTATCTAAGATCTTTAATTCTCTAGAATCTTCGATAGTGATTATCCTTTCATCTTTAGAAATGTATTCTGATAATGCATTTAAGAACGTTGTTTTTCCTGATGATGTCCCGCCTCCAATCATAATATTGTATCGAGACTGTACTAAATCTGAGATGAATTCGGCAGTTTTTTCATCTATTGTATTAAATTCTATTAATTGGTTTAGGGTAATTGTTTTTTCTGCAAATTTTCTAATTGTAACAACAGGATTATCCTTTGAAATAGGATTTAATACAATATTTACTCTTGAACCATCTTTGAGATTTATGTCTACTATTGGATTAGAAATATTAACTTCTCTACCAGATTCACTAACCATCTTCTGAATAATTCTCATATAATCATCATTATCTGAAAAAGAATACCTACTTTTTATAATTTTCCCATCTTTTTCTAAATAAATCTCCTTATATGAATTTATCATTATTTCGTTAATGCTATCATCAGCTAGAAATTTGTCTAATATCCCTAGACCTCTATATTCACTATATAAATCATTTACGATTTGCTTTATCTCATCAAGATTGTACTTATAGCTTTTATCATTGATATATTCTAAAACGATAATATTAAGTCTTTGAAATATCTGATTATCATTTAATAAAATAAACTCATCCGGTGAAATTCCTTTTTTTATCTCATTTATATTGATCATAAATTTTTACCACTTCATCAATATTTTTTAGATTAAAATATAAATTATTTATCTCTAAAATATATTCTTCCTGTGTTTTTGTTATATTAACTTCTTTATATTTGTGGTTTAGTTGATTTTTAATAAATGATTTTGATGATTCAATAAATTTTCTTTCACTAGAGTCGTTGTTATAGAAAATAATTAAGTCTGAGTTTTTTAGAATTTCAATATTTCTTGAAGAAATATTAAAAGAAAGATCGATTAATATTTTTTTATAATGTTGATATTTTAATATATCTAAAATGTATTTTATATATTCTAATTTCTCTGTTTCAAATGGCATATTAGAAGAACTTATATATGAGAGATTTTCAAGTTTATTTACAGAAATATCTTTCTTATTATCGATAATAAACAATAAAGAATCTAAACTAATTTCATTTTCAACAGGTTTATACTTTCCAAAACTATTAAAATTTATTAATAATGTATTATGTTTTTTACTATAATACTTTGCAAATTCTGTAGCTTCTTCATTTATAGAGTTCATTTGGCTTAGATTTACAAATGTTATAATTTCCTGTTTTGTTGTCTCAAGTTCAATATCCTTATATTTGTCTACTATCAATTTATAGATATAATCAATGTTTTTATATTTTCTCTCTTCATTTAGATATAAAAAAATTGAAATATTATTTTGTATTTCTTCGTCAACAATTAATAATGATTTTTTACTTCTCTCTTCTAAATTAGAAATCAATCTAGAATTAATATCTTCAAACATTGTATTTAATAGTGTATTTAAATTATTTGCATAGAAGTTATCTTGCATCAGTATTTCTATATTTTTCAAATTTACCTCCTAAATATATATTAGCAGAATTTGAAAAATAAAAACTGTCAAAATTGTTAACTGGATTTAACAATTTAAATTTGTATAAAAAAACTATGACTTATCTTATTTTATCAAAGATAAATCATAGTTTACTTTTCTATTTATTGTTATATTCTTCAATGATGTCACGTGCTACATCTGTATCACTTTTTATTGGTATATATTTTCCATATTCTTTTTGATAGTCTTCTGAGCCTTTTCCAGCTACGAAAAATACCGTTTTATCTTTTGCATCATTAAAAGCTTTTTTAATACCATTTTCTCTTGAATCTGCTCTTTCAAAATTATCAGTATATTTACCTATTTCTTGCGCCAATCTTTCATATACAACGTCATATTCCGTATATTCTGAATCTTCTGGCACGATAATTATATGGTCAGAATGTTTTGCAGCTGATCTAGAATTACCTTCAATCCTATTTTTCGCCATTTTTCCACTATTACCAAAAATAGAAACTATCTTGTATTCTGGGTATTTTATTTCAATAAATTCGTATGCTTTATCAAAACTAAGTTCGTTATGAGCGTAAGAAACAAACATTATATATTTTTTATCGTTTGATTCGAAAACTTCTTCTCTACCGCTAATTTCTGTATTATCAAGACCTTCTTTAATTGATTCATTATCCACGCCAAAATGTTTTGCAATCATCACTGCAGCTAGTACATTTTCAATATTGTATGTCCCTAATTGATGTATTTTAACTTCAATTTCTTCACCTTTATAATCTAATTTAATTTTAAGTCCTGATTCTAAGAAACTATAATCAATTAATTTAGCTTCTGCATTTACTTTAGTAGAAAATGATTCAGATTCAGCTTTATTTTTTTGAATAGAATGTTCAATCTTTTCAATATGGTCCGCATCTTTATTATAAATTGCAAATTGTGTTCTTTCGAATATTTTTAATTTAGAATTAAAATAATCTTCAAATGTAGGATGCTCAATATCACTTACATGATCTTCTCCTATATTTAGAAATACTGCCACATCTAAGTCAATATTATTCATTCTATCGTATTTAAACGCCTGAGAGGATGATTCTATTACCATATACTCTAAACCCGCGTTTACGGCGTTATTTAAGTATCTGTATAACATTATTGCCTCAGGTGTTGTTAATGATGAAGATATATCTTCAATACCATCAAAAGTATTAATAGTAGAAATAATTCCTGCTGGTTTCTTTCCATTTTTTATTAAATAGCTGTCTAATATGCTTTTTACATATTTAACTGTTGAGGATTTTCCTTTTGTACCTGTAACACCTATAGTTTTTATTTTTGTGTCTGGAAAATCATAAAAGAATCTCGATATTTCCATCATCGCTTTTCTAACATCTTTTACAATAATATAAGGCAGATCTACATTCATCTTCTTTTCTGAAATGTATGAATTCGCGCCTTTTTCTTTTGCATCCACTAGATATTCATCCTTAAAATTTAATCCTTTACAGAAAAATAAAGTATTTTCTTGTACATCTCTAGAGTCATAAGAAATATTTTCAATTGCTAAGTTATCTCCTTGACTTTCCACAAAATTATCTGTTTCTTTTAATAAATTAATAAACTCTTGTAACTTTTTCATATTTTCCCCATTTTTACTTTTATTGTTATATAATATAGTTGTTCTAAATAAATACTCTATTAATTATATAACTAGAGATTTACATTTTCAACAAATCAAATTAATAATATAAATTGTTAGGAGAACAAATTGAAAATTGATTTTATAAAGGTTCCCATGTACTATGGTTCTGATAGACCTGGCGTGGAATTTGGACCAGATAAAATAATACAAGAAGGAATTGAAGACATTTTTAATAAAAATGGAATCATCACAGAAGTAAAAGAAGATACTAAAGTAGAAATTATATCAGAAAAAGAGAAATATAGAGACCATGAAAGTATCAAATATTTATCTCCTGTAACGAATGCCGTTGAAGATCTAGCTGATAAAGTCCACGACTCACTTTCAAAAGGTAATATGCCATTTGTAATTGGTGGAGATCACGCTCTTGCAATCGGGTCATTAGCTGGAGTTTCAAGTATTTTAGGAGATGATTTTGCAATAGTTTGGGTTGATGCACATGCAGATATAAATGATACAGAAACCTCTCCTTCAGGAAATATTCACGGTATGCCACTTGCAGCTTCTTTTGGGCTAGGTGATGACAAATTGACAAATGTATATTTCAAAGGACATAAAATTAAACCAGAAAATATCTATATTTTAGGAGCAAGAAGTGTTGATGAAGGCGAATATGACATTATAGATAAATACGGTGTGAATGTGTGGTATATGGATGATGTACACACAAAAGGTGTAAATAAATGCCTTAACGAAATTATTGACGATATAAACAATAAAGGCATTAATAAAGTCCATTTCAGCTATGATATAGACTCAATGGATATAAGCTTAGTACCAGGAACAGGTACGCCAGTTGAAGATGGATTTGACCATGAACAATCAGAGATAATTATTAGAAAACTTATCCAAACAAAATTAATTAAATCAATCGACTTTGTTGAATATAATCCAAAGAAAGATATAGAAAATATAACATTAAATTCAGTACTTAAAATGTTAAATATATTTGCTGAAGAATTAGGAAAGTATTAAAAAGTTTCAACAATAACAAAGGAGCTGGTGCAAAATTACTTTTAGTAGTTGCATAGCTCCTCTTTTATTATTTAATCTTTTATCAACATATTGCCAATTTGAAAAGACAACACATTTTTTTACTCATAAAAGAGATTGTTTTGCAACAGTCCCTTTATTTTTCTATACAATGCTATTATATCCGCCTATATTTTTTACATCCCTCTAAAATATTTAGAGGATTCATTATAGACGATACTCATATAAATAATTGAAAATTAATCATATATTAAAAGGTCATTTGATCGCCTTCCAAACGTCTTGACTCCTCTTCTAAACGTTCAAAATAGCATTTTGCACACATTGATTCGTACTCAACTTTTTGTTCACCATCAATAGCTACTTGGCTTCCTTCAAAAACAAAAAGACCATCTATTTTACGTCCATTAAAGATAGCTTTTCTTCCACATCTACAAATTGTCTTTAATTCTTCAATTGAATGTGCAATAAGCAATAATCTTTCAGAACCTTCAAAGCCTTTTGTCTTAAAGTCAGTCCTCAATCCATAACATATAACTGGTACATCTTTCAAAACTGCAATCTTCATTAATTGATCAATCTGATCAGCCGTTAAAAATTGTACTTCATCAACGATAATACAAGAAATATTTTGACCTCCCTCTATTTTAGAAAAATTTTCATATAAATTATCATCTTTTTCTATTCTATAATCAACTTTTCTCTTTATACCCAAACGTGAAACTACACTATCATCACCCTTCGAATCAATAGCAGGCTTCAATACCCTTACCGCCATACCCCTTTCTTCGTAATTGTGAGCCACTTGCATAAGAGCTGTTGATTTTCCTGAATTCATTGCACCATATCTAAAATATAACTTAGCCATAATATCTCCTAAAAATTTACTATACTAATTATAGCAAAGAATAATGGATTATTAAATTGAAATTGTTTAAGAATTTAGAAATAGTTTTGTAGTTATATAATCTAATTTAACAATTAACACTCTTTAGTTTTTTTATATTAAATTTTAGATTTACTTGGTTATTTAAGATTTTGAAATTTACAAAGTAAAAATTTCAACCATTTTACTTGGTATATCACAATTATTTAAAATAACCAAGTAAATTTGATATATTTACTACTTGGTAAAAATAATATTTTAAAATAACCAAGTAATATCGGTTCCTAAATGTTATTCATATATATTAGGCAATTACTTTACTTCAACCTATTGCCGAATTCCAAACACTATATAGCTCATCCACAACACATTTTTTCAATCAAAAAAAGAGTACTGAATTTCTTCAATACTCTTCTTAGTTATCTAGAATTATTCAATAATTTTTGAAACAACTCCTGAAGCAACTGTTCTACCACCTTCTCTAACAGCGAATCTTAAACCTTCTTCGATCGCGATTGGAGAAATTAATGAGATTGTGAATGTTGCGTTATCTCCAGGCATAACCATTTCAACACCTTCAGGTAATTGGATATCACCTGTAACGTCTGTTGTTCTTAAGAAGAATTGTGGTCTGTATCCTGAGAAGAATGGAGTATGTCTACCACCTTCTTCTTTTGTTAATACGTAAACTTCACCTTCAAATTTTGTATGTGGTTTAATTGTTCCTGGTTTTGCTAAAACTTGTCCTCTTTCAACGCCGTCTCTTGTAACACCTCTTAATAATGCTCCGATGTTATCTCCAGCTTCAGCTAAGTCAAGTTGTTTTCTAAACATTTCTACCCCTGTAACTACTACTGTTTCAGGTTTGTCTACTAAACCAACGATTTCTACGTTATCACCAACTTTAACAACACCTCTTTCAACTCTACCTGTAGCTACTGTACCTCTACCTGTGATAGAGAATACGTCTTCTACTGGCATTGAGAATGGTTTGTCAGTTTGTCTTTCTGGTGTTGGAATCCATTCGTCAACAGCTTCCATTAATTTAACGATTTTATCTCCCCATTCTCCGTCTGGATCTTGGATAGCTTTTAATCCTGAACCAACTACGAATGGTGTGTTGTCTCCATCGTATTCGTATTCTGTAAGTAATTCTCTTACTTCCATTTCTACTAATTCGATTAATTCTGGATCATCTACTTGGTCTTCTTTGTTTAAGAATACTACGATTCTTGGCACACCAACTTGTCTTGCAAGTAAGATGTGTTCTCTTGTTTGAGGCATTGGACCGTCAGCAGCTGATACGATTAAGATAGCACCGTCCATTTGAGCAGCACCTGTGATCATGTTTTTAACGTAGTCAGCGTGTCCTGGACAGTCTACGTGAGCGTAGTGTCTGTTAGCTGTTTCGTATTCTACGTGAGAAGTATTGATTGTAATACCTCTTTCTCTTTCTTCTGGTGCTTTATCGATATTTGCGTAATCTATAGCTTCACCTGTACCAAATCTTTTGTTTAATACCATTGTGATTGCAGCTGTAGTTGTTGTTTTACCGTGGTCAACGTGACCAATTGTACCGATATTTACGTGTGGTTTTTCTTTTACAAATTTACCTTTTGCCATTTCTTCCTCCCAAATTTTCTTTATATTTTATATTATACTATATATACTATAAATTTAATAATAAATTATGATTTTTTTCCTTCTAGTACTTTTTCTTTAATGCTATTTGGAACTTGTTCATAGTGGTCAAATTGCATTGAATATGTTGCTCTACCTTGTGTATTTGATCTTAATGATGTTGCGTAACCAAACATTTCAGATAAAGGAATGAATGCATCTACGATTTGAACACCTTCTCTTGTTCCCATACCATCAACTCTACCTCTTCTTGAAGAAACATCTCCCATAACATCACCAAGATATTCTTCTGGAGTAACTATTTCAACTTTTTCAATTGGTTCTAATAAAGCTGGACCAGCTTTTTCAACTGCAGCTCTTAATCCCATTGCACCAGCAATTTGGAATGCTGTTTCAGATGAGTCAACTTCGTGGTATGAACCATCGTATAATGTAACTTCGATATCTAATAAAGGATATCCAGCTAATACTCCGGCTTCACAAGCTTCTCTAACACCTTTTTCAACAGAACCAATGTATTCTCTTGGAACTACCCCACCAACGATAGCGTCGATGAATTCAATTCCTTTTCCTGGTTCATTTGGTTTAACTTTCAATCTTACATGACCGTATTGACCACGACCACCAGATTGACGTACAAATTTACCTTCTGCTTCTGCTTCTTTTGTGATAGATTCTCTATATGATACTTGAGGATTACCTACATTAGCTTCTACTTTGAACTCTCTTAACAATCTATCTACTATAACTTCAAGGTGTAACTCACCCATACCTGCGATGATTGTTTGTCCTGTTTCTTGATTTGTAAATGTTCTAAATGTTGGATCTTCTTCTGCTAATTTACCTAAAGCAATACCCATTTTTTCTTGAGATGCTTTTGTTTTTGGTTCGATAGCAACTGAGATAACTGGTTCTGGGAATTCCATGTTTTCAAGAATAATTTGATTATTTTGATCACATAATGTATCACCAGTTGTTGTATCTTTTAATCCAATTGCTGCACCGATATTACCAGCTGAAATTGATTCTAATTCTGTTCTTTGGTTTGAGTGCATTTCTAGGATACGTCCTATTCTTTCTCTCTTACCTTTTGTAGAATTATATACATATGAACCAGAAGATATTTCACCAGAGTACACTCTAAAGTATGTTAATTTACCAACATATTCATCAGCTACTACCTTAAATGCTAGTGCTGCAAATGGTTCTTCAACACTTGAGTGTCTTTCTGCTTCAACAGTTTCTTCTTCTTCAGTTTTCTTTGGTAATGTACCTTTAATAGCAGGAATGTCATTTGGAGCTGGTAAGTAGTATACCATTGCATCGATTAAAGATTGTACCCCTCTCTTCTTATATGCTGAACCACATAATACTGGGTAGATATCTCTATTTAATGTTGATACTCTTACTGCTGCTCTTAATTCTTCAACTGTAATTTCTTCTTCATCTAAGAATTTCATCATAATTTCTTCGTCAGAATCAGCTACAGCTTCGATTAAGTAATTTCTGTATTCTTCTGCTTGTTCTCTGTATTCTTCTGGGATTTCAACAACTTTTGCTGATTCACCAGTTTCATCATTTTCGTCATAAACTACTGCATCCATTTCTACTAAGTCGATAATACCACTAAAACTTTGTGCATTACCGATTGGTAATTCTATTGGAACTGCATTAGCTTTTAATTTATCTTTAATTGTATTAACAGCCATTAAATAGTCTGCACCAGTTGCATCCATTTTATTAATGAAACAAATTCTTGGTACACCATATTTATCAGCTTGTCTCCACACTGTTTCTGATTGAGGTTCTACACCGCTCTTAGCGTCAAATAATGCTACCGCACCATCAAGAACTCTTAAGGATCTTTCTACTTCAACTGTAAAGTCAACGTGCCCTGGAGTGTCGATAATGTTAATCTTATTTCCTTTCCAGTAAGCTGTTGTAGCAGCTGAAGCAATTGTGATACCTCTTTCTCTTTCTTGATCCATGGTATCCATTACTGCTGTACCGTCGTGTGTATCACCCATTTTATGAATTTTACCTGTATAGAATAATATTCTCTCTGTTACTGTTGTTTTACCAGCATCAATATGAGCCATTATTCCGACGTTTCTAATTTTTTCTAAACTAATATCTGGCACTGTTTTCTCCTTATTAATTTAACTATTAATATCTGAAATGTGCAAAAGCTCTATTAGCTTCAGCCATTTTGTGCATTTCTTCTTTTTTCTTTACACTTGAACCAGTATTGTTAGAAGCGTCTAAAATCTCTTTGCTTAATCTTTCAGTCATTGTTTTTTCGCCTCTATTTCTAGAATATAACACTAACCATCTTAAAGCTAAAGTTTGTCTTCTTGCAGGTCTAACTTCCATAGGCACTTGATATGTTGCACCACCAATTCTTCTAGCTTTAACTTCTAGAAGAGGCATGATGTTGTTCATTGCTTTTTGGAAAACTTCTAAAGCTTCTTCGCCAGTTGTTTCTGCAATTTTTTCAAACGCGCCATATACTATTTTTTGAGCTATACCTCTTTTACCATCAAGCATAACATTGTTAATTAATTTTGTTACTACTCTGTCACCGTAAACTGGATCAGGTAATACTTCCCTTTTTGGGACACTATTTTTTCTTGGCACTTTTCTTCCCTCCTTACCATAAAAATAATTCATTGGTACTCGACTATCTCAAGTCGACAGTGCATTGTTGATATATAAATCTAAACAAAAGCACTCTACTATTTAATTTGTGCTGCTATTAAGCCTTTTTAGCACCGTATTTAGATCTACCTTGCTTTCTACCTGAAACGCCGGCTGTATCTAATGTTCCTCTAATGATATGGTATCTTACCCCTGGTAAGTCTTTTACTCTACCACCTCTTATAAGTACAACAGAGTGTTCTTGTAAGTTGTGTCCGATACCTGGAATATAAGAAAGAACTTCTGCTCCATTTGTTAATCTTACTCTGGCTACTTTACGTAAAGCTGAGTTAGGTTTTTTAGGTGTTACAGTTCTTACAGATGTACATACACCTCTCTTTTGTGGAGAGTTAACAGGAGTTTCCTTTTTGTGTAATGTATTAAAATTGTAACCTAATGCAGGAGTATTTGATTTTTGCTTTTCAGTTTTTCTATTATTCCTAATTAGTTGGTTAATTGTAGGCATTCTAGCACCTCCTTTTCTTTATATTTATATATCAACAATCGTTGATGTTTGTCATAAGGCATATTGTGATTTTGACTACAATATGCCCATTGACTAAACTATTTTATCATTACTATTTTTTAATGTCAAGCATTTAGGCTATTCGCTAATTGCATTTGCCTTTTCGTCTTGATTTTCAACTTCTTCTTCCACTTCCTCTGGTTCATTTTCATCAGAATCTTCTACTTTTGTATATCTGCTTATACCAGTACCAGCAGGGATTAGTTTACCAATAATGATATTTTCTTTTAATCCCATTAAATCATCTGTCTTAGCCTTGATTGATGCATCTGTTAGAACTCTTGTTGTTTCTTGGAATGAAGCAGCAGATAAGAATGAATCAGAAGCAATACTTGCTTTTGTGATACCAAGCAATACATGTTCGTATTCTACTTCTTTTTTACCTTCTTCTCTTAATTGAGCATTCACTTTTTCAACATAACTTCTATTTTGTAATGTACCAACTAATAAGTCAGATTCACCTGGATCTAAGATATTTACCTTTTGTAGCATTTGTTTAATGATAATTTCAATATGCTTATCATCAATGTCTACCCCTTGTAATCTATATACCTTTTGAATTTCCTTAATGATATAATCTTGAACCGCTTGTGTACCTAATAATTCTAAGTATTCATGTGGATTTACAGAACCTTCAGTTAATTTTGTACCTATTTCAATATATTCTCCATCAACAATGTCTTTTCTTAGATTTACATTAAATGGAAGGATGTATTTTGAAGTTTCTTCATCATCTTTAATAAATACTTTAATTCTTTCTTCAGAGTCATCAATTTGTACAATACCAGAATTTCTCGCAATAATTGCTTGTCCTTTTGGTTTTCTACCTTCAAATAACTCTTCAACCCTTGGAAGACCTTGAGTGATTGCTCCACCTCCGGCAACCCCACCTGTATGGAATGTACGCATTGTAAGTTGTGTACCAGGTTCACCGATTGATTGAGCAGCTATGATACCAACAGCTTCACCGATATTAGTTTCTTTACCAGTTGCCAAGTTTCTACCATAACATTTTGAACAGATACCATGTTCTGTTTTACATTCAAGTGCTGATCTAATCTTAACTTCTTCAATTTTAATAATTTCTGTTTCACCACCGAATTTTTCCATAACATGTTCTTTTGTTATTTCGTCGGCCATTTCTTCAGTAATTATTTCATTTTTGTGAACGATAATCTTACCAGTAATTGGATTTAGGATATCTTCAAATGATGTTCTACCAATGATTCTATCTCTTAATTTTTCAATTACTTCTTTACCTTCTAAGATATCTTTTACTACTATATAAGAATCTGTACCACAGTCTTCTTCTCTAATGATTACATCTTGAGATACGTCTACCAATCTTCTTGTTAAGTAACCAGAGTCGGCAGTTCTAATCGCAGTATCAGAAAGTCCCTTTCTAGAACCGTGAGTTGAAATAAAGAACTCTTGTACTGATAAACCTTCACGGAAGTTCGCCTTAACAGGGATTTCAATTGTTCTACCAGTTGTAGATGCCATCAGTCCACGCATACCACCTAATTGTCTAATTTGTCTTACTGAACCTCTAGCACCAGATCTCGCCATGATTGCAATTGAATTTGAATCTGGCAAGTTCTTCATCAATGCATTTGTAACATCTTCTGTAGCTTGTTCCCATGTTCTGATAACTTGATTATATCTTTCTTCTTCGGTGTACATACCCATTTCTGTATGTTCTTCAATTTCAACAATTTTTTCATCTGCAGCATCAATAATTGAAGCTTTTTCTTCTGGAACAATAACATCAGCCATTCCTATTGAGATTGATGCTCTTGTTGAATAGTTGAAACCTCTCTTCTTGATATAGTCAAGCAATCTTGCTGTTCTTATATTTCCATATTTATGGAATGATTTATCAATAATCTTTGATAGCATTTTACTGTCTACCAATGTGTCAACTTCTAGCCCATAAGGATTAACTTTTCTATCTACAATACCTAAATCTTGAGGAATTTCGTGATTGAAAATAAATCTACCAACTGTTGATTTAACAATTTGTCCTTTATCATCTTCACTTCTCTTAACTTTTACTCCTACTCTTGAATGTAGATGAATAATTTTATTTTCTAGTGCTTTAATCATTTCTTCATAATCACTAAATAAATAATCTGTATCTTCTGCATCAAAATCAGATGTTAAATAATATGAACCCAATACCATATCTTGTGTAGGTGTTGTGATTGGTTTCCCATCTTTTGGAGCAAGTATATTGTTTGTAGACATCATTAATAGTCTAGCTTCCGCTTGAGCTTCAGCAGATAATGGTACGTGAACAGCCATTTGGTCCCCGTCGAAGTCGGCATTATAAGCATTACATACTAATGGATGTAATTTAATAGCTTTACCTTCTACTAAAACTGGTTCAAACGCTTGAATACCAAGTCTGTGAAGTGTAGGAGCACGGTTAAGCAATACTGGATGGTCCTTGATTACTTCTTCTAAAGCACCCCAAACCACTGGATTTTTTCTATCTATTAATTTTTTAGCAGATCTAATGTTTTTAGCATCATCATTTGAAACTAATCTTTCCATTATGAATGGTTTAAATAGTTCTAATGCCATATCTTTTGGCAAACCACATTGATAAAATGCTAATTCTGGACCAACAACGATTACTGAACGTCCTGAATAGTCAACCCTTTTACCAAGTAAGTTTTGTCTAAATCTACCTGTCTTACCTTTTAACATATCTGAAAGTGATTTTAATGGTCTATTAGAAGCACCTGTTACTGGTTTACCTCTTCTACCATTATCAATCAATGCATCAACAGATTCTTGTAACATTCTCTTTTCGTTTCTTACAATGATATCTGGAGCACCAATTTCCAATAATCTCTTCAACCTGTTATTTCTATTGATAACTCTTCTGTATAAATCATTCAAATCAGAAGTAGCAAATCTACCACCTTCTAATTGAACCATTGGTCTGATATCTGGTGGAATTACAGGTAATACACGCAGACACATCCATTCTGGTCTATTACCAGATTGAATAAAGGATTCAATAACTTCTAGTCTTCTATATATCCTTACTTTCTTTTGTCCTGAAGCTGTTTCTAATTGTTCAGATAATTCTGCATGTGTTTTATCTAAATCAATATGTGATAATAATTTTTCGATAGCTTCAGCACCCATTTCAGCTTGGAATTCATCACCATATTCAATATATAATTTATTATATTCTGTTTCTGTCAAAATTTGTTTATATGCTACTTCATCACATGTACCAGGGTCTGTAACAACATAGTTTGCAAAATATAATACTTTTTCAAGTGATTTTGGACTCATATCTAAAAGCAGTCCCATTCTTGATGGAATGCCTTTGAAATACCAGATATGTGATACTGGTGTAGCTAATTCGATATGTCCCATTCTTTCACGACGTACTTTGGATTTTGTAACCTCAACACCACATTTTTCACAAATTACGCCTTTATATCTAATTCTTTTATATTTACCGCAAGCACATTCATAGTCTTTTGTTGGACCAAATATTTTTTGACAAAATAGTCCTTCTTTTTCAGGCTTTAATGTTCTGTAGTTTATAGTTTCAGGTTTTTTAACTTCTCCCCTTGACCATTCTCTCATCATTTCTGGTGAGGCTAAGCCAATTTGCATGGATTTAAAACTTGTCATTAAGAAGTACTCCTTTCTGTAACTCTACTTAATAAATGATTGTTCAGGATAATCTTCACTTTCTTTATCTGCCATTCTTTCAACTTGACGATAATCGTCATTTTCTTCAGTATTTTCAGCTAAAATTACTTCTTCACCATTTTCATCTAAAAGTCTTACATTTAGAGCTAATGATTGTAATTCTTTTGTTAATACCTTGAATGACTCTGGTGTTCCTGGTTCAGGAATGTTTTCACCTTTAACTATTGCTTCATAAGTTTTTACTCTTCCGATAATATCATCAGATTTTACTGTTAACATTTCTTGTAATGTATGTGCTGCACCGTAAGCTTCAAGTGCCCATACTTCCATTTCACCGAATCTTTGTCCACCAAATTGTGCTTTACCACCAAGTGGTTGTTGTGTAACAAGTGAATAAGGTCCAGTTGATCTAGCATGGATCTTTTCATCTACTAAGTGGTGAAGTTTCAACATATACATGTATCCAACAGTTACTTTATTATCGAATGGTTCACCTGTTCTACCATCACGAAGTTGAATCTTACCTGTCCTATCTAATCCTGCTTCTTCTAATGCTTCTTCAATATCATAATCCATTGCACCATCAAATACTGGAGTAGCAACATGCCATCCTAGTCTTTTAGCTGCCATACCTAAATGTACTTCAAGTACTTGTCCAATGTTCATACGTGAAGGTACCCCTAGAGGATTTAATACGATTTGTACCGGTTCACCATTTGGTAAGAATGGCATATCTTCAACAGGTAATATTCTGGAAACAACCCCTTTATTACCGTGACGACCACACATCTTATCCCCAACAGTGATCTTTCTCTTTGTACAAATATATACTCTAATTACTTTGTTTATACCTGGTGATAATTCATCACCATTATCTCTTGAATATCTCTTAATATCTACAACAACACCTGTTTCACCATGAGGTACTCTTAATGAAGTATCTCTAACTTCTCTAGCTTTTTCACCAAAAATAGCTCTTAAAAGTCTTTCTTCTGGTGAAAGTTCTGTTTCACCTTTTGGTGTAACTTTACCAACAAGGATATCTCCGGCTTGTACTTCAGCACCGATTCTAATAACCCCTTCATCATCAAGATTCTTTCTCATATCATCACCAATACTTGGTATATCTCTTGTGATTTCTTCAGGTCCTAATTTAGTTTCTCTAGCTTCTGCAGTATGTTCTTCAATATGAAGTGAAGTTAAAACATCATCAATAACTAATTTTTCATTTAATAACATCGCATCTTCGTAGTTATAACCTTCCCAAGTCATAAATGCTATCAAGATATTTTTACCTAATGCTAATTCACCCATTTCTGTTGAAGGACCATCAGCAATAATATCGCCTTTGTTAACTTTATCACCTTGTTTTACAATAGGTCTTTGATTAATTGTTGTACCTTGGTTAGCTCTCTTAAATTTCAATACTGTGTATTCATCATATTTACCATTTTCATCTGGGGTATCCTTTTTAATAACGATATGTTCGTCACTAACTTTTTCAACCACACCAGAATTTCTTGCTACGATTACAACTCCTGAGTCTTTAGCAGTTCTGTGTTCAATACCAGTTGCTATAATTGGAGCTTCAGCCTTTAATAAAGGTACAGCTTGTCTCTGCATGTTTGCACCCATCAGCGCACGAGTAGCATCGTCGTTTTCTAAGAATGGTATCAATGAAGCACCTACAGATACGATTTGTTGAGGTGAAACGTCCATATAGTCAATATCTTCTTTTGGAAATACGTCGTTTACCGCATTGTATCCTCTTGATGAAACTCTTTCATTAACGAATACACCATTTTCGTCAAGTGGTTCGTTGGCTTGAGCTTTGATATAAATATCTTCTTCATCAGCTGTTAAATAATGAATTTCGTTAGTTACTCTACCAGTACCTTTTTCAACTTTTCTATATGGAGTTTCAATAAATCCGTATTCGTTGATTCTACCATAAGTTGTTAAAGATGTGATAAGACCGATATTTGGTCCTTCTGGTGTTTCGATTGGACATACTCTACCATAGTGAGAAGTATGAACGTCACGCACTTCATATCCAGCTCTATCTCTTGACAAACCACCAGGTCCTAATGCTGATAATCTTCTCTTATGTGTTAATTCTGAAATTGGATTTGTTTGGTCCATAAATTGTGATAATTGAGATGAACCGAAAAATTCCTTAATTGCAGCAGCCACAGGTCTATTATTTAATAAACTATGTGGAGTTAACATATCTGGATCAGAAGTTGTCATTCTTTCTCTAATAACTCTTTCCATTCTTGATAAACCAATTCTAAATTGATTTTGTAACAATTCACCAACTGATCTAACTCTTCTATTACCTAAATGGTCAATATCATCAATCTTTCCAATACCTTGATATAGATTTAATTGATATGAAAAACTTGCTATTAAATCTTCAAGTGTAACTGTATTTGATGCTATTGTGTCTTTATTTTTTGCAATTAATTTTACTTTATCTTCATCAGACATTTCATCTGTAAACTCATCAATAACTCTAACCATTTCTGGGTAGAATACTTTTTCTGACAATCTCAATTCTGATAAATCTAAATCTTTTATTTCTTCAAATTGATTGATATCTACATAGTGGTTACCAACAACTCTAATTGTTTCTTCACTATCTTCTGTTGTTTTTACATCAACTGAATTAATGCCGGCATTTTCAATTTCAATAGCTTTATCTAAAGTGATAAAATCACCTTTAGAAGCTAAGATTTCACCATATTCATCAACGATATCATTTGCTGCATATGTTTCTCTTATTCTATTCCTAATAGCTAATTTTTTATTGAAAGTATATCTACCTGCTTTTGATAAATCATATCTTCTTGGATCAAAGAATAGATTTGTCAATAATGATGTAGCAGCTTCTACAGATGCTGGGTCACCAGGTTTTAATTTTTTATAAATTTCTATTAAAGCTTCATCTTTAGTTCTTGAAATTTCTTTTTCTAAAGTATCATTTAATACTTGAGACTCACCAAATAACTCTCTAATTTCTTCATCAGAATCTAAAATTAATGCTCTAATAAATGTTGTAGCTGGTAACTTTCTTGTTCTATCAATTCTAATTGTCAAAGCACCATAGGCATCAGTATCATACTCAATCCATGCACCTCTATTAGGAATAACTGTAGATGAAATAGTCCTTTTACCATTTTTATCAAAATCTTGACTATAATATACTCCTGGAGATCTAACTAATTGAGAAACTATTACTCTTTCTGCACCATTTATAATGAAAGTTCCGTTTTCTGTCATAAGTGGGAAATCATCCATTATAAGCACTTCTTGTTCTTTTATTTCTTTAGGTTTGCCATCTTCTAAAACTATAAGACGTATATTAACCTTCATCTTTTTAGAATATGTTACATCTCTTTCTTTTGACTCTTGCTCAGAATATTTTGATTCATCATCAAAATAATAATCCAAAAATTGTAGATGTATATTGCCTGAATGGTCAATGATTGGAGAAATATCTTCAAACACTTCTTTAAGTCCTTCTTTTAAAAACCACTCATAGCTTTCTTTTTGAATACCTAGTAAATTAGGCAATTCTAAAGATACTGGAATTCTAGAAAAACTTTCTCTTTCTCTTCTACCATACATAGTTGTATGATTATTCATATATGCCACCTCTCATTTAGTATATTTAGCGGATTCTTGGCCGTTTATTAGTAACAATTTTCTTCAAAAATAAAAAAATAGCCTACAAGCCCATTATCATTTTTTTATTTAGTATTCAATAAATATATCACTTCATATTCGAAAAGTCAAGTCTTTTATTTAAAATATTATTTTTTTGTAACATAAGAAAATTTTCATACCATTAGTATTAGCAAAAACACTAAATTTGCATGAAAATTTTCTCTATTTTTCTATTGTATTATTTCTATAATATTTTGTTGTTTACATTTAAATCACATTTCATTATAAAGTTTCTATTTCGTTTTTAACTCTTTTAAGAATATTTCTGAAGTCGCTTTTGGCGAGATTCTAATTTTTTGACCAGCTTTTAGTATAATAGCTGATTGATCAAAAGGTTCATAACCTTCAATCTTTATTTTATCTCCTAGTTTTATACCTAAAGTATCGATATATTCTAGTAAACTTCTTTCATCTTTTATTCTTCTTACCAAATATTCTTTATCTTTATCAGCATGTGATAATTTAACAAGATCATCATTTCTTTCTTCACTATTTAAATAAATTACAGCACCATGGGGGCATCTATCTGGGTAACCAAGATATTCGTTTAATTTATCAAATAGTTCATCATTGGTCACACTCTGAAATAGCGCTGCATTATCATGAACATCTTTCCAGTTAAATTTCAACACTTCTGTAAAGAAATATTCCCAAAGTCTATGTTTGGATAAAACTTTTTTTACTAACTCTTTACCCTCATCTGTCAACTCTATTGTTTTTTTATCTTTTAGATAATTTTCTTTCTTAAGCTTTTTTATCATTTCAGATACTGTAGGAGGAGTCAAACCTAATCTATCACTTAAATTTTTATTTGTCACAGATTGGCCAGTTTCTGAAAGCTTAAAAATAGAAATCAAATATTCTTCTCTTATTGGTATTATTTCCATTTTGTCCTCACTAATTATTTTTTTCTACTGTTCGTATATATTATACCAGAAAAATAAATAATCATATTTATTAAAGCGCACATGCCTGAAATTGACAAATTATATAGTATCGCAATCGAACCACCTACAATAGATGATACAGTAGCAAATACAACAGATAAGATTAAACATTTAGTTAAGTCTTTTGAAAATAAAAGTGCCGTTGCAGCAGGCGCAACAAAAAAGGATATCACTAAAATCGAACCAAATATATCAAAAGAAACAACAGCAGTCAGTGATGTTAAACACATAATAGTATAAAAAATAATACCTACAGGAATTCCTATTAGTTTCGCATACTGATTATCAAAAATAGATATCTTTATTTCTCTATAGAAAATTTTAATAAAACTTAAAATAACCAAAAGTAAAATTAATGATTTTATTATAGGTTTTGGTATGCTCAATCCAAATATATCTATAGTTGATAAGCTTGAAAATACAACTTCACCTGATAAAACTATATCTGTATCCAAATGAGTTGATTTAAAATATTTACTTATGATAATTACAGCAATTGACAATAATATAGGGTAGATAACACCTATTGCATCACTAGATTTTACAAGTTTACTATTACCAAGCATTTCTACTAATATTACAGTTAACATTCCGATTAAAGTAGCACCAATAATCAAGAATGGAGAATCCAAATCTCTAACCAACATATAGGCTAATACTATACCAAGTAAGACTGTATGACCTATCGCATCTATTAACATGGCATTTTTCCTAAGTACGATAAACACACCAAGTAAACTGCATGACATAGATGCTAAAATTAAGACTGAAATTATATTGATCATTATTTTTTCTCCCTTCTTTTTTTACCAAAAACAAAAGAAAAGATACAGAAAAAACCTAATATAATGATTATTGTTGGCCCTGTAGAAAAATCGTTTATGGCGGAGGATAAATATGTACCGATAAAAGCAGCTAGGGAGGATATCAACGCCCCTATTATCAGTACATTAATAAATTTTTTCGACCACTGTGATGCAATGATATTAGGGATTATTAAGAAAGAACTTATCAATACAACACCTACCGATTTTATCCCCACCGCAATTATTAATATTGTCATTAATAATTGTATAGTCTCTAGTTTTTTAACTGGACAATTTACCAGTTTAGCATATTCATAATCAAATAAACTTATCTTAAATTCTTTATAATATATCGTAATTAATATTAAACATATAGCAGCAACTATAGCTATTAAATAAATATCTGATTTTAACATATAAGCTGCTTGACCAAAGATAAAATTATCTAAGCCAGCTTGACTAGAAACTCTAAAATTAGCATTTCCTAAAATATATGTTTTTAACACTAAACCTAATCCAAAAAAACCAGATAAATAAATAGCCAAATTTGAATTTAAATCTATTTTTGATTTTTTACCACTCATTTCAACCAAAATATATGAAAGTCCAGCGGATAATGCCGCACCGATTAGCATAAAAATGACATTTTTACTTGATGACAACATAAATGCTAATATAATTCCTGGAAAAGCGGCATGTCCCATCGCATCACCTATCAAGCTTTGTCCTTTATAAACATTTAAGCTTCCGACTAGACTTGATGCAATGGCTAATAACACTGTACCTATCGCAATAATGTAAAATGAATAATTGAAAATTAGCTTCATATCCTACCCCTTAAATGCAAGCTGAATATATTCTTCAGGATTTGAATCTTCAACCCAACCGATCTTCTTTAAGGTTTTATTTAACACAATCAAATAATCAAAATATTTATCTATTGTGTATAGATTGTGATGGACAGAGACAATAGTTTTACCTTTTTTTTGAAGCTCTATAAATATATTTTGTATGATTTCCTCAGTCTTTATATCAACTCCAGTTAGAGGTTCATCTAATAAGTATAAATCTGCATCTTGTGCCAATGCTCTTGCAATAAAGACTCTTTGCTTTTGTCCACCCGATAGTTCTGAGATATGTCTATTTACAAAATTTTCCATTTTCATTTCTTTTAATGCTGAAATGGCTATTTCTTTATCTAAAGATTTATTTTTTACACATAAACCTTTTTTTGAATATCTTCCCATCATAACAACGTCCAATACTGTAATTGGAAAGTTCCAATTTACAGTTGATTTTTGAGGAACATAAGCAATCTTAGAATTAACACTACCTATATTTTCCCCAAAAACTTTAATCTCGCCTTTATCGATATTTTTTAATCCTAATATAGATTTCAATAAAGTGGACTTACCTGATCCATTTGGACCAATAATGGCACATCTTACACCACTAGGAATTTCAATATTTATATTTTCTAACGCTATATCTTTATCGTATGAGACATTTAAGTCTTTTACTTCAATAATATTTTGTCTCATTTTTTACCATCTTTCTTATTTTAAATTATCTACAATTAAATCTACATTATGTCTGTACATTTCAAGATAATTACTTCCTTTTTCTCCTTCACCACTTAGTGAGTCAGAAAATAGTTCTTTACCTTCTCCACTTAAAACTTTAACTTCAAAACCTTTAGACTTAACTACTTCTTGTAATTTAATCATTCTATCAGGATTTGTTGTACTTTCAGCAAATATTGCTTTAATTTTATTTTTTGCAATAAAGTCAGCTGTTTTTTCTATATCAACATTTGATACTTCGGATTCAGTACTTACACCTTGTGGAGCAACTACTTTCATACCATAAGCTCTTGAGAAATAGTTAAAAGCATCATGTGGTGTTACTAAATATCTTTGATTTTCTGGAATTTGAGCTATCTTTTCTTTTATTTCACTATCTAATGCGTCTAATTCCTTAGTATATTTTTCATAGTTTTCATTTATCATATTTTTATCTTTTTCTGGCAAATCAGATAACAATTTTAATAATGAATCTTTTACTTCAGTAAATGCTGTTTTGTATAAATTGATATCAAACCAAAAATGTGGATCTATTTCAGTTTTACCATCTTCTTCCATTTTTCCAATATCACTTTCTGAAAAACTTTTTGTAATAGCTTCCCCTTTTTCTTTTAAGATATCATTCATCTTTCCTTCAAAATGTAATCCGTGATATAACAATAAATCTGCATTTTTAATTTTTTTATAATCATCTGGTCTTGCTACATATAGATGTGGATCTTCTCCTGCTGGGATTATCATTTCAACGTCAACATAATCTTTTGCTAACACTTTAACCATATCATTAATAAAAGTTGTAGTTACAGTGACATGTTTTTTATCACTCTTTTTGGCTTGTTCTCCACCTTTTTGACAACCTACAAAGATTAATGATAAAACTAAAAACAATGCTAATAATTTTCTCTTCATAAAAATCTCCTTATTAAAATTATGAATTGGCCAATTGTTTTATTTTCATATGATAAAAAAATTATATCATTTAAATTTGATATGTCAAATATTTTTATTAGGTTTACCTAAATATATATTTTGGGATATCGTCAGCAATGATTTCAAGAGTTTAAGACTAAGTAAACTAGATAATAAAAAATGAGTCAACGCATTATCAAAACACGTTAACTCATTCTCTTTTTTATTTTAAATATGGTTTTAAGAATTTTCCAGTATATGATTTTTTATTTTTTACAACTTCCTCTGGAGTACCTGTTACAACAATTTCTCCACCTTTATCTCCACCTTCTGGACCAAGATCAATGATATAGTCTGCTGTTTTTATAACATCAAGATTATGTTCTATTACAACAACTGTATTTCCAGCTTCGACCAATTCATTTAATACTTTTATAAGTTTGTGGATATCCGCAGTATGAAGACCTGTGGTCGGTTCATCTAACACATACAGAGTATTACCTGTTGAAACTTTTGCAAGCTCAGACGCAAGTTTTATTCTTTGAGCTTCCCCCCCAGATAATTCTGTAGAAGGTTGGCCTAATTTTATATAAGATAATCCAACGTCATATAGAGTTTGAAGTTTTCTTCGTATCGGTTCATGAGCTTTAAAAAATTCTAAACCTTCTTCAACCGTCATATTTAATACATCTGAAATGTCTTTATCTTTATACTTAACTTGTAATGTTTCTCTATTATATCTCTTACCATTACATACTTCACAAGGTACGTAGACATCTGGTAAAAAGTGCATTTCTACTTTAATTACACCATCACCGCTACAATTTTCACATCTACCACCTTTAACATTAAATGAAAATCGACCTTTATCATACCCTCTAATTTTTGCTTCATTTGTTTGAGCAAATACATCTCTTATATTATCAAAAGTTTTGGTATATGTTACAGGATTTGAACGTGGAGTTCTACCAATTGGGCTTTGATCAATTTGAA
The DNA here is from genome assembly GCF_000245755.1 of Helcococcus kunzii ATCC 51366. Taxonomy (GTDB): domain Bacteria; phylum Bacillota; class Clostridia; order Tissierellales; family Peptoniphilaceae; genus Helcococcus; species Helcococcus kunzii. Next base: position 469,455 of record NZ_JH601088.1, on the reverse strand, counting down.
TTATCTTATCAATTTGATCTCCTCCAATGATTTCTTTATGATCCCCAACTTTTAATCTAGATCCATGTAGCTTCTTCATTAATCCATTATAAAAAATTTGATTTACCAATGAAGATTTCCCAGATCCTGACACTCCTGTAATTAAAGTCAATACTCCTAAAGGAAATTTAACATCAATATTCTTTAAGTTATTTTGTTTAGCACCCTTAACTTCAATAAATCCTTTTGGTTTTCTTCTTTCTTCTGGAACTGGAATAAATTTTTTCCCAGAAAGATATTGCCCTGTTATTGAATCCTTATTTTTCTTTATTTCATCATAGGTTCCATAGGCTACGACATTTCCACCATGCACACCAGCACCAGGTCCAATATCTACTATAAGATCTGATTCTTTCATAGTATCTTCGTCATGCTCTACTACTATCAATGTATTTCCAAGACTTGTCAGATTTCTTAAAGATTTAAGTAACTTTTCATTATCTCTTTGATGTAATCCAATACTTGGTTCATCTAACACATAAACCACACCAACTAGTCCAGCTCCAATCTGAGTAGCTAATCTGATCCTTTGAGATTCTCCACCTGATAAAGTTCCTGCAGCTCTTGACATTGTTAGATAATCTAAACCAACTTCTATTAAGAAATTTAATCTTGCCTTTATTTCTTTAACTATAGGTTCTGAAATAATCATTGATGATTTATCTAAATCAATATTACTTACCCAGTCATAAGCTTCTTTTATTGATAAGTCTGTTATTTCAATTATGTTTTTTCCCATTATCGTGATGGCTAAAACTTCATCTTTAAGTTTTTGACCATGACATTTTTCACATGTCACTTCAGCCATATAATCTTCAATTTTTTCCTTCATCGCATTTGAAAATGATTGACTGTGTCGTCTTGATAGATTTTCAACAACACCTTCCCATAAAATTGTTGTAGATTTCCCTTGATGTCTAAAATGAGAATTGAAAGTAAATGTGACTTCTTTCTTAGAACCATAAAGCAATTCATTAATCATTTCTTTTGGAGCTTTATCTAAAGGAGTATCCATATCAAAATTATATCTTTTAGCTATCGCTTTTATGATTTCATAATAATATGTCCCCTTTTTTGAATTAGCAAAAGGTTTAATTGCACCTTCATTTAATGTTAGTGACTTATCTGGAAGCACTAAGTTTATATCAATTGACTTGTGATATCCTATACCATCACACGCCTCACATGCGCCGAATGGTGCATTAAATGAAAATATTCTTGGAGAAATTTCACCTAATGACATATGTCCATTTGGGCATGATAATGATGAAGACATGATAAATGTTTCTTTTCCAACCACATCTATAAGCACTCTTCCACCTTCAGAAAGTTCAAGTGCTGTTTCTAATGAACCAGAAAGTCTTGATTCAATCCCCTCTTTTATTACAAGTCTATCTACTACAATTTCAATATCATGTTTTTTATTCTTATCAATTTTTACTTCATCAATAGATAAATCAATGACTTCACCATCTATTTTCACTCTTGTGAAACCTTGTTTTTGAATATTATCTATGATTTTTTTATGTTCACCTTTTTTTGCAACTACAACAGGTGAAAGTATTAATATCCTGCTCTTTTCTTCTAATGCCATAACTCTGTCAACCATTTGATCGATAGACATAGCTTTAATCTCTTCTCCACACACAGGACAATGTGGTATACCAATTTTCGCGTAAAGTAATCTTAAATAATCATATATTTCTGTCACTGTACCAACTGTAGATCTCGGATTTCTATTTGTAGTCTTTTGATCTATTGATATAGATGGAGAAAGACCTTCAATCGATTCTACATCAGGTTTATCCATTTGACCTAGAAATTGTCTAGCATAAGAAGATAAAGATTCAACATATCTTCTTTGCCCTTCTGCGTAAATTGTATCAAAGGCTAAAGAAGATTTTCCAGATCCTGATAAGCCCGTAAATACAATCATTTTATCTCTAGGTAATTCTAGATTGATATGATTAAGATTATTTACTCTGGCATCCTTAATCGTTATTTTTTCTAAACTCATTCTAACCCCTAAATTCCGTATTCATTTTTTAATTTTCTAATTTGATCTCTTAAACTTGCTGCTTTTTCAAAATCTAAAATTTCTGCCGCTTTCATCATTTCTTGTTCAAGATTAATAATAATATCATGTAATTTGTTTGAGTCAATAGAAGATGTTTCTAGATTGTATTCATCCATATCTTCAGCTGCCATTGATATTGTTGAAATTTCAGTTATATCTTTAATAATTGTCTTTGGCTCAATTCCATGATCCTTATTGTATTTTTGTTGAATGGTTCTTCTTCTATTTGTTTCTTCAATGGCTCTTTCCATTGAATTAGTTATTGAATCACCATACATTATTACCTTACCTTCAACATTTCGCGCCGCTCTACCGATTGTTTGTATTAGCGATGTCTCAGAACGTAAAAATCCTTCTTTATCTGCATCCATAATCGCAATCAGTGAAACTTCCGGTAAATCAAGCCCCTCTCTTAAAAGGTTAATACCAACAAGTACATCAAATTTACCAATTCTTAAATCTCTAAGTATCTCAACTCTTTCAATTGTGTCAACATCAGAATGTAGATATGTAACTTTCATTCCATGATCTTTCATAAAATCGGTTAAATCTTCTGCCATTCTTTTTGTAAGAGTTGTAACCAATGTTCTATATCCTTTTTCTGTATTTGCTTGGATTTCATTTATCAAATCATCAATTTGATTTTTTGTTGGTCTTACTTCAATTAGAGGATCAAGTAATCCTGTTGGTCTAATTATTTGTTCAACTTCTATAGTTTGATGTTCTTTTTCATATTGCCCCGGAGTTGCAGACACAAAGATAGCTTGATTGATCAAGCTCTCAAATTCATGAAACTTTAATGGCCTATTATCTAATGCAGATGGTAATCTAAAGCCATAATCGACAAGATTTTGTTTTCTAGATCTATCCCCTTCATACATACCTCTAACTTGCGGCAAAGTAACATGAGATTCATCAACCATTAATAACCAATCTTCGTCAAAATAATCAAGCAAAGTATATGGACGTGAACCAGCTAGTCTTTGTGATAAATGTCTTGAATAGTTTTCAATACCTGAGCAGAAACCTACTTCGGTTAACATTTCCATATCATAAATTGTTCTTTGCTCTAATCTTTGAGCTTCAACAAGTTTATTATTATCTTTTAGCCATTTTAATCTATCTTGCAGCTCTTCACCTATACTCTTAACCGCTGCTGAAATTTTATCTCTTGAAGTCGCATAATGAGAAGCTGGGAAAATTAAAATATGTTTTAAATGATTTATAATTTCCCCAGTTAAATAATTTATTTCTGAAATTCTATCAATTTCATCGCCAAAAAATTCTACGCGATAAATATTTTCAGTAGCATTCGCAGGGAAAATATCAATTATATCCCCACGAACTCTAAATGTTGCTCTTGAAAAATCAATATCGTTTCTTGTAAATTGGATATTGACCAATTTTTTTAGCACTTCATCTCTCTCAATTTCCATACCTGGTCGAAGTGATACCGTTAAATTTTCATAATCAATCGGATCCCCTAAACCATAAATACAGGAAACTGAAGAAACAATTATTACATTTCTATTTTCATATAACGCTGCCGTAGCAGAGTGTCTCATTTTATCTATCTCATCATTAACAGATGAATCTTTTGCAATATAAGTATCCGTTGCAAAAACATAAGCCTCTGGTTGGTAGTAATCATAATATGAAACAAAATATTCTACTGAATCATTTGGAAAAAACTCTTTAAATTCTTGATATAACTGATAAGCCAATGTTTTATTGTGAGCTAAAACAAGTGTTGGTCTATTAACTTTTTGAATGATATTTGCCATTGTAAAAGTTTTTCCTGACCCAGTTACACCCTTCAATGTTTGATATTTGTCCCCTTTATTTAAACCTTCAACCAATTTATTAATAGCATTTAGCTGATCTCCCATAGGCTTAAATTTTGATTGTAAGTTGAAATTTGCCATTATCTCTCTTTTCTATTTACTATTTTAATAATTCGATCGCCTTCTTTAATTGTGTATCATCTTGTAAATGTTCAACACCTATATTTGTCACACTTTCTGGTATCTTTACTTCATAATCTGGAGAGATACCTGCTCCGTGTATTTTATTTCCATTTGGAGTGAAAAACTCAGCAATAGTGATTTTTAGTCCATCTCCTGGATTAATATTATTCACAGGATAAATTTGTTGAATAATACCTTTACCATATGATTTAGCACCTACTATTTTGCTTCTTCCATTTTCCTTCAATGCAGCAGATAATACTTCTGATGCTGAAGCAGAGCCCTCATTAATTAATGTTACTAGTTCAAATTTTTCACTTCCATCTTCTGTCTTATAGTCTTCTTTATTTCCATTTTTATCTTTTACAGAAATCACAGTTGCTTTGTCCATTAATTCATCCGCAATACTTAAAGCTACATCTAATAACCCACCAGGATTATTTCTTAAATCAAGGATAAATTTCTTAGCTCCCTTTTCTTTTAAATCTTTAATTGCAGATTTAAAATCCTCATCTGTTTCATCTTGGAACCCTGTTAATAATATATACCCAATATTGTCATTAATCATTTTTGCATGAACAGATTCCATTTTAATTATTTCTCTCTTAACTACAAATTCAAGTGTTTTTCTAGATGCACCCTTACCTCTTAAAATGGTAAGTTTTACTTCTTCACCCGGATTTCCTCTCATCACTTTAACCGCATCTTCTAATTGCGAGCCTGTATAAGTTTGATTATTAATTTGCATTATAATATCTCCAGATCTTATACCCGCTTTATCAGCTGGCGTATCTTTTAATGGAGAAATAACTTCTATATAATTATCTTCAGTAGGGCTAACTTGTATACCCACCCCACCAAATGCGCCTGTGGTTTGTTCATTTAATGCTTTAAATTCTTTTGCATCATAATATACGGAATATGGATCCTTAAGTGATTCCATTATTCCTTTATAAATACCTTCTTCTAAATCTTTTTTACTATATTTATTTAAATAATATGTGTTAATGATTTTTTCTAATTCATCGATGTTTTTTATTATCTTTTTATAATCTAAATCACCTTTTAAATTAAGCATATCTTTTATTTCTTTATTACCTATTGAAACCGTCTCATTTTGATTGCCAATAGTCATAAGATTTGATGACTTTGTACCCATCATATAACTAACGATAATTGCTAAACCAAAAAGGGATGCAATTACAACATTTTTTATTTTTTTTGACATAATTACCTTCCTTAAGCTAAAATTATTCTTATTTATTATATCACTATATAAAATAAATTTATAATTTACTTATTTTTAGGATTAAAAGGACTGTTTTAGAATGATTATTTTTTTGGAATATTAAAATGTTTTGAAATATTGAAACCTAAAAGTAGAGCTGTTGTTAAATAACTAAAAAGTTATTTTGCAACAGCTCTTTTAATAAAAAATATTATCTTATATAATCTAATGGATTTCTTGTAGCTCCATTAATTCTAACTTCAAAGTGTACATGTGAGCCTGTTGAATATCCTGTAGTTCCCATTGGTCCTATGTATTCTCCTCTTGAAACTCTTTGTCCTACACTTACTGTTATTGCATTTAAGTGTCCATATCTTGTAGTCATACCATTTCCGTGGTCAATGATTACACAATTACCATAATTTCCTCTCCATCCAGCATAGATAATTGTACCTTCTTCTGCTGCATAAAGTGGTGTACCAAGTGGACCCGCAATATCAACTCCAGCATGGAATTGTGCCCCACTGTAAATTGGAGCAGTTCTCCAACCATAATAGCTTGATATATATCTTACTCCTGCTGGCCAAGCTAATCTTGTAGAATGAGGAGTATAGTTATCGATTTTTTCTTCTACTTCTTTTAATTCTTTCTTTTTCTCAGCAAGTGCTGCTAATCTAGCATCTTGTTCTCTTTTAGCTTTTCTTTCAGCTGCAAGTCTTTCTTTTCTTTCAGCTTCTTCTTTTTCTCTTTGTTTTCTTTCAATTTCTCTTTGAATTTCAATTTCTAGGTTTTTAATTTCGAATTCTAAATCAGATTTATCCATTTCAAGTTTTTCTTTACTTGACAATCTTTCATTTAGATAATCTTCATATTCTGAAATTTTTGATTCTAATTCTGAAAGTCTTTCAAAATTTTGATTTTCTTTTTCTTTAACTTGTATTAACAATTTAGCTTGAATGGATTTTTGATTTTCTAATTCTTTCTTTTCATTCTCAGCATTTTTCTTTGAAATTTCAAGAACTTTCTTTTGACCATTTAACTCTGTAACTAATTTATTTAATTTTGTTCTATCTTCTTTTAATGAATTAATTAAATTTTGATCATACTGAGTAATTGTAGTCATCATCTTATTTCTTGATAAGAAATCATTTATATCATTTGATGATAATAATATTTCAATTTTTTGTGCATCACCCATTTTATACATAGCTATTAATCTTTCTTCTAGTAGCTTTGTATTATCCGCAATTCTTTTTTCAAGCTTTTTAATTTGTTTTTCTTTCAAACTAATATTTGATTCAACCGCTTGAATTTCACTTTTGATATCATAGATTTTATCTAAAGTGTTTTGAATTTGCGCATTAATGAAATTAATTTGTTCTTCTAATGAAGCTTTTTCATCTTTTAATTTCTTAAGTTCTTCATTAACGTTAACTTTTTGATTTTTGTTAGTATTTAATTCGTTTTTATATGAATTAATTTCATTATCTTTTTTATCAATATTTTCTTGAATGTTTTGTAGATTATTTCTAGATTCATCTAGTTTTCTTTGTAAATCGCTTGAAGCATAACTTGAAGCAACGCTTCCTAAATAAAAAGTAACGCCTAAAATAAATGATGCTATTTTAATTATTATTTTTTTACTTGACATATTTAACCTCTCTATCAATCAAATACTTTCTTATTGAAAATATTGAGCCTAAAACTCCAATACCAAATCCTAATGATAAGAAAATTTGTAATAAACTTGTTTTTAATAATTCCGGTTTAATTAAATTAATAATTGAAAAGTTTTCAATTATTTTGACACCGAATTTTGTATAAATAAAATCGTATAGATAATATACTGCTAAAAATGATAATGCCGATGCAAATACACTATAAAAAACTCCCTCTATAATAAAAGGAATTCTAATATAATTGTTTGTAGCCCCTACATTTTTCATTACACCAATTTCATGTGCTCTCGACACTACAGTTAATTTTATTGTATTAGAAATAACAAATAGTGAAACAAAAATTAATACAAGAACAAGTATTGAACCGAATATTTTAGAATAATTTGATAGTTTATATACTTGATTTACTAAATCCTTGTAGTAATTTACATCTTCGATTATTGGTTCTCCATCTAAAGATTTAACAAACTTTTCAGCTTGACTAATATCAGATAATTGAACAACAAATGAAGCTGGCAATAAGCCATCAGATTGTATGTTTTCTAGCAACTCAGAATTTTCTCCCCAACTGTCTTTCATAAGTTTAAGAGCTTCTTCCGATGATCTAAATTTCACAGTTTTTTCTATACCGTCATTTTCAATTTTATGTCTCAACTCTTCAATTTGTATTTCAGTCGATCCGTTTTTAATAAATATTTCTACATCATTTACTTTACCTTGTACTTGTAGAGCCATACTATTTATGCTCACAGTAATTATTATAATAATCCCTATAACAAAAAGTGTAAAAAATGTAGAAGTTACTGAAACCAATCCAAGTTGTCTATGTTTCCATATACCTTTGATACCTTCTCTAAGAGTATTTATAAGCCTTCTAATTGCTTTCATATAAATAACCTCCTACAGAATCCCTTATAATGTGACCACTAGAAACTGTAATAACACGTTTATTCATCCTGTCTACAATTTCTTTAGAATGGGTATTAATTATAATAGTAGTACCTTCAGATTTATTAACTTCTTCAAAATATTGCATTACTTCCCATGCTGTCACTGGATCAAGATTACCTGTAGGCTCATCCGCTAAGATAACCTCAGGGCTAATAGATAATGCTCGAGCTATTGAAACTCTTTGCTTTTCCCCACCAGACAATTCATTTGGTAATGCCTTTTTTCTGTGTTTTAAATGAACTAAATCTAAAACTTTGTCAATTGTTTTTTGTTTTTCACTTCTGGAATAACCTTTTACATCTAAAACAAATTCTATATTTTCGTAAATTGATCTATTTTGTAATAATCTAAAATCCTGAAAAACAACTCCAATTTTTGTCCTAATTATTGGAATCTCTCTCCTAGACACTTTAGTAATGTCTTTACCATCTAAGTAAATCTTTCCAGAATCGGGATCAATTTCTTTTAATAACAGCCTTGTGATTGTGGATTTTCCAGCACCACTTGGACCAGTTATAAAAACAAATTCACCTTTTTCAATGTGAAAAGATGCATCTTTAATACCAACAATTTGTTTAGAATATTGTTTTGTAACTTTTTCAAATTCAATCATATTAACCACCTAGAACGAATTATATCACAAAAGGTTACAAAAAGGTTAAAATAGTATTTCAAAATCGTTAGGAAATTTTAAACTTTAACATTTTTGTAATAATTGTAAAAATCGAGACCTCAAACTATGAAAATCAGCTTGAAATCTCGATTTATATATAACATTCTCTATCTTTTTCTTAAAATCTTGATAAATCTAACAATCAAAATAAATAACAATAGCCATAAAATAATTGCAACAGCTAAAATTACTTTTGGTAAAACTTGCACATTTGCATTATTTTGTTCCTTCGGCAATTTCTCTTCATCATAAAATTTTGTCAACTCTTCCCTTGAAACAACTTCAGACTTAACTTTATTTTCCTCTTTTTTTATATTTGATTCCTTAGAAATTAGCTCCTCTTCTTTTTCAAAACTTACAAGTATCCTCTTATTAAAAGGTGGAACAGGAGGATCACAAGTTAAAATTGTAATCAACTCTTCATTCTCAACAGGTAAAAGTTTCTCCCATTCAGATGGATCTATCACTTCAGTACTTTTATATTTATATTTAATCACTTTATAACCTAAGTCCAAAAGCAATACATCACCTTCTTGTATCTCATTGATATAATACAACATCAATGCTGTCCTTGTAACCCTATGTGAAGCAATCACACTCCTAGTTCCTGGACCAGTATCTGGAAGGGACGTACCATCCACATGCCCAAACCCATATCTTATATTAGGTTCCGTTGTTCCAAGTTTTAAAGGATAATTAATATCCAGCCTAGGAATCTTAACATACCCAAGAATAAAGTCCTCATCATTCTCACTAAAATCATACGCAGGCTTATAATCCTCAGTACTAAATGGATCAACTATACTAGCATCTCCCTCGGTCAACTTTTTATTATAATCCTTGATTTTTGACTTAATTATCTTATATTCCTGAACATTTTTCTTACTGCTCTCAGCATAATTAGAATACTCTTTATTGGGCGCAAACCTATCAATAGACATACTAGTCAACATATATATAGGAATAATTAACGCCACAATCATCAAACAATATCCTAAAATTTTTCTCTTCTTCATATAATCCTCTTTAATACCCGAATCACATTATCTTTCATTTTCCAAATAGCATCTAAAACATATTACACTAACAAATTTTATTTGTATTAATTATATCAAAAAAAAAATAAATTTTAGATAATTTAATAAAGAAATAGAATGTTATTATTAGAAATATCTTACAATTGTAACTGTAAGTTGTAATTGTAAACGCAGATAAAAATTATTTATACGGAGCATATAAGTAAATCGGCATTTTGCTCCGTAGTAAACTCAATATTTAAACAGAGCTTATCCCTAAATTTGTATTTTACTCCGTAGTTGACCCAATATTTAAACAGAGCTTATCCCTAAATTTGTATTTTGCTCCGTAGTTGACCCAATATTTAAACGGTATTTATCTAAAAATTCCTCTCTACTCCTTACATAAAATTTGTAAATCTTTTTCCCACATCACACCCTTTACCCACACTATTTTATATAGAATTTTCTGTTATATTTGCAGCATTGTGCGTATATGAAAAATTCCACTTCACTTCTTATATAGAATTT
>NZ_JH601088.1:348243-459128 GCF_000245755.1 Helcococcus kunzii ATCC 51366 | reverse complement strand
CCACACTATTTTATATAGAATTTTCTGTTATATTTGCAGCATTGTGCGTATATGAAAAATTCCACTTCACTTCTTATATAGAATTTATAGGTTTTTTTTACGCATAAAATCTCACAAAAAAATTGTTAAAACAAGTAGATTAGCTTCCCATCCCGAGAATGTCTGAACTTACGAAGTAAGCGAGTTTCGCAGGGATGGATGAAGCTAACAAGTGTTTTAACAATTTATTAAAGAGATTTTCTTAAGTAAAAAAAACTACAAATTCTATTACATTACACTAGCAGATCCATCATATACAATTCCTGTATATGCATCTAAAGTAATTAATTGTCCATTTTCAATTTTTACATTTTCAAAGTTTGCGCCAATTATAGCTGGTAGTTTATAGTGTAGTGCTGTAATTGCAGCATGTGATGTTAAGCCACCTTGTTCGATGATTAAACCAGATGATTTTTCAATGTATGGAACCATGTCAGCATCGGTATATCTAGCTACAATGATGTCTCCATCTTTGAATTTAGTTTGTAATTCTGAAGAATTTTCTACAACACATGCTCTTCCAACTACTGAGCCTCTACCTATTGGTTGACCTTGTGTTAATACTGTTGCAACTGTATGAACTTTAATCATATTTGTTGAACCTGGTGTAGAAACTGGGATACCTGCTGAAAGGATAATTAGATCACCTTCGTGGATATATCCAGCTTTTAATGCTTCTGAAATTGAGTTATCAATTAATTCGTCAGTGTGTTCCATTTTCTTAGTATTGATTGCTTCAACACCCCATACTAATGATAATTTTCTTGCAACATCAATATTGTGTGTAGTTGCAATGATTGGAGCATCTGGTCTAAATTTAGAGATAGCTCTTGCTGTTGCACCAGAAGTTGTAGCAGCTACAATTGAATTTGCATTTAATTGTTCTGCAATTCTTGAAACTGAATTTGAAATAGCATTTGTTGGATCATTTTCAATCCATTCTTTTCTAGATTCAACCGCTTTTTTGTAGTCAATTGAAGATTCGATGTGTAATGCGATTCTCTTCATAGTTTCAACTGCTTGTAATGGATATTTACCAGCTGCAGTTTCACCTGATAACATGATTGCATCTGAACCATCTAAAATTGCGTTAGCAACATCGTTAACTTCTGCTCTAGTTGGTCTTGGGTTTCTAATCATTGAGTCAAGCATTTGTGTTGCTGTGATAACTGGTTTACCTAATAGATTACATTTTCTAATCATATCTTTTTGAACTAGTGGTACTCTTTCATTTGAAACTTCAACACCTAAGTCACCTCTAGCAACCATGATTGCATCTGAAACTTCAATGATAGAATCAAGGTTTTCAACACCTTCTTCACTTTCAATTTTAGAAATAATTTGAACTGATTCTCCACCACATTCTTCTAAAACTTTTCTAATAGCTAATACGTCATCAGCTTTTCTAATGAATGAAGCTGCGATAAAGTCAATACCATTTTCAACACCAAACTTAATATCGCTGATGTCTTTTTCTGTTAATGCTGGTAGATTAATCTTAATGCTTGGAGCATTTAATCCTTTTCTATCTTTTAATTCACCATAGTTAACAACTGTAGTGTGGATTTCTGTACCGTCAATTTCATCAACTACAAATTCTACTAAACCATCATCAATTAAAATTCTGTTTCCTGGAACTAAGTCTTTTGGGAGATCAGCATAAGAAACTGAAACAATTGTTTCATCACCAATGATGTCTCTTGAAGTTAAAGTAAATTTATCTCCTGATTTTAGGTTAACAGTCATACCATCTTTGAATTTACCAATTCTAATTTCTGGCCCTTTTGTATCTAGCATAATAGCTGTATGTTTACCTAATCTTTCTCTAACTTGTTTGATATTGTTGATTCTAACAAGATGTTCGTCATGATCACCATGTGAGAAGTTTAGACGACAAACATTCATACCGTTTTCCATCAATGCTGATAACATTTCTGGTGATTCTGATGCTGGTCCAATTGTACATACGATTTTAGTTCTTTTTAAAATATTTCTTTCCATAGTTCCTCCTAGTTTGCTAAAATGCTTGATTCTGTATATAGTTTAGTGTTAAATTCTCTCTTCATTTTAATAGCTTTTGTTATTGGCATAGTCATTAATTTTCCGCCTTGTGTACCAATAGCTAATGAACTTTTACCTTCTAATAGTAATTCTACTGCTTCTATACCCATTTCGCTTGCTAAAACAGCATCACGCATTGCTGGGCTTCCACCTCTTTGAAAATGACCAAGAATTGTTAATTTTGTTTCTACTCCTGTTTCATCTTCAATTTGTTTAACTATATCTCTTGAATTACCTAAACCTTCAGCTACAACAATTATATGATGTAACTTACCTCTAGCCTTACCTCTTTTAATTCTTTCAATTACTTGATTCATATCAACTTCAACTTCTGGAACTAAAATACTTTCAGCGCCACCTGCAATTCCTGCATATAGAGCGATATCTCCACAATGTCTACCCATTACTTCTACAACATTACCTCTACCGTGAGATGATGATGTATCTCTTAATTTGCTTATAGCATCTACACAAGTTTCAACTGCTGTATCAAATCCGATTGTCCAATCTGTAAATCCCATGTCATTATCGATAGTACAAGGAATACCGATTGTTTTGATACCTCTTTCGTGAAGAACATTCGCTCCTTGGAATGATCCATCTCCACCTAAAACTACAATCCCATCAATTCCATAACTTGAAATAACTTCAATAGCTTTATCTTGTCCTTCTTTTGTCATAAATTCTTTTGATCTTGCGGATCCTAATATTGTACCACCTTTATGAACAATATCAGCAACAGAAGATACATTCATCTCATAAATGTCTCCCTTGATTAATCCATCAAAACCATTTCTTATACCTTTTACTCTTAAACCATTAGCAAAAGCTGTACGTGCAATTGCTCTGATTGCAGCATTCATTCCTGGTGCATCTCCACCAGAAGTCAAAATACCTATTGTTTTCATACTTCCTCCTACTCAATAACGACATTATCGCTTCCTAGTAAACTATATAAATTATTTACTAGTTGCTTATTTTCTAAATCTACATAAATATTTTTTAATCGAGACGACTTCTCAGTATCAGCAAAGTAGATGATTACCTCTGATTTTCCTTTGTTTTTCACCAATAATTCTCTGATTTGCTTATATAATTTCTCATCAAAAGTTTGCAGTCTTAAAAATAAGCTCTTATCCTTGTCTATTATAACATTATTATGCACATTTTGTGAAAAATTTTCTCTGTTTATTTCTTTTATGCCATTAATTATTATATTTGCGGAATCTCTATCATTTATTTGAAGGGTTCCATTAATAAATATAGCATTGTCTTCTTTTATCAATTCTCTGTATTTGGTAAATATAGAAGGGAAAACTACTGCTTCAATACTTCCATAATTATCTTCCAATTCTAAAAATGCCATATCATCATTTCTTTTAGTCAAGATTTGCTTCACGCTAGTTATGATTCCACCGAAATACACAGATTTATTATACTTTATATCTCCATTTAATAAATCTAAAGTTGTAAAATTTATCCTATCTTTTACTAACTCATTATATGAATTATACGGATGGTCCGTGATGTACACGCCCAAATATTCCTTTTCCTTTTTTAATAATTCTCTCTTAGGAAATTCGTCCATATTTGGTATCTCAAAACTAGTATTTTCATCATTTAATATTGAAAAAATATCTTCTTGCCCAGTTAAAACATTTCTACCGGATGTACTAAAAGATTCTATCATTGGAATGTAGACTTGATACATTTGAGATCTTTTCAAACCAAAACTATCCATAGCACCTGATAAAATAAGCGCTTCAATAGCAGCTTTATTTATATTAGATGTTTTAGATTTAACCATTCTCTCAATAAAATCTTCAAAACTAATGAAAGGAGATTTTTTCCTTTCCATTATTATTGAATCAACCAAATTTTTCCCAACTGTTTTAATAGTGGATAAGCCCATTCTTATTTTACCATTTTCTACAGAAAATTTGTTAAATGAACTATTAACACTTGGTGGTAAAATTTCTATTCCAAGATTTTTTGCCTCTTTTATATATAAATAAACTTTCGCAGTATTTCCCATTACAGAAGATAAAAGTGATGCCATAAATTCTTCAGGATAATAAGTTTTTAGCCAAGCTGTCTGCATAGCTATATAAGAATAAGCTGCAGAATGGGATTTATTAAATGCATATTTGGCAAAATCTATCATCAAATCATATATTTTATTAGCAGTTATCTCATCAACACCATTTCTAATGGCCCCGGGGAGAATAATTTCCCCATTTTCTATTTTACCATGGACGAAATATTCTCTATTTTCTTCCATGACATCCATTTTCTTCTTTCCCATTGCTCTACGCAAATTGTCAGCTTCGCCCAGACTAAAACCTGCTAATTGCTGCACTATCTGCATAACTTGCTCTTGAAAAACAATCGTCCCATAAGTTGTTTCAAGTATTGGTTTTAATTTTGGATGAAGGTATTGAATATTTGCTTGATTATGACTGTTTTTTATATAATTAGGGATTTCATTCATTGGTCCTGGTCTAAAAAGAGAATTCGCCGCAATTAAATCATCAAATCTCGTCGGTTTTAAATCTCTTAAAAATGCTCTCATACCTTCTGATTCAAATTGAAATATTCCAATAGTTTCAGCGTTGGTAAATAAGTTCATTACCTTTTTATCATTTACATCAATATCGTAAATATTTACTTTTAATCCTTTATTATAGTAAATCAATTTAACCGCATCACTTATAACAGTAAGTGTACGAAGACCTAAGAAATCCATCTTTAGAAGACCTAATTCTTCTAATTCAATCATATTGTACTGCGTGGAAATTTGTTCACCATTTTTTATTAAAGGTACAAATTCATCAATGGATTTCGATGCTATCACGACACCAGCAGCATGTGTAGAAGTATGTCTTGGCATACCTTCTACCGCCATGGCCATATCAATCAATTCTCTTTTTTCTGAACTATCAATATATGACTGATAAAAATCTTTGGAAACTTTTAGAGCTTTTTCTATTGTCATATTTAACTCTTGTGGGATTTGCTTGGCAATTTTATCTACCGTGGCATAATCAATATCAAGTGCTCTTCCCACATCTCTTATAGCATTTCTAGCTGCCATTGTACCAAATGTAACAATCTGTGCAACCTTATCTTCCCCATATTTTGATTTAACATATTCTATTACTTCATCTCTTCGTTCATAGCAAAAGTCGATATCAATATCAGGCATTGATACTCTCTCTGGATTTAAAAACCTTTCAAAAAGTAAATCGTATTTAATAGGATCTATACCCGTTATGCCTAACGCATAAGATACTATTGATCCCGCAGCTGATCCTCTCCCTGGTCCTACCGGGATTCCGTTTTTTTTAGCGTAATCAATAAAGTCAGAAACTATAAGAAAATAGTCTGTAAATCCCATTCTCTCAATCATATCTAATTCAAATTTAGTTCTTTCTAAAATTTCAGAAGATACTGTTTCATATTTTGTATTGATACCTTTTAAGGTCATTTCTTTTAAATACTCAGCGTGATTTTGATTAATTTCAAAATGAGGTAAATGCATTTCATGAAATACAAAATCTACATTGCATCGTTCAGCGATAACCTGTGTATTTGCTAGAGCTTCAGGGCTATCCTTAAATAATTCATTCATCTCTTCTTGAGATTTAAAATAGAATTGATTATTAGGAAATCTCATTCTCTTATCTTGATTTACTGTCGCACCTGTCCCAATACATAAAAGAACATCATGTGTTTTTGCATCATCTTGATCTGTGTAATGAGCATCATTTGTTGCTACTAACGGTATAGACAATTCCTTACTTAATTTTTTCAAGAAAATATTAACCTTTTTTTGTTCCATAAGTCCATGATCTTGTAACTCTAAGAAAAAATTATCTTTACCAAATATATCTCGATATTCTAATGCAGCATTTTTTGCAGAATCATAATCATCAACTCTTAAAAAGTCTTGCACTTCACCAGATAGACAAGCAGATAAACATATCAATCCGTCAGAATGTTTACGCAATAGATTTTTATCCACTCTAGGTTTATAATAAAAACCATTAATATGAGCTTCCGACACCAGCTTGATTAAGTTTTGGTATCCATTCCAATTTTCCGCAAGCAAAATAAGATGATATCTTTTTTTATCATCTGTCGTCTTTGATTTATAATCGCCCGGAGTGACATAGATCTCACAACCAATTATAGGCTTGATACCACGGGCTTTTGCTTTTTTATAAAACTCTATTACACCAAACATTACACCATGGTCAGTAATTGCTACTGACTTCATATTGTATTGTTCGCATCTATCTAAAACTTTATCTATTCTACAAAATCCATCAAGTAAACTATATTCTGTATGTAAGTGTAAATGTGTAAACTCAATCATATTTCACCTGTCTTCTATCGTTTATTGGTACTTTTCCTTCTTGATCTAAAAAAATCATTTATTATTTTACTACATTCTATTTCTTTAATCCCAGAAATAACCTCGACTCTGTGATTAAAAATAGAGTCATCAACTATATTTAATATTGAGCCCGCAAAACCTCTTTGTGTGTCTTTTGCACCATATACTAAGGTCTTTATTCTACTATGAATAATTGCACCGGCACACATTATGCATGGTTCTAAAGTTGTAAACAAATAAGCGCCGTCTAGTCTCCAGTCATTTAAATGTTCTTCCGCTTGCATAATAGCGACAATTTCCGCATGCTTTATTGCATGTTTACTAGTTTCCACATAATTGTGGCCCCTACCTATGATTTCTCCATTATAAACTACAACAGCACCAACAGGCACTTCACCAGATTCTAAGGCTTTTTGAGCTTCAATAATAGCTTCATTCATAAAATAATCTAAGTCCATAATCACCTCACTTATAAAAATTATAACATATATAATGTAATATTATTATGTTACAATTATTATTAATTGTAGATTTAATATAAATAAAATGTTGAGGTAAAATATGAAAATACTTTTTTCTCCATCTAAAGAAATGAAATTTGACAAAGTGGTAGAAATAGATTGGATTTTAACAGATGAAATCCATAAAATTAAAACCGAAATTGAAAAACTTTCAGACAAGGAATTGATTAAGAGCTTAAAAATTAATGAAAATATTTTGCAGAATGTCAAACAATATATAGAAAATCTAAATGTTGCAAAGACATATCCTGCCATTCACATGTATAATGGATTATCTTTCAGAACAATGAATCCATCTAGCTTTGATAGCAATGAAATGAAATATATAAATAAAAACTTATTAATCTTATCTGCATTTTATGGTCCAATCATGGCAAATACTTTGATTAAGCCATATAGACTAGACTTTAACTCAAGTTTGAAAATAGATGGTAAAAATCTAAAAAACTTTTGGAAAGAAAAATATAATTCAACAATAAATGAAAAAGAACTTGTACTTAATCTTGCAAGTAATGAATTTTCCGACTTATTTGATAAAGAAAAGTATGAATGGATTGACTTTGATTTTTACAGCTTTAAAGATGGCCAGTATAAAAGCCATTCCACCACTTCTAAAAAAGGAAGAGGCTGGTTAGTAAGTTACTTAGCGAAAAATCAGATTACAAGTATAGAAGATATAAGGAATGTGAAAGATTCATATATCTATGTTGAGAAATTATCCACTAAAAATAAGTTAGCCTTTGTAATGGATTAGGATTAAAATTATAATTCAGACATTTTAATATAGATAGGACAGGATTTTCATTTTTGCTCATTAAATGTGTTTAATATATTTCTTTAGAAACAGACTATTAATTACGATGAGCTTAAAAAAGAAAATACGAAAATAAAAAAGCGCAGAAAGCATATTTGTTTTCTGCACTTTTTTGTTATCTCAATTCTTCACCAACAATATTTGACAAAGAACATATTTATTTTATTTAATTTCTTTTAATACTTCGATCATATCTGTCTGTTCCCATGGCAATTGAATATCATGTCTACCAAAATGTCCATATGCAGCTGTTTGCTTAAATATTGGTTTTTTCAAATGTAATTTATCGATTATTGCTGCAGGTCTTAAATCAAAATATTTATTGACAATTTCTGTTAATTTATCGTCGTTAAATTTCCCAGTTTCAAAACTATCAACATAAACTGAAACTGGTTTTGCAACTCCTATGGCGTAAGCAACACCTATTTCAACTTTCTCTGCTAACCCTGCTGCAACAAGATTTTTTGCAATATATCTTGCCATATATGAAGCAGACCTATCTACTTTTGAGCCATCTTTCCCAGAATACGCTCCCCCACCATGTCTAGAAAATCCACCATAAGTGTCTACAATTATTTTTCTACCAGTTAAACCACTATCACTTACTGGTCCACCAATTACAAATCTACCTGTTGGATTTACTAAATATTTTGTATTTTCATCTACAAAGTTTACCCCTACAACTGGGATAATTACATTATTTATTAAATCTTCTCTAATTTGTTCTAAAGTAGCTTCTTCATCATGTTGTGTTGAGATCAAAACTGTATCAATTCTTGTAGCTTTATTGTCAACATATTCAACAGTTACTTGTGTTTTTCCATCTGGTCTTAAATATGGAATCTCTTTTTTCTCTCTAACTTCTGCTAATTTTCTAGCTAACTTATGAGCAAGTAATATTGGCAAAGGCATTAACTCTTCTGTTTCGTTTGTTGCATAGCCAAAAACCATTCCTTGATCCCCAGCGCCAATTTTATCGTATGGGTCTTCACTATTATTTTTTGATTCTTGAGAATTATCTACACCTAATGCAATATCAGGTGATTGTTGATTCATGTCGATAATTATCTTTGCAGAAACAGAACTAAAACCATATTCTTCCTTGTTGTAGCCAATTGTTTCAATTGTATTTCTTGCAATCTCCTCAATATCAACTTTGGCACTAGATGAGATTTCTCCAGTAATGTATACAGTTCCAGAAGATACCATTACCTCACATGCAACTCTTGAGTTTTCGTCTTGTGTTAAATACGCATCCAAAACAGCATCTGATATTTGATCACAAATTTTATCTGGATGCCCTTGTGTTACGGATTCTGATGTTATTAATTTTTTCATAATTTCTCCTTATTTTTATTTTTAATAATAGAAATTAGTCTTTTAAAATAAAAATACCTTACCAAAAAGTAAGGATATCAGTACTTATCTTTCAGGTATTCCTGCAGGATTTAGCACCTAATTTAATAGGTTGCTGGACTTCGTAGGGCCTTTCCCTCCATCTCTCTTGATAATTTCTATTCATTTGCATAAAGTATTATATTTTAATATTGTAAAAATGTCAAATATTTTATTTTTGCTTGTTCTTAAATATTTTATTTTTTATACTTCTTAAATATTTTTCTATCCTTAATTTCATAAATACTATCACAAATACTAAATGCTTCATATCTATGAGAAATAATTATTACAATTCCATCAAAATTATCGTTGATATATTGCAATACAATTTGTTCATTATTTGTATCTAGATTGCTAAGTGGCTCATCTAAAATTAAAACTTGTCCATTTGTTAGCATTGATCTAGCTAGATCTAATCTTTGTTTTTCACCACTCGAAAACATATCTTTAGAAATAACTGTATCTAGACCATTTTTTAGTTTATTAATTCGGTAAAGTAAATTAAGTTTTTTAAGAATGTCTAATATTTTTTCATCAGAAATTTTATCATTAAACATTGTTAGATTATCTCTAATACTTATCGAAAAAATGTCTGGATTCTGCGGCATATAGTTTATTATTTTTCTAATATCTTCCACACATATTTCGTTAAGTTCTATACCGTCAAATTTAATGTTTCCAAACTTATATGGATACCATCTCATTAACACTTTCGCCAATGTACTTTTACCACTTCCACTTTGTCCAAAAATACCAATTTTTTCACCTTTTGCTAGTTTCAGATTTACATTTTCTAATATATTATTAGTAGTGTTTGGATATGAGAAATCTAGCGCATTAATTGTAATATTGTCACACTTCTCAATGCTTTTATTTCCATCTTGAATTAAATTTTCTTCATCTAAAAAATTAAATAAATTATTTGCAGCAATCTTTCCATTACTCAATGAAAGCTCTAACTTTGTGATTGACTTATAAGGTTCAAAAATGAACGGATAGATTAATAAATAAGCTAAGCTTGTTTTGTTAAGATTATTAGTAATCTTTGCAATATAGACAATAATTATAAATCCAAGTAGATAGACTAGATTTATTAATTTATTACTTCTATTATATGTTTTATGTTTCTCTAATTTATAAGTTTCAAGGTCAACATTTTTATTTTTTATCTTTTCAAAGAATTGTTCTTCTATGCCAAGTTGTATTATTTGATCTTTTCCATTTACAATTTGATTAAGCAATTTATTCATTTTATGATTTTCTTTGGCATATATCATACTACTTTCTTCTATTTTATCAAGATTAAGATTTCTTGATAAAATCAAAATAATCATAGATATAAAAGTTATTGCCAATGCCATAAAAATGTTAACTCTTAAATACAAAATAAAAATCGCAATCATAAATGTTATTGTTCTGATAATTGGCACAAGTGTATGAGCATAAAAAACTTCTATTGAATCAATATCTTTTCCAATAAGTTGCAACAGCTTAGAAGAGTCCTTATTGTCCAGTATGCTTGGTCCTAAAGCTCTTATTTTTTTATACACTAGTATTCTAAAATCTCTTAGGATCTTAAAGGCAATATCATGCCCTAAGTAATGCTCAATAGCATTTCCAATACCAGTTGAAATACTCCAAAAAACAATCATTTTCACATCAAAACTACTTATAGAATTTAAATTTAATAATAACTTAAATGCATAAAATATTACCATTACATATCCAAATGCAAAGATAAATGCTCCAATACTACTTAGAATTAATTCAAAAATATATTTTTTTGCATATTTAAATATTCTCTTCATCTTCATTTCCTAGCTTTTCGTATAGTTTGATATAATCGTCATTTTTCAATAATTGTTTGTGTGTACCTTGAATTAACTCACCTTTGTTTACAAATATGTTTTCATCAGAATAGCTAATATCATTTTTATTATGTGTAATATTTATTACAATTTTATCTGCTGATAATTTTTTTAATGCATCTAATATTATTTTTGTATTTTCAGGATTAATGCTTGATGTTGCTTCATCTAAAATGTATACATTTTTATCCTGTAACAAGTGCATAGCAAAAACTAATTGTTGTGTTTGTCCATTTGACAATAAGTTTCCATTCTCACCAATTTGAGTATCCCATTTCATAGGAAATTCATTAATAAAATCTAACAATCCATACTCATCAAAAATACAAACCACTTTTTCAAATGGATATTTATTTTTATTCGCATACTCTAAGTTTTCTTTAATAGTGGCATTAAAAAGAAAATTTTCCTTTTCAATAATAGAAATTTGCTTTGCTAATAGAGAATTATCAATATCTTTAATATTTGTATTATTTAGAATCAAATCACCAGAATTTAAATTTATTTGACCTTTTATTAACTTTATTAGTGTAGATTTCCCAGCACCATTCTCGCCAACAATATTATATAGTTTACCTTTTGAAATACTTAAATTTACTTGATTAAAAATATTTTGATTTCGATCATATGAGAATGTTGCATTTTTCAATGAAATCTCAGTGATGTCCTCATCAATTTTAATATCGTAATTTTTCACTTCATTAGTTGAATCAATCAATCTAAGAACTCTATTTAAAACAGGCTTTAACATATGGACTTGTTTATTTGCATAAGCAAATTTCTTTGTTGTAACTAGAATTTGAGTGTTTAAGTAAATTATTGCCATCAGCTCAATCAATGAAATTTTTTCCAAATAAAACTTATTTAATATATATGCACATAAGACTATCCCTATATTTGCAACAATTATCCTACCAGCACTTCTTGGAAGGCTGATTCCTAAAGAGAATATTATATCTTTTCTATGTTTCTCAGATTTATCATTAAAAATATTCTGAAATTTATTCCCAGCATTATAGTTCAAAATTGTTGGCATAGCTTGCAAATCTTCCATAAACTTTGCCCCCATATTTAAGTATCTCTTATCTCTTCGATTGTTAACTTTATGCTGTAATTTTCTTACAAAAAAGCTAATAAAATACATAATTAGAAATGCCATTGGCACAATTATAAATACTATTGAATTATTTTTTACCGTCAAAAATAATAAAGCGATAAAAAGGATAAACATTTCAATGAACTGTGGTAAAATTTCCTCGTAAAAAACTGCCAACTTTCTAATGGAATTGATATCACCAGATAGTATATCAACCAATGACTCGTTTTTTACACCCCATCTACTATTTTTATATATCGCCTCTAAATAATCATTTGTTATCTTTTGAACTGATTTTTCACTCCAATAGATTATAAAGTTTCTATCAATAAATAGGTTAATAAAAAGTAAAGATACTAATAGAATTGAAGAAAGATAAAAAGCATCGTATCTCCCCTCTAAAATTAAAATAATTGAAATGCCGAATAATAATAAGCTGCTATTTTCTATTAAATTGAAAAACATATCTAGTATTGCACTAAATCTGCCTAATCTGCCCAACTTTAATATCTTTATGTACATTTTTATCTTCCTTATCTAAAAATATATCCAATACTTTTCTATCATCAATGCTTTGTAAAATCTTTGAATCAACATCAAAAACGCTCTTTATAGTATCAAAATTCAATATCTGTTTTGTATCACCAAAAGAAAAAATCTCTCCGTCATTTAACAAATAAGAATAATCAACATAATTTAATACTTGATTCAAATCGTGTAATACAGCCACACAAGTTATACCATGATTATCAACAAGCTCTCTTATCATTTCCATTAACTGTATTTGATATTTAACATCTAGGTATGTTGTAGGCTCATCTAGTAAAATTAGATCCGGTTCTTGTGCAAGTGCCAACCCTAACCAAACTCTTTGAAGTTGTCCACCAGACAATTGATGACAATATCTATCTTGTAAATCTTCCAAAGCTACTAAATACAAAGCATTATCAACGGCTTTTTTATCATCTTCTCCAAATCTACCAAATGTTCTTCTATAAGGCGTACGTCCAAGTTCAATAACTTCTCTTACTGTAAAATCCTCAACAGCTTGATTTTTCTGCTGAACAATAGCTATTTTTTTCGCTCTCTCTTTAGAATTAATACTAAATATATTTTTCCCTTCAAAATAGACCATTCCAGATTTTGGAGTGACTTCTCCCATCAAACATTTAAAAAGTGTTGATTTTCCAGAAGCATTAGGGCCAATTATCCCAATAAATTTTCCTCTTTCAACTTCAACACTTACATTATTTAAAATATTTTTCTTATTATTTTTATACCTAAAAACTAAATTTTCAGATTGTAATATAATATCTTTCATTATTTCATCCCTCTACTTTTCTTAGAAATTAAAAATAGGAAGAATGGTCCGCCAAGTATAGACATAACTGTTCCTATTGGAATCTCAATTGGTGAAGCTATAGTTCTACTAAGTAAATCTGCAAGCAACAAAAGTAAAGCACCAATTAAAGAGGTAAATGGAAGTGTCTTAGCAGTGTTTCCTCCAACAAGAGCTTTAGAAATATGAGGAACAATTAAACCTACAAACCCTATCATTCCAAGTTGTGATACAGTTATGGCTGCTAAATAAACCCCAAGAGTTGAAACTAAAATCCTATATTTTCTTACAGGCACACCCAAGCTATAACTTGTAGAATCTGACAAATTAAGAACATTTATACTTTTTGAAATTAGAAATACTATCAAAAGAACTGGAATAATATACAAACAATACACTCTAAATTGATCCCAGGTTTTTCCCGCCAAATTTCCATTTTGCCATGTAATTACGCCTTGCAATCTATCACTATACATGGTCATTAAAAATGATTGCCCACCTCTTAGCATTGCATTCAATGCAGCACCTGTCAAAATTAATCTTGTAGGTGTTAACTCTATTTCCCATGATAGCAAGATAATTAGAAGGAAGGCTCCCATACCACCAACAAATGACAATACAGGAACCAAGTTGCTTGAAACTGGAAATACTAATAATATTAAAGTTGTTACAAATGTTGCACCAGAATTTATTCCAAGGGCACCACTATCCGCCATAGGATTTCTTAAAACAATTTGCAACAATAAACCTGATAAAGCAAGACAAACACCTCCAACTAAAGCAAATGCAACCCTAGGTAGTCTTATATCCATTAATATAGTATAATTTTCTGTTTGTTTTTGCCTAAAAATTATATCGATTATTTCTTGAAAACCAATATTTACGCTACCAACAACTGTACTAAAAAATATTGCTATAAACAAAAATACAGTTGTAATAAATGCAAGTGTAATAACCTGTTTTTGTCCTTTTATCATTTTATTTCCATTCTTTTATTAATTAGAGTTTTCCAAAAGTAAATTAATTAAACCTTCTAAAGTTTCCATAACATGGATATTTCCTGTCACAGGATACTTATCATCATCCAAATGAATTAACCTGTTTTCTTTAATAGCAGTTAAGTTTTTCCATAAATCTTTTTCAAATTCTGAAGCAAATATTTTTTCAGCTTGTTCTCTATTACCATGAGCTAAAGTTAAAATATAATCTGGATTTGCAGATACAATATTTTCTAAACTATAAGGTAAATATTTATTATTTTCACCAGTACTATCTTTAGCAATATTTTCTACACCAATAAGTTTTAATAGATCTCCGATATATGTGTTTTCTGTCATTAGTTGGAAATTATCTCCTGTACCAAATAACATAGCAACTTTCTTTCCTTTAAGTGGAGCCGCTTTTTCAATTAATTCTTTTTCTTTAGATTTTAAATCTTTTATTATTGTTTCAGATTTTTCTTTTTGGCCAAGTTTTTCGCCAACTAATTTAATATTCTCAAATACAGAATTATAGTTTGAACCATCTAAATAAAAAGTTTCTATTTTTTGAGCTGAAAGAGTTTTTTCTATATCTTTTTTACTAGTTTCATTAGCAACTACTAAATCAGGTTTTAAGCTTATAATAATCTCTAAGTTAAGTTTTCTTGGTGATCCTACTTGAGTAACATCCTTATATATTTCTGGTAAATGCTTTTGTTTAGCAATACCAACAAGTTTTTGATTAAATAAACTTAAGTATTCTGCTACAGTTTTACTACCAGCAACAATTTTTTTATCAGAAAATGTTTTAACATCATCTTCATTCTTTGTTTCTTTTGCCTCAGTAACATTTACATCAATTTTAGATTCTTCCTTTACAGACTCTTTTTTTGTTTCATTTGTATCCGTTTTTGTATTTTCTTTTTTTTGACCACATGCTGTTAACATTAAAACTAACACAAGCATTAAGCTATATATAATTTTTTTCATACCTTCTCCTTTAAAAAAACATTTAATGATAATGAGTATCATTACGATTTAACATCATAACATATATAGATACAAATAGTCAAGGTTATTAAAAATAAAAAATCACAAAATTCTTTTTCGAATCTTTGTAATTAAAAAACTAATGATTAAATAAACTTGTTAAGTTAATCTTTCGAATAAATAAAAAGCATTATAGACTTCAGTATATGTTATTACTAAGATATTTTCATCATCATCTATCTTTTTTATGAATTTCAATTCTTCATCAAAATTTTTGATATTAATATGCCTAATATTTGCCTCAGTATCAGAAAATACCAATTGAACTATATACTTTGATTTCTCATCAAAATTTGCATTACAGTCAATGCATTCTAAACTACTATTTTTTAAGTCTATATGATTATAAATCTTATATATCCTATCTCCATCACCATGAATTCCATGATCTGAAGAGTAAATAATTTCAACTTCACTGTGCTCAGGTAATTCCAAATTTTTCCAAACTTCTTTTATAAATTCTTTATCCGAAAATCTATAACTTGTAAAATATCTATAGACACCAAAAATAAAGAATAAAGAAACAACAATAATAAATGCTTTAATAAAATATTTTTTGTGTTATCAGTTAGCATATTTTCTCCCCCTAGGGGGAGAAAGAATGAGTTGATTATATTACTATTATTTATATTTAAATGGACCGTTTTTCGATTATTATCGTGGACCATTTTTCGATTGACATTTACAAACAATAAAAAACACGTCTAAAAAATTTAAACGTGTTTTGAAAATATACATTTATTTATTATCTTTAGAAAAGAAATTTTTTAATACTCTGTAGATCAAAAATCCTAGCAAAGTACTAGAAATAATGATAAATATCCAGGCAGAAGCGTGATTTGATAATGGAAGTTTTACATTCATCCCAAAAAATCCAGTTATTACTGCTAGGGAAGCTAAAATAATAGAAACAATATTCATATTTGTTACTATATCATTAAGGTTATTATTTAAAATATTGTTATATGTGCCTGATAATTGCTCCAAAATTTGAGAAATTACCATGTTCATGGATAGAAGTTGTTTAGCCTCAATTATTGTCGAGTCTAGATATTCTTTTTCAACTTCACTAAATTGTCTATAAATAATATTTGTTCTTGTTTGCTCCAACAATGTAACATTTTGATTGGCTGCAGAAGTCAAATATACTATACCTGTTGACAAGTCTGAAAGAGCTAATAGATTACTTTTTGTTGTATTTTTTCTCAGCTTATTGTTTAATATATCTTTTTCAATATCAATATCATCCAGGACAGGAAAGTATCTTTCAGTAATCATATCCAAACTTAAGAACAGAAAGCTAAATATACTTAAGTCCTCATCCTCTTCATCTAATACATTTTTCATCAATTCAATCACATATCTGCTTTCTTTATCCACAATAGTAAATAGCTTTTTGTTTTTTACCAAAAATGTTACCGGAATAGTTTCATAATGATTATCTTGTTTTTCCAAATTTATCGCATTAAAAATTAATAGAAACTCATCTTCCTTAGGATTGTATTCAATATGAGCCCTTTCATTTTTATCAATAGCATATTCAATTATCTCGTCATCAATTTCAAATCTTTCAAACAATTCTTGAGAATCTGGCTGTTTATCAAATTCAACAATTATCCAAGAAAAATGTTTTCCGGTCTTAATTTCTTTTATCATAATTCACCCATAAATTATTTTTCTAATACTGCTTCATACTTTTTTATAAATTCATCTACCGTAACTTTCTTACATAATTCCCCTATTAAATCATAAGGAATTTTATTAATATTCTTAAATCTTAAACCGGATTTTCCCATATCTGGTTTAGTTGTAAGGTAATTTTTTTATTCAGCTAAATACCATTCCTTCACATTTTCAAACATATAAACAGCGTTTGAATAAATTGCAACATGATTTTTTTGTGATCCTATCGCCGTAAATCCTAGCTCATTTGACGGATCTACATGGTAACCTGCTGGATAAGTTTCTCTAGGAACAACATATGAAATCATATCATATTGGATTTTTTCTTCAAATCCGTCTGGTAAATTTTTCTTAATAACTTCTCTCAGTTTGTTTATTACAAGTCTTCTTTCTTCAGGAAGTTGTTGTAAATATTCTTCTATATTTTCTGATTTGTATCTCATATTTTCCTCTTATAAAATTAATAAATTATTTTGCATTAACACCTTTTAAATCTTCTTGTAATTCTTTTTCTAATTCTTCTTGCTTCAATAATTCTTTTTGTTTTTGTCTATCACGAGCTTCTTTTAAAGAAAATACGCAACCACAATAGTTTTGTCTGTATATATCAAACTTATTGCAAAGTTCTAAAGATCTCTTAAAACCATTGTTTTTCTTAAAGTCAGCATATAAGTATTGCACATCATATTTTTCTTCTAGCCTCTCACCGATCTTGTTGATGATTTGAGCATCCTTGTGAGGACTTATAGAAAGTGTCGTTGTAAAATAATCATAACCATGTTTCTTGGCATATTGCGCAGCCATTCCAAGCCTTAACTCAAAGCAAATACCACATCTCTCTCCACCCTCTTTATCTAACTCGTGGCCCTTAACAACAGAGAAATATTCCTTAGGATCATAATTTGTCTTAATCAAATTAATCTCATGAACTTTGTTAACCATATTAATGAATCTCTCTTGTTCAGCCTCCCTTTTATAAAACTCTTCAGTAGGATGAATGTTTGGATTATAATACAAGACATCTATGTCAAAATACTGTGTTAAATACTCTAGAACATAAGTACTGCAAGGAGCACAACAACTATGCAATAGCAAACGTGGCACATTTGATTTGCTTGTTTCCTTTTCGATAATCTCTTCTAATTTCTTTTGATAATTAATTTTTACATCATTGTTATTTTTCATCTCATATCCTTATAAATTGTTTCAATACTATATATTTTAACATTAAAATAAAGATTTTACATTATAATAAAATTCCTTGCCTTTTTAAGTATTAATTATTTAACCTCACGTTTATTTACAACTTTAACGCCAACAACAGATATTAGTATTGAAAAAATTATTAGTACAGCTATACTAATATAAATATTGTAATTTGGCATTTTGCTATGAAAAACTGCAGAGCCATTAGCTATATTTGTTGCATTTAAGTGATTGAAAGGTATTATATAATTAAAACCTTGTGGTATGTAGTTAACCACAAACATTCCTATTATTAATATTGCTGAAGTTACAAGAAATACGTAGATTTTCGACTTAACAAAAATTGAAATGAATATCCCAAGTGAAGTAACAAATATCATTTGTAATATTAAACTACTAAATAATCTAAGCATGTATTCATACATAGGTATAATGGTAAAATGTTTTATAGTGTTCTCACTAATATTTGAAAAATTATTTATTACATTTTCATAATATACTACTGGATAATTCATTGGGTAAGAATTATTATTTAATCTATGATTTGCTGCAAATAATCTCCATTCCCATCTCTTTTGATTTATATCTGACATTTTAATATTGTATTCTTTTATCAAATGGTCATATTTTAAAATATTATTATTGTAATCATTATTGTATTGAGTCTTTTTATCCTTATTAAATCTTGGTTTCTCTTCTTCACTAAAAATAAAGTATTTTAGCATATTATCGGATATAGAATTTGATTTTTGTTCAATTTCAATTTTTTCTTCTTCGGTTAATCCAGAGTTTTCCTTAGCATTTAAATCTATTAAATCGATAAAAGGATTACTTTCAAAAGCAGTGCCCTCTCCAGATATAAACTCCTCTTCAAATGAAGGTTGTGTTATATATTGATTATATAAATGCGCGAAAAAAGATACTATCAATGAAAAAGTAATGATAATAAAAAAATATTTACTTTTAAGAAGTTTTTTTATTCGAAAAATAACATGATGGTTTCCTTTTTAAATAATCCCTCTAAATCTTAAGATTTAAAGGGATTATTTATTATTTTATATCTATATTAGGATCTAGCTCTAAAAAACCTGAATATACAGCTTTATATAATCCATCTTCTCTGGTAATAGATATTCTCTTTAAATAACCAGAATATTTTGCACCATTTTTATAATCTACATGATAGATATATTGTAACAAATTATCTTTATAATAATTACGTCTTTCAACAGTAAATTTTTCAAGTACATTAATTCTTACCAAAGGTTCAGATATTTTATCTGAATTTCTTGTTGCTCCTACTTTACTACTACCAATAAATATTGAAAATAATATAACAGTTAATATATTTTTCTTTATTTTATATGTCTTCATACTTGCCTCCTTGCTTTCCTTTATTTAAAATAATGCATTATTAAATTATAATATATATATATTAAATTATATATATATTTCATTTTTTACAACGACATAATTGTCGTAAATCATGATAATATAAATATAAATATAAATTAAGGAGAGTTTATGGATTCAAAATTATTCTTTTAGAAAAAATAAAACTTTTACGGAGAAAACATAACTATACACAAGAGAAAATTTCAGAATTATTAGACATAAGTACCAGATAATATCAGAGAATAGAAAATGGAAGTTCAAACATTACTGCTCATATATTGATATATTTATCTAACTTATATCAAATTAATCTTATTGAATTATATTTAAAAATTAATGATATTAACTATAATAAATACATCAAACTAAAAGAAGAAATAATATCTCTAATTGATAAAAAAGATTTATATAAATTGAAAAAAATTGTCAATAAAATACAAAATACACCATTAAAATATTTTGATTATAATTACGACTCTTTTTATGGAATATATACAGAACAATTATTATTATTTGCTTATGGTTGTATTTTATTGTTGGAAAAAGAATATAATAAATCAAATAACTAATTTATTTCATCAATAAAAACAACTAATCCAAATTTCGACATTTATAATCTTAGCAATTTTTTATATACTGAAATAGAAATAAGGATATTAATAAATCTTTCCCTCACATTTTATTTTCAGCAAAAGAATAATAAATGCAATACTATACTAATGAATCTTATTGATTTAAATTATATAAGTCTAGAAAGTAAATTACTAATTAATTATAGCTTATGTATAATCTATATAAATTCTGATCAAATTTCAGAAGCTCTTACATTGTGCAATGAAAATATTAAATTAATTGAAAAAAATAATCAATATAATAAGATCTACAAATTTTATTATATTTTAGGAGTTTGTTACTATAAATTAAAAAATAATTATTATAAGGATTACTTCACAAAAACTTTACAAATATTAAAGTTATTTAACATTGATAGTCTTCATAACTATTATAATATTGCTATTCAAAAATATATTGAATAGCAATATATTTTTATCTCTTTACATGCGCTTTTATTGATTTTAAAATGAAAAATGCTAGATGCATTTTTATATAATTTTAATGAATACAATAATAATTTGATTATACTAAATTTCTTTTATTTTATATTTCATACTATTATGACTGAATATTTGAAGACAAAATTAGTTTTATTATGTTAGATTTATATAATGATAAATTCGGATATTTTTTTTGAAAGTCTTTGAGCATCTCCCTAGCTTCATCTATATATCCATTATGTATTAACAAAAGGATAAGAATTGTATCAATATCTTTAACATTAAATAATGATAAATCATCTTCAATACTAGCATACTTCTGCATAAAACTTGTTAGAAGATCATTTAAATCTTCTATTATATTATTTAATTTTAAAGAATAATCTAAATAAAATATGTCACAATTATACTTATAAATTTTTGAATATAATTTTATATATCTATCCGCAACTTTTTTTTCATTAGATATAATAGCCTTAAAAATTAAGGTTAGAAAAATATCAGAAGTATATGGGGTATCTACTAAATTATCTCTGTCTATAAATTTCTTTGGATCAACAATAATTATATTAGTAATGTATTTCTCTAAATCTTTAAAAGAAAAATCTTGGATATTATCTCTAATATATATATATTTCCATCTGATATTATTACTAATTGATGAAATTGTTTCTTTAAGTAATTTGTTGTAATACATTCTTTTTTGTTTATTCATTCGATTCTTGGATTTTATTTTAAAATTTAAATTTATATATAAAGGAAACTCACCATTAATAAAATAAGATTCATGAACTTTTCCTTGATATCTTAATTCTGTATTATTATATTTTAATCTGCCAGATGTAAAAGTATTAGAATTTGAATCTATTATTAGATTATATACAAACTCTTTATACTTTACAATTTTCTGTAGTTCGTATAATGTTTTCTTAAATGAAATATCACTTTGTTCAAATATTTCATCACTATCCATAGTTAAAATCCAATCTGATGTCGCATAACTATTTGCTAAATTTCTAGCATAAGAAAAATCATCTTTCCACTTAGAAAAATACAGTTTTATATTGTCGTTATTCATATTATTTATTACACTTACAGTATTATCTGTTGAACCAGTATCTAATATAATAATTTCATCAGCAATACTAATAATACTATTAATACTTTTTTGTATAGTATTTTCTTCATTTTTAACAATATATACAACGGACAGTGTAGGTGTTTTTTTTAATTTTATATTTTCTTGAAATAATTCATCGAATTTTTTTATATTCATTTTTTCTCTTGTATAATTTGGTATAGAGATATTATAATTTTCTAAAATTGAATTACTTATATAATGTTTATTTAATTTCATTTTTTTCTCCAAATAAAATAAATGTAAAAAATTGTTAACATTCATAAGTCAACAATTTTTTACATTTATTTTTAATTAATTACAAACTTTCTTCATGTATTCACATGTAGAAGCAGGATCAGAAGTACCCGCCCAGCTCATAGCAGTATCATTCAAACATGCTAGCCAAGCCCATTTGCAGTACTTATCATTTTTACCTTTTCCTTTTTCAATTACTTCTAATTCTTTTGAAGTCATCTTTTTACAAAAGTTTTTGTACATTTTATTCTCCTTTCTTTATTTTTTTTATATTGAAAACGTTTCAATATATTATTATAATAAAATATATAAAAAGTATTGTCAAATATTTAGTAAAAGGATAAATTATGAAATATAAAGTAATACAACAGCTTAATAATTATGATTGTGGTGCTTCTACTGTTGCAATGATACTTGAAAACTATTACAACATAGATACTTCCCTTTCTCATTTAAATTATTTACTTGGAACTGATAAAGCAGGCACTAGCTTTTTATCAATGATACATGTTTTTAAATATTTTAATATAGAAACAGAAGTTTATAAATTAAATGAAATTTCGACAGAAATTTTTAATTTATTTAACTATCCAATAATCATACAGACCAAAACAGAAAAAGATGCTCACTTTGTTGTTTTATTTGAGTATGACAGTAAAAAAGATATGTTAATTATAGGTGACCCATTGTATAACAAAGTAAAAAAAATTAAAACGGATACAATTATCAAAACTATGTCTAAATATTTTTTACAAATAATTTTAGATAGTTTTCCTAAAAAAATTTCAAAAAAACATAGTTATCTTACAAATATTTTAAAACTAGTTGATAGAGAGAGTAAAATATATACTTCTATTTTATGGGGGTTAGAGATTATTTTATTTATTTTAGGAATAATTTTTGCGAAAATGTATACAGAATATTTTGATAAATTAATATATAAGGATAATATTAGATTACTTGTATCCTCAATGTTATTTTTTATCTCTCTAGTTTTTGTACAAAGTATAATAAGACATAAATATGCTGTGCTTTCAATAAAGTTAAATAATCATATTGATAAAAAGTTAATCAATTTAATAAACCAGAATCTTATAATAAAAAATCATGGTTTAATTGATGTTTACAATAAAGCCGACATCTTAACAAATTTAAATAATTTATCAAACCTAAGAGAACTACTCCTATTAATGGTTCTAAAATTACCATTTAATCTATTAAATGTTTCTACTACAATAATTTTGCTAATATTACTAAATAAATATTTAAGCATTTTAATAATATTATTAACAATAATATTATTATGTATAATATATTATTCCAAGGAATTTTATAAAAATAAAATTAAAAACTATTATGAAAAACTTGAAATTTATAATAAATATATTGTGGAATATTTAGAAAATATACATATTATTAAGAACTATCAATATAATAATTATATATCTAAAAAATTAAGTAATAAAAATGAAGATAAATATAAAAGCTACGAAAAGATTTTAATTTTTGATTCTTTTCAAAGAAACATAAAAACTTTCTTAATAATGTTATTTAATATACTATTATTTTCATTAGGAGTATTTTTAATCATTAACAAAAAAATAAACTTAGGTGTATTATTGACTTATAACTCTATTGTTTCCAATATTTATAATCCTTTATTAGATTTGGTGACTCTTCAATCAATTATAGAGAATGGAAAAATATCTTATAATAAATTAATAGATATAGTATTATCAATAAAAACCAACAATGCTAAAGAAGTTATATATCATAAGTATACTATAGAAAATATAGACCTCGAAAATTTTTGTTTTTCCTATGATAATATTAATAATGTGTTAAATAATTTGAATTTAAATATAAATAGAAATGAGAAATTGGCTGTCATGGGATCTAATGGATGTGGAAAAACAACCTTTGGAAAAGTTTTAGCAAACTACTACCCAGAAAAACTCAATAAAAATATTAAGATCAATAATAAACCAATTGTTAATTACCAAGGTATTGATAATAAAATAATTTTTATTAATGATAAAGAAAATATCTTTTCGGGGACAATTATTGATAATATAACTTTAGGAAGAAATATTCCAATTAATAAAATAATTGAAAAAAGTATTCAAATTGGTTTGCACGACAGAATTCAAAATCTAGAAAAAGGTTATAATACCACATTAAATTCTGAAGATAATATACTCTCATTAGGACAAAGACAACTTATAAAAATTTTACGCGCTACAATACAACTACACGATGTGACTATTTTTGACGAAATTACAAATGGATTAGATGAACAAACTAAGAAAAAAGTTATTTTATATTTAATGAGTTTACCTAAAATACAAATTTTCTTAACTCATGATATAAAGTTAGCTAATGAATGTGATAATATTTATTATATAAAACAATAAAAAATAAAGGAGGAACAAATATGATAAAACCAATTAAAAATTTTTATAGAAAATTATTTAAGACTGTATACCACAAAGGTTATATAATTGAATTTAATAAAGATAGAAGATATAAATTTAAGGAATTTATACCCGAGATTAATTCTATAGGTACCTGGATTGTAAAAAACGACAACTTATGGATATGCACAAGTTCAATTACAAATAAAAATGATTTTCTAGAACAATTTATAAAATTAACTAAAATAAAAAAAGAATATTTCAAAATTGAAGAAAAATATTACCCATTTATTTTAAAGTATTAAAAAACTTTTTAATATAATAAATATTATATTTCTAATTTGATTATTACACCTAAAAATTTGAATTATTTAATATAAAAAGAACTGTTGTGAAACTATTTCTATATTATTTCACAA
This sequence comes from Helcococcus kunzii ATCC 51366, assembly GCF_000245755.1. Lineage (GTDB taxonomy): Bacteria > Bacillota > Clostridia > Tissierellales > Peptoniphilaceae > Helcococcus > Helcococcus kunzii. The sequence continues at coordinate 434,016 of NZ_JH601088.1, read as the reverse complement.
CAGTTCTATATTTGTATTATTTTATTCCTAATACAAAAATTGTATATTAATTTTATTTTTTTGTAAATCTACTTAAATGATTATTTAATTCCTAAAATTTGTTCTTTAGAGTGAATTAAATCTGTAATCATTTGGCAATATGGTGTGTCTATTCCTAGTTCTTTACCTTTTCTAGCTACAGCACCATTAATAAAGTCTATTTCAGTTAATCTGTGGTTTTGAATTAAGTCTTGGTGCATTGAAGGATAGTGTTCTGCTGCTGCGACACTTGTCTTAAATACATAGTCTACTATTTCTTCTTCATTTAATTTAACACCTAAAGCTTTACCTACAGTTACAAATTCTGAGATAATTGTTTTAACTACGCTTTTAGCTTCTTCACTTGCAAAGAATTCACCAATTGTACAATCTTGTAATGCACATGTTGAGTTCATTGTCCCATTTACACAAGCTTTTCTCCAAATTGATGGAAGTACATCTTCATCATAAGTTACATTTAAGCCTGCTTCATTCATCATGTCAACAATTTCTAGAGCTTCTTCTTTACCAGATTTATCAATTGATTGTAAGTTAACTGATCCTGTTCCTGTTAATAAAACTTCACCAGGTTTTTTCAATCCAGCTGTCCATACTGTAACTCCTAAAAGGATATTTTTTTCTGGTAAGTATTGTTTCATAACATCTTCGTGACCTAAACCATTTAATAAACATAATACTTTTGTATCTTCTTTAATTATTGGTTTGATGCTTTCTAACATAGTTGGCAATTGCATTGCTTTAGTAAATAAGATGATAAAATCTGCTTTTCTTTCTGCTTCTGATGGCTTCATTATTTCGATTTTAACATTATCTTCTTTATCTCCAACAATATTTAATCCGTTTTCTTTAATAGCATTGATGTGATCTTCCCACATATCTAGCAAAATAACTTCGTTTCCTTTATTGTGTAGTTGATAACCAAATCTACATCCCATAGCACCTGATCCTGCAATATAAGTTAACATATTCTTCTCCTTTTATCCTTTAAACACAAATATTTCATCATCATATACATGTAGAACGTCGCACATAACTTTGTTTACAATAAAACCTACACCAAATGGAATTACTATCCATGTAAGAATCATTGTAAATACATTTATACCACCACCATTTAATGCTGCAAGTGGTGAAACAAGTCCTACAAGTCCAAATCCTGCTGAAGCTGGAGTACCAACCATTCCTATAATTGGAATGCTTATAGCACTAATTGCTGCTGTAATAGCAACAGGTAAACCGATTATTGGATTTGTTAAAAAGTTTGGCATCATCATTTTCATAGCACCTAAACCAATTGCAATTGGTACACCGGCACCATTTCTTCTCATTGTTGCCCAAACAAGGAATGCAGCTGCTGCAGCTACTCCCATACCTGCTGAAGCAGAAGCAAGACCATCTAAACCTATCGCAAGTCCTATTGCTACAGTAGATATTGGACTAATAATGATAATAGAAAATGAAATAGCAATTAATATACTCATCAATATTGGTTGAAGAGTTGTGAATGAGTTAATACCTTGTCCAATCACAGATGTGATCATTGAAACATATGGTAATGTTAAAGTTCCTATAAAACCAACACCAGTACCAACGATAATTGGTAAAAATACTAAGTTCAATGAACCTAATTTATTTCCAATCCATTGTACTAATAAAACAGCTAATGCTGCAGTAAGCATTGTATTGATAACATCACCAATACCAGCTAATTGGAAAATATTTTTTGTTTCTCCTGACATGGCTACTTCAACAAATTTCCATGCACCAGATCCTATATATGCTGCCCCACCTACACAAGCTGATTGGATTGGATTAAACTTAAATTGCATTGCAATTAAAAATCCTGCCATTATCGGTGTGAAAAATTGAAAAATTTGTACTATATGCAAAAAGTTAGCAGCAATTTCATTTGAAGCAATTGGCTTCAAAAATGTAGCTAAAATCGCATTTGGTATTAAGGCTACAACAATAGCTATTGTTGTACCATTAAGAATCTTCAAAATAAATGAAGAGACTGTTTCTTTGTTTTTTGTTTCTGTCATAATTACCCTCCTGAATTGAAACTAAATAAATTGTCATTTCTAATTTCAACACATTACTATTATACCCATATTTGCTATCTAATACTAAGTTTTTTTTATGTGATAGCGATATTCAAGCTATATCATCAAGCTAAAATATTACAAATTTTACTCATAAAATTTATAATAATATTTTTTAAATAAATATCAGTAACAAATGTTAATATTTGTTCTATTTACTTGGTAATTTTAAAATAACTATTTAACCAAGTAGTAAATTTAACTTAATTACTTGGTTATTTGAAATAATCATTTTTACCAAGTAAAAAAATCATCATATTTACTTGATATTTTCAAAATATTGTTTTTACAAAGTAATTTTTTAAACATACTTCAAAAATTTTACTTGGTAAATCTTATATTCGTAAATCACCAAGTAAACCAACAGAGATTTTTACTTGGTAATTTAAATATATTACAAAAAACCAAGTAATTTAAGCAAAAAAAAATACTTGGTAAAATAGAAAAAACTAAAATACCAAGTAAAAAAGACTAACTATATAAATATAGAAAGTCTTTCCTCAACGTTTTATGTGTAAATTAAATTATTTAACTTCTACAGTTGCGCCAGCTTCTTCTAATTTAGCTTTTAATGCTTCTGCTTCGTCTTTTGATACTTTTTCTTTAACTGGTTTTGGAGCTTCGTCTACTAATGCTTTAGCTTCTTTTAATCCTAAACCTGTAGCTTCTTTAACTACTTTGATTACGTTGATTTTACCTGAACCAGCTGATTCTAAGATAACGTCGAATTCTGTTTGTTCAGCTGCTGCTGGAGCGTCTCCACCTGCTGCTGGACCAGCTACTGCTACTGCTGCTGGAGCTGCTGCTGAAACACCAAATTCTTCTTCTAATGCTTTAACTAATTCTGATAATTCTAAAACTGTTAATTCTTTTACTGCTTCTACTAATTTTGTTACGTTTTCTGACATTTTATCCTCCAATAATTAAGCTTCTTGCTCTTGTTTTTCTTTTACTGCATTTAATGCATATACTACTTTTCTAATTGTACCTTGCAATACATTTGCTAGGCCTGCGATAGGTGCATTTAATGTACCTAATACTTGTGCTACTAATACTTCTCTTGATGGTAACTTAGCTAATGCTTTAACTTCGTCTGGATTTAGTACCTTTCCATCAAGTAAACCTGCTTTAATTACTAATTTTTCATTTTCCTTAGCAAAATTTGCAGTTACTCTTGGTCCTGCAACCATATCTTCGTTACTAAATACAAAACCGTTTGGTCCTGATAAGTATTCTTCAAATCCGTCATATCCTAATTCTTCTAGAGCTATTTTAACCATTGTATTTTTGTATACTTTATAGCTAACTCCTTCAGCTCTATATTTGTTTCTCAAATCAGAAATTTCAGATACTGTTAGTCCACGATATTCTACGATTGAAACAGATTTAGAGTTTTGAATAGCATCTTTAATCTCGCTTACCACTTGTTGTTTTAATGATAATGCTGATTGACTCACTTTTCACCTCCAAAGTTTCTTTGGCTACTTAAAGAATAAATATATTAAAAAAATCTCCATATGTAAAAAGACATAAGGAGAGTTAATAATCTAATTATTGCTCCTATATAGGAAATTAAGGAAAATCCACCTATAGTCTTTGGTAGCCTATTTAATTTACTTGTATACTATACCATAGATAAAACTTAAATGCAAATTTAAATTTTAATAATATTGGCTATTGTAATTTTTATTTTTAATTTTTAATGCACGCTGTTATATCTAAGAAAATTATGAGTGTGAATTAGGAAATCGAGGACTGTCTGAGCCGTTAGGCGAGTTCCTTTCTTCTTCATCCACATTGCTATTGTAATTTCTCATTTTTGAATTTAATTCACGCCGATACATTAAAGAAAATTATAAGTGTGAATTAGGAAATCGAGGACTGTCTGAGCCGTTAGGCGAGTTCCTCTCTTCTTCATTCTCTTTGATATTATAATTTTTATTTTTAATTTTTAATGCACGCTGTTATATCTAAGAAAATTATGAGTGTGAATTAGGAAATCGAGGACTGTCTGAAGCTCGCAAAGCGAGCGAGTTCCGCAGATTTCCGTCAATTCACCGAAATAATTTTCTTGGATATGCGTGCAAAAATTAAAAATACAAAATTATAATTCCATTAATCTCGCAGTATTCAACTTAATTCCAGGTCCCATTGTACTTGTCAATGTTACTGATCTTAAGAATCTACCTTTTGATGATGCTGGTTTATCTTTTACAATTGCTCTGATTAAAGTTTCTAAGTTTTCTTTTAAAGCTTCTTCTGTAAAGCTTGCTTTACCTACTGCAACGTGAACAATATTTTGTTTGTCTGTTCTGTATTCTACTTTACCTGATTTTGCTTCTTTAATAGCTTTTTCAAGTTCTAAAGTAACTGTACCAGTTTTAGGATTTGGCATTAAACCTCTTGGTCCTAAGATTCTAGCTACTCTACCAATTTGTCCCATCATGTCTGGTGTTGCGATAGCTACGTCAAAATCTAACCATCCTTCATTTTGGATTTTTGCGATTAAATCTTCACCTGCAAAATCTGCACCAGCTTCTAAAGCTTCATTTACTTTTTCACCTTTTGCAAATACTGCAACTCTAACATCTTTACCAGTACCATTTGGTAATACTACTGTGTTTCTAACTTGTTGATCTGCGTGTCTTGAGTCAACACCCAATTTTAAATGTAATTCTACTGTTTCATCAAATTTAGCTGTTGCTGCTTTCTTTACTAAAGAAACAGCTTCTGAAAGTTCGTATAGATTTTCTTTATCTACTAAATTTGCAACTTCTTTATATCTCTTTCCTACTTTTGGCATTTTTCCCTCCTTGTGGTTTAACGGAATTCTCCTCCCACTATTCTTCTACTGTAATCCCCATTGATCTAGCTGTACCAGCAATCATTGCTTCTGCTGCTTCAATTGATGCTGCATTTAAGTCTGGCATCTTTGTTTCTGCAATTTCTCTAACTTGAGCTTTTGTTAACTTTCCAACTTTTTCTTTGTTTGGAACGCCTGATGCTTTATCTAAACCTAATGCTTTTTTAATTAAAACAGGTGCTGGTGGTGTCTTTGTAATAAATGTAAATGATCTATCTGCATAAATTGTGATCACTACAGGGATAATTAACCCAGCTTGCTCTTGTGTCTTAGCGTTGAATGCCTTTGTAAACTCCATAATATTTATACCTGTTGGTCCTAAAGCTGTACCTACTGGTGGTGCAGGAGTTGCCTTAGCAGCTGGTATTTGTAATTTTACTATTGATTGTACTTTTTTAGCCATTATATTCCTCCTAAATAACTAAATGTGGTTTTGGCGGTTTTCTTCCTCCCACTAAATAAAGACTATTGTTTAATATCTGTAAATGGTATTTCTGCAGCAGTATCTCTGCCTAGAATATCAATAATTACTTTAAGGATTTGTTTTTCTTGATTAACTTCTTCAACTCTACCATTGAATCCTAAGAATGGACCGTCTGCAATTTCTACAGTATCTCCTATTGAAACATCTATGTCTACAACCGGAGCTTTTACTTGTACTGGTTCTTTACCTTCAATACCAAATTCTTTAATTTCTCTTTCAGTTAAAGGCACAGGTTCACCATCTGGTCCTATAAATCCTGTAACACCATTAGTATTTCTAATTAAATACCAATTTCTAGTGTCAACAATCATCTTAATTAGTACATATCCAGGGAAAATTTTTCTTTCTTTTAAGACTTTTTTCCCGCCTTTTGTTTCTTCGTACTCTTCCATAGGAACTTTAACATCAAATAAATTTTCTGCTTTTTCGTTCTCTATCATGTTTTCAATTTTTTCTTTTACTTTGTTCTCATAACCTGAATAAGTATGAACAACATACCAATTCGCTTTTTCAATATTTTCGTTGTTCATTAATTACTCCTTAATCAAACTGTGAATGATAATAAGAATCCATAAAGTGTATCTAATAATTTAATAACTACTGAAAATACAGCTATGGAAACTAATACTACTAATGTTGAATTCATAATTTCCTTAGCTTTTGGCCAAGTAATTTTACTAAACTCAGTTCTGATACCTTTTAGGAATCCTGATTTATTTTTTTCTGCACTCATGATTTCTCCTATTTAGTTTCTTTATGAACTGTATGTTTATTACAGAACTTACAGAATTTTCTCAATTCAATTCTGTCTGTAGTATTTTTCTTGTTTTTCTTAGTATCGTAGTTTCTTTGTTTACATTCTGAACATGCAAGTTTTACCTTATCTCTCATATTTTACCTCCTACGTTATATTATCAGACGGTAACTCTGATACATCGATATATTTTATATTAAAAATATTTAAAAGTCAAGCAAATACTTGACTTAAATAGAAAATATGTTACTTTATATTAACTATATAAATTATACCACAAAAATCACTCTTAATAGTTACCTTCTATTTTGTATGAATGATTTATAGGTCCTTTTTCACCCTTTCCGATCTTAGGATCATTTTTCAATGCATTTGTCACATATCTTTTCGCCGCTTTTGATGCGGATAAAAGATCCATTCCCTTTGCTAAATTGCTAGCCAAAGCACTTGATAGTGTACAACCTGTTCCTCTAACATTTGTATTCTTTAGCTTTTCACCTTCAATCCAATAATATCCATCTTTTGTATATAACAAGTCATTGGCATTGTTACCTTGAAGTGTTGTTTTTGTATATACCGCACAATTATATTTTTCAAAAATAATTTTTGCAGCTTTTATCATATCCTCTTCGTTATTTATCTTCATATTTGAAATAATTTCTGTTTCTCCCCAATTTGGAGTAATCACATCTGCAAGAGGTATTAGCTCATCTATCAATGTTTCTATTGCATTATCATCTATTAATTTTATTGTCCTAAATGACATCATCACTGGATCTATCACTAGATTTTTTGGCTTGTATTCTCTTAATTTACTTGCTACAGCTTTTATAATCTCAACCGTTTGTAACATTCCTGTTTTTGTAGCATCTGGTATGTCATCAGAAAAAATAGCATCTATTTGTTTCTTTACCATGTCACTATTAACTGGTTGAGACTCATAAAATCCCAATGTATTTTGTGAACTAACTAATGTGATAGCAGTCATACCATATACAGCATGAGCTGTCATAGTTTTCAAATCCGCTTGCATACCTGCTCCGCCAAAAGGATCACTTCCAGCAATTGTTAATACTTTTTTCATTTCCACATCCTATCTATTTATATCTTTTCTTAAATTGTCTATATGCGCCCATCATACCCGCATCGTTTCCTAATTTTGCAAATTCGATTTTTAAGGAATTTTTCACCAATTCATTTTTCAAAATATTTTTTAATTTATCTTCTAATATGGGTCTAATATATTCCTCTTGCTCCATTATACCACCACCGAGAATAATGACATCCGGATTAATTATAGAAACGACATTATTTATTAAAATTGCAATATTATCAAGCAAATTGTCAATTTCTTCAACGCAGACTTTGTCCCCCCTTTTAGCCTGTTCAAAAATCCATAAACCATTTATATCTTCTTTTTTAATTCTATCTTTTACATTTTTTACTAATGAAGTTGTAGAAGCAATATCCTCTATATTTTTACCATTTTGAATGGTATATCCAACTTCCCCAGCAGAAAAAGTCGCTCCTCTAAATATTTCTCCATTTATAGCTATTGAGCCACCTACACCTGTGCCGATGGTAAACATAACTGCACTTTTTATTTCTGAATATTTCTCTAAAGAAAGTTCACCTAGTAAGGCACAATTTACATCATTTTCTACAGTTGAAGGCAATACATATTTCTCATAAATGTATTTTGATATTTCTGTACCAGTATAGTTTGGAATATTTTTATTCGCAAATACGATTTTCCCATTGTTAAAATCCACTACTCCTGCAGTCGAAATTGCTATCCCATCAATATCATATTCCTCTATCTTTTCATTTATTATCTTAGAAATTCTATCGAGCATATTAAAGTTTTCACTTTTTACATTTGTATCATGTTTGGATTTCTCAATTAACTGTCCTTCAGAATTTATTAATCCGGTCTTTATTTGAGTTCCTCCAATATCTAAAGTTAATATCATATATTTTCCTTGTTATTTGTATTTAACATTTTAAAACATTTATCTTATAATAAATTTGGCATGTTAAAACCAATCATTAAGTAAATTATAAATCATAGGAGTGATTATGACAAAGTATAATGCATTAAGTGTAAATATTAGATATGAAAATGAAAATGACAAATACCAATGGAAAGATAGAAAATACGTTTTAAAGAATATGATTGATAAAATCAATCCTGACTTTATTGGATTTCAAGAAGTTAAATCAAGACAATTAGATGATTTAGTAAATTTCTTCTCTGAAAAATATTATTATTATGGAGAATTTAGAGAAGAAAGTGAAACTGCAGAGATGAATCCAGTATTTGTAAAGAAAGACAAATTTTTAATTGAAGATAAGAAAACACTATGGTTGTCAGATACACCATATGAAAAACATTCAAATACTTGGGATGGAGATTTGCCAAGAATATACTCATACGCTACAGTGATTGACAGAAATACACATGATAAAATTTTGAAATTTATCAACACTCATTTTGACCATGTTGGAGTTGAAGCAAGAATAAAATCTTCTGATCTAATAGAAAACATAATAGATGAGACTAATTTTCCAGTATTGTTAATGGGAGATTTTAACACTGTACCTTCAGATGGCTATATTGACACATTGTTAAATAAAGAAAATCTAGAAAATAGTTATGATAAACTACAAGATAAAGAGAACTCCTTAACTATACACAATTATACTGATGTCACTTTGGGTGAGCCAATTGATTATATCTTTGTAAAATCACCATTTAATATTTCTAAAAGTGAAGTTTTAAGAATAAAAGAAAATGATATTTACTCTTCTGATCATAACCATATTTATATAGAATTTGAAAAATAATTTAAGATACTAAAAGAGCTACTGCAAAATACATTTCATTTGCAATAGCTCCTTTTTTTAATATTTAATATGTTGTATTTCAGTATTCTAAATTAGTAATTTATCCTACTAATTTGATAAATTCTTTCATAAAAGCAGGTATGTCTTTAGGGCTTCTTGAAGTAACTAAATTTTTATCAACAACCACTTCCTCGTCAACCCAATTAGCTCCTGCATTTTCCATATCTTTTCTAATAGTTGATGTGGATGTCATTTTAACGCCATTTAAGTCTAATGATTCTGCAAGCATCCATCCTGCATGGCAAATAGCTGCAACAGGTTTACCACTTTCATATATATCTTTAACAAATTTTACAGAATCTTTTGATTTTCTCATATAATCTGGTGAGAACCCACCTGGTATAACTACTCCTGCAAAATCATCCGCAGAAATATCTCTTGAAGCTACATCACTTTTCTTTGTAAATCCTTCTTTTGAACGATATTCAGTATCCGCTTCTGTACCAACTAATACTACTTCATAATCTTCTCTTAATCTGTGATATGGAGCAATTAATTCTTCTTCATTAAATAAACTTTCGATTAATATAGCAATTTTTTTCATAGTATCCTCCTAGATATTTCTATATTTACCTACATATTTTATTATACCCAAACACAAAATATCTAAAATTTATATATCTATATTTTCAAAAATGTCCTTTATCCTATATGCCACCCTATTAAAATCACCATGGTTTTTAACTACAAAATCTGTAAAATAATCATATTTTTCTGATCTATCTTCATACATTTTTATTAATGTATCTATCCCACCTTCGGATAATGGTCTATTTTTAGTGGATAATTTATTTAAATCTCTATCAACTCTAAATATTATCGAATCCTTCTTTAAATAATAGTAATTTTCATCTTTATTTACAACACCACCACTAGTAGAGATGATTAGACCATTTTGTCTCGTCAATTTCTTTACAATTTCATGCTCTTTTCTTCTAAATTCATCTTCACTTTCATATCTTAAAAAATCAGAAGATAATATACCATATTCTTTTTTAAATTCCTTATCTAAATCATAATGTTTTCTTTCCAATAATTTGGAAAGTTTTTTTCCAATAGTCGTCTTGCCTGCTCCTGGCATACCCACAAGAACAATATTAATATCTTTCTTTATAATATCTTTAGCAATATTTTCAAAATATGTATCTTCAAATTTTCTTCTTAATAAGATTTCCATACTTTTTTTAACTTGATAAATATTTTTATATAGTCCATTTACAACTTTGATATTATTTGCCTTTGCATCTATATATAGTTTTGAAAAATATGGATTATAGTTTATATCAACTACTGTTTCTAAATTCCTAAATTTAGATAAATCAAGTAAAGGAAGTTTTTTTGTCTCTACTATATTAATTAAAATTTCAAAATCATCGTCTACTTTTTCAAAATCATTTATATCAATTATTTTAATAAAATTTGGATGTAATTTTGATAATGTATATTCTATAATTTTCGTTGATTCATCTGATATTAAAACAATAATATTTTTCCCTTTTATCTCAATATCTTTTTTTTCAAACAGCTTCATTAACCCATAATATTCAGTATTAAATCCATATTTTCTACCTTTATAAAACTGAACTAAATTAGCTTCTCCAATCTCTTTTACTTGGTTTGTCATATCGTCAAGATGACTAAGCACTTCTGTTTTATATGGTTTTCCAATTGAAAGCCCTTGAAAATTGTGTCTATATAGTAAATTTTCAAGTAATTTCTCTTGACAAGGAAAATGATAATATTCTTTATCTAATACTCTATTAAAAATCTCTTTAGTAAATTTATAAGCATCTCCATTACCTATACTTGCAAATTGAGAATTATATTTACTCTCCATATATCTAAATCTTTGTTCACAAATATCATATAAATTTTCCATAAAACTCTGTATAGCATCATCTTGATTTTCATCCATTTTGAAGCTTCTTTCGACAAGGTAATTGTTATCTAAATCGAGATTATTAGTAAAAATTTCACGAGTTAAATCATCACCAACACTCAATCTTTCTGAAACCAACTCCATAATTTGTTCATCAAGAGTTTCTAATTTTTCTTGGAAATATTTAATTTTATTAAATTTATTTTTGTCATCTACCATATTGCCTCAAAATTGTTATCTACGAGTTTTCTCAGTATTGTAGGTCTTTATCCTATTTAACCCAAAAAAAACTAATAGGAATCAATTGCTTGATTCCCATTTTTTTAGTGATTATATTTTATTAATGTGAAAGTATTATAACCTTCAAATTTATCAATTCCTTTTAAATCGGTTAATTCTATTAAAAATCCTGCACAAACAACTTCTGCACCTGTCGCTTCCACTAATTCTAAAGCTGCTCTTGCGGTACCACCTGTTGCTAAAAGATCGTCTATAAGTAAAACTCTATCACCTTCTTTTAATGCATCAGAGTCGATTTCAACAACATTTTTACCATATTCTAAGTCATATTCTTTTTTAATAATATTTCCAGGTAATTTACCAGGCTTTCTTATAGGTACAAAACCTTTATTTAATTTATAAGCCATTGGCATCCCTAATAAGAAACCTCTAGCTTCAATACCTACGATATAATCGAAATCCAAGTCTTTTACTTTATCACATAATACATCAATTGTTTCTCTTAGAATTTCGCTATCACTTAGTAAAGTAGTAATATCCTTAAAACTAATTCCTTTTTTTGGGAAATCTTCTATTACTCTTACTTTTGATTTTAAGTCCATTTTTTCCTCCATTTTCAAAATGAAAATCATTATTATTGGAATGTCCACATTATATTTTACAATAAATAATATATTGTTACAAGCTTGATTTTTCGTTTTCAAGTATTATCTCAATAATCTGAGGAGTATTGAAAATTCTTTTTGCAAACGGAAAATTATTGCCTAATCCTCTAGAATTTACCATTGTTGTATTGCCTTTTTTATAGACACCCCCATCATATTTCCCAAAAAATCCTTGACTCGCTGAATACAAACCTTTCCCAAAGATTCTAACTTGACCACCATGTGAATGGCCGCTAAATACCAAATCAATATTATATTTTACATACAAGTCGAAATACTCTGGACGATGTGATAATAAAATATTAAATTTGCTGTCTGATTGTTCTAATAATGTTTTTATATTTTCTTCTAAAACCTTGTATTCATTAATGTCTTTCTTTTTACTTAATGTGATATATTCTGCAGGATCGTCTACACCACAAATATTTATATCTCTAAAACTAAAATTTTTATTATCTAGTACCTTTATCCCACTATTTAACAATTCTTTTTCAAGTATAGGATAATCTTTTGCCCCTTTTTCATGATTTCCTTTAATATAAAAGATATTTTCACATTTTAGATTATTAACTAAATTCATAGCTTCTGTAATATTTGTATATCTTCTATCTATTAAATCACCCGTAATAAATATCAAATCATAATTATCATCTATTAAATTTAATAATCTTTCTTGATTTTCACCAAATTTTTGATTATGTAAATCAGAAATTTGTAAAATTCGAAGTTTATCAATACTTTCAGGCATCTTCTTTTTTATCTTAAGAACTTCCTTTTTTGGATGAGCATTATCATAAAATATATAGATAATAAAAATAATTAGAAACAGAAAAATGCCTAAAATTATTTTATCCATTATTTTTCTATATAGTTAAATAAGATGCCTTCAGCAACTTTATCTCTAACTTCTTTCCCCTTTATTTCTTCAATTAATTTCAATGCTAAAAATACAGCTGTTGCTGGTCCTCTAGACGTAATAATATTTCCTGATTTTACTACTACATCTTCGGAATATTCTTTTATTGATTTCAACTCATCCTTTACACCTGGAAATGAAGTAATCACTTCATCTTTTGCTATTTGTGAAGTTTCAAGTATAAGTGGACCTGCACACATAGCAGCAATTATTTTATTATTTTCTTTTAGATATTGTACCAATTCAATAACTTCTTTATTTTCTGATATTTCTCTTGCTGCTGGCAATCCTCCTGGAATGTATAGCACATCTATCATATCTCTTTTTAGATTATCAAAAGTAATATCTGCGGATACTTCAATATTGTGTCCGCCCTTAACTAACAATTTTTCATGCATTGATACTGTTGTCACGTCAATGGATGCTCTCCTTAAATAGTCAACAACTGTTAATGCTTCTATCTCTTCAAATGTATTATTTAATAAAACAAAAACCTTCATATTTTCCTCCATTATTCATCTAAATAATCATTTAATGCGAATGATGCTATTAATGCTTTATCTATTTTATGCATAGTACGATCATCTAGATTTCCAACTTTGTCTCTTAATCTTTTTTTATCTATTGTCCTAACTTGTTCCAATAGTACAACCGAATTCTTTGGTAATTTTATATCGGCATCAACTATCTTAACATGGGTTGGCAAATTTGTTTTGTTTGTTTGTGAAGTAATAGCTGCAATGATGACCGTAGGACTATATTTATTACCTACATTGTTTTGTATCACTACTACCGGCCTTACCCCACCCTGCTCAGAACCCACGACAGGACTTAAGTCAGCATATATGACATCTCCTCTTTTTACTCTCAATTATTACTCCTCATATATGTATGTTCTCTTTACCCTAGGTGAAATAGATGTCATTATTTCATATGTAATTGTTTCTGCCCAGTTTGCAACTTGTTCAGGGGTGATTTCCTCGTCGCCACTTTTACCTATTAACACCACTTCATCGTGAATTTGAGCATCAATATTTGAAATATCAACCATCATCTGATCCATGGTAATATTACCTAATATCTGTGCTTTTTTCCCATTTATTAACACATATCCTCTATTTGAAATTAATCTGTGATATCCATCTGCATACCCTATTGAAACAGTCGCTATTTTCATTTTTTCTTTAGCTATAAATGTTCGACCATATGATACAGAATCTCCTTTTTCAATTTCCTTAATAAAAGAAATTCTTGATTTCAATTCAAACGCAGTCTCCAATCCGATATGATAATTTTCATTCATATATTCTGAAGGATAAACTCCATAAAGTGATATACCGGATCTTACAGCATCATAATCAAAATCATAAGCAATCATAGCCGCATCGTTAGATAAATGCTTTATCCAGTTTTTAGTTAAATCTTTAAGTGCATTTATTGCTTCTTCAAATCTTTTATGTTGAAGCTCTGTATAGTATGAGTCTTTTTCATCCGCCGTAGATAAATGCGAAAAAATACCCTCTAGAGAAATATTCTTAAATGTATTGATTTCCATAATCTCTTCATAAGATTTATCTTCAGGTTTAAATCCTAATCTATTGTGACCAGTTTCAATTTTTATATGTGCTCTTATTTTTTTACCCAGTTTTTCCATTTCTCTAGCAATATCAATGCTATAAATTGTTGTTATAATATTATATTCTGAGAGTAAATGGTAATTTTCCGGTAAAATATATCCTAAAACAATTATGTCTTTTTTTATGCCTGCTTTTCTTAGTTCAACAGCTTCATCTATTGTCGCTACACAATATCCATAAACTATATCTTCAATTCTTTTTGCAATTTCTGCTGCACCAAGACCATAGGCGTTTGCTTTCACCACAGCATAGTATTTCTTCTTTGCAATATTTTCTAATATATTGATATTATTTCTTATTTTATTAATATTTACTTCTAAAATATTTGTACTATTCCCCATCTAATTCTCCAATCGCATATGGTAAAAAGTTAATAATATCTCTTGCTATTAAGCTTGTTTTACCATATCTTTTCGCTGCTAAGTCGCCTGATAGGCCATGTACAAAGCATGCTAATTTAAACATGTCAAAGCTATTTTCTCTTGCTAAAAATGCGGAAATGATGCCTGTTAAAACATCACCACTTCCAGATGTTGACATGCCATTATTTCCTGTTTCATTTATATAGAATTGTTCTTTATTTGCAATAATTGAATTTTTACCTTTTAATAGTAAATTAACATCATATCGGTCAATAAAATTATGTACAAACCCTTCTCTATCATAATTTATTTCATTTAGCGTATATCCTGATAGTCTTGAAAACTCCATAGCATGTGGAGTTAAATATATATTTTCTCTTATTAACTCGTGATTATCAGCAATGATGTCAATAGCATCAGCATCTATAACAATAGGTCCATCAAAATTATATAGAACTATTTCCAATATTTCTTTTACATGTTCTGAATGTCCCATTCCTGGTCCAATTGCAATCACTGATTTATTTTGGATTATATTTAATAAGTCTTCTCTTTTGAAATTTCCAAATTCTTTATCCCCATCATCGTTTAAGGAAATAACGATTTGTTCTGTTGTTTTATTCTCCAAAATTTCTGTAAGACATTCTGGAACTAATGTATACACAATTCCAGCTCCTGCTCTTAACGCTGCTTCTGATGCTAAAAATACAGAGCCACTCATGCCTTTAGATCCACCAATAATAAGTATCTTACCATATGTATATTTATTTGAATCATCAATTCTTTGAGGTAACATAGAATCCACTCCTGTTTTATTTTCTTCTTCAGATAATTTGCATATAGCAATAGCGTAATCCCCATCATGACTTATATTTACATTAATATTTTTAATGTTTTTCTTTTCCATCAGTATTTTAATTTTATTTAGTTCTGTGTTGATATATGGTGCGTTTTTCTCATCATGTAATACCTCAATATCACTTAATCCCAACTCTTCAGAAATCCCAACACCAAAAGCTTTCGTCACCGCTTCTTTCGTTGCAAATAAACCTGCAATGCTGTGACTACTAAGATGTCTACTTTTTAGATATTCTATTTCATTTGAAGTAAAAAATCTTTTTATAAATCTTTCTTTTTGCTTTAGCTTGTTTACTCTATCAATTTTAAATATGTCAATACCAATCATAAAGCACCTCACATCACTATTTTTCTATATTAATAATAACACTGTTGTAATTGTTTGTAAATTTATGTAAACTTTTTATGAGGTGCATATGAAAATAAAGAAAATCTTATATGGTGATAATGATTATGGCTTTTTCACCGATATAAATAATAAAGAAATAAAAAAAATAAATACAGCAGATATTAAATACTATTCATGGTTGACTATAGGTAGATTTAACAATGCAAATAATCACTGTGCAGCAACTACCTCTACCAATTTGGATATATTTTTTACAAAATTAAACTATCTATCCGATAATGATATTTTTGATGAGCATCATGATTTAATTGGTAATGGGCCAGTATTATGGTTTGCCAATAAAACTAAAAAAATCCTAAAAAATAAACATATTAAGTTGAAGAATAAGACACATTTTTTTAACAAAATTAATCATATCAAAGAGAACATAGACAAAGGAAACATTTCTACATTACTTTTATCAGAAGCACTATTTAACTGGCACTGGGTTATATGTGTCGGATATGTTGAGATGACAAATAATGAAACAATATTAATAATTGTAGATAACTGGCATAATACTACCAGGTATTATAGACCAAATATTGGATCAAGATTTATATCAACAACAAGTTATTTTGTTGCTTGAAATAATTTAATCACCCTACAAATTAATAAAATATTATTAATATTTTAGACTAATTAAGGATTTATAATTTATTAAATCATTTTACCAAAAGGAGCTATAATCCAAGAAAAAAGGTGATGACAGAATATAAGCAATTATTCTGCAATATCACCTTTTTCTTTTTATATCATTTTAGAGATATTTATAATAATCTTATAAAAATTTGTAAACATTAATCTAATTATTAGAACTTAAATTAGTTTAAAAAGTGGTTATAGATTCTTACAGGACTCTGTTCATCAATAAAGATATCAAATCTTAATACAAGAGATTCCTTTTTATTTAATAATAACTCTATCTCTTTATCAGTTAATAAATTCGTATTTTTACTAATATCTATATTGTATTTTTCTTTTAATTTACCATTATTTAATTTGATTTCCCAATATTTTTTGGAATTATCAAATTTGCCTATTTGTGTTGATAATTCCTCTTTAAAATCTTGGACGGATAAACCTATTTTAATGCTATTAAGATTATTAATGATCATTTCCTCATTTTCTAAATTTATAAATAGTGAGAAATCTTCTTTAGTAAATTTTGAATCAACATTAATGTTAAAGATTTTTTCTTTTTCTACAAGTTTAATTATTTTAGATCTATCAGAACTAATTACTTTTATTTTCTTTATCGTGTCAGTTATTTCTTCTTTTTGAGTTTCTGTAGAAGACTCAGCTATATTTTGTTTTTATTATTTGAACATGCAGTTAAAAACAACATAAATGATATTAGTAAGCATAGTAATAATTTTTTATTTAATTTTATAGGACTTTCTAAATCCGTCATAATTACTCTCATTTTGTATTTCTCCTGACAAATATTATTGATAGAATTATAACATTGTTTTATTTTTTTGTGTCAATATTTATATTAATATTATCCAAATAATAGTTAAATTATTAAAAATAAGTAATAAAAAAAGACTGGTATAAAACAATAAAGAATCGTTTTACAACAGTCCCTAAAATATATTTATTTTATTATCTTCTGCCTTCAATTTTATCTTTAAGCATGCCATCAATTGGGCTTTTTACACTTTCAACTGTATTTTCTACATCTGTAGCTACTGATTCTACATCATTTAAATCAGTTTCATTTTGTAGTTTATCGCCTAGGAATTTTTCAACTTCATCTCTTCTTACGCCAAATTTTTCTTCAACAAGATTAAATAATTTATATGGATCACCCTTTATTGAGTCAATTTCTTCCTTTGTTAATTCACCATATTTTTCTTGAATGAATGTCACAACATGTCCCATATTTGCTTTAATAAGGTCTAACATAGTCTCCTCCTCATTTAATAAAATATTTTTATTGTAGTATCTAGACTATTTATTTAGTCAAAATATAAATACCCACTTTTTAAAAATATATTATAATTTGAGTTTTTTGTTGCCTCTATAAACATCATCAATGATTGCAGATCCTATACATACTTCCCCATCGTAAAAAACTGCGGCTTGTCCTGGTGTAACTGATTTAATGTTATCGTAAGTAACTTCAACCTTATCATCATCAAGAAAATGAACTTTAACTGGTATATCTTTTTGTCTGTATCTAAACTTTGCAACGCATTCCATATCTTTCTTTTCAAAATTTGATAAATTTGATTGAAATTCTGAAGCGTAAAGTTTGTTTGAAAATAGATCTTCATTATCTGAACCTTGACAAATTAATAATTGATTTTTTTCTAAATCTTTACCACAAACAAACCAAGGTTCACCATCTCCACCTATTCCTAAACCTCTTCTTTGCCCTATTGTGTGATACATTAACCCTTGATGTTTACCTAAAACTTCGGCGCTATCAATATCTACCATATCTCCAGGTTTAGCTGGTAAATAATGGGATAAAAACTCATTGAAATTTCTTTCACCAATAAAGCAAATTCCTGTTGAGTCCTTTTTAGTTGCTGTTACTAGATTGTGTTTTTTTGCTAATTCTCTTACTTCTGATTTTTGTAACTCACCAATTGGAAACATTACATCTTTTATTTGTTCTTGTGAAAGTTGAGATAGAAAGTATGTTTGATCTTTATTATCATCAAGTCCTCTCAACATCTCAACACTACCATCTTCGTTTCTTCTTATCCTTGCATAATGTCCAGTCGCTAAATAATCAGCACCTAAATCTTTAGCAAAATCCAAAAATGCTTTAAACTTTATTTCTTTATTACACATTATATCTGGATTTGGAGTACGTCCTTTCTTGTATTCATCAAGAAAATACTTAAATACTCTATTATAATATTCCTCTTCAAAATTTATTGAATAATAAGGAATGCCGATTTCGTTACAAACAGCTACCGCGTCTTTAAAATCTTCTTCCGCTGTACAAAATCCGTTTTCGTCAGTGTCATCCCAATTTTTCATAAATACACCTGTTACATCATAACCTTGCTGTTTAAGCAATAAGGCTGCAACAGAGGAATCCACCCCACCAGATATGCCTACTACAACTTTTATATCTTTATTTTCTTTTTTCATAATTTACTCTTTCTATCATAAAACATTTCTAATGTTTCTATTACTTTATCAATATCTTCTTTTGTATTTGTAAAACCAAAACTAAATCTAACTGATTTCTTTGCCCTCTCCTTATCATACATGGCTTCAATTACATATGAAGGCTCCAATGAACCAGCTAAACATGCAGAACCAGCAGACACATAAATATCATTCATATCTAAATAAGTTAACAATAAATCGCTCTTTGCAAAAGGAAAATACACATTTACTATATGATTTGAAGTACATTCCAAATCTCCATTTATTTCATGAGGAATGTTTTTCAATTTATCTAAAAAGTATTTTTTAATTTCAGTGATATGATCTTTCTCACTTTTCATATATTCAATAGAATGAGCCATCGACAATGCTGCCAATAAATTTGATGTACCCGCTCTTTGTCCATGTTCTTGATTTCCTCCAGCAATCAATGGCTTTAAGTTTTTTCTTAAATATAACACTCCAAAACCATTCAGCCCACCAATCTTATGTCCTGAAAGGCTCATTGAATCACATTTTATCTCATTCACATCAATATCAACATGTCCCAAAGCTTGCACAGCATCTACATGAAACCAAATATCCTTATCTTTTAACAACTGCCCTATTTCTTTAATTGGTTGTATCACGCCTGTTTCATTGTTCACATAGATTAAAGACACTAACTTTGTATTTTCATTTATATTCTTACGCAAATCCTCAAGTGAAACTTTACCATCTTTACCAACTTCTAATAAAATAACTTTTGATTTATTTCTCTTTAGTGGTTCTAAAATAGACTTATGTTCAATATTACTTGAAATAATTTCAAAATTAGCATTGTTAAAATTAGCAATAACGGTATTATTTGATTCACTTGCACCGCTAGTAAAAAATATATTATCTGATTTAGCTCCTATCTCCTCTGCAATTATAGATCTTGCCTCTTCAAGGTATTTATTTGCATTTCTCCCAAGCCTGTGCGTACTACTAGGATTGCCATCAAAATCTTCAATTTTATTAATCAAATTATTTAAAACATTGCTTCTTTTCATAGAAGTAGATGCATAATCTAAATATGTCATATATTCTCTCTTTCTCTTTAAATAATATTATACAT
The DNA here is from genome assembly GCF_000245755.1 of Helcococcus kunzii ATCC 51366. Classification (GTDB taxonomy): domain Bacteria; phylum Bacillota; class Clostridia; order Tissierellales; family Peptoniphilaceae; genus Helcococcus; species Helcococcus kunzii. The sequence continues at coordinate 413,688 of NZ_JH601088.1, read as the reverse complement.
AATACCCCAAAAAGATAAAACAAAAATTGTCCATTTACACTATTTCAATATATTACCACAATTTAAAATCCCATGTCATAATTTTTTCATTTATCACATGGGACTTAATTTATATTATTTTATAGACTCTTGCAATGTTTCAACAAATTTTTTAATATTTGTCATATCTCCATCAGTCTTAACGGTCTGATTTGTTGAGCTTTCTAAAGCCTCTTTAAATTCATTTGGATCTTTCTCATAATTTTCTATTGTAAACAAAATAGAATCTAATGTCTCTTTAGCATTATCCTTTTTTTCTATTTTATCAATATTGTTTTTCGCAAATTTAATTATACTGTCAATTTTTTCATTAAAGAATTTATCTTTTTCTACCATTTCAGCAAATAACATATGCATCTTTATGCTAGAACCTGCAGTAGCATTTGGAAAAGTTTCTATATCTTCAATCAATTTATCTACATAAACTTTTTCTTCAGATGTCAAATCTGTTTCAACACCTTTATCAGTTGTTTCCTTTTCTGTTTCAATTTCTTTCGGAGTTTCTTTTTCTGTTTCAGTTTCCATCTCTGTTTCAGTTTCTGTTTCGGTTTCCGTCTCAGTTTCAATTTCCGTTTCAGTCTCAGTTTCTATTTCAGTCATTGTTTCTTCATTAGTTTCAAGCTTAGTATCCTCTTGTGAACTTGGACTACATGCATTGAACACAAAAATAAATGAAGCAATTAGAATAAGTTTCTTAAGATTTCTCATAAATTTCTCCTCATTTTTCAGTTTAAATGTTTACACATTATAAATACCCAGAATGAGAGAAAATAAAAAACACCTTTATTAGGTGTTGCTTATCATAAAATATCTACTTCATTTATTTAGCCACAAATAAGTCTCAAATTCATCTTTATAATTCTCTAAATCTTTTTGCTTATTTTTAATATAATTTATAACTTCATTATATAATTTTTTATTTTTTATCATATCAAAGTCGTCAGTTAATACTTCGACCATTTGACCATCATAATTACCACTCACATTAATTATATTTTTCACATATCCAATTAATACATCTTCATCTTCTTTTATTTTTAATAAATTGTTAGAATATTCTAGAGATTCTAATAATAATGTCCCTGTTATTCTCATAGTTTTCTCCATTTCCTTATTCTTTCAACTATATATATTTTTTTAATGCTTACTCTTTACAAAGACTAAATAACTTTTGTTAGGACAATTTGCAGTGTATCTAACCTTTATTATAGCTTAAATAATAATTTCAAAGAATTAAAAGTTTGTTTTATTAAAAATAGATAAAAAAAGAAGATTAGTTAGATTACGTTTATCCTAATACTAAAGTTATAATACCATCGTCTTATATATTAAGTGAATCTTCATAAATGGAACTAAATTTAATAATTCTAAAAATTAGTTCCAAAAAAACCTGTCCAAAATGGTACTAAAATTGGCAAATTTAAATTTAGTACCAAAATCTACGATATAAAAATGGTACTAAAAAACAAAATTTTAAATTAAGTTCCAAAAACTTGAGATAATTTTGGTACTAAAAAATAAAATCTGAAATTTAGTACCAAAAACTTCAAAAATTTATTGAAATAAATAGTATAAGCTTTCGCTATACTAAAGTTGTAATGGCATCACATTGGTATCTCTTAAATGAATTTTTGAATTTCTTTAAAAATACAAAACGCTTGTAACCTAGCAATTACAAACGTTTCAACTTGGTGCTCAATGCCAGAATCGAACTGGCGACCTTCACCTTACCATGGTGCTGCTCTACCTGCTGAGCTAAAAGAGCAAGATAAATTAATTATATAATAAATTTATCCATTGTCAATATTAAATATTTATATAATTAATTTTATCTAAATTGTCAGTAGAGAATCTATGACTTGTGAATGCAATGATTTGAGAAAAGTTATCTAAATTGTCTTTTAAAAAATCCATAGATTCTTTCGCTCTATTGTTGTCATATCTTATAAATATATCATCTAAAAGTAGTATCCTTTCGCTGGAATGTTCTATGATTAATTCAGTTATTGCTAGTCTTAATGAAAGATATAATTGATCAATAGTTCCACTACTTAGATATTTCCATTCTTTGATATTTCTTGTCTTGCTATCAAGTATGGAAATGCTAAAGTCATTTGCAATATACAATCTATCATATTTTCCATTAGTTATCTTTTGAATAATTTTTGAAGCTTTTTCGTTTATCTTTCCTGAAAAATCTACCTCAACTTCATCAAAGGATTTCTTAATATATTCTTTTGTTTTTAACAGTAAACTTAATTCTTTTTCTAATTTTCTTATTTCTTTTTTAGTCAATTCTATATCTGACAAAATAGTGGAAATATTTCTTTTTCCCCTAAATCGTTCTTTTGAAGTTGATTTTATTTGAACAATTTCAGAATTTATTTCTGATTTCTTTTTATTTAGATTTTCTAAACGATTATAATCAAGCTCTAATGACTTATATCCTAATTCGTTTAATTGATAATCTATCTCTTGTTCAGCCTTAGTGATATACTTTATTTCTTCATTGATTAATTCTAATTCACTTTGATTTTTTGCACGTTTTTTTTCAAAGATTTCTAAATTCTTCTTAATATTTTCTTTAATTTTTTCATTTTTTATCCTATTTCTAAAATATTTAAAAATAGAAAATAAAAGAAATAGGATGGAAACAAGATAAAAAAGTTGATTTATTAATATTCCACAAACGAAAAATATGAAAGATAGAAAAATAGGTAATACCTCAAAATTATATCTTTTATAAGCGAGATCAAATTCGATTTTCATTCTTTCAATCTCTTCATCCTTAATTTGAGATTCTAATCTATTTTTCTTTGATTCAAAATCACGCTTTGTATCTATAAGTCGTTCTTTTTCTGCTTTTAAATCTAATGCTTCCCTAAATTCATCAATTTCACTTTGAATACTTTCTTCATTTTTCGTTAGAAAATTGACTTTACTTAATAATGAGCTCTTGTCTTTTTCATCCAATTTTCCTTCTTCAAATTCAAGATATAGATTATCTAGTTTATCATTCGCATCTACTAACAATCCTTTATGACCAGATTTAGATGCGTAACTTTCTATTTTTTTATCAATATTATTTTGAACTTTTTTATATGATAAATTTTCCTCACCGGTTGTAACTAAATTTACTAATTTTTTTGTTAACTCACCTTTATCATTTTTATCATCAATAACCATTGCTTCAGATGAAATAAATAATGTCTTTTTAAAGGATTCATAACCCATTCTAAAAAAGAATTTTCCAGGCTCTTTAGGACTTGGAATGTCAAACTTCTTCCCCGTGTGTAAATTATATATTTCGACAATATCAGTTGTATTAGAAGCGTTAAAAGTTCTTTCAATCTTGTATTCAACCATGTCTTTTTCAATAATCAAAGAACCTCTCATTGGTTCATTATTCCAAGGCTTATACTTTCTTCTTTCATTTTGATTTATATCGGTTGATTTCGAATTATTTCCATAAAGCATCATAAGGATAAAATTTAATATGGTTGTTTTTCCAGCTTCATTTTCACCATAGATTAAATTAAAGCCACGATTAAATCGAATGTTAAAATTATTAAATTTTCCGAAATTATTAATATATATTTCTTTAATAATCATAATAAGTCCTCAAATGCTCTAACTCCTATATCAAGAATCTTTTTCTTATCTTCTGCACTAATATTTTCTGTCAAAACCTTTTTTACAAACTTTCCCTTTAAACTTTTTTCATGTGAAATTTCGTCAAAATCCATATATAAGTTTGTATTATCAATGATCTCAATATAGTTAAAATCAGTCATCATACTTTCAATAATATCAATATTTATGGTTTGGTCCTTTTTTAGATATCCATTCAAAATTAATCTGTAGTAATGTTTCTTATAATTAACGCCAAACTTTTCTTCCAATTTTCTCTTTATAAAATTGGCAAGCTCATTTTGTGATTCAAAATCTTCTATTTCTAAATTTACAATATGAAACTCTGAGTTATCAATTTTATAAAAATATAAACCATTCTTATCTTTAGAAATATCCCCTAAATAAATGCCTTTTTCTCCCGTTTCATCAAACCCTCTTCCTACAGGATTTCCAGAATAGGCATAATATGTCCTTCCAATCTGATTGATTTCACTTCTTTTGTGAACATGTCCTAATGCAATATAGTCCAAATTAGAATTCAATATATCTTCAGCAAATATTGGATGATAAGAATTTTCTGTACTATCAATTTGACCGTGAAAAACTCCAATATTTATATAAGAATCATCAATCACACCTATATTAGAAATTAAATGCTCTCTAATATGAGAATTTGTGAAAGCAAAACCATATACTCTTGTATTGATCTCATTAAATTCAAAATAGTCAACATTCTCAGATGTGAAAATATAAGTATTTTTAGGCCATTCTTCAAAATACACTGACTCTAAACTAATATAATCGTGATTACCTGGTGAGATTACAATCTTGCCATTAAAATTTGAAAATATTTCCTTAATTTGACTTTTCAATGATGTATCAATATTTGAAGATTCATAAAAATCTCCGGCAATTAAAACTAACTGTACTTTAGCCGAATTTAATACATCAAAAATATTAACCAAGGATTTAATCAATGCCTTATTAACTTTTTCATTTAATTCTTTTCGTCCATTGAGCTGAGCTCCTAAGTGAAAATCAGCCAAATGCGCTATTCTTATTTTATTCATATCTACCTCATAAAAATTATAACATAAAGAGAACATCAGTTCTATTTAAATATATATCTTTTCCTAATTTTTATGCTATAATTTTTAAAAAAGAAGGAGGTAGAAATGGGTTTTTTTGATGATTTAGAAAGAGAATCTACACATTCAACCGCATCAGGTCAAAACTTAGATTATGTAGTTTTACAAGTTACTTTAAAAGAAAAGTTTTTAGGTACTGGATCAGAAAATTTAACTGAATTGGAAGAAGTAATAAACAGACAAGCACAAAAGGGATATAGATTACATACCATTGCAACAAGTAATGGCGGAAGTAAAGGCCTTCTAGGTGGTGACAGAATCCAAGCCACATTAGTATTTGAATCACTTCGCATTACAAGATAAATACTGCATCCATATAGGTCACATTCAATCTTATTAAAATATTGCAAAAAAATTTGATTTTTTTATTTTGCTAGAGTATAATAACAAATACAGTGATAAAAAACATTTGACAAAAACTTATTACTATTATATACTTAATAAGTCGCCGGAATGTGGCTCAGCTTGGTAGAGCACTCGGTTTGGGACCGAGGGGTCGGAGGTTCGAATCCTCTCATTCCGACCATTAATTTTTAATCAATTTCAATGATTTATATTACATTACAAATGTGTATATTTCAACGAAATTGTTTTTTTTGTTTTGTATATTATTACAGTGATTTGCAACTTTTTTCTCAAGTTTTTCTCAAGTTAATACTCTATAAAGACGTAATTTGAATCTTTTGTTCATTTTAAATATGGGTACAATACTTTAAAATAAACAAAAATGGTCATTTCATAATCTGAAACAACCACTAAATTACTATTTTCTCTCTTACTCAACTTTACTTCGTTTTTTAAACTCTTTAGAAATTAGTATAAAAAAAGAACCTCTAACCTTGTTTTGTTAGTGTGTTCAGTTATAAATAATCCCTTTTTCTAAATTTTTTTTATATAACGCTAATGATTCTCTTTCCCATATTTTAAGTCTTTCCGATCCATGATTTTGAATATATTCGTCAATAGAGTTTTCTTTGACTTCATTATTAAAATAATAGTCACATAGATTTTTTGTTTCTTCTCTTAAGTCATCAGGTATGCTTAACAATTCATCATTTGAAAACATTAATTTCCTCCATTATTACTTTAGATAGCTTGTGAATTAGTTGAGAACGAGTATTTCTTTTTCAAAAGAATATGAAAATATTTCTTCTTCTAATTTTGCATTTTTCTTATCATATCCTACAATTTCATATGCTAGTTTTTCATATTCTTTAAATTTTTCCTAACTAAAATTTTTGTCTTACTATTTTTAGCATTTCTTGAGAATAATCTAATACGTTACTAGAACTTCTCTCTTTATCAATCACATGAGCTAATTCATAAGATATAGTTTAATAGTTAAGACGATTCTCTCCAATATGAATATTAAGTCACCCTCAATATTTCATCTTTATTTTATATCTATTATACTATTTTTATTAATTTTATTCAATTTTCAATATTCTTTATAGATTGTTCTTTACCAATTCTATTAAGATTAGTATTAATTTCTCTTTTAAAATCTTCACTCTTATACTCGTCACCAATCATCTCTATAATTCTTCTTCACTCTCATAATCCTGCCCCTCTAAAACATCATTTAAAAAACTTCTACAAAAAGTGTATAGCGATAGATCATTCTCTCCTATTCTGATTTTTTCTATTAAAAATATTATTTGATTGTGTTTTTTTTTTGCATATTTTAGAAGCCCCACTATCAAAAGTAGTCTCAATAGATATCTCATTCATTTGAGCTATTTGAATCAGTACTATTAGCCATTTAAGATATTTCGACTCTAATAATCCTAAAATCTCCAAATCTCAACTAATATTTTCACAAATATACATTTTCACTTCATTCATCAATATTCTTATTTATTAATAACACATAACAAATACCTTTCCATATAATTCCATTCCCTATAAGAAATCTTTTATATAATTATGTATTTTTTCCTTTTTATTTAATCTTTTATATAGTATAATTTAATTGGAAATATGTTTTCCAAATATTTTAAACTTTGGAGGTTGTAATGGACATGAACGACAAAAACTCAAGAGAAAAGTGGGATGAATTGAACTACGAAAATGAAGATGTTAAAGATTTAGAAGATTTGGAAAGTGAAGAAGATGTTCTGTATTCAGATGACATGGACTTCGATGATGATTTCGATGATGACTATGATGATTTTGATGAAGATTTTGACGAATACGATGATGACTTTGACGATTTAGAAGATGAAGATTGGCTTGATGATGATTTCGGCTGGATTGATGATGAGGATTATTTAGATTTAGATGATGAATTGCTTGATAGACATTTGATTTTACAAGATGATTATGATACATCTTTAAAATTGATGTTTAGAATGGTAATTGATAGATTAAGATCTATTGAATCTATTGAGGAATTAGAGGATTATACTGATACTTTAGAAGATATTATTGATGAGTTATAGAATGAATGAGTTGTAAAAAATAAAGCAGAGCGACGACTAAATAATCATGTTTAGTTACCGCTCTGTTTTTGTTTACCTTCTTCTTAGAATTTCTTTCTTTTCGACTATTCGTCTTGTCATTTCTAATTGACTGTTTTCAATTCTATCTAATTTGTTAATCCAGTTTAGAGATTTACCTGTTCCTCTAACAACTGCAGAGACTGGATTGTCTGCAATATATACAGAAATTTTTATTTTTTCTTGTATTTTTTCTCTCATTCCGTGGATAAGTGCCCCACCACCTGCTAAAATTGCACCATTTTCATATAGGTCGGAAACTAGTTCTGGTGGAGTTTTTGAAATTATTTTTTTGCATGCATTCGCAATTTCTTCGATAACTTCATATAATGCTCTATCGATATCTTCTCTAGTCATATAGACCTCTTCAGGTAAACCTGTGTACAGATTTCTACCTTTAGCTACAAATTTATCTTTGTCACTTTCAATACTTCCAACAGATAATTTTATTTTTTCTGCAGTTTTTTCACCTATTATTACATTTTTTGTTTTTCTTATATAATCTATTATTGCTTCATCACAGCTATCTCCAGCAATTTTAAGTGATTCTGAGACAACTATTCCACCTCTGGAGATAACGGCTATATCAGTTGTACCTCCGCCAATATCAATGATTACATTTCCTTTAGAATCCCCTATTTCTATGCCCGCTCCAATAGCTGCTGCAAGTGGTTCTTCAATTAAGTGTACATCATTCGCACCCGCTTTAATGCCCGCTTGCTTTACCGCTCTTTTTTGCACTTGTGTGGCACCTGAAGGCACGCAAATGATGACATTTGGCTTAATAAGTGAATTTCCTATAGCATTTTTTATATAATATTTTAGCATTTTCTCTGTTGAGTCGTAGTTTGTGATGACGCCATCTTTAAGTGGTCTCACTGCTACAATATGTCCAGGAGTACGTCCTAACATTTCCTTCGCTTCTTTACCAACAGCAATTATCTTATTTGAAAATCTATCAACCGCAACAACAGAAGGCTCATTAAGTAGCACTCCTTTAGTTCTAGAATAGACTAGAACTGATGTTGTCCCTAAATCAATCGCTATTCTTTTTCTTAAATCCATATTACTCCCCATCTAAAGTCTATTTCTTACTAATATCTATTTCTTTTTCATCTAATCTTTTATAAGTATGATCTCTTAAAATCATGTAGAATGTCGCAAATATTGGCACAAAGACTACCATTCCTATAACTCCCATGATTGAACCACCAATTGTGATAGCAACCATTATCCATATTGCGGGAATGCCGACCTTGCCACCAACCAATTTAGGATAAATATAATTGCCATCTATTTGTTGATAAACAATTATAAATACTAAAAAGATTAACCCTTTGATTGGATCAGCTATTGAAATCAATACAACTGATAAAATCGCACCAGTGATTGCCCCAATATATGGGATGATATTTAGTAATCCTGATGCAACGGCTAATATCATCGCATATGGTGCACCAATTATTGTTATCCCTATGAAAACAACTATTCCCATTATGATTGCTTCTAAAAATTGACCTGTAAAAAAATTATATGAATTTCTATATAAAATTGTATAATATCTAATTAATCTATCGGCAAAATCTTCTGTAAGCAAGCCATATAGTACTTGTTTTGCATTCCTCTTTAATCTGTTTTTACCACTTAGCATATAAATAGAAAATGAAATTGCAAGGAATCCTTCAAAGAAACTCTTAAATATGTGACTTATCACACTCATTGTACCTTGAAGCATAAATCCACCTTGAGAAATGACTAAATTAATTAATCGCTCAATTAAATTCTTTGATTCGATATCTTGTACAAATGTCTCAATCTTGCTAATAACATTATCAGAAATAGGATAATCTTTTATCCTGTCAACAAATCTAGTAATTAAATCCGGAATTTGATAAAGTAAATTTATCAGTGATGAAATAAATTGTGGTAAAACTACTGAAAGGAAAAATGTAACAATTAATCCTAAAGTTATAAAAGCCAATACCATAGAAGCAACATTTATCTGTTCATTTTTTAATTTGGAATATTTTTTGAACTGTTTCTCATAAAAGTTCATTAACATGTTTGCAACAAATGCAATACCAAATCCTATAAGTATCGGTCTAATATATGAAATATATCTAAAAAATGTATCTCTGACATGACTAAAATTAGTCATAATAAAAAAGAAAAGAATACCAGAAAAAACTACTATTAATTTTTTATATATGTCTTTTAATTCTTCTTTATTTAACTTCATAATTACCTCTTTTATTTTATTAACTCAATTATATCATAAATATTAGTACTTAAATATATTTTATTATATAATTTGAGATATGGAGGGGTTATGACAAATAAAATTTTAATTTTTGATATGGATGGGACGTTACTAAATTCAATGGGTATGTGGAGAAATATTGCGTTTGATATTAATGAAGACAGACATACAATAAATACTCTTAATCCAATGAATGCAGCAAATAACTCAATGTTAAATAATAGTTATAACTTGGTTCAAGATAATTTTTCTGAATTTGAAAAAAACAGCATTTTAGCATTGCTAGATAAATATTTTTTTGATTTTTATAGTCAAACCAACTTATTAAAAAACAATGTTAAAACAGTTATCGAAACACTTTTCACTAAGGGATATAAAATATATGTAGCAACAGCTACAGACTACAAATATGCTTTAGCCGGTATGAAAGCAAACGGCATAGATCAATATATACAAAAAATATATACTCCTGATACAGTAAATTTCAGAAAAAGAGATATTAGATATTTTGAATTTATTGTAGATGATTTAGGGGTAGATTCTCATGATATTATTTTTTTCGATGATGTTTTATACGCCCTTGAATTAGCAAAAGAAATAGGTTTTACAACAGTAGCAGTTGAAGATGAGCATGCTATGAATGTGGAACAAATAAAAAATATTTCAGATTATTATATAAGAGATTTTATAGAAATATTAGAGATAGTAAAATAGTTTACTTTTTATATAATTGAAAAATCCTGTCTAAGTCTTGATTTCAGATTTAAACAGGATTTTTTTTAATTTTTGTTTAATGGAAATAGTAATTTTAAAAATGCTTTTTGAGCATAGCTATTACTATTCATATTGAAATAGCATCGTTCACCTTTATTGTTATATAGTTCAAATCTACTTTCTAATAGATTTAATGAATATCCTTCTTTATCTAAAGCATTGTAAAGTGCCAATTCCCATTCGATGCGATTTTCTAATTTTCTATCTATAATTCTGTTAAAGAGCCATTTGAATTCTTCGTAATCATATTCAGTTTTTAGAAATGCTCTCCATAGTTCAATCTTATTTTCAAAATTTATTAGATTGAAATATTCTTCTTCTGTAGGTTTGGCATAAAGATAACTATATAAGAAATAACTATTATTATAAAAAGAAGTTATAGTAAAATCGTTAATTTCATTACGTAATTTTCTATTTATCAAAATTAAACCATTTTCCCAATCAATTTTTTGTGAAAGTTGAAATAATTTATTTTCGTGTTCGCTACTTTCTAATTCTATTCTTAAACATAATGTATATATTGTATCAACATATTTACCAGAGACATTTTTTTGCACCACGAAGAAATTATCATCTTTTTTATCTAAAAATAAATGTACAGTTTCTTGATTGTATAGCTCTGTACCGAAAATATCAATTTTATATTTATCGTGTAATTCTGCTAAAGCTAAATTAAATTCATCCCAAAATTCGTATTCGAAAAATACAATTTCTCTAAATAGCACATAGAAAATTTTATCTTCACTCTTAATGCCTGTATATATCAATGGAACACATTTTGTCCATTTTGATATATCAAATAAAAATTCTAAGAAATATTTATCATCAATTTCAATATTTCTATTTACTAAATTTAATTTTTCTCTCTTTGATTCAACAAAATAGTGCATTCCTTTCATATATTTTCCTACCTTATAATTTATTTATTTCTTTTGCTATATCTATATTTACACCTAAAACATTTACAACTTTTTCACCAAACACTCCAAAAAGTTTATTCTCTGTGTTTTTTTCAACAATTGATTTTATCTTAGCTTCATCTAAGCCAGAATATTTTACAATTCTAGAAATTTGAATTAAAGCTGATTGATATGAAATATGTGGATCAAGTCCTGATCCTGATGCAGTTAAAAGATCTGCTGGTATTTCACTTTGTTTAACATCTGGATTTGCTTTTAGGAATGCTGTCATGCCTTCTTCTACTCTTTTAGCAAGATCTGGATTTGATGGAGCTAAGTTTTGTGAACCAGAACTAACACCATTAAATTTTTCTCCATTTGTGTATGTTTGATTTCCATTATTGTCTTCAATGAAAATATCGTATTTTACACTAGACGGTCTTGACCACATATAATAATTTTCTTTAAATTCTTGTCCAACAATTTTTGAACCATATTTTTTATCATTGATATCAATTATGCTTCCATTCGCTTTTTCTGCAAATAAAACACTAGACATCCCTGTTAATACTAGTGGAAACAATAATCCACAAATTATCATTAATACAAAAGTTATAAGGAAACTTTGTCTTAAACTAGAAAAAATATTTTTACTATTTTTCATTTTTATATCCTCTCTAAATTAAAATATACCAAGTACTTTAAGTAATGGATTTATTATTATATCGATGATTTTAATAGCTATAAATGGTGTAATTACACCACCTAATCCATAAATCATCATATTTCTTGCAAGCAATCTACCTGATGACATTGGTCTATATTTAACACCTCTCATTGCTAAAGGAATTAAACAAGGTATAATTATCGCATTAAATATTAATGCTGAAATTATTGCACTATTTGGAGATGCTAACCCCATAATATTTAACACAGCTAATTGTGGAATTGCATTCATAAACATCGCTGGAATTATAGCAAAATATTTTGCTATATCGTTAGAAATTGAGAATGTTGTTAAACTACCTCTTGTAATTAATAATTGTTTACCAATTTCAACAACTTCCAAAATTTTTGTTGGATCAGAATCTAAGTCAACCATATTTGCTGCTTCTTTTGCTGCAGTTGTACCACTATTCATAGCCAATCCAACATTTGCTTGAGCTAACGCAGGTGCATCATTTGTACCATCTCCAGTCATAGCCACGATTTTTCCTTCTGCTTGTTCTTTTTTAATTACTTCAATTTTATCTTCTGGCTTACATTCCGCAACAAATCCGTCAACTCCTGCTTCTTTTGCAATGGTTGCCGCTGTTAAAGGATTGTCACCAGTACACATTATTGTTTTTATACCAATTGATCTTAAACGTTCAAACCTTTCAGCCATACCTGGTTTTACTGTATCTTTAAGATATATAACTCCAAGTACTTTATCATTTTCACAAACTGTTAAAGGTGTACCACCTAAACTAGCTATTCTATCTACTTCATCAGACAAATCAGCAGGTACCTTTCCACCTAAAGATAATATATATTTTTCTATAGAATCAGAAGCACCTTTACGAATCTTAGTACCATCAGGTAAATCTACCCCACTCATTCTTGTTTGAGCAGTAAATTCAATATATTCAGCACCTTCTACTTCAACGCTTGTATCTCCAAGTTTTCTTGCTAATTCTAATGTTGACTTACCTTCTGGGGTAAAATCATGTAAACTCGCCAAAGCTGCACATCTAATCAAATCAGATTTATCAGCATATCCTACTGTAAAAAAGTCATCAGCTAATCTATTACCAAAAGTAATTGTACCTGTTTTATCTAAAATCATTGTATCAACGTCACCACATGCTTCTACAGCTTTTCCTGACATTGCAATAACATTAAATCTTGTTACTCTGTCCATTCCAGCGATACCTATAGCAGATAGCAATCCACCAATAGTTGTAGGGATTAGACAAACAGTTAAAGCTATAAGGGTTGATATTTTTAACGTTACTCCGGAATAAATCCCAATTGGATAAAGTGTAACAATAACAATCATAAAGATTATGGTAAGTGATACTAATAAAGTATTTAGTGCTATTTCGTTAGGAGTTTTCTTTCTTGACGCTCCTTCAACTAAAGAAATCATCTTATCTAAGAAACTATTTCCTGGATCTGAGGTTATTCTGATTTTTAACCAGTCTGAAACTACAGTTGTTCCTCCTGTTACAGAGCAAAAGTCTCCACCAGATTCTCTAACTACTGGAGCAGATTCTCCTGTAATCGCAGATTCATCAACTGAAGCTATACCTTCAATTACTTCACCATCCCCTGGTATAATTTCTCCCACTGAAACCATAACTATGTCACCTTTTTTTAATTCAGTTGAAAAAATTTTCTTTTCTGTATTATCTGGCATAAGTAATCTAGCAGTAGTATCTTTTTGTGTCTTTTTCAAGCTTTCTGCTTGAGCTTTACCACGTCCTTCTGCAATTGATTCAGCAAAATTTGCAAATAACACAGTGATAAAAAGTATAAAAGAAACCATTATATTGTAAACTCTTAAGTTTGTATCTTTACTAATATCTCCAAAAAGGCTTGGAAATACTGAAAGCACAAGTGAAATAATAAATCCAATTTCTACAACGAACATTACTGGATTTTTCAACATATATAAAGGATTTAACTTTTTAAAAGCATCACCTATAGCTTGGATGAATGTTTCTTTGTTTATAAATTTTTTATTGTTCTTTTTCATAATTCATTCTCCATTTTCAATTAAATAACTAAATGTTCAGCAATTGGTCCAAGTGCTAAAACTGGGAAAAATGTTAAAGCTGCAAAGATATATACTATGAAAACTAGTATAATTGCAAAACTTACATTGTCAGTGAGTAGTGTACCTAATGATTCATTAACAAATTGTTTTTTCATTAGAGAACCAGCTATAGCCATCTGTAATATTATTGGTAAATATCTTCCTAAAAACATTACTAGACCAGTTGTTATATTCCAAAATATTGTATTATCTGAAAGTCCTTCAAATCCTGAACCGTTATTTGCGGCAGAAGATGAAAATTCATATAATACTTGTGATAATCCATGTGCCCCTGGGTTTGTAATACCTGCAAGACCTGGTTTTGTTGCAACAGCTAATGCAGAGAAACCTAGGATTATTAGTGGATGAATGATAATTACAAAGGAAGCTAATTTCATTTCTCTTCCTTCAATTTTTTTGCCTAAGTATTCAGGTGTTCTACCAATCATTAACCCACAAATGAATACTGCTAAAATAGCGTAAGTAATCATGTTCATCAATCCAACACCAGCACCACCAAAGATAACATTTAACATCATATTTAGAATGGTTACCATTCCTCCGATTGGAGTTAATGTATCATGCATATTGTTTACTGTACCCGTTGTAAATGATGTTGTTGTTGCAGAGAATAGTGAAGATTGAGCTATACCAAATCTCACTTCTTTTCCTTCCATACTGCCCATATCTTGGCTTAATCCAACTTTTGATAAAGCTGGGTTTCCTTGATTTTCTGCATAGAATATTAAGCCTAAGCTGATGATAAATAAAATACTCATAGCTAAAAATATGCTTCTTCCTTCTGCACCAAAGATTTTTGATGTCAAGCTAATTTTTGTATTAAATTTATTGTTTGTATTCATTTCTTTTTTTCTGTCTGATAACATTTTACCGAACGTAATTACACATGCACCTGGTAAAAGCATCATTGAGAATAATTCAATTAAGTTTGAAATGATTGTTGGGTTTTCAATTGGTGTTGAGGAATTTGCTCCTAAGAAACCACCACCATTTGTACCTAAATGCTTAATAATTTCTAGAGATGCTACTGGACCTGTTGCAATGATTTGTTTTGCACCTTCAATAGTATCTACTATAATATTTTTTGATAAATTTTGAGGTACACCTTGCCATACTAATAACAAACCGCCAATAATTGAGAATGGTATTAATATATGCACTATCACTCTTACAAGATCTTTATAAAAGTTTCCAACATTTTCTTTTGTTTTACCAACTAGAGCACGTATAAACGCTATACATGCTGCATATCCACTTGCTGCAGATACAAACATCATAAATGTGATAACTACCATTTGTGATAAATATGAAAGTGATGATTCACCTGCATAGTGTTGAAGGTTTGTATTTGTCATAAAACTTATTATTGTATTAAATGAAAGTGTTTCTTCCATATTTCCAATTGAATTTGGATTTAAGAAAGGAATACTTTGAATTCTTAAAATTAAATATCCTACAATTATCATTGCGAAATTTGTAGCTAATAAAGAAAGAGTGTATTTTTTCCAATTCATTTCTTCATTATTGTTTATTCTGCAAATTCTAAAAATTAATTTATCAATAGGATTAAATATCTTATCTACGAATGTTTGTTTTTCAGACATCACACGATATACATACAATCCTATTGGTATAACCAATAATATATAAAATATTATTGCTAAAACAATTTGTAACATAATTTTCTCCTCATACTAAAATTCTTCTGGATTTAAAAGTGCATAAAATAAATATCCAAATAACAATAAAACTATAATTCCTAATATTATCATCTTGTCCTCCTATTCATTCAAATCCACTCTTTTTCTACACCAGTAGACAAAATATTTCATTGAAATAAAACTAACCAATAAAATTAATATCATTAGTAAATCCATCATAATTAATCCTCTCCTAAAACTTATACTTTATTTACCAATATATATTAACAATATTTATATGAATGTATTCTTAAGATAATAAATCGGATATTAAGATTGTATTAAGATTGAAAATTAACAAAAAAATAAACTAATGTAAAACCTATTTGATTTACATTAGTCTATTTTTATTTTATATTTTATTGTTTTATCATTCTATATCCAACTCCTATATGAGTTTGAATATATTGAGGAATTGAAGGATCTTTTTCAATTTTCTTTCTTAAATTTGCCATAAAAACTCTCAATGAAGGTAAATATGCACTAAGTGTATCTCCCCAAGCTTCTTTTAATATATAGTTATGAGTTAAAACTTTTCCTGTATTTTTTGATAATACACATAGAAGCTTGTATTCAATTGGTGTTAGATGAATCTCTTCGCCTTTCATATACGCACATCCTGCAGCATAATCAATAGATAAATCTCCATTTTGATATACAGAACTTGTATTCATAAGATTCTGTTCATTTTTCCAAATTCTTCTCAAATTTACACGAATACGTGCTAAAAACTCTTCTATACTAAATGGTTTAGTAAGATAATCATCCGCCCCCGCATCTAAAGCTTCCACTTTGTCTTCGTCTTCGCTTCTTGCACTCACAACAATTATCGGCAAATTACTCCATGATCTAATTTTTTCAATAATTTGTACACCATCCATATCAGGCAACCCCAAATCTAATACAATTAAATCCGGATTATATGAGAGCGCATCTCTTACCGCTTCAGTTCCTGTTTTTGCAGCATGATAAGAATAATCTTGAGTATCTAAAGTTGTTCGTATCAAATTTGTAATAGCAGGATCATCTTCAACTACTAAAATTTTTGGCTTATACATAATTTATTTCTACCTCCTCTAAAGGTAATGTAAATGAAAAAATCGCTCCACTAGGTGTATTGTCTCTTACAAATATTTGCCCCCCATGTGCTTCAACAATTGACTTACACAAACTTAGTCCAAGACCCAAACCTCTTCTGCTGTCAGCACTTTTATCGATTACACTTGAAGTATAGAACATATCAAAAATATGTGCTTTACTTTCATCAGATAATCCATAACCATTATCAGAAATTTTAATCAAAACATCATCATTTATTCTTTCTGCAGATAGAATAATTGTTGAACCCTTTGGAGTATACTTCACAGCATTATTAATAATATTAATAATCACTTGAATTATTAAATGCGCATCCATTTTCGCCATAAGCATATCATCATAAAGTTTTACTTCTAAATGATGTTCTGATATCTTTCTATCTACATGCAATATCGCTTCATCAAATACTTCAGAAATCAATTCAGCATTCATTTTTATTTGCATCTTATCTTTGTCTATTTTTGTAATTGCGAGTAGATTTTCAGTAAGGTTTTGCAACCACATAGAATCATCATAAATAGAATAATATATCTCATTTTTCTTTTCTTCGGTTAATGAAATTGTCTTTTCCATCAAAACAGCAGCATTACCACTTATACTGGTAAGTGGAGTTCTAAAATCATGAGAAATAGCCCTTAATAAATTTGCTCTTAGTTGTTCTCTTTGCTTTTCTATTTCAACATTTTGCTTTTCTATTTGAAGTTTTTTTCTTTCTAAAACCAAACCACATTCATCAAGGATAGCTATCATTAAATTCTTTTCTATAGTTTCCAATTGTGGATAGTTGGTAAATGGTATCCCTACTATCGCCATTACTTCTTGATTTCCTCTAACTGATAAATATAAATTTTGAGCATGAGATAATGTATTGGTAGTTGCTCCAGCATGTTTATCGTTTTTTGCTACCCAATATGCAACTCCCATCTCTTCTTGATTCATGTCATTCATTATATTTTCAGTTAATTCTTTTGGATAAACCCTAAACTCAAATTTATGGTCTTTTTTTACTAAAGAGTAAAGAATTGGCCTTTTCAATATAGTCTTAATCTGTTCAACAGCAATTTCAATGATTTGATCATCACTCTGTCCTTGTTGCAATCTCTTATTGCTACTCATAAGAACAGAAGTATAATATGCTCTTTGCGCGGATTCTCTCGCTTGAATCTTTACTCTCGCTGCTAATGTAGATGAAATCACACTAGATAAAAGCATAATTGAAAATGTAACAGGATAATTTACATCAAATGCCATTAATGAAAATCGAGGTATTGTAAAGAAAAAGTTAAACACGATAACACTAAATATCGAAACTAAAACTCCATAAATATATCCCTCAGTAACAATCGCCGTTACCAAAACACTTATCAAATATACGATAATGATATTTGATTCGCTTAATTTCCATTCATAAAAAATAAAGCTAATTACAGTTGCTACCATCAAAATCAGAAAAGTTTTTAATAAATCACTCCAACTAAACTTTTCTCTAATTCTTTTCCTTATTTTCTTTTTAATATTTTTAGAATTAATATCTGGAATAATATAAATATCAACATCATCTAAAAAATTAGTTAATCTATCAATCAAAGATTTACTACTTATTGAAAAAGGTGTTTTTTGCTCACTCATTCCTATTACAATCTTAGTAATACCACTAATTTTCGCATATTCGCTTATCTGCTTTGGAATGTCTTCCCCATAGACAGTTACAATTTTTGCCCCCAATTGTTCAGCTAGATGCATATTTTCTCTTAATTTTTTTATTGACTCACTATCTAATCCTTTTGTTTCTGAAGTTTCAACAAATAACGCTGTAAAACTACCATGAAATGCATCTACCATACGTGTAGCAGTTCGAATAACTTTAGGATTTGAAGCTGACGGAGAAAGACAAACCAACACATGCTCAGTCGCTTTTAACGTTGTCTTATTTTCTTCTTTTTGTGCTTTCTTACTCAATTTATCAGCAATAAGACGTATAGCAATCTGTCTTAAAGCTTCCAATTTATCTTCAGTAAAAAAATTATTAAGCGCTTGATCTACTTTATTTTTTTTATATATCTTCCCAGCATTTAACCTAACGATTAAATCTTGAGGTTCAATATCTACTAGCTCAACTTTGTCCGCTAAATCAAAAACATAATCTGGAATTCTCTCATTTACAGAAACATGAGTGATGGATGCCACTAAATCATTTAATGACTCTATATGTTGAACATTAACAGTTGTATATACATTAATTCCTGCTCTCAATAATTCTTCAACATCTTGATATCTCTTATTATGTCTTAATCCCTTTGCATTACTATGTGCTAATTCATCAACTAAAATTATCTGTGGATACCTTTGTAAAGCTGCATCTAAATCAAACTCTTTTAGTTTAATCCCCTTATATTCCACAACTTTTTCATCTAATTTTTCTAAACCATCCAATAAAGCAATAGTATCCGGTCTTGCATGAGGTTCTATATATCCCACAACCACATCAATTCCTCTATCTTTTGCATCATGAGCGGCCTGAAGCATAGCATATGTTTTTCCTACACCCGCAGCATATCCGAAAAATAACTTAAGCTTTCCAGTTTTTTTTTCTTTAGTATCAATTTTATAATACTCATTAAAGTTTTCAGGCATACACTCCTCCTATTCAGCTAAATTATAGCACATTATATAAATTTGAAATATTAATAAATTCATTACAGTATTAAGATTATATAAAGATGAACAAATTTAGCAAATTAGGTTTTGTAGTAATATATTTGATTTTTTTGTAATGAAGTTTTGGTGTAGTGGAAATCTGAGAGATTAAGTGAGCAAAAAATTGGAGAGGCAATTATGTTTAAGATATTTCCTGATTATTTCCAGTATATCGTTTTAATCAAGAAATTCACGTATAAAGTAATTATTACATGTGTATTTCTAAATACTTTATTTACACATGTAGAGTTTTTAACCATTTTACATGTATATTTTAAGATTTTCTTTTTACACATTTAAAATTTTTGAACCTCTACTTATGTAATTGCAATTTTCCATTTTAGATATATAAGATTTTTAACAGTCTTACATGTCTAATCGCCATATTCCTCTTCACACATGTAATCACAATCTTTTGTTTACATGTGTATCTCCAAGTTTTCCAATTACACATGTAATTATAAGAAAATTTGTACATGTGTATTTCTATTTTTACCATTCACACATGTAATCGTAGATTATCCCCCCATATTTTTATTTCACGACAGCAAATGTTGATGCACATTTTTAAACATGAAAAAACCCCATCGTCCTTTTGGATTTGGGGTTACTTCAAAGCAGTTAACTGCTTTTTGGAGTTAATTATGATGAAAAAGAATAAACAATTTGTGCCAGTCTTAAATTTATCTATCTTTTACACTCTTATAATACAAAATTATTGAAGAGTTGTCAACGTTTTCCAATATATTTTTTGAAGAATTTTTGGATATAAAAAAGCCGAGATTTAATAATCGCTAAATTCTCGGCTTTTTGAAAGGATTTTCAAATTTTTTTATTAAAGTTTTCACAAAATAAATGTTAAATATTTTTAATAGTTTTTACAAGGTCGTTATTATCTTTACTATTTTGGAATAATTTGATTAATTGGGTTAGACTTTGATCGACTCTTTGGTCTTTATTCATACGTCTTAATTTTATAAAGGCTTCTCTTTCTTCATCAGTTAATAGTAAGTCATCTCTTCTTGTACCACTCTTAATGATATCTATTGCTGGGAAGATTCTAAGTTCAGAAAGGGATCTATCTAGATGAAGTTCCATATTTCCTGTACCTTTGAACTCTTCGTATATCATATCATCCATTCTTGAGCCTGTGTCGACTAAGCATGTGGCAAGAATGGTTAATGAACCGCCCTCTTCAATATTTCTAGCAGCACCAAAAAATCTCTTTGGTTTGTGTAGAGCTAGCGGGTCTAAACCACCAGAAAGTGTTTTACCTGATGATGGAGTTAAAATATTGTATGCTCTAGCCATTCTAGTGATGGAGTCTAGAAGTATGACAACATCTTTTCCTTCTTCAACAAATCTTTTAGCTCTTTCAAGAGTCATTTCTGAAAGTCTAGCGTGGTTTTCAACTTGCTCATCAAATGTTGAAGCTATTATTTCCGTTTTAAATAGTTTTCCTCTCTTTGCGGTGAATTTATTGACTGATCTTTCAATATCTGTAACTTCTTCAGGTCTTTCATCAATTAAAAGAATGAAGATTTTCACTTCAGGATGATTTTTTTCTATCGCATTTGCAATATTTTTTATAATGGTTGTTTTCCCTGATTTTGGTGGTGAAACTATTAAACCTCTTTGCCCTTTTCCAATTGGTGCAATCAAATTAATCATTCTATTTGTAATATGATTTTGTTGATCTTCTAAATTTAAAAGTGAAGTTGGATATATTGGTTTTAATGTTTCAAAATCGTTTCTTTTATTGGCATTTTCCGGACTATTTCCATTAAGTGCTAACACATAAATTAATGGTGGAAATTTTTCCTTATCATCGGTTGGTCTAATCAATCCTTTTACATAATCACCTGTTTTAAGCTTAAATCTTCTAATTTGTGTCGGAGAAACAAATACGTCACTTTCTCCTGATTCAAATTTATCGGATCTTATAAATCCATAACCATCACTTAAGACTTCTAATAAACCTTCTATTTCAACGGTATCATTATTGTCTTTTTGAGAGTTTTCTCTATTATTTTTTTGATTGTTTTTATTTGAGTGATTTGATTGATTTTTTTCTGTATTATCTGATAATTGTGAATTATTTGAACTTTCTGATTTTGAATTATTTTCAGCCTGAGTTGCCTTTATTACATTAATTAGTTCTTCCTTATTATATCTCGATATAGACTTTATCTCTAGCTCTTTAGCGAGTTCTCTTATTTCGGTTAGTCTCATTGATTTTAAATTATTTATATCCATTTTACCTCTATCTTCTAGAATGATTGATTATATCCATCCTTCTTTATTTTTATATTGAAATTATCGTATCTCTATCTTGATTATATATTATATTGATTAGCTTATTAAATCAAATTATTTAATATTTAAATTAGTTCAACAATATCGGCTGGATATAAAATCCAACAGATATTGTTGAGCCTTTAAATTAATACAACAGCTATACCAATTGGTACAGCTGTTGTACAGATATTATTAATTATGCTTGATTTGCTGATCCAAAGATTTCAATCTTTTCTTTAACCATTGCAATAATAGCTTCTGCAGGTTTTGCTAAGATCTTTCTTGGGTCAAAGCCTTTACCTTCTTTATCTTTTCCTGCTTCGATGTAATTTCTTACTTCTTCAGCAAATGCCCATTGTAATTCTGTGTTAACATTAACTTTTGAGATACCTAATTTAATAGCATCTTGTACCATTTCAGCTGGAATACCAGTACCACCATGTAATACCATTGGTACTTCTCCTACTGTTTTTTGGATTTCAGCTAAAACTTCTAAGTCTAGACCTTCCCAGTTTTCTGGGTATGCACCGTGAATATTACCAATACCAGCTGCTAAGAAATCAATTCCGCATTCTACTAATTGTAAACATTCTTGAGGGTCTGCAACTTCACCTCTACCGATAACACCGTCTTCTTCACCACCGATTGATCCTACTTCAGCTTCTACTGAAATACCTTTTTCGTGTGCTAATTTAACAATTTCTCTTGTTTTTTCTAAGTTTTCTTCAATATCATAGTGTGAACCGTCAAACATAACTGATGTGAAACCAGCTTCTATTGCTTTTTGTGCACCTTCGTATGAACCATGATCTAAGTGAATTGCAACTGGAACAGTAATGTTTAAGTCTGTCATTAAACCCTTTACCATACCAACAACTGTGTTAAATCCACCCATATATTTGTTTGCACCTTCTGAAACACCTAAGATAACTGGTGATTTTACTTCTTCACATGCAAGTAATATGGATTTTGTCCATTCCAAATTGTTAATATTGAATTGTCCTACTGCGTACTTTCCTTCTAAAGCTTTTTTTAACATAGCTCCTGCTTCTACTAATGGCATATGTCCTCCTAAAATTTTCTTTTGTTTACTCTTAAATTATACAACTAAATCTTTAATTTAACAAATATTATATGTGCCAAATTTCTTCTGCATATTGTCTAATAGTTCTATCAGATGAAAACATACCACTATTTGCCATGTTTATTAGACATTTTTTAGCCCATTCTTTTCTATTTCTAAAGTCAGCGTCAACTTTAGCTTGAGCTTCTACATATGAATCGAAATCAGCTAATAAATAGTATACGTCTGCTCTGTCGTTGTCTTTTGAATCAACTAAGCTATTGTAAATATCTAAGAAATGATTTGTACCATTATCTGAAATTTTTTCTTCTTTCAATAATGCATCAACAACTCTCTTAACATTTTCATTTTCTTCATAGATTTTAACAGGATCATAAGTTGATTCAATTTCTCTTATTTCCTCTTCTTTCAATCCAAATAGATAGTTATTATCTAATCCAGCTTCTCTGAAGATTTCAACATTTGCACCATCTAAAGTACCAAGTGTAACAGTAGCATTCATCATGAATTTCATGTTTCCTGTACCACTTGCTTCTTTTCCTGCAGTAGAGATTTGTTCAGAAATATCAGCTGCTGGGAATAGTTTTTCCGCATATGAAACTCTATAGTTTTGTACAAATACTACTTTTAATTTTTTGTTTACTTCAGGGTCATTGTTTATCATTTGACTTATTTCATTGATAAACTTAATGATACCTTTTGCTCTAAAGTATCCTGGAGCGGCTTTTGCACCGAAGATAAATGTTCTTGGGTAAATGTCCAAATCTGGATTTTCTTTTAATTCATAATACATATGAAGAATGTTAAGAGCATTTAATAATTGTCTCTTATATTCGTGTAGTCTCTTAATTTGAATGTCAAAGATTGAATTAGGATCAATTTCGATGCCTTCATATTTCTTAATATATTTAGCTAATTGAACTTTCTTTTCATGTTTTATTTCATTAAATTTATTTAACACTTCTTCATCATCTTTGAATTTTTCTAATTCTACTAATTTTGTTAAGTCATGTTTCCATTCTTCATTTCCTAATAATTCATCAACATATGAAGTTAACTCTGGGTTAGCATATTGTAACCATCTTCTTGGAGTTACCCCATTTGTCTTGTTATTGAATTTTTCAGGATATAGCTTGTACCATTGATTTAATGTTTGATCTTTTAAGATTTGTGAATGTATCTCAGCAACACCATTGATACTTGTTGACAAGTAAGTTGCTAAAAATGCCATTTCTACATAATCATCCCTTACAATTCTATATGGTTCCATTTCTTCAATTGTGTAGCCTTCATTTTTTAATGTTTCCATTAATCTTCTATCAATTTCTTTGATAATATCAACCGCTCTTGGTGAAACTTCATGGATTAAGTCTAAGTTCCATTTCTCTAAAGCTTCTTGTAAAACAGTATGATTTGTAAATGCAAATACTTTTGATGCAACACCGAAGGCATCATCCCATGACATATTTTCTTCATCAAGTAATATTCTAATGATTTCTGGAATGGCTATCACTGGATGAGTGTCATTTAATTGAAATACATGATATTTGTCAAAATTTTTGAAGTCTGTATCTTCTGGATGTGCTTTTTTATATTTTTGTATCAATTCTTGTATGGAAGCTGATACAAAGAAATATTGTTGTTGCAATCTCAATAATTTACCCGCTCTAATATTGTCATTTGGGTAAAGTACTCTTGTGATATCTTCAGCTCTATTTTTTTCACTTAAAGATTTATCATATCTAAAATCATTGAAATCTTCAAAATCAAAACCACCATTTTCGATAGGTTCTGACTGCCATAGTCTCAATGTATTTACTACCCCATTTTCATATCCAACTATCGGAACATCGTACGGAACCGCTTTCACGCTGAAATTTCTAAAGTTTACAATTTGTGATTCACTTTCTTTCCTTAGTGACCAGAAATCTCCTCTTTCGGTCCATGCATCACCATATTCTTTTTGGAACCCATTCTCAAATCTTTGTTTGAAAATACCTTGTGAATATCTAACTCCATATCCGTGTAGATTTAGCCCTTCTGTCGCACCTGATTCCATAAAGCATGCTGCTAATCTACCTAGTCCACCATTACCTAATGCTGCATCATCTTCTTCGTCTTCTATTTCATCAAAATCAATGTCTAAATCTTTTAAAATTGATTTTACTTCGTCTAAAATACCTAAATTTAATAAATTATTTCCTAATGATCTACCAATTAAAAATTCTGCTGAAAAATAATATGCGTTTCTTTTATCTTTGTTTTGTTTATTTGTTTCTGTCCAATTTTTTGTAATCAAATCCATTATAGTTTCTGAAAGTGCACTATATTTCTCAAATCTGTCGGCATCTTCAAAACTTTTAACATATTTTCTTTCTAGATTGAGCTTAAATTGCTCCTTAAAATTCTGTTCGTTAAAATCCTTCATAAATCCTCCTGATAAAAATATTATTCAGCAAATTTATTATATCATAATATAAATAAAATTGTATTATATTAAGCTTATATGTGTTAGAATATAGATAAGTAATGCTTGGAGGTTATTATGAGAAGATCTTGGGAAGAATACTTTATGAATATTGCAGAAATTGTTTCAGAGAGAGGTACATGCGACCGCGCTTATGTTGGATGTGTTTTAGTAAACAAAGACAATAGAATTGTTTCTACAGGATATAACGGCTCTATTTCTGGTAATCCACAATGTGATGAAATTGGTCATAAAATGAGAGATGGACATTGCATAGCGACAATTCATGCTGAAATAAACGCACTTATCTACTGTGCTAAAGAAGGTATTTCAGTTAAAAATAGTGTGTGCTATGTAACGCATTTCCCATGCCTAAATTGCACTAAAGCATTGATACAGGCTGGTATATCAAAAATCATCTATAAAGAAGCTTACAGGGTCGATGAATACGCCTTAGAGCTATTAGACAATAACCATATACCTCATATTCAAATTGATGAATTTAAAAAGGAGCTATTGTAAAATAACTTTTTGATTATTTTGCAATAGCTCCTCTATTTAAGATAAATTATTTTAATTTTTCTTCTAATAATGGTCTATAGTCCATATTTTCTTGGTAAATATCTAATATTTTTTCTTCACCACGAACATAAATTAATGGTACTGATAAACTACCATCTAAAGTTTTTTCTTTTAATTCTTCGTCATTTTTAACATAATTAGTTAAATTTCTCGCAGTAATCATTGTCTTATCCATATCTTCTTTGATTTTATCCCATTTTGTACCAGATAAATCTTTTGTATAGACATTTTTCATAGCTTCATTTTGTTTTTCAGTATCGTTTAACTTTGAAATTGAATCCACAAAATTCTTATTTACAACTTTTACAATGTATTTACTTACTAATTCAGGGTCATTTTCCGCCATAGATAGAATAATTGATGACATAACATCTGAGTATGTTATTGCTGGATTTTTAGGATCGTCATTTTTTGTTCTACCTAAAAAAGTTAATGGCTTATAATTTATTAAAGTTTTTTCCCCCATAATTCCAAATAGATATGGGCTTGTTTTTTCTTCAATTTGCATACAAGATGGGCATAATGGATCAAAATACCACTCTACAATTTTATAGCCTTGAGTATCTTTTTTATCTACCACAACACCCTTATTATTTACAAAAAAACCTCCATTTTCAATATTTTTGTATTCAGATTTATCAATTTCATTAATTTTGATTTTTTCTTCAGAACTTTCCTTAGTGGATTCTTGCTCTGTTTCTTTATTATTTGAGCATGCTGACAATGCAAATAATAAAACAAATATTAGACTAATTTTTATTATCTTTTTCATATAACTCCCATATTATCTTCTTTTTGTACCGAAAATACCTCTTGTAATCTCTCTTCCTATCGTTCTACCAACTGAACCAATTACATTATTGGTAAATCTTTCAAAGATAGATGTCTTATTTCTCTTTCTAGTTTCTTCTTTTTGTTGTCTTTCCTCTTGCTTTTGAATCTCTTTTAACCTTTTTTCTTCAGCAATTCTCATTTCTTCTTCTTGTTTCGCTTTTAATTCTTGTTGAATCTTTTCTTCCTTTTCTCTGCTTAATATTTCATATGCAGATTCTGGGTCGATCGCTTCAATATATTTTTCATAAAATTGAGAAGAATTAACGATTTTCAAAATTGCAGACTCATCAATTTCACCGAGTTTTGACTCTGGTGGACAAATTAATGTTTTTTTGGCTGGTGTTGGCTTAGAATCATCATCTAAAACTGAAACAATTGCTTCTCCTGTTTTAAGATTTAAAATTTCTTCTACTAAATCCATACCTTCTTCTTGTCTAAATGATTCTGCAATAGCTTTTACTTCTTTTTGTTCTTTAGGAGTATATGCTCTTAAAGAATGTTGAACTCTATTACTTAATTGGCTCAAAATATCATCAGGAATGTCCGTAGATTTTTGTGTAACAAAAAATATTCCCACACCTTTAGATCTTATCAATCTAACAATCTTTTCAACTAATTCAAATAATACAGTATCGGCTTCATCAAAAAGTAAATGTGCTTCGTCAAAGAAAAATACAATTTTTGGCTTATCTAAGTCGCCTTCTTCTGGTAAATTTTCATATAATTCAGATAAAAGCCATAGTAAGAATGTATTATATAAAGCAGGATATTCAAATAATTTTTTACTAGATAAAATATTAATGACACCTTCTCCAGAAGAGTTTGTCTTCATCAAATCTTTTATATCAAAAGCTGGTTCACCGAAAAATACATCTCCACCTTGTTGCTCAATCACTAGTAATGATCTTAAGATTGCACCAACGGATGCAGAAGAAATGTTTCCATAATGGCTAGATAATTCATCTTTATTTTCATTAACGAAATTTAATATTGCTCTTAGGTCTTTTATATCAACTAATAAAAGTTGTCTTTCATCAGCAAGTTTAAAAGCAATATTTAATATACCCTCTTGAATGTTATTTAATCCTAATAATTTTGATAATAATATAGGCCCCATTTCTGAAATAGTAGTTCTTAATGGAATGCCTTTTTCCCCAAATACATCAAAAAATTCTGCGTCAAATTTTCTATTTTCATAATCGTCCAAACCAATCTCTTTTATTCTATTTTCTATTGATTCGTTGACTTCTCCTGGTTCAATTACACTTGATATATCACCTTTTATATCTGAAAGAAAAACTGGTACGCCATTTTTTGCTAAATTTTCAGCAAAAACTTTTAATGTAACAGTTTTACCAGATCCAGTTGCACCTGTGATAAAACCATGTCTATTTAATTTAGAAAGATTTACTTCGAAATCTTTACCAACAATAATTTTATTTTCCATACATTCTCCCCTTATGAAATTTTTATGTTAATTTAAATATTTATTTTTTTTAATATTTTTTATAAGCTAAATTTAGCAGAATTGATAAAATTTTTTTGAAATATTTGTTTATTTAATAATATTGTAACATAATCGTAACACAAAATCTGATAATTTATGATAAAATAATTCGTAGATAAACAATAATCATTATCATTTATCTATTGCTTATTCAATTTAGTTAGTTTAAGCATCAAATTTTAATAAAAGGATGGAGAAATTATGAAGAATAAGAAATTATTTAGCATAGTATT
The DNA here is from genome assembly GCF_000245755.1 of Helcococcus kunzii ATCC 51366. Lineage (GTDB taxonomy): Bacteria > Bacillota > Clostridia > Tissierellales > Peptoniphilaceae > Helcococcus > Helcococcus kunzii. The sequence goes on along the minus strand of NZ_JH601088.1, from coordinate 385,116 downwards.
ATTGTGTATCTTTTGTTTTGCATTAAGTGCATGTTCAAATAATGGTAAAACAGACCCTACAAAAAATGATACAAAAAACGAAGAAACTAATACAGATACTACAGTAGAATCTACAAATGAGTCTGAAAACAAGCCTGAAACAGAAACTGAGAAAGAAACAGAGACTGAGTCAGAAAAAGAAACTAATGATGAGAAAGTATCTGATACAAATGTAAATAAAAACCACAATGGAAAATTCAGTGCAAATGCATATGATGTAGTGACTGTAAGAGAAAAACTTTATAATGGTGATATTGATGGTAAAAAATTAGCATTTTTAACTTTTGATGATGGTCCAAACAATGATGTTACACCAAGAATACTTGATATTCTTAAAGAAAAAAATGTACCGGCTACATTCTTTACAGTTGGTAAAGCAATTCATGAAGATACAGCAAATGTATTAAAGAGAATCTATAACGAAGGACACGCTATAGCAACACATTCATTCTCACATGAATACGAAGATTTGTATCCTGGAAGATATCCAAACGCTGAATATATCTTGAAGGAAGAAAAGAAATCTATTGAAAGACTAAAATCATTCTTAGGCGAAGAATTTTATACAAAAGTATTTAGATATCCTGGTGGTCATATGTCTTGGAATAAAGAAGGTCTAAAGGCTTCAGATAAATTATTACAAGACAACAATATCTATTGGATTGACTGGAACTCAATGACTGGTGATGCTCAACCTAAAAATATCAAACAAGTTCCTAGACCAGAAACTGTACAAAAAGTTTTGGATAACTTTGACGAATCAGCAAGATTAAATGGTGTTTCAAATGTTGCAGTAATTCTAATGCATGATGCTATTGGTAAGGAGATAACTGTTGAAGCACTTCCAAGTTTAATAGACCATTTACAAAAATTAGGATATGAATTTGGTATCATAGAATAAAATGAAAAGTGTAAAAAATAAAGTAATTATAATATTAAGTTTTATATTGATTATCTTGTTATTTTTTGGGATTAATAAATTAACAAAAAAGCAACATAAAAAGATAACAGAAGAAGAAGCAAAAAATAAAATAATGGAAATTTTTAGTGATAATAAAATTGAAAAATTAGAGAATCAATCATTGATTCTAACAAAAAATAATGATTACATGATAATGGTTGTTGGAGATCAATATATTTTAACTGATTTTTCTGAAAATCCCCCTATAATACATCACTATAAATCAATAAAACCTGATATTAAAGTAAAAGTACTAAAAATTGAAAATGATGGCTATTTAGTAGAGCATGATGATCACAGTCATTTCGTATATGGTAAATTAGATAAAAATGTAAAAGTTGGAGACTATGTATATATTAAAGACCCCCATACATATCTTCAAGATAATCATGCAAATGAAGAAAATCATCAATAAAGAAATACTAAAGAATATATTCATTTTCTAAAAGTACTTATTGAAATTTATATAAAAAAACAGCAATGGTAAATTCGCCATTGCTGTTTTTTATTTTATTATTCTGCATTTATTGCTGCTAATGCAATGTAATTGTATGGTTGGTTAAAGTGAGGTAAGAAGAACATATCTGTTAATGCTAATCTATCAATTGTCACTTTTTCTTGAATTGCTAATGAGAACATGTGGATTCCCATTGACATATCATATTCTGATGCCATTTGTGCACCTAATACTTCTCTAGTGTTTTTATCGTATACAATTCTTAATTTTACAGATGGGTTTGTTGTTTCAATAAAGCCAGGTTTTTGTGTATCTTCGTAATCTGTATATAATACATCTAATCCTAATTTTTCAGCTTTACCAACTGTGATCCCTGTTGATACCATCTTCAAATCGTAGATTGATATACCGTTTGATCCTTGTACACCATTTGATTCAATATTGCCACCGGCTGCATTGTGTCCACCAACAATACCACTTCTTGCAGCATTTGAAGCTAATGCGATATAGTTTGTGCTGTCGATTGAGTTATCATAAACTGTTGCACAGTCACCGATTGCATATACATCTTTGATGCTTGTTTCTTGTTTTTTGTTAACTAAATAAGCACCATTTCTAAATAATTCTAATTTATCTTTACCAATGAATGTATTTGGTCTAAATCCGATTGATAAAATTACTAAATCTGCTTCAATTTCTTTTTCTGATGTTACAACAGATGTAACTTTTCCATCTTTACCTTTGATTTCTTGTACACCTTGGTTAAATTCTAAAGCAATACCGTGATCTAAAAGATTTTGTTTCATTAGATCTGTAAATGCTTCATCGTAATATGCTGGTAAAACTGTTGGAGCCATATCTACCATTGTTACATTTTTTCCATGTCTCTTAAATGCTTCAGCTAATTCAACACCGATATATCCAGCCCCTACTACTACAACATTTTTAATGTCAGGGTTTTTAATTTTATCAATAACTTCTTGTGCATTTTGGAATAGTTTTACTTGTTGTACATTTTCTAAATCTTTTCCTGGAATATTTGGAATAATTGGTTCTGAACCAGTTGCAAGAATTAATTTATCATAACTATCTTCAATTTCTTTACCATCTTTTAATGTTACAAAAACTTTTTTATTTTCAAAGTCTACATCTTTAACTGTAGCTTCCATAAATACTTTTGCGCCTTTTGATTCGAATTCTTCTCTACTTGCATAGAATAATCCGTCTGGTTTAGAAATTTGATTTCCAATCCATAAAGCCATACCACAACCTAAGAATGAAATATTGTTATTTCTATCATAAATTGTTACTTCATGACCTTCATAATTGTTTAATATTGTTCTAATTGCAGCTGTACCCGCATGATTTGCGCCAATTACTATAATTTTGCTCATAATCTCTCCCTCTTATTACGAATATTGTTTTGTTACATTGATTTAACATATATATTTTACCATTTACACAGAAAAAGTAAAGCAAAGACATTAAATCTATTGAATAATTTTTAAAAAATGGGGCTGTTGCAAAATAAACAAAAATTTATCTTGCAAAAGCTCCATTGTTTTTATTTACTATTCAGCTCGTAAACCATCTAATTCTTCTAAAGCTTTATCTAGTTCCTCTATTTGTTTATCTAGATCTTTTTGCAAAGCTTCAACATCAGTTTTATTATTTGTGTCATTTGTATCGTTTACTTTTTTTGTGTCATCTGAACCCTTTGTATTATCTAGACCCTTTGTATCATTTAATCCATTTGTATAATCCAATTCTTTCGCTGATTTTGCTTCTTCTGGAATTGTAACTGTTTCAATTCCATCAAATTTAAAGTCTGTATATTTAGAATCTAATTCTTGTTCTAATTTAGTTTCTACTGGGTCTTTAGTCTTATCAAATGAAGTAACCATAGTAGTTTTAATTTGTCCTTTTGAATGTATAGAAACAATTTGATTTTTTGATCTATCATATTCTACAACAACGTCAATACCACCAGATGTATCTTTAAATTTCATTGATTCTGTTTGATTTTCTTCAATTGATTTAGGATCATAAGTTGCTTTATATCTTTCGATATTACCATTTGCGCCTTCAAATTTCCATTCTGGCTTATTTTTCTCTGTTGTACCAAATGAAATACCTATATTTCCAGCTATGTCCTCAGATGACTTTGTAAATGTTAAATTATTTTCATCTTTACCTAAACCTCTTAAAACAGTAACTTTGTCGCCTTCAATTGTCTTATAGGTGACTTCATAAGTATTACCCATTTTTGATTTAGTATATTGTGTTTTTCCATCATAGACTACATCTGATTCTGCATTAAATTGTTGTGGTTTACCATTTTCTACAATTTTTTGAGAACCTACAACTTTCACACTAAAAGGTTTAATATTTCCATCATTACCATTTAAGCTATCTAATAATTTATTGACATCAAGTTTACCAGGTTCTGGTTTATTAATTCCAGCATTTGTGTCGTCTTTTGTTTCTTCTGTTGTTTCTTTATCTGTTACGTTTGCTTGAGTTTCTTCTGTTGTGTTATTTGCTGTTTCGTTATTATCTTTTGTTTCTTGTTCTTCTTGAGTTGTTCCCTCTGTTTTCCCTTCACCAGTGGTATCTTTTTTATTATCTTGACCACAAGCAACTATAAAAAGAGATAGTGCTAAAATTAGTGTTAAAAACTTAAATTTCGATTTCATAATGTCTCCTTTATTTTTGATAATTTTATTATATCATTTTATATAATATGTAAACTATTAAAAGTGTATATTCTACTTGAAAGAACGGCATTTTGAGCCGTTTTATGTATATTTACCGAAATATCGCACTAATTTATCACATGAGCATTTTACTGGCTTTGTTAGCTATTTATCAGTTAATAATTTGTCTAATGTTCTCCATGCTAAAACCGCACATTTCACTCTAGCAGGCAATTTACTTATATTTTGTAAAGCAACTGCATCTTCTAAATTTTCAAGTTCTTCTTCTGTTAGGTCTTCATTTTTAATCATTTTTAAAAAATTCTTAACATCATGCTTAGCTTCACTGATTGTCTTGCCTTTAACGATATCAATCATCATGGAAGCAGATGCTTGAGAGATAGCACAACCTACCCCTTCAAAACTTGCATCTTCTATGATATCGTCTTTTACTCTTATATTTAATGTAATTTCATCTCCACAACTTGGATTAACTCCAAGTTGGCTATCTGTTGCATCATCAAGTGTTCTTTTATTGTCGCTATATAAACTATGTTCTTTTATTAATTCTGTATAAATTTGATCAATTTCCATAAAAAATTTCCTTTACTTTTTCCAAAGCTAAAATTAATTTATCTATATCTTCAAAATTGTTATAAAACGCTATGGAAATCCTACAAGAGGAGTTTATCTTCAAATATCTGTGTAGAGGTTGAGCACAATGATGACCCACCCTTATATTTACATCATAAAAATCTAAAATTTGTGATACATCATGTGGATGTACACTTTTAAATGTAAAAGCAATATTTGTACCTTTTTGATTTTTATGTGGATAATATATTTTAATATAATCTAGTTGATTTAACTTTTCTAGACAATAATCTACTAACATCTTCTCATACTTATAAATATTATTTACCCCTAATTTTTCAATATATTCAATTGCTTTACCTAGAGATATAATCGCAGCCACATCCATTGTCCCTGCTTCAAACTTGCTAGGAAGCTGAGCAAAACTAGTGTCTTGCTCATAAGTATACTCAATCATATCTCCACCAAATAGGAATGGTTGCATCTTGTCTAAAATCTCATATTTACCAAACAAAACTCCAGCACCTTGTATTGAATACAGTTTATGGCCTGAAAACGCAAAAAAGTCACAATCAAGGCTATTCACATCAATTTTTTGATGTGTTACTGCCTGTGCTCCGTCTATTATAACGATAGCTTCTGTTTTTTCTCTAACTTTTTCTATCATTTCTTTTACAGGAACATAAAATGAAAGCACATTTGATTGAGCAGTAAAGGCTACAATTTTTGTGTTTTTATTTAATTTATTTTCAAAATCATTTTGATCAAAATTTAAATTTTCATCTAAATAAAAATAAACTAATTTAGCTCCTGTTTTTTTAGCAATATACTGCCAATTTACAAGATTTGAATGATGCTCAGCAATTGAAATTAAAATCTCATCTCCTGATTGTAAATTATTGAAACCATAGCTATAAGAAACAAGATTAAGAGCTTCCGTTGCATTTTTTGTAAAAATTATCTCTTCAGTTTTTGATGCGTTTATAAATTTTCTTACTTTTTCTCTAGTATCTTCAACCAATAAAGAAGATTCTACAGATTTTTTATAAGTACCTCTATGGGCATTTGCATTCATCTGGGTATAATATTCATTGATAAAATCTATCACTACTTTTGGTTTTTGAGTTGTAGCTGCGCTATCTAAAAAAGCAATATTTTTATTGTTTTCAAAGAAAGGAAAGTCCTTTCTTGTTTCTTTTATATCTATCATATTAATTAATACCTTTTCTTAAGTCTAATAATAGTTCTTCAGAAATATTTTCATCACCAATCATATCAAATATTGGCTTTAATTTTGATTCTATAATAATCCTTTTTGCTGCCAATGTATCAAATCCTCTGGTCGTTAAATAAAATAGCATATCTTTGTCTATTCTACCTGCTGAAGCTGCGTGATTACCTACAATGTCATCCTCTCTTGCTAAAAGTAATGGCACAGCGATACTTTTAACAGTTGGATCAAGTAATGTAACAAATTCCTCTTCATTTCCCGTAGATAGAGTACATCCTTTTAGGAAATCAAGAGTACCAGCAAATCTCTTCTTAGCAAAATCCTTTAATACACCATGTATCACCATATTTGAATCTGACTCTTGTCCTGTATGAGTCATTTCATATCCTAAATCAAGATATCTTCTACCATCTACAAAATACGCAGTTTGAATGTCAGATTTTGATTTCTTACCGTCTAAATGTATCTTAAAGTTAGAATATGAATCATTTGCCCCCAACTCTACTTGGATAATCTCAACCTTCGCATTTTCATCAACCTCTAATAATAGAGATATTAAACTTCTTGATTTTTCGGATAATCTTTGAATCAAAACTATCTTTAATTCTGAATTTTCTTCAGATTTTATTTTATAAACTGAATTTCTAAATGCATTACAATCATCAAAAGACTTGTAATCAAAAATAATTGACGCCTTCATATCTCTTCTTATATGTAACGCATGCATATCATTGATGACGTTACTATCATCATTTAATATTATTTCTCTTTTTATTTTATCACCATCATTAAATAAATGGTATTCTTCCAAATTTCTTAATTCTTCATTTAATTTTAGAACCTCATCTGAAAGTCCAAATTTCTTATGTTTGAAACTCTCGTCAAATGTATTTGGAATTTTTTCTCCAGATACATTATTCATTGAATAGTCTTTATATTTAACACCATCAATATCGATATCTACACTATTTGCCTTTGTAAATCTCCACGTTACATGAGGAATTTTATTAATTGTTGCCATATTTCCTCCTTAACCTATTGACCCAATTAGTTCTAAACTGATTAAATTATTCATCTCAACAGCGTATTCCATAGGTAGCTCTTTTGCAATAGGCTCAGCAAATCCACGTACTAACATCGCCTTTGCATCCTCTTCGCTTAATCCTCTTGACATCAAATAAAATATCTTGGTGTCATCAATTCTACCTATTTTCGCTTCATGTCCTAAATCAACATCATCATTTTCAATTAACATCACTGGAATGGTATCTGAAACTGATCCTTTATTATCAAGCATCAAGGACTCACAGTTGACATTTGATTTTGAACCTTTTGAGTTTTCCTTAAAATGCACTAAGCCTCTATAAATTGCTTCACCGCCACTTTTTGATATAGATCTAGCATTTACTGTAGAATAAGTATTTGGTGCTGCATGTATAACTTTTGTCCCTGTATCAAGAATTTGACCATTATTTGCAAAAGAAATACCTGTATAGTCAGACTTAGCATTTTCACCAATAAGTACTGAGGCAGGATATAGCATTGAAACTTTAGATCCAAATGAACCAGAAACCCATTCCAAATGAGCATTACTCCAAACTATACCTCTTTTTGTATTTAGGTTGTACATATTTCTAGACCAATTTTCTATTGTGGAATATCTTAATTTAGCACCTTCTCGTACAAATAGCTCTACCGCACCAGCATGAATGTTTACCACATTATATTTAGGTGCAGAACATCCCTCAATATAGTGCACATAAGCACCTTCATCTACATAAATAAATGTATGTTCAAATTGACCCGCACCTGGCGCATTTAATCTAAAATAGGACTGAATCGGTATATCTACATATTGCCCCTTAGGCACATATACAAAGGATCCTCCAGACCATACAGCATAATGTAGTGCTGTGTATTTGTGTAAATCTGCTTCAACAGCCTTTCCAAACCATTGTTTTAGCATATCTTCATATTGATGAACCGCCTCATCCATATTGATATATGTCACGCCTAATTCTACTAAATACTTCTTTACATTGTGATATACAACTTCAGAATCATACTGTGCACTTATACCAGCTAAAGCATCTATTTCCGCTTGAGGAAGACCTAAGTCATAAAAAGTTTCTTTAATATCTTCTGGTAAATTGTCCCATGCATTTGTTTCACCAGATGTTGGTTTTACATAAAGTGTAATTTCATCAATATTTATTTCTGATAAATCTGGTCCCCATGATGGATTATCAATTTCGTAGAATAATTTCATGGCTTCCAATCTTTTTTCCAACATCCAATCAGGCTCATTCTTTTCCTTTGAAAGCTCTCTTACAATTTTTTCGTTTAGCCCTTTATCAGAAATTTTTGAATATTCAAATTTATTTTTCTTATCAAATATCCCTCTATCAATATCTGCGACTTGGGTTTTTTTAGCCATTACTTACCTCATTTTTATATTTTTTATAACCATCTTTTTCTATTTCATCAATCAAGCTCACATCTCCAGTTTTCACAATTTTACCATCAATCATTATGTGTACCTTATCAGGCATAATATTTTCTAAAATTGAACTGTGATGAGTTATAATCAATGCTGATTTTTCTTCATTTAGGAATGAATTTACTTCTTTAGAAACAATTTTTGTAGCATCAACGTCTAATCCAGAATCAGTTTCATCAAGCATGATGAATTTAGGGTTTAACATTTTGATTTGTAAAATCTCATTCTTTTTCTTTTCACCACCGGAAAATCCTACATTTAAATATCTCTGTGCATATGAAGGATCAAAACCTAAATCTTCAAGTTCTTTTTTTAATGTTCTTCTAAATTCTAATAATTTAGATTTATCACCTGTAAGATTTACTTGTGCAGTTCTGATGAAATTCTCTACACTTATCCCTTCTACTTCTTCAGGACTTTGAAAACTTAAAAACATACCCAATTTTGCACGTTTGTCAGTAGATAATTCTGTGATGTCTTCACCTTCAAATTCAATTCTCCCCTCTGTCATTTCATAATCAGGGTGATCCATTATCACTTTAGTCAATGTTGATTTTCCAGAACCATTTGGCCCCATTATCACATGAACTTCTCCCGAATTAATCTCTAAATTAATTCCCTTTAATATCTCTTTTCCTTCGACATTCGCATGTAGATTTTCTATTTTTAGCATTTTTTCTCCTTTAATGTTTACTAAATTAGTCAAGATTGAAAGATAATATTATGGTCTCAAAATTAACTTTCAAGACCATTATTATTATCAGTATATAAATAGACATTGGTTATTCTTTTTAGTGTTTCTTTTGACTTCAACGTCTCTTTTTGAATTTCATTAATTTTATCATTTATATCTTTTTTAGAATACATATTTTTTTCTTCATTGAATGGGAAAAATTGATATAGCTCTAAAATTTTATTTTCATAATAATAGATTTTTTCATTGATATCTCTAGGCACAAAATCAATGATATTATCCTCTTCTTCAAATCTCTTTTCATAGTTTTTTGCTATCTTAAATATCTTTTCGAAATTTGCCTCTTCAAGTGCATTTAAAAATTTATTCCAAGTTTTTGTATTTTGATTTCCATTTAAGTAGGGATCTTCATTTTCTATTATTGTAGATATCTTTGATAATATTCCTCTATCTAATATTTCTTTTATATAATCTCTAACTCCACTAGAACTGTTACTCTTTGTCTTTAATACAGATATTTGATTTTCAAGATCCTTATATTCTTCTTTTGCCATTATGGTATTAAATTCATTTGAAATATTTGGATTGATATATCCGTAAACAAATCTATTTTCTATAGCTTTATCATATAAAAATGATTGATATATACTTTCCATTTTTTCAATCTCATACTGTGCAAAATTTGCTATATACTTATTCTCCAAGAATATTGAATAAATGTATTTATAAAAAAAGTATTCTGTTAATTTATTTATATATTTTTTCTTTTCACTCATAACTTGCTCCATATTAGAAATTATAACATATAAGAAAAAAAATAAAACAGGCTAATACCTGTTTTATTTTTATCAAAATATTAATCATTTCTTAAGTTCTGCCTCTAATAAACGCATCAAATGATCAATACCGATTGTCATCAAGTGTGTTTGGTCAGAAGCTAAGTATTCTGGATGTTTTGAAGCAACACTATACCAGTCTACTACTGCTACATCTTTATGATTTTTTTCGTAATTGCTAAATATTTCATTAACCTGCGATTCCCAACTTACTGGCGCTTTAATATTAATGATAATTTTTTTACTCTTAGGATAAAGTGAAATGATATCGTCTAAATTTTTTTCTTTAAAATATCCATTTGTCCCAAGTACAATTATTACCACTGTTTCTTTTGAATCATAAGTAGAATATTCTTTAAAAATAGGTATAGAATCAACTAATTGTCTACTAATTTTTGCGTCAACAATAGAATTTGGATACATATCAAGTATTCTATTACCAATATTTACTCCAATAGAATCCCCAATTAATATTAACTGATTATATTTTATCGAAGGATTATCTGTTGTTGATTTTGTATCTTCTTTTTTAGTTTCTTCAGTTTCATCTTTAGTGTCTTCTTTTACAATTTCAGAATTTGTTTCTTTATTTGTTTCTTTATTAGTCTCCTTATCCGATTCTTTTAAGCTTGCTTTTGGAGCTTCTTTCTCCGTTTTCTTTATACTTTCCTTGTTATTAGAAGTGATATTCTTTTTATTTGGATTCGTCTTTATCTCTTCATCTAACACTACACTTTTTGAAGTGTCTACAAAAGCTGTTGATATAAATGGCACCGCTATACCAAATAGCCCCATTATAAATAATCCAGAAACAGCATAAAATACAGTATTTTTAAGTAATACAGTAAATCCTCCATCTTTGATTTGATTAACTAGCCCTTTTCTATTAATAGGTTTTTCTATGTACTCGTATGTTAAATAGGATAATACAAATATTACAGCTAATCTTATTGCAGTATATTTAATATTAGGATTTCCTCTTTCAACATCTAATTGAGTTAAAACAATAATTGGGAAATGCCATAAATATATTCCATAGGAATTTTTCCCAAGATTTGAGAAAAATGGGATAAAATTAAGTATTTTACTAAACACATTAGTTACTGAACCAAATGATATAATCATCAATAAGGACATAATCGCAAATAGTAAAAATCCAAATTGATAAACCCATTGATATACTTCTGATACCGTTCTGACAAAATATATAAACATCGCCAGAGTTATTATACTTGTGATATTAGCAAATAGAGCCATTTTTGAGGTCTTAATCGTTCTTAATTTTTCCATTGGAAATAAGAAATAACCTAATACACCAATTATTATTTCATAAATTCTTGTATCTGTACCATAATAAACTCTGCTCACATCCTGTGGAGTATAATATTTTACTTGTAAAATAAATGATCCTATTGCCATCATTGACATTAACACTATAAAAAGATTGTATTTCTTAAATATTTTTACTCTATAAAATCCTTTAAATAAGAATGTTATGATTATATATGATTGTAATAGCACCCCTAAATACCATAAATGCTTAAAAGGACTTAATGTAAAGCTATCAAAATAGCTAACCTTGTTTATGATATACCACCAGTTACTCGTAAAAGTCATGCCTGCAAGAGCATCTCTATGTGATACATCCAATACTGGTTTATTAAATAATACAAGAAAAATCACCACAGTAAAAATAACAATAAAAAGTGTCGGCCACAGTTGCCTGATTCTATTTTTTATATTTTGAAAAAACTTAATATCGCCTTCATTCCTTAACTTATTTACTAGAGAGTTAGCTAGTAAATAACCTGAAATTACAAAAAATAAATCTACGCCAATAAACCCACCTGGAAAGTATTTATTTGTTATGTGATACAAAACTACCGCTATGATGGCGAAAGTCTTTAACACATCTATCCCTACTAATTTTCTATTTCTCATCTTATTCCTCTTATAATTTCCTATATATCTTAGTTTCTTATTATATCATAAAGTCTTTTTATATTTAATACTAATATTTGCATATGTTTAGCATTTTTCATATAATATAATATATAAAAAATGAGGAGGTTATTATGACCGATTTTAAAAATGGATCAGTTAAAATTTCAAATGATATTATTGATCAATTAATCGCTGAAACAGCATTACACGTAGAAAATGTAGTATCAGTTGTAGGATATAGAAATAAGAAAGTTGAAAAAAATAGAAAAGACAGCATTACTTCAATAATAGAAAATAATACTATTGATATCAGTTTAGCAATTGAAGTAGAAAAAAATAAAGATGTTTATAAGATAGCAGAAAATGTGCAAAAAGCTGTACAAGAACAAATCAAAATTATGCTTGGTTTTGAAGTAAAAAATGTTAATGTTATAGTAAAATCTTTTAATTAAATAAAGTAAATAAAAGGTGATGTAACTACGTTTTTAATCCAATAAGATTAATTTAGCGTAAAATTTTACATCACCTTTTTAGTTTAAAAATTATATACTATTTTTTCTTCTATTAACTCTAAATGAAATTAATAAGACTATTACGCAGATTGAACCAAAAAATAGCATTGATTGAATCAGCGGTGCTGCATTATATGATTTCCCAGCCCAAAAATCAATATAATATTCTGACATTTGTGTTGTTGGCAAATATCTAGATACTTTTTGTAAAAATGGTGGAAGATCAGATAATCTTATTCCCATCATACCGCCTAATATCATTATCGCAAAATATATTGTCATTGATACTGCGTAAGTTTTGCCAAATTCCTTAAATATTGATGCTAAACCATGAGCTAAAGCCATTAAAAATCCAGCAAATACAAATAATACTAAAATCCAAACTAATAAAGCTGAAGTAGTTGGTTTTAATATGTCTATAAAAAATAGTGAGCTACAAAATATTAATAAGCAAAATACTAGAAAGATACTATTTGCAATAAGTTTTGCAGTAAATACTCTATTGTAGCTTATACCGAATAAGTTCAATCTTATAGGAATTTTCTTTTCAATTTCATTTGAATATGTTGATGAATGCCCTAAAAATATTGCTGCTAATGGCACCATCATTGACATCCCTAGAAATATAACTGTTTTCACTTGATTTCTCATATCTTGTGGAACATCTTTTACTACAGATTGAGAAATTAAAAAGAATAGTAACATTGGAAATATAGCTCCGAAAAATAGTGAGTATCCATTGTACAAGCAATTTAACAATTCATATTTTATTAAATAAAAATTTGATTTCTTTTTCATCTTAGTGCTCCATTTCATATTGTTCTAAAGCATTCAAAGTCATAATTTCTATATCGTTATTACTTCTTCTGTAGTTTTGATTGTGCTGACTCAATAATTTTGCTATTTCAATTTCTTCAATTTCATTGTTACAACTCACTGCTATAGTATCTTGAGGTGCTTTCTTTAAGCTAAAGTTTTCTAATTTTTTAGAAATTTCTTCATTATTTTCAAATACAATTACAGAATTTCCACAGTATCTTCTAAACAGTTCATCTTTTTGACCATATTCAATTAATTTTCCATCATCTAAAAATATTATTTTATCTGCTAAATTATCTAATTCTGAGTAATAGTGTGATGTAATCAATAAAGTAGTTTTTTTATCTTTGTACCATTCCACCAATTTATCCATTAATCTTTGCCTTGTGACAAAATCTAATCCTGATGTAACTTCATCAAGCATTACAATATCTGAATCTTGACTTAAAACAAGAATAAGTGTCATTCTTTGTTTTTGTCCGCCAGATAAATGCTTAAATTTCTTTTTTAGACTGTCCTTAAAATCAAAAAATTCAATCATTTCCATGGCAAGACTATTTTCTTCCAATTTTTGACCAAGTATTGCTTCCATAACATATCTGATTGGCATCATATCGTTGTATTCGTTATATTGCATATGCACAGCCATCTCTTCAGGTCTCAAATTTGATCTAATGTTTCCAGAATAGTCAACAAGGCCTAATATGCTATTGATTAGTGTTGTCTTACCAGCTCCATTTGCACCAATTATACCTACTCTATCACCATCTTTTATTTCAAGCTTTTTATCTATATTAAGTGCAACTTTGTCTTTAAATTGTACTTTTAAGTTTTCAATAGTAATCATTGCCTTCCCCTTTTATAAACAATAAATTTTACAGTATCGCTTTTTTCTTCCACTTCTATTTCCATTTTCAATAAATCGACAAAAGATTTTACTAAATATAGTCCTAACCCATGTCCACTTTCTCCTATATTTCCCGTCACAAATGGTTCAAAAATTACTTCCCTAATATTTTCTTCTATTGTTGCCGGCATATTTTCAACAGAAATATTATCATCTGAAAGAGTGACTGTAATTTTTCCATTTGTTTTCGTATATGAAGTAGCATTTTTCACTAAATTATCTATTATATGATAAATAATATCTCCATCAGTTTTCCAAAGAGCACTATTAACTATTGTAAAATCAAGATTTTTATCTGAAATTTCAATATGATGTTCATTTTTAATCCTTAAAGATAAATCATATAAATCAACTTTTTCTTTTTTTTGAGACTTTGAAATATTGTTCATTTCAAGTATTTCAGAAAGAATTCTTTTCATTGAGTTAAGCTCTTTTTTTACCTCAGGTAAATATTTTTCTTTATCTGCAAACTTTCCAACTTCTAATATCATACTATCAACTAACAAACTAGCTGTAGCAACTGGAGTTTTAAGTTGATGAGAAAAAGATCTCATAAATATTTCTTTTCTCTTTGCTTCACTTTCTAATTTATTAATTGATTCATTTTGCTTTAAATATAAATCATTTAAAGAGCTTGCTAATTCAGCAATCTCATCGTTTCCTTTAACCGTTATAGGGTTAAACTCTTTGTATTCATCATATTTACGCTTCTTTGCATCATTTGATAATTCACGTATTGGAGAAACAATCTTCTTTGAAAATATAGTTGAAATGGCTAATGATAAAAGCACAATCATAGGTATTATAACTGGTAATGCTTCAATCATAACCGGTTGAATCTCTGTAGGTTTTGGATTTACTGTATTCGCCATACTTATATAATATTCATCATTTTTTTCAGAAAATGCCAAATATGTTAAATATTCTGTATTTGAATTTACATTTTCAATACCCGATTGTATTACAGAGAAATTTTTTCCAAAGTTATAAAACTTATACTTTTCATTTTGAAATCTAATATTGTCATCATATACATGAAATTTTGCATTCAAATCATTTTTTAATGATTCAGCCGTATCTTTGAATCGTGCAGACAATATTTCTATAAATTGATTAAAAAAATTTTCAAAGTTCTTTTCAATAACTTCTCTATCAAAATTATCAACATCAATTTTAGAAAATTCATTCTCTATATTTTGAATAATTTTTTTTACTTCGGTATTGCCTAATTCTAAACTTCCTTCAAATGCATAGCTTGAAAAATCTAACTTATATGTTTTTTTGTCTAACTTAAACCCAATAGAATTTCCAGCTCCTTTTTCTTCATCTCCTTTAAACTTACCTTCGTTAAGAAAACTTTGATGATTTTCTTTTACCGCTTGTAAATTATCGAATGCCTTGTAATCCGTGTAAAGCGATGGAACCATAAAAATCATATATATGATTAATATCGCACCTACTACAAAAGATATTATTAAGCTATAAATAAATGTCTTTTGATTAAGTTTCATCTTCTATATCCTTCCATCTATATCCAAGACCAATAATTGTCTCTATCGTGTTAAAAGGAAGCTTCTTCCTTATATTTTTTATATGAGCATCTACACTTCTAGTACTTCCAATATATGAATCATCAAAAATCAGATCTATTATATTGTCTCTTGTATAAACTCTCTTTGGTGAATCATAAAACAATTTTAAAATCAAAAATTCAGTTAAAGTAAAATTCAAATCTTCACCTTTATATAAAACTCTATAGGACTCTTCATCAATCACTAAAGAATTATCTTTTATTTTCAAATCAGCATTAATCCTTCTAACTAAAACCTCTATCCTTTTTAATAAAATTATTGGAGATGCTGGTTTTGTAATATAATCATCCGCAAACAAATTGAATGCTTCCACTTGCGTAGCCTCATCTTCATAGGCCGTAAGCATAATCACTCCTATATTACTCTTTTTTACATCTCTAATATATTTCAACACTTCTAATCCAGTTTTTTTCGGCACTCTTATATCAAGAATGGCAATATCAAAATCTTCCTTTTCAATTAAATTAATTGCCTCCTCTCCATCTTCACATCCAACAACCTCATACCCTGTGAGTGTCATATATTCAGTAAGTACTTCTCTAATCATTTTTTCATCTTCTAAAAATAATATCTTTGTCATGTCCATTTCCTTTTCAATTATAATTTAACAGGTCAAAATGAATTCCGTATGAATTTTGTATGTATATTACTATTATATTTCAAAAAAAGTGGTCGGCAAAAAATAATAGAAGCTTTGAGTAAATATTTTTGAAACTCCCCATTAAAAAGATGCTTTACATGTGGGAATGTCGAAATGGTGATGAACTATTTAATTCTCTAAGCTTTAAAATACGCTTTACATGTGGGAATGTCGAAATGCTGATTACACATGTACAAATTTTATGATAATTACATGTGTAAATGCGGAAAATGGAAATAGACATGTAGACATTTTTTGTCATTACATGTGTAAATGAGAAAACGCATATTACACATGTACAAATTTTCTTATAATTGCATGCGTAAATAGAAAAATTGGAAATACACATGTAAACAAAACATTGCGATTACATGTGTGAATGGGAATATGACGTTTACACATGTAAAATTGCTGAAAAACGTACATGTCTAAAATGGATAATTGCATTTACACATGTAGAGGTCCAAAAATCTTACATGTGTATAAGGAAAATCTTAAAATACACATGTAAAATGGTTAAAAATCTTACATGTGTAAATAAAGTATTTAGAAATACATATGTAATAATGAATTTATATGGGAATTTCCTGATTAAAACGCTAAACTGTAAATAATCAGGAAATTCCAACAAAACATTCCTCAAAAAATATCGGCTCATCAATTTCAGTTGGGGTTCTATTTTCCCATAAATAGCACCCCAACTGATATTGATAAACCAAAATATCTGCTGGAAATTATCCCTCCCAACAGATATTGATGAACCAAATATCAATCAATATAAAAAAGACTTAAGCAAAATAACATTTTTGTCATTTTACATAAGTCTTCTAATTACATAAATAATCTAAAAATAATCAAACCTATACCAATTAATCCGTATATCGACATCATAAATAAATATTTTTTTCCGCCATTGTTTTTATAGTAAATGTATTGATTAATCCCCATACAAATAAATACTAGACCTAACATAATATAGGATGCAAAGTGTGTCTTTTTATTATATATTTCATAAATAATGACACCTATAGTGGCAAAAATAAGTAAATCTGTGGCGATAATAAATTTTAATTGCCCTTTTGTTGCTATTTTATTTTGATTATCTTTGTTCAGTTTGTTCAAATTCATAAATTCTCTCTATTGTATTTTTCATATATGATTTTTTCAAATCTTCAATTTTACCTTCATCTACATGTTTAGGAATGTCTGGATCAATTGGGATTTCACCGATTAATTCAACATCATTATCGATTAATAGTTTTTTAGTTTTACTTTCTCCAAAAATATTGTATCGAGTGCCTGTATCTGGAGCTATAAAATATGAGAAGTTTTCAACAACGCCAATGACAGGGACATTTAGTTTTTTTGCCATGTTCATTGCTTTTTCAACTATTATTGAAACTGATTCTTGAGGACTTGTCACAACTATCATTCCCATTAATGGAATACTTTGAAATACATTAAGTTGAGGATCTGAAGTTCCTGGAGGTAAGTCCACAAACATATAGTCAACTTCTCCCCATGCGATATCTTGCCAAAACTGTCTAATTGCGGCGGTTAATATCGGTGCTCTCCAAACTACTGAAGAAGCTTCATCATCTATTAATAAATTGGTTGATACTATTTTAATTCCATTTTTGGATAATGCAGGAACAGTTCCTTTTTCTGTAAATTTTAATTTATCTTTTAATCCAAAGGCTTTAGGAATGGATGGTCCTGTAATATCAGCATCTAAAATGGCGGTAGTTTTACCTTCTTTGTTCATTTCAGAAGCAAGAAGTGATGTGACTAAAGACTTTCCAACACCACCTTTACCACTTACTATAGCAATAACATTTTTTACATTACTATTTTTATTTTGTTCTAATCTAAATATCGCTCTTTTTTCTCTATTATCTAAATTCCTCATGCTATTCCTAAATTATTTCTTTTAATTTACCTATAATTTTATATTCTACATTTTTTAATTCTTTTATATCTGTTACACCAAGTAAAAACATTAAAACTTTAGTTTTGTAGATTAAACCATTTAAATATGATTTTGCTTGTTCATATCCGCCATGTAAAACATATCGCAAGACTTCACCACTTATGCCAACATAATCAGCACCTAAAACAAATGATTTAACAATATCCAAGCTAGTTTTTATGCCTCCACTGGCAATTATTTTCACGTCTTTATCTACATTTCTAGCATTTATTATAGCTTTCGCAGTTGGTATCCCCCAAGAATATAAATCAGAAAAATCATTTCTATAGTTTCTTAAATTTTCCATTTCTATAAAATTTGTACCACCAGCACCAGATAAATCTATATATTTAACTCCAGCTTTAATAAGTTTCCTTATTGTTTCTTCAGACATTCCCATTGATTTTTCCTTTATCAATAAATTGTCTGAATATTTTGTAGTTAATTTACTAATATTTTCTAAAACGCCTTTACATTTAGTATCTCCATCATAACTAACTGCTTCTTGTGCTGCATTTAGATATAAGGAAATACCTTTAGCATCTATTGCCTTCATTGCTCGATCGATTTCTTCTGGCTTTGCTTTTGCACTTAAATTTGAAATTAAAACAATATCTTTTTCTAAATCATCATCAATGTGTCCAATAAATAGCTCAGAGATTTTACTGTCAAGACTATCCTCTTGTGAACCAACCGCTAAAGGCAAATTAAGTTCCTTCGCAATTGTATAAAGCACGCTATTAATTTCCATTCCTCTTTCAGTTCCACCAGTCATCGCATTGATTATCAGTGGGAATGAAATCTCTTTTCCAAAAATTTCTGATTTTGTATCAATATCTTCAAAATTTATTTCTGGAAGAGAATTATGCTCTATATAAACATCATCAAATAAGGTGTCTCCCTGATATGAACTTATTAATGAATTGTCGATATATAAATCTCTCATATTAGTCATTTTTATTCCTTTATAAAATCCTCAAATTTTTGAGATAATTCTGCAATATCAAACTTTCCTTGATATTCATCAATATTAGCATTTTTCACAAATAATATAGTTGGTAAAATGGGTTCAGTAAATGATTCTGCAATTTTATTTTTATCATTTTGATCAAGTTCATTAAATTTTATAAAATATGTATGTTTTATACCAAATTCATTCGCCATTTGATAAAAATTTGGAATAAGTTCTTCGCAAAATTCACATTGTAAACTAGATGCAACAACAATAAAATTATTTGTTTGATTTTTTAATTTTGAAAAATCTTCATAGTCAATAAAATCTACTTTAACGTCTTTTATATCTGTTTTATATGCTTTAAGTAAATAATCTGAGGCAGTTTTATCTCCATCCTGTGGTAATTCCTTAACTTCTCTACATCCTGCTAAAACAAAAGTAAAAACTATTAATGTAAATAAAATTTTTCTCATTTTTCTTCCTATTTGTTTTGTGATAATTCTAATTTCTTTGTTTGATCTTCTAAAATTAAAGCATCAATCATTTCTTGAATATCACCATTTAAGAAATTATCTAATTGATAAATTGTTTTGTTAATTCTATGATCAGTAACTCTTCCTTGTGGGAAATTGTATGTTCTGATTTTTTCTGATCTATCACCAGTACCTACTTGTGTCTTTCTATCTTCAGAAAGCTCTTTTTGTTGTTGTTCAAGCTTGAAATCATAAAGTTTAGCATACATAATATTCATAGCTTTTGCCTTATTTTTTATTTGAGATCTTTCATCTTGACAAGCAACCACTATACCAGTCGGCAAGTGAGTAATCCTCACAGCAGAGTCGGTAGTATTTACGTGTTGTCCACCCGCACCGGAAGATCTATAGTAATCGATTCTAAGCTCTGTAGATTCATCAATTTCAATATCTATCTTTCCTGCTTCTGGTAAAACAGCAACTGTAGCTGTAGAAGTGTGGATTCTACCTTGTGTTTCAGTTTGAGGCACTCTTTGTACACGATGTACACCAGATTCATATTTCAATTTTGAATATGCACCTTCACCTTTAACCATAAATATTACTTCTTTTACCCCACCTGTACCTTGCTCAGAATACTCGATTTCTTCTGTTTTATATCCATTATTATTAGCAAACATTTGATACATTCTGTATAAGTCTCCTGCAAATAAAGCAGCTTCGTCTCCACCTGCACCAGATCTAATTTCTACAAATACGTTTTTATAATCATTTGGATCTTTTGGTATAAGTAAGAATGTAATCTTTTCTTCTAATGATTCTAATTTATCTTCAGCTTCACCAATTTCTTCATGCAAAAGATCTTTCATTTCTTGATCTTCTGCCATTTCAAGCATTTCCTTATTTTCCTTAATTGTGTCTTCATTTTTTCTATATTCTTCATAAGCTTTTACAAGAGGTCTTAAATCAACATATTCTCTATTAACCTTTTGCCACTCATCCATATTTGCAATTAAGTCAGGATTTGCTAAATCCTTTTCTAATTCATAAAATTTATTTTTTGTATTTTCTAATTTTTCAAACATAATTCACCTACAACTATCCTATCTAAGCTATTATAATCTTGTTTCACTTTAATTTTATTATATCCATTTTTCAAAAGCAAACTTGATACTATCTCTGCCTGCTTATATCCTATTTCTAAAAATATCTTCCCATTTTCATTTAAATATTTTGTAGATTGAGAAATAATCTCCTCATATATTTCATAACCTTTTTCTCCACCAATAAGTGCATTTTTAGGCTCAAAATATAAGACTTCATCTACGGCATCATATTCTTCTTCACTTAAATACGGAGGGTTTGATACGATAATGTCAAATTTCCCTTCAATATTTTCAAATAGATCGGAATTTATAAATTCAACATTTGCATTGAATTTATCAGCATTTTCTTTAGCCACTAGTAATGCATTTTTAGAAATATCACTCGCAAAAACTTCTGTATCTTCTTTAGTCTCCAAATCTAGTGATATCGCTATTGCTCCACTACCTGTACCAATATCCAATATTTTTTTATCGCAAAGATTTTCTTTTAATATCTCTTCTACTATTAATTCAGTTTCTGGTCTTGGAATAAGCACATTTTCATTTACAATAAAATCTCTTCCATAAAAATTCCATTCTCCGATTGCATATTGTAATGGCATTTTCATCTTAATCTTTTCTTGTATATCAAAAAATCTTGCTAATATATCATCTGATACTATCATTTCCCTATTTTTATGTATATCTGACATAGAGAAATCTAAGATATATTGAAGTACAATTTTTGTATATCTAAAATCCCCATCTAAGAGATCTGCTATTGTCACACTACCATTCATCAGAATTATCCTCAGGAATTACCATTTTCATAGCTTCAATCGCAACTTCAATCATATCATCTGTCGGCTCTTTAACAGTCCCAATATATTGCACAAACATACCAGGTTTTGCTAATATCTTAGCTAAAAATGAATCAGATTTTCCCATCCATCTATTTAATTCATAAGTTATCCCCATTAATAAAGGTATGATTAGTATACGTGTTATGACTCTAACGATGGGATTTGGCCAACCAAAGAAAGCCAATACAAACGCTGATATGATTACCATATTAAACATGAAGGAAGTACCACAACGAGGATGAAGTTTTGAATGTTTTCTTACATTTTCAACTGTTAATTCTTCCCCATATTCATAACATGCAATAGTTTTATGTTCGGCACCATGGTACTCAAAAACTCTTTTAATATCTTTTAATTGAGCAATACCTATTACATACAATAGGAAAAAGACAATTCTAACTAAACCTTCAATTAAATTAAGTACAAATACTGAGCTTATCTTATCTTTAAATAAATTTGAAAACCAAGTTGGCACATAAAAGAAAAGCAATAAAAACCCAGCAAATATTAAAAAAGATAGTATACTATAAAAGATTTCAGAAAGCTTTGATTGTTTCTTTTCTTCCTCTTCACTAAAACTTAAAGAATAATCTATTGCCTTTGTTCCGTTTTTTATCGCATCTATAAACGCTCCAATTCCTCTAAAGAATGGATATTTAAAAATAGAATATTTATTAGTAATTTCAAATCTATCTATTATTTTTTTTTCTAATTCACCATTTGGTTTTCTAACAACTATTGAAGTCTGATCTGGGCCTTTCATCAGTATGCCTTCATATAGAGCTTGTCCACCAATTGTGGTTTTTTTTATTTCTTTTGACATAATAACTAACTCCTTAACATTTCATTATTATATCATATTTAATATATAGATTAATAGTAAATTATTTAATTTAGTTATTATGGGTAATAATAATTTACATTCAAAATTTTCTTATATAATATAATAAAAATATTAATTATCTTAAATTTCAATTTTTCAATTAGGAGGCAATATGAAAATTGCAATTATTGGTGCAGGTCTTGCAGGATCAAATTTATTAAAATCAATATTAGAACATAAAAACTATGATAATGAACAAATTTACATATTTGAAAAGAATGAAAGATTTGGGCCCGGTGAGCCTTATAAATGTGATACGAAATACAGATTGTTAAATACTAGCAACTATTCAATGAGTATTGAAAAAGGAAATCCTTTTGACTTTAATAATTGGTTAAATGAAAATGAGAAGAAAATTAGCAATTTTGAAAAGATGACACCAAGAGAATACTATGGTGAATACCTTGAAGATAGATTTTCAAAATATTTAAATCACAAAAATGTTATTCGTGTAAATGAAGAAGTTATAGATATTGAAGTTTCAAATGAAAATACATTCTCCATTAAGACTGATAAACAAACAATTGAGAATTTTGACAATGTATTTTTAACAATCGGTCATCCAAAATATAATGATTTCTATAATCTAGAAGGAAAAGATAAATATCAAAATAATCCTTATCCTCTTTCAGAAAACTGGACTCTATAACATCAAAAGATCGAGTTGGCATTATAGGTGCTGGTGCATCATCTATTGATATTTTTAGATATTTAATGCAAGAAAAAAAGATGGAAACTCCAATCTATTTCTTTGTCAGAGAAAGTATATTTCATCAACCATCCATTCCAAATGAAATAGACAATAACTTCACTTTTTCTTTTAGTGATGAATGGATTTCTAAAAATAGCGATAAAAATGGATTTATCAAGTTAGATACTATCATCAATCAAGTTAAAGAAGATCTGCTGAATGAAAACATAGACTTCATGAAATACTATAATCAGGTTAAAGAAAAGACCGTAGAAAACTACAAAAAATTATTAAAAGAAAAATCTGTAGAAATTACATTAATTTCTAAATACTTTATAAGAATTGCCACATTTTTCTCAACCTTATATGCGTCTCTTACTATAAATGATCAAAAGAGATATATGAAGAAATACGATAAAATGTTAGAGCCTTTCTATAATGTTACACCTTACGAAACAAGTAAATGGATTATAGAATGCGTTGAAAAAGGAAAAGTCATTTTTGAAAAGAATTTAGACGAGATTGAAATTAAAAATGGAAAATTCATTGCTAAAGGTGATAATGATATTGAAGTAGATTATTTACTTAATGCAACCGGATTTAATTTTAATTTAGAGGAAAATACAGAAGAAAATACTCTGCTTAAAAATTTATATAATAAAAAAATGATTCAACCAGACGATGAAGGAAACTTTATCAATGTTACAGCCCCAAATCTAAACATTTTAAGTAAAAAATATGGAGAATTGAAAAACTTCTATGTTATCGGCATGTGGGCATATGGCGTTTTAATCAGAGCAAACTCAGCTGATATTATTATTAGAAGCACTAGAGCAGTAGCGGATAGATTTATGGGAGAAAAATAGATGAAATCGTTGTATTCTAATACTTTATTTTATATAATAATATATATATTGTTATAGGAGTATAGTATGGAATACACAGATTTCGGTATGTTTATTAAATTCTTAAGAAAAAAACATCATTATAGTCAAGAAAAAGTAGCTGAAAAAATAGGAGTTACGTCTAGACACTACTCTCGTATAGAAAAAAATGAAGTTGAGCCAACTATATCTGTTTTATATAAACTTGAAAAAATATATTATACAAAAGTTATCGATTATTATATTAATTTATCATTTAAAGATAGATACTACTATAAATGTTTATTTTTAAAGCTTATAAATGCTATTGATGAAAAAAATAGATTAAATTTAAGAAATATAATTGCGGAAATAGAATCAAAACAGTGTTTTAAACAAAAATATGATCAATTATATCTTTTTACAAAATCAATTATTGATATCTGGAACGAAGACTATACATCGGCGCAAGACAAACTACAAAAATCATTATCTTTTTCTAGCAAAAAAATTATATTAAATAAATTAGAAGACGAGTTTTATAATATTATAGAAACACTTTCCATATTGTATATTTCAATATGTGATTATTTCATAACAAATAAGCCTGATTCTATAATATATACCATAAATTATTTTTATGACAATGCTCCAAATGATTCCATTATTTATGAGAAAATCATTTTATTCTATTTAAATACTTTCTTGATCAATAAATCATATATAGAAGGTGAGAAATTTACATTTAATATTTTAGAAGAATTCGAAAGTAATAATAGTCTAAAAAACATTTATAAACTACACTTTTTTATTGGCATATTTAAGCAATATAATGGTGATAAATTGTCAAAAATGCACTTTAATAACTCTCTCACATTATTGAAAATATTTAATAAAAAAGATTTATTAGTTTATTATCAATCACTTTTAGAAAAAATAAATGATGAAAAGTTATCTGATACTGTTAAATTTATATTTTAAACTAATCAGGACCACCCGTCTAACGTGTGGTCCTGATTTATCTATTATTAAAAATAATAATAGCATACTATTGTGTTTAATTTTAATCAAGATAAATTCCCGCTTTAATTATTTGTGAAACAAAGTTTGTACAATCTCCATTTCCGATCTTTCCAAAGTCAGGATAATTTCGATTATAATTCTTAGCATGTTTGTTTGCATAGTTTACCATAGCTGCTCTATTAAATTCATTTTTTCTATATGCAAAAGGCATTGCTAATTTATGATTTACTACTTCAAAATTATTATCTCTTTTATTTAATAAATATTTTTGAACTTGTAAATCATTTTGTGATTTTGCTTTTTCTCTTTCTTCTGATTCTTTATCAATAAGTTTATCCATATCAGCCTTCATTAATACTTTCTCTTCTATATCTTGAGGTTGATAATCAATTAATTCCATAGTTCTTTTATCAAATATAAATTTACATTTACTATTTTCAAAAGTGATATCTTCACTTTTTATCCCATTTATTGTATAAATTGATTGCTTATTTCTCTCAACAAAAACTATTATTTTATTTCCTTCATAAGTAATATCTTTATTTATATCTTCTTTTATTATTTCTTCTTCAATATCACTTTTTGTGTTAATTACTTCTTGTAATTTGATATATTTTAATAAATATTCTTCTAAATTTTTATTACGAACTTTTAATTTAGAAAAAATTGAATCATTTGATGTTTTTATAGATTTAAATTTTGAACTCTTTTTCGTATTAATTTTCTTATCTTGTTCATAAGAATACTTTTCTCTAGTATCAAAAAAATCTTTAATCATAACATCTACTTCTTTTTTTCCTTTTTCTGCATAAACGTTATTTGATATTGTAAATATTACAACCAATAGTAAACATAAACTAAATATAATATTAATGCTTCTCTTCATATTGTCTCCTTATTTATATAATTATTTATTTTAATAGTAATCCATTTTTCTACAATGAATTGATATCTACATCTATATAGTATGTAATAGTATCATCATGAGTTTCTGGATCATCTATCCTAAGTGTTAATGAATCTTTCTCATTATATAAAAAAAAATTCTATTTAGTCCTTCTATTTTCTTTTTTGGCTCTACCTGAGTCCTTTCTTCATCTAAACTTAATTTATCTTGATCAAAATTATTATTCATTTTTGTTAACATCTTATTTTGTAAAAGATCAATTAAAGCTGTTGCATTTGGTGATTCTTTTTCTGAACTTTCATTTACCCAATCATATATAACATTTATTGAAGGTTTATTATCTTTATCAAATATTTTTTCGACTTTTTTAATTGTAACAGTTGATTCTTTTAACTTTATAGGTTCACCAATTTTTGATATTCTTTCATTTTTTTTAAGTTTTCTTCCTTTACTTTTTTTAGAGCTTCTATCCTTTTCATTTTGAACCTTTTGATTTTCTTTCACAGTTTCTTTTTGCGAAGTTTTACCACATCCAACTAAAACAAAAGCTAGTAAAAAAATAATTAGTTTCTTTTTCATAATGTCTTCCTTTCAACATAAAATGTTCATCTAATAATTAACATTATTAAATCTATTGAAATTATATAATATTATTATTTTTTTTAACTATGACAAAAATGTCCTTGCATAATTTTATCATGTGAAGTATAATAAATTTTATTAAGTATTTATCTATTTAAAAAATATTTTGAAAGGAGTATACATAATCAATTTAAATAAAATACGTAATAGAATTTCTGATAATTTATAAATACTATCAAAATGTTTTTTATTTGAAAATGATCATGTCACTATTATCAATGAAAACAATCAATAAATATATGCTTTCATTAATTGTCGAATTATTTTTACTCTTGTTTTATATTTTTTTCCCTAAAACAAGCCTAATATTTGTGGGAGTAAGAGGAAATCAAATAAACATACTTGGATTATTACTTTTCTTCTCTCTACATTATAAACTTGGGTATTATAGAGATGAACAAATTAAAAATGACTTAAAACAATTTCAGAGATTTAATATTATTGTCGATATACTTAGGATTGCTCTTGTTATTATTTCAGTATATCGTCTTCAATTGACTTTGGATATTGGTGTAGTGTAGAGAACATATATATAATATCTAAAAATATATTCTTAAAAAAAAACATATTAGCTTATTAATACAATTTTTAATAAATAAAAAGGCTGTTAACAATAACTTTCCAGTTATTTTATAACAGCCTTTTTTCTATTTCTTGTTAAATTATTTTTCAAATCCATTTGGATTGTTTTCTTGCCAGCGCCAAGCGTCTTTTGCCATTCTTTCAATATCGTATTTTGCTTCCCAACCTAATTCCTTTTTTGCTTTTTCGGTATCACAATATACTGTAGCAATATCTCCTGGTCTTCTTTCTTTTATTTCATATGGAATTTTTTTACCAGATACTTTTTCAAACGCATCTACCATTTCAAGAACAGAGGTCCCTCTACCAGTACCTAAATTGTATAGATTCATTCCTTTGTGTTCTCTAATTTTATTAATTGATGCTACATGACCTAAAGCAAGGTCTACGACATGGATATAATCTCTTACGCCTGTACCGTCTTCTGTATCATAATCATTACCAAATACAGTAAGTTTTTCTAATTTTCCTACCGCTACTTGAGTGATATATGGTGTTAAGTTATTTGGAATGCCTTTTGGATCTTCACCAATTAATCCAGAATCGTGAGCACCAACTGGATTAAAGTATCTTAAGATAACTACTCCCCATTCATTATCAGCAGTATATACATCTTCAATTATTTGTTCAATCATCCACTTTGTCCAACCATATGGATTTGTACAAATGCCCTTAGGTGTTGTTTCTTTTACTGGTACTTCTTTAGGATTACCATAAACTGTTGCAGATGATGAAAATACAATATTTTTTACATTATTATTTCTCATAACATCAAGTAAAACTAAAGTACCATTCACGTTGTTATCATAATATTCAATTGGCTTAGAAACGGATTCTCCTACCGCTTTAAGTCCAGCTAGATGGATAACAATCTCAATTTCTTCCTTTTGAAAGACTTCATTTAATGCTTCTTTATCTCTAATATCTGCTTCATAAAATTTGAAATCTTTTCCTGTAATTTCTTTTATTCTATCTAAAACAATTTTAGAAGAATTATAAAAATTATCTACAATTACAACATCTTCGTCACGATTTAATAGTTCAATCGCAATATGTGAGCCTATATATCCTGCTCCTCCAGTTAATAATACTGACATTCTTACCTTCTTTCGAGTTTTTATTTGTTCTCATACTTTATTATATACTTTTTAGGGCATAAATAAAAGGCTGATGTTTGCACACCCGCCTTTTTAGTTTAAGAATTAATTTCTTTTAAAATTTGTTCTAATGTAAAACTCTTATCTGGAGAAAATTTCTTACTATCTAAACTTTGCTTAAATATGTAATCTTTACCCTCTTCATCTTTTAAATTTTCTTTTCCAATATTATCCTTTGTAAGAGATTTAGCTTTTGGACATTCTGCATCAAACTCAAGAATTGAAAAACTCATATTGAGACTTTGGTATACATCATTTAATTTATCTAAAATAAATATGTAAACTCCATCTTTTTTTAATTCTTTATAGTAATTTGGATATAATATTTTTAGCAAGGTATTTTTTCTTTCTTCTTCAGATAATTTATTGTACCCATTTGCTTCATTAAATTTATCTGTATTTCCTTTCATATAATTTTTTACAGAAATTATTCCGCCAGGTTGATAAATTGTATCTAATTTTAGATTATCATCACCTTTCAACACATTTATGACTTCAACCTTAATTGGAGTATTAACTACAATATCATCTTTGTTTTTTACAGCGTCTTCTTTTCCTAAAACTCTTGCAATTACAATACTATTTTCATCTTTAGCCATTTCTTTCAAATCTTCGCTATAAGCCAATTCTATTTGTACATTGGTAATATCTTCTAACTTCTTTTCCTCTGGTGAAGAATTTAGATAAATATATTCACATTGTATTTGATTTTCCTTTTCTGTAGTATCTACGATTTTTTCTTTCTCTGAATCTGTTTTATCTAACTCTTTTCTTTCATTATTTGTACATCCCACCATTAATAATAAAATGAGTAATAATACTAGTAAACTTCTACGCATCTTTCGCCTCCTAGAAAATATTTTTATTATTACCTTCAATTAGATTATATATAAACGTATCTTAGAAAGCGATTACAGAATGGATACAAAGTGATAAAAAATAAATTACTGATTTTTTATTTTCGAGAAAATCCCTCCAAAAAGTGACATTATAATAGTCCACATAGACAATATTTTAATACTATTGTTAATGATAATCATTGGATTCTTTTCATGTAACATTAAACTATTATTTGCAATTTCACTTGTATTCAAATATGTAATAGGATTAAATAAATTTATTATATTCGATTTTATAAGAACATTAATTGCTAACCCAGAAAATATTATTACAATAAATTTTATTAGTAATTCTTTCTTGTTTTTAGAACTAATAGAAATGAATGTAATCAAACTACATATGAATGTTAATTGTAGTAAAAATATGAAAATATATCTAATGAAATATTTCCATAATGGAATTAAATTAA
Organism: Helcococcus kunzii ATCC 51366; assembly: GCF_000245755.1. GTDB lineage: Bacteria > Bacillota > Clostridia > Tissierellales > Peptoniphilaceae > Helcococcus > Helcococcus kunzii. The sequence continues at coordinate 355,292 of NZ_JH601088.1, read as the reverse complement.
TTGTTTTCGCAAATTCACTGCTTGATAATAGCTCTTTGTTTGTTGCAATTTTCATATACTCTACAACAGGATAATTAATTTCACCTATTCCTGCATTAAAATATGAAATGATAAAAATTATACCATAAAATAGTAGAACTAAGATCAAAGCTACTAAAATTTGAGAAAAAATTCTTAATAAATGATTCTTAAATTTAGAAATAGGTTGCAAATTATATAAATCGATGCTTCTATTAGTCTCTTTATCGATTACATATCCATTAAATATAAATAATATTATTAGAGCGAAAATTATCGTCTCTATTTTGTATTCTCTATTTAGTATTTTTAAAACAAATAATGGAGAATTAGACTTTATTGATTCATTCTTCATACTGGTCAACTTGATATTTTCATTTACAAAATTTTCATATTCAGAATATTCGAATGAATTTATCTCCACCGGTTTTAATTTGTGTTCTAAAGCATACTTTAATTTCGCTTCATGTTCAAACCTGCTCATTTTACTTAATTGCCTTGTTGAAAATTTATATTCAAAACTTTCTCCACTAAACATCTCAAACATATATTTTGAATTTTTTAGCATATTTTCATAATATGCTTGAGAATTTCCTCTCTTATAGGCATCTACAATGTTTTTCATTGCATTGTATTGTTCTATCTGATTGTCTAGATTCTTTCTTTTTAACTTATAAGCAATATCTTCACTTTCAACCTGTTGTTCAGACATTTTAAGTGATTTCATCGTTTCTTTTTTATGTCGTTCCAAATCTGTTTCTATTCTATTAATATTATTCTTTAAGTCAGTTACTCGCGTAGCTTTTTCATAGAAAAATTTATTAAAGGAGTCATTTTCATTGTTTAAGATAATATAATTGTAAACTGCCAAAATAATGAGTAAAAGAGTTAGGAATACAAGATTATTTGCCATAAATATTTTTTTTATTTCAAATGTTAGTAAATTTTTTGGCTTAATTTTTATTCCTTTATCACTATAGGATTTAGTTAAGATATTATCTTTATAGTTCAAAATAGAATGAATGATAAAAACTATTCCTAATAGTAAAGGAAGCATATAAATATTTTTAGGATAAATTTCTTGAACATCGTAATAATTATTATGTGCTTTATCAACTATTCTTCCAGTAATAAATCTTATATAATCCATTCCATAAAAAATATTAAACGAATTATTAAATAAAGAAAATTTCTCTGTTAAAATGTTTCCAATAAAAAGTAATGATGATAATGTCAATAACGCGAAGTTTTTATTTTTTACTTTAAGATTAATCAAAATAATAATAGTTGAAAAAATACTTGATATCACAATATAAGTAAAAACTATCTTAGCTAGTAATTCTTTCGCACCAATGAAACGTATACGACTTGAATCAAATATTCTATAAATCTCGTTGAATCCATCAATTTTATATCCTATAAAATATGAAATTATAATCATAATAGAAAATACTATTATTGGATATAACAAAATAACGAACAACATTGTAAGAAACTTAGCATTGATTATCTTTTTTAAATTAATGGCGTTAATTTTTAAGAATTCTATAGTTCCTTCTTCTTTTTCATGTAAGATAATATTATAAAATATTAAGACTAAAAAGAATAAAAAAGGATATCCAAAAATTATATTGCTATTATAGATAAAAACTCGAGCAAAATTAGTAGATAGATAACTGTGAAATACTGACTTTGGATATGTACCATTTTCTTCAGAATACTTATGTTCGTATACTGCCCACTCCCAAGTTTGTCTCTCACCTTCTTCGAATTTTATATTATATTTATTTACAAATTTTTGAGCATCTTTAAAAAACTCAAAATCAATTTTTGTAATTCTTTCTAAAATTTGTTGTTTTTCTACTTTATCTTTTTTATCATATGCTATTTTTGTATAATCTAAAAATTTTGAGGAATAAGGGTTGCTCAACTCTGCTTTTTCAGTATAAATTTTAAATAGTTCATCTGCTATATTTTGATTATCAAGAAATTGCCTATTTACAGCAGTTGAAATAATATAGTCCGCAGGTAGAGTATTGTATTCTCTAAACTCTTTTTCAATCTCTATTTTATCCGTTCTATATAAAACAAAAATAGACATAATAATAGAAAAGATAAATAAATAATATATTATTTTTTGCTTAAAAAGCTTTTTAAATTCAAATTTAATCATGTCTAAATCCTTTATTATTTGTAAAAATGCTCCTGCATTTGCAAGAGCATTTTACAATATTAAGAAAAGTTATATTATTTAAAATAATATATTTCATTCTTTATGTTTTTCTATGAAATAAAATCCGTTTGGATTACTAATCATATTTAAGGTACCTTTGTAATAATGTATACCATTTTCATATTTAATAAACTTCATATACCCATGATAATAGTACCTTCCTTCTTGTACCGTAGTCCAATATCCTCCGTTCCCTTTACTATATGTATAAGATTCTTCATGTATAATAAATGGACGTACAATACCTAATTTCACCGAATCATTCTGTGATTTAGCATATAATACCGTACTATTGACTAACAAAAATGTCATTAAACAAATATATATTATCCTGGTTATTTTACTTTTCATATACTTCTCCTTGTATAATAGTTTCAACAAATAAAACTACTTGCTTATAGTTACAAATTATTATCCTGTAGTATGCTTATCTTGTTAGATAAGTCATTACGTTTTGTTTTGCTTCTTGTTATAAGTTTCATACTTAGTAGCAGACTCTACTTGATGCGATTTAATGTTTAATTTATATTTATAACATAGAATCCTCCTTTCTTTTGATTGATATTAATAAATTTTATACATCCTTTAAATTATATATATTAATATAATACATTTAATTATCTTATGTGAAAAAACGATTTATGTATATTTAATATATTTTCATATTTATATCATATATGAAAACATTAACATTTTCAATATTATTCTTATATTTTTATTAAGATTATAATTAAAAGAGTACAAAACTAGATAATATAATGTATTTATTTTTACATTATAATTTATTATTTGAAATTAAAAATTTATAATTTTCTTATTTAAAATTCATCAATACATAATTATAATTCAATTTAAAATTGAATAGGGACTAATTTCTAGTCCCTTTCACACCACGTTTCCAGAATACCGTTCGGATACTGGGCGGTTTAATATTCTATTATCTAATACTATTTATATTATCTACTTAAACTTATTATCTTGTTTCCAACCTTGAAAATAAAAAACATTTATTCTTATATTCAACTGATGTATAAAATAATATTTCAAAAACTATAATAAAATTTTGTTTAGTCTTTCAATATTTCTAACTACTGTGACCCCTGCTGACTTCTCACTATTTGTAGTTACTACTCGGTCGCTAGTGAGACCTCAAGGGACAAATTCTAGCATTTTCATAGTTTACTTGCAAAATTTATAACTTGGGTTTACACTTATCTTTTGAATCTTTGCTATATTAAACAAGCTTTACGAGCTGTTACGTCTTATATTCTGTTCCTGTTCTTCAAGCCACTAATTCACTATTGTTTCCTCTTTCTTAAATGTCAACATATAAAACTTATAAGTCTATCGGGAATCCGTCGGTAACTACGCTGCTTAGGGATTTCACCTCAGCACTAAAACATGCCTGTCATACAAAAAAATATCTGAAGGAGGTTACCCCCAACAGATATTGATAGGCCAACAGATATTGATAGGCCAAAAAAAAGCGAACAATTTCTTGTTCGCTTCCTTATAATAATTTTCTTATTTTTCAATATTGTATTTTTTCTTAAATCTTTCTACTCTACCACCACGTTCAGCAGTTCTTTGTTTTCCTGTATAGAAAGGATGACATTCAGAACAAACTTCTACCTTGATTTCTTCAACTGTTGATGTAGTAGTAAAAGTATTTCCACATGCACATGTTACTGTTGCTTCATATGTCTTTGGATGTAATTCAGCTTTCATTATTTCACCTCTTTCACTTTAAATACTTTCTTGTCTAGTAACCATGTAATTATAGCATAGCAATTATCTTTTTGCAAATTTTTAATTACGGTAATAGACAACTTAGTAAGTCAAAAATTTTGTTGAACAATCCCATTTGCTAATAAATTATATAGAAATAAATTAAGCTGTTTTGGAACTGCAATTTAATTTTACCCGATTTTATTTTATTAAATCAAATATTTTTGTATTATGTAATTTACAACATGTTGATCAATACTTTTTCTCTCACTTTATAAAGTAATTATTAAGTTTTCACCTAATTCTAACCCATTGAGTTGATATAGGTTTATTTTATTGATAAATTTCAAAACATAATCTGGATCTTCCATTCTCCCGCAATGCTCCCAATAAATAATTTTATTTGTTTTTTTACTATAAATAGCAAAATCTGGATGAAATGTAATATTATTTATTACAATAGGGCATTCATATTTATATACAATACCTAAATTGTTCAGTTTATCAGCAATAAATTTCTCACTTTTTGATCTCACTCTTTGTCCGTTTTCAGTAAAAATCTCAAGATCATTTATATAGAATTTTTTCTTCTCATATGGAACATTATTCCATTCCTCGATAATTTGATTATTAGTTTTAACTATGGGTTTAACTAACTCTCTTCTTTTTTTATCCAATTTTCCAAATACAAGATCTATTTCATTATCTTCATAATCTTTCAAAATTGCTTTTAATTGTTTATATCTTTTATTAATTAAATTTTTTATTCTTAAATCATATGTTTTTTGAGCTAATTTTTTAATCAGGGCTTGATTTGTTTTAGGAATGTAATTTTTCACTACATCATTATTTGATGATTTTGTTACATGCAAATATTGTATTGAATTATTACTATAAACAAATTCTAATCTACCTTCTACTTCTTCTATATTTTACTATCGTAAATTTTTTTTTTAATTTATCATAATAATAGAATTTTTCTAGCAAAAGTATCTTAAATGTTTTCATTATTTACTCCTTATGTTATATAATTTATTTAATACTATTATCCTATAAATAAAAAATAATGCACTGTCATTATTATGACGAATATTTAATATTTTATTTTACTTTGGTATTTTAAAATTTCAATTTTACCAAGTAGTATTCAATACTTTTCTCTAAAGATATCCAATCACACTCATTATTTTTGATCTGAAAACTAAATATTCGCAAACATTCCTACACAAAATTTACTTTCTAAATTTATTTAGTTAAGAAACTCCAATAAAATGGCATTATTATCAAGAAAGTGATATAATTATTTCAAATTGAATGGAGGTAATTATGAGCTTAAATGATAATATGAAAAAATATGCCGATTTGATTGTAAAAGTCGGATCAAATGTTATGGAAGGAGATATTGTTACAATTAAATGTCCAGTTGAAAGGGATGATTTTGGTAGAATGTTGACGGAGAGCGCATATAAATCTGGAGCAAAGCAAGTTAATATTGATTGGAATGATGGCGTAATTACAAGAATGCATTATGAAAATCAAGACGTTGAAGTTTTAGAGGATATTCCTCAATATAGCTATGATAAGTTGGAATGGTTTGCGAAGGCTGGAGAAAAGAAGATTGGTATAAGTGCTCAGGATCCAGAATTATTTAAGGGTTTAGATACTCAAAAATTACAAAGAGCTTTTAAAGCTTCTGGAGAAAAATATCAACCATTAAGAAAGTATACTATGAATGACATTAATTCATGGACTGTTGTGTCTGTGCCAACTGAAGCTTGGGCTAAAAAGGTATTTCCTGATAGTGAAAATCCTGTAGATGATTTATGGGAAGCTATTTTTAAAACAACAAGAGTTGATCTTGAAGATCCTGTCAAAGCTTGGGAAGAACATATTGAAAAATTATCTATTAAAGCTAATTGGTTAAATGATTTGGATTTGAAGACATTGAAATATAAAGCTTCAAATGGAACTGATTTAGAGATTGAATTACCTGAGGGGCATATATGGACTGCTTCATCAAGTGTAAACAGTAAGGGTGAAGAATTTGTACCAAATATGCCAACTGAAGAAGTGTTTACACTTCCACATAAAGATGGTGTAAATGGTATTGTATATGCTTCTAAACCTTTAATATATAAAGGAAATCTTATCGATGAATTTTGGTTAAGATTTAAAGATGGCGCGGTTGTAGATTTTGATGCAAAAGTTGGAAAAGAAACATTGCAATCTATATTTGATAAGGACGAAAGAGCTAGAAAACTAGGAGAAGTAGCATTAGTTCCATATGATAGTCCAATTTCAAATTCAAACATTTTATTCTACAATACATTGTTTGATGAAAATGCATCATGTCATTTGGCTTTAGGCAAGGCATATCCTACAACAATTAAAAATGGTGAAAATATGAGCGATGAAGAATTGGCAGCACATGGTGTGAATGATTCATTAGCGCACGAAGATTTCATGGTTGGTACACCAGATTTAGATATTATTGGTATAAAAAAAGATGGTACAGAAATACAAATTTTTAAAAATGGTAATTGGGCGTAAGGAGCAGAAAATGAGTTTACAAGAAAAAATTTCAATGCTAGCTGAACTAGCAGTAAAGATTGGTGTTAATGTTCAAAAAGGAGATATTGTAGAAGTACAAACTCCAGTTGAAAGAGTTAATTTAGCAAGAGAAGTCGTACAAAAAGCATATGATGCAGGGGCTAAAAAAGTTATCGTTACATATTTTGATGATGAAGTTAAGTTATTAAATTATACTTATGCTCCAGTAGAAGCGTTAAATGTTCCTGATTATGAATATGAAAAGTATGAAACTTTATTAAAAAATGATTTAAAACAAATATTCATTAAGGCTGTTGATCCAGAATTATTAAAAGATGTTGATCCAAATAAGATTGCTAAAGTTGAACAAGCTAGAGCAACAAAGATGCAACCACTTAAAAACTTTAGAATGAATGATATTACTTCTTGGACAATTATTTCAGCACCAACTGAAAGATGGGCTAAAAAAGTATTCCCAAATAGTGAAAATCCTGTAGATGATTTATGGGAAGCTATTTTT
>NZ_JH601088.1:325318-348143 GCF_000245755.1 Helcococcus kunzii ATCC 51366 | reverse complement strand
ATAGTGAAAATCCTGTAGATGATTTATGGGAAGCTATTTTTAAAACAACAAGAGTTGATCTTGAAGATCCTGTCAAAGCTTGGGAAGAACATATTGAAAAATTATCTATTAAAGCTAATTGGTTAAATGATTTGGATTTGAAGACATTGAAATATAAAGCTTCAAATGGAACTGATTTAGAGATTGAATTACCTGAGGGGCATATATGGACTGCTTCATCAAGTGTAAACAGTAAGGGTGAAGAATTTGTACCAAATATGCCAACTGAAGAAGTGTTTACACTTCCACATAAAGATGGTGTAAATGGTATTGTATATGCTTCTAAACCTTTAATATATAAAGGAAATCTTATCGATGAATTTTGGTTAAGATTTAAAGATGGCGCGGTTGTAGATTTTGATGCAAAAGTTGGAAAAGAAACATTGCAATCTATATTTGATAAGGACGAAAGAGCTAGAAAACTAGGAGAAGTAGCATTAGTTCCATATGATAGTCCAATTTCAAATTCAAACATTTTATTCTACAATACATTGTTTGATGAAAATGCATCATGTCATTTGGCTTTAGGCAAGGCATATCCTACAACAATTAAAAATGGTGAAAATATGAGCGATGAAGAATTGGCAGCACATGGTGTGAATGATTCATTAGCGCACGAAGATTTCATGGTTGGTACACCAGATTTAGATATTATTGGTATAAAAAAAGATGGTACAGAAATACAAATTTTTAAAAATGGTAATTGGGCGTAAGGAGCAGAAAATGAGTTTACAAGAAAAAATTTCAATGCTAGCTGAACTAGCAGTAAAGATTGGTGTTAATGTTCAAAAAGGAGATATTGTAGAAGTACAAACTCCAGTTGAAAGAGTTAATTTAGCAAGAGAAGTCGTACAAAAAGCATATGATGCAGGGGCTAAAAAAGTTATCGTTACATATTTTGATGATGAAGTTAAGTTATTAAATTATACTTATGCTCCAGTAGAAGCGTTAAATGTTCCTGATTATGAATATGAAAAGTATGAAACTTTATTAAAAAATGATTTAAAACAAATATTCATTAAGGCTGTTGATCCAGAATTATTAAAAGATGTTGATCCAAATAAGATTGCTAAAGTTGAACAAGCTAGAGCAACAAAGATGCAACCACTTAAAAACTTTAGAATGAATGATATTACTTCTTGGACAATTATTTCAGCACCAACTGAAAGATGGGCTAAAAAAGTATTCCCAAATAGTGAAAATCCTGTAGATGATTTATGGGAAGCTATTTTTGAAACAACAAGAGTAAATAAAGAAAATCCTATCGAATCATGGAATAAAAATATTGAAACTTTAACAACAAAATCAAAATGGTTAAATGAAATGGAATTTGAATCATTACATTATACATCTTCAAATGGTACTGATTTAGTTATTGGATTACCTAAAGGACACATTTGGAGAGCTGCATATACTGCAAATAGAAAGGGTGAAACATTTGTACCAAATATGCCAACTGAAGAAGTGTACACAATGCCAAATAGAAATTTTGTAAATGGTAGAGTTTATTCTTCAAAACCATTAGCAAATAATGGTAATGTTATCGATGAATTCTGGGTTGAATTTAAAGATGGTGTAGTTGTTGATTTTGACGCAAAAGTTGGTAAAAGCGCTCTAGAAAATATATTAAATCAAGATGGAGATAAATCAAAAAGACTTGGTGAAGTTGCTCTAGTTCCTTATGACAGTCCAATTTCAAATTCAAATGTATTATTCTATAATACTTTATTCGATGAAAATGCATCATGTCATATCGCGCTTGGAGCTGCATATCCAACAACAATTAAAGGTGGAAATGAAATGTCACCTGAAGAATTATTAGAAAATAATGTAAACGACTCAATTATACATGTAGACTTTATGATAGGTACTAAAGATTTAAACATCGTAGGTAAAAAATATGATGGCACTGAAGTTCCTGTATTTAAAGATGGTAACTGGGCGTAGTTATTATCATATTTAGGAGGAAAAGTGGATATTCATATTTTATGTGGTGGAGAAAGCACCGAACACGAAATTTCATTAAGATCAGCAAAAAATATAATTGATAATCTTAATAAAGAAAAATACAATATTTCATCAACATATATTACTAAAGAAGGAAAATTTGTTCCTATTGGTAAAATTGAAGACAAATTAGAAAAACCGGAAGATTTAATTAGAGAAGCATATTTGACTAGACCAGAATCCATTATGCAATTCATTGATTTTATAAGTCAATTAGATGATCCAATGATCATCCCAGTTATCCATGGTACTACTGGTGAAGATGGACAAATACAAGGTTTCATAAAAACTCTTGGCTATAGATTTGTTGGTAACTCAATAGCTTCATCAGCTGTTTGTTTTGATAAATCACTTACAAATGAATTGCTTGAATTAAATAACATTCCTCAAGCTAAATATTTTGTTGTGACAAAACATAGATATCTAAGAGATGAAGAAAAAGACTCTATCATTTCAAATATTTTTGATAAATGTGGAGAAAATGTTTATGTTAAACCAGCAAGCAATGGCTCATCAATTGGTGTATCTAAGGCGACTAGAGAAAATATAATTGAAGCTTTGGATGAAGCATTTAAATATGACAATAAAGTTCTTGTTGAAGAAGAAATGAATGGTGTAGAGTTAGAAATTTCTGTAGTAGGAAACGAAAATCCTAAGGCTTCTTTAGCTGGTTCTTATGCGACTGAAAGAGAAATTTTCGACTACACTGCAAAATATCACGATAAAAATCTAGTGAGAAATGTACCTCACAAATTAAATATTACAGATGAAAAGAAAGTTAGAGAACTTGCAACAGATGCCTATGTAGCTACTGGTTGTGAAGGGTTTGCAAGAGTTGATATCTTTATGGATGAAAATCACGATTTCTTTGTGAATGAAATCAACACATTCCCAGGTATGACTCCTTCTTCCCTATCCGCTGATTTATGGGAAGCTACAGATGGTACAAGTTTCGAAACCTTATTAGATGAATTAATACAACTTGCAAATGAGAGGATATAGATGATTAATCTTAGATTAAAAGAAATTGCCGATTTAGCTGGTGGAGTTGTAAATAATGAAAAATTTAATGATTTGAATGTTAGCCAAATTTCAATAGATACTCGTACAATTTTCGAAGGTGAAATGTATATGCCAATCATTGGCGAAAAACTTGATGGTCATTTATTTATAGATAACGCGTTTGAAAAAGGTGCTATTGCCACCTTTTCAAAACGTGGAGAAATTGAAGATAGTGACGAAAGACCTATTGTTTGGGTTGATGACACCAATAAAGCATTTACAAATCTTGCACAAAATTATAGAATTAGTTTAGATATTAAGATAATTGGTATCACTGGTTCAAACGGAAAGACAACTACAAAAGATCTTATTTCAAATGTTTTAGAATCAAAATATTCTGTTAAAAAGACTTTTGGTAATCTTAATAATGAAATTGGTGTTCCAAGAACCTTACTAAGCTTTAGTAAAGATACCAATATTGGTGTTGTAGAAATGGGCACTGATGGATTTGGACAAATTGAAGCACTTACAAAGATGGCAAGTCCTGACATAGCAATCATTACAAATATTGGCGACTCACATCTTGAGCAATTAAAAACAAAAGAAAATATTGCTATTGAAAAATTACACATTATTGACGGACTTAAAGAGGATGGTATATTTTTATTTAACAATGATGATGAAATATTAAAATCCGAGTTTAAGAAAATTGATATGGATAAAAAAGTCATCTCTTATGGTATGAATGAAGATTCTGATTATGTCATCAAAATATTAAAATCAAGTCAATTTGGTACAAAATTCTCAATAAATGGCAAAGAATTCAGCATCGAACTTCTTGGTACACATCAAGTCTATAACGCTACTGTTGCATATATTATCGGAGAACTTTTTGAAATCTCCGACACTGACATACAAGAAGGCTTAAATAAAAAAGACAGAACAAAGATGAGATCTGAACTTATGTCTTGCCATGGATTTGACATACTTAATGACAGCTATAAATCAAATCCACAATCCTTAAGATCTGGTTTAGAAACACTAGAACTATTAACTGGGTATAGTAGAAAGATCGCCATTCTCGCTGATATGCTAGAATTAGGTAATGGCGAAATTGAACTTCATAGACAAATAGGACGAGAAATCGATCCAACAAAAATTGATTATTTATTATTATATGGACCATTGAGTAAATATATTTACAATGAAGCTGTGAAGAATTTCCTACCGACAAGAGTATTTTATTTTGATACAAAAGATAAATTAATCGACAAAGCAAAATATATTGTATCAAAAAATTCAATTGTATTTGTAAAAGGCTCTAGATCAATGAAACTTGAGGATGTAGTTGAAGTATTGGTAGATATGAAATTTGAATAGATAATTGTCCAAAATATTTATTGTTTATCACTATATTGTGGAAGACATCCATTAGGTATTGATGAAATATCTGACGCTAAAAACAATTTTAAGACCAGAACCCTTAAAAAATAAGGGAACTGGTCATTTTTTTATACTTTAGTCTCAAAAACTACTTTTGCTAATGGATTTTACTAGTGTTGGAATAGAAATTTAACTGTTTCTAAAAATTTACGAGGATAATTCCTATTTTCACATTTATCATCGTAGTAATTTAGACATTTGGACGAGGATAATTTTGCTTTTCGAATTTGTCATCGTCTATTATACGTTTTTTGTACGAGGATTTTCTCAATTTTCGAATTTATCATCGTAGGAATTTAGACATTTGAACGAGGATAATTTTGATTTTCACATTTATCATCGTCTATACCACGTTTTTTGTACGAGGATTTTTTTAATTTTCACATTTATCATCGTCTATTACCCACTTTTTGAACTAGAATTTACATTATTCTAAAGGAAGAGCATTAAAAGTCTTATAGTTATTGAATTGTTTTAGCTCGATTGTTTTATTATTACTTAAGTCAGTAAATTTATTATTCGCTGTATCCATTGATATCACTGTATCAGAATATGGTGTATAATACATACCATCTCCATCACTGATTTTTACAACTTCTTTTTTATCTGTAAAATTATATAATGATAAAAAAGAATTTCCATTTTCATGTTTATATTTTTCCATAATTAGCTTATTATTTTTGTTAAAGAATAAATTATTAATATATTCATCATTAGATAGTATATTTTCTTTATTACCATATTCATAAGCTGGCTTTCCCGATTCTATTACATAAATTTTATTATCTGCTTTCTGCAAATCAGTACCTTTTGGCACATTATATTCGTTTAATATTTTTTTTGTGTTAAAGTCATAAACTCTCAATGTATAAGTTTCATCATCTGATTGCAGCGAATCTAAGATAATATATAAATTATTTTTCAACACCTTAAAACCATGTATCATTTTATTAAAACTTACACATTCTTTCTCTTCAAATTTACAAATTTTGGATTTATTATCAAATTTTGAAGATTCAACAAAGTCTTCATTTACATTGTAATATAAAATACCTTCTTCCTCATCAATGTTATCTGAAGAAGTATCTAAGATTTTTTTGATAGTATTTTTATTTCTATCAATTTTTATAATTCCTTTGGAACCGTAATAATATATATTGTCTTTAAATTCTATAGCATTACTTAATATTAAATCATCAAATCTATTACTTTCTAAAAATTTCCCATCTTTATCATAGAAACTAAATATTGATCTCAAATCAACCTTAGAACTATTTGTAGATAAAGTGACGTATTTAGCATCTTTATTAATCACTTCTGAATTCTTGTGTTTATGTACACAAGCCGATAAAAGTAGACAAATAGCGAATATTACAAAACTAAAATATTTATTTCTTTTCTGCATATGAATAATTCCTTATTTTAAATTATTAACATTAGTATCAAGAAAATTTTAGCATATAGTTAAAATAAAATCAATTTATATACATAAATTTACTAGTATATCTCTAGTAAAAATATTTGAATCTAAAAGGAGCTATTACAAAATAACCAAAAAGTTATTTTATAACAGCTCCTCTTATTATATTCTATTTTTTCTTTATCTCAACTAATTTATCATATATTACTTTTACGGTATCATCAAAGTTAAATTTAGACATGTTTGTTTTATAAAGGTCCATATCGTTGTAGACTTTGTCGATTAGAGCAAGCATTTCTTCATTTGATGTTTTGTCTTCATCTGCCATTATTCCAAAGCCATTTTCTTCGAAGGATTTTGCATTATCAAATTGATCGCCTCTTGATTGTGACGTTGGCAATGGTACAAGTATCATTGGAATCCTATAGTATAGGAATTCAAAGATTGCATTGGAACCAGATCTTGAGATGACTGTGTCGGATAAGGCGAATACATGTTTTAGATTTTCTTTTATGTATTCAAATTGGTAATATCCATCCCTAACTACTGAATTATCAAGGCTATCTTTTCCACAGGCGTGAATGACATTGTATTTTTCAGTTAAAAAGTCAATGTTTTCTCTTATAAATCGGTTAATGAAATGTGCTCCAAGGGATCCCCCCATCGCTAAAAGAGTAGGTTTGTTGTTTTTTATGCCTAACCATTCTCTCGCAATGGCACTATTTCCACCAATTAAGTCTTCTCTAATAACTGGACCTAAAAACTTACCTTTACCAGATTTTATATATTTTTCAGTTTCTGGAAATGTTGTAAATACTGTGTTTACAAATGGTTGCGCAAGTTTATTTGCAAGTCCTGGTGTTAGGTCGGACTCATGGGTTACGGATGGCACCCTATTGACCCATCCACCAACAAGTACCGGTACTGAAACAAATCCTCCCTTTGAAAAAATAACACTAGGTTTTATTTTCATTATTTTAAATATGGATTGTATTGTACCACCAATAACCTTAAAGACGTCTAAAATATTTTGAAATGATAGATATCTTCTTAATTTACCAGTTGCTATAGGGATGTATTTTACACCTTCAATATCCCCGACTAATTCTCTTTCTATACCATTTTTTGAACCGATATAGTAAATATCCCATCCTTCTCGCTTTAGCATGGGTATTAATGCTAAATTTACAGAGACATGTCCAGTCGTACCCCCACCAGTAAGTACAATACGTTTATTTTCTTTCTTCATTAATGATTCCTTATTTCGTAATTTTATCCTTGTTAAAATATCTTCTTAATACTTCTGGTATTGTTACGCTTCCATCTTCATTTTGGTAATTTTCAAGAATTGCTGCAAATGTACGTCCTACTGCTAAACCTGAACCGTTTAATGTATGGACAAAGTGTAGCTTTCCATTTTCGTCTCTATATCTTAGATTTGCTCTTCTTGCTTGGAAATCTTCAAAGTTTGAACATGAGGAAATTTCCACATATCTGCCATATGAAGGCATCCATACTTCTATATCATAAGTTTTTGCTGATGAAAATCCTAAATCACCAGATGATAACAATACAACTCTATATGGAATGTCCAATAATTGTAATATCTTTTCTGCATCATTTGTCAATTTTTCTAATTCATCATATGAATCTTCTGGTTTAGCCAATTTAACAAGCTCTACTTTATCAAATTGGTGGTTTCTTATTAAACCTCTAGTATCTCTACCTGCAGATCCTGCTTCTTGTCTAAAGCAAGGAGTGAATGCTGTATATTTAATTGGTAAATCTTTTACATCTAATATTTCTTCTTTTCTATAATTTGTTACTGGAACTTCCGCTGTTGGTACTAAGAAATAATCTTTACTTGGCAAGTGGAATGCATCTTCTTCAAATTTTGGTAGTTGTCCTGTACCAATCATTGATTGTCTATTTACCATATAAGGTACACCAAGCTCAGTATAACCAGCTTCTTCAGTATGAGTAGTAATCATGAAATCAGCTATAGCTCTTTCAAGTTTTGCACCCATTCCCTTAAATATAGAGAATCTTGCTCCTGTAATTTTTGCTGCACGTTCAAAATCTAAAATACCAAGATCAACACCTAAATCCCAGTGAGCTTTTGGCTCAAAGTCAAATGTACGTGGTTCACCATATTTTCTGATTTCTACATTGTCGCTATCATCTTTTCCTAAAGGAACTTCTTCATTAGGTAAATTTGGAATGTACATTAATTTATTTTTAATGTTTTCATCTAATTCCTTTAATTTTTCATCTAATTCTTTTATTTCTTTAGATAATTCCTTCATTTGTTTAAAAATTGGAGTAACATCTTGTCCTGATTTTTTTAATTCAGGTATAGATTTAGAAACTTGATTTTGTTCTGCTTTCTTTGATTCTACATCTGTAATTATTTCTCTTCTTTTTTCATCAAGTTCAATGATTTCTTGTATAGGAAAATCACCATTTCTTTTGCTTAACGCTTTAATTACTTTATCTTTATCACTTCTAATAAGTTTTATGTCTAACATTTCGTCCTCTTTCAAATAATCCTATTTTTTCAACTACTACATCAAATCTACTATTGTCTATTAAGCCTTTTTTTATTTTATGAAATGTAACAACTAAGTCGCTATCCACTCTTAAAAAATGAGTTTTTCCCGTATCAAAATCCATCCCTGTTGGTAAATCAACGGATATGGCGTAGATCCTAGACTTGTTGATACAATCAATTATGTATTCGGTAGTTCCTTTGAAATTCGCTTCAAATTCTCTACCGCTTATGGCATCAATTATTGTATTTACTCTATTTAAATCAGAAGATAAATTTTGTAACTCTTCTAATGTTTCTAAATAGCTAATCTTTATTTCTAAGTTTTTTACGAGTTCTAATTGTTTCTTAAACTGCTCTGTCGCTTGGTCTTTATTATCCACAATATAAACTTCGACATATTTCTTTTCCGATTTCAAAAGCCTCGCACAAGCAAGCCCTATTGCACCATTTTCTGTAATGCCCGAAATTATAGCAAAAGTTTCCCTTATAGATAAATCTATATGTTTCAATATCTTTATCGCAGCATTTTCGATAATAATGTCATAAGGTATTTTTAATTCTTCCAAATTATACTTTAACAATTTTGCATAATCGTCTCTTAATATGATGTCCATTTGCTAATCCTTATATCATTTCCGTAAAAATGTCTTGAAAAGTATTCGCCAACAATTCTCGAGTAAATTCTCATATCATATTTCGCTCTAAGCTGTTCAGTATTTAGATTTGACGATATTATTACTGGTAATTTTTTTACCAATCTTTTATTAATAACTTCAAATACTGCAGACTTCGAATTTTCATTTATTGGGTTTGATCCCAAATCATCAATTATTAACAAATCAGAATTAAATATCGAATCAAATCTTGGACGTAACTCTGATTTCTTTTCTGAAAAAGCATATTTATATTCTAGTACCTCATTAACCAAATCTGTTTCTGTAAGATAAACTACTGAATGGCCATCTTTTAGAACTTCATTTGCTATACAATTTATCATAAATGTTTTACCCGTACCAACGGGTCCAAATAAATATAAATTTAATGATTCATCACTGAAATTTGTCGCATATTCAAAAAGTTCTTCTTTTATTTCCTTCATATTTTCATATGGGCTTATTAATTCACCATTCTGTCTATCTCGTCTAAATAGTGATAAGTCAAAATTATCAAAATTTTGCGTCTTCAAGATTTCCTCAATCTCACTATTTTCAAATAATTGTTCTATTTTTATTCTTTTTCTACAAGAACAAATTTTTGTACCATCAACACCTGTATCCTTGCAAATATCACAATGATATTTCATCTCTAAATAATCTAAAGGAAAATTGTTTTTTTCTAAAAGATTATCTCTTTCTTTTTCCAATACCTCTATTTCAGCAGTTATTTTATCGGTATTGGCATCATGCACTAAATTTCGTATTCTCTCTAGATTTTTCTTTGTAATTTGTTTCTCAATTTCAGCAATCCTAGGTACTTTTTCAAAAACTTCATGTCTACGTTTTTCTAAATTTATTTCATTTTGTCGTCTTCTATCTTCTAAAATTTCTTGTACCGTCTTCATCAATCCTCCCTTTTCTTTTTAATAGGAAGTTTTCTCTTCATTTTGTCCTGTACAAATTTTAATCTTTCTTCTCTAGTCATTCGATTATCCGAAGCAGCAAGACTGTCTTTATTTGGTTTTTCAGAAGAATAGTTTTGTTTTTCAACTTTCTTCTCTTCCTTAGCCTCAGACTTTTGAGTTAGATAAAGTTCTAGTTTTTCCATATCAGTCGCTCCATCAATCATCCAATTTCTAATGGTAGCCATGATTGGATCAACAGCCTTTATTCCTCTCACGTTGGATGCCATCATGTATGCATAAGACATAAAATCAGGAGTAACATTGAAATCATTCATTGTTTGTAAAACTTTTCTAATCTCTCTTGGATCTAGTTGTATTGGTGTATCAGATCCCGAGCTTATAAATTCTTCAATATTTTCAATCAATGTCCTTGACTGTACCGCCTCTTCGCTATTATCGTAAAGTTCTTGGTCAGATTCTGGACTATCTGTAGTTTTCGAAATATAATTTTCACCTGTAATATCATACATGGAGTCAATATATTGAAATCTTATTGACTTGAAGATATAGCTATCATTTTTTCTTTCAACGACACCTTCATCTATCCAGTATTGCCAAGCATCTACTACCTGTCCTTCTGTAAGCCCCATTTCTCTTGCAATATTTTCATTTGTTAGATCAGTTTTACCAGAGTATGCATTTGAAAGAGCATAAAGATATACTTTGATTTGTACATCATTTGCTCTTGATAGAAATGTGTTAATAAACATATTTTCAATTGGAGTTGTCCCTAAATCAAGAAAATTATTCTCTATTTCAAATTTCATCAAAGTACTCCTGTCTTTTTAGATTCATTAAATATATTTTTGTAAAAAGTTTACCATCTTTTTCAATAAAATCGTCTTTATATTTTATATATTCTGGTTTAGATAAATCTAATCTTTGATTTTCAAATTCTATATATTTTGATGAATTAATCTTAAAACCAAATTTCTTATATAGCTTTATCGCTCTATCATTCCATGAATTTACTTCTAAATCTAATCTTCTCATTCTTAAATCATTAAAATAGTAATCAAGAAAATCTTTTAAAACGGCACTTCCATAACCTTTTGAAGTCCATTTTGAATCAAAAACTATACCAAGTTTCGCTGTTTTCAATAATTTATTTATCTCTTTAATACCGATATACCCAATCATCTCATCTCCAACATAAATCGAAAAATAAGATGAATTAAATCTTTTTTGTTTTGAGATATACCAAAACTGTTTTTCTCTCTCTGTTAGATTATTATAGTTATAGCCTACAAATAAAGGACTTTCAAAAGAAGTCCATTCCTTTAATTTATCACCGTCTTCCAAAGTTAAAGGAGACCATTTAAACTCTAAATTACTCATTGTAGTCAGGGTCCAAATCGTAAAATTTCGTATTTTCTTTTTTGAAGAATAATTTTACTGTACCTGTCGGACCATTTCTGTGTTTACCAACTATTACTTCAATAGTATTTTGCTCTTCTGCATCTTCATCGTAATAATCATCTCTATATAGCATCATTACAACGTCCGCATCCTGTTCAATAGCACCTGATTCTCTAAGGTCGGATAACATCGGTCTCTTGTTTGATCTTTCTTCAGATTTTCTAGATAATTGAGAAAGAGCTAACACTGGAATGTTTAACTCTTTTGCTAATGCTTTTAAGCCTCTAGAAATATTTGAAATCTCTTGTTGTCTATTTTCGTTTCTTCCAACATCAGTTGTCATCAATTGCAAATAGTCGATTACAATTAAATCAAGACCGTGTTCAATCTTCATTCTTTTAGACTTTGCTCTTAACTCGGTTAAAGAAATACTTGCTGTATCATCAATATACATATCAATTTCTTTGATTTTCTCAGCTTTTTTATATAACAGTTTCCAGTCATCAGATGAAATTTTACCAGAAATTATATTTTGCAATTCTACATTTGACACAATAGATAAAACTCTTTGCAAAATTTGTCTTCTACTCATTTCCAGAGAAAATACAGCAACTCTTTTTCCACTCAATGCTGCATTTACCCCCATATGAATTCCCAAAGCAGTTTTACCTACGGATGGTCTAGCTGCTAATAGTATAAAATCTGAATTTTGTAAACCTGATAATTGCCTATTTAAATCTCTAAAACCAGTCGTAATGCCAGTAATATCTCCTTCATTTTGAGACATTTCCAACATATGAATGAATGTTTCATCTAATGTTTCTGATGCTTTTACCAATCCTTCATTGTTGTCATAACTACTTAATTTAAATAAATTTTCTGAAAACAGTCCAATTAATTCTTCAGATGAAGAATTAGAATTTACTACCTTATTTGTAATGTCATTACCTAAAGTTAGTAATTGTCTTAACATAGATTTTTCTTTTACAATATTTAAATAAGCTTCATAATTTACTCTATAATACGAATCATCAACTAAGTTCATGATATATGTTTCATCACCAACTTCTGATAAAAGTCCCATAGTCTCAAGTTTATTGTTTATTGTGGCAAAATCTATTTGACTACCTTCCATATTTAGAGCTTGAATAGCTCTAAATACTATTTGATTTCTAATATCATAAAAATCATTTGCTACTATTTTTTCAAGTAAAATATTTACTAAATCATCGTGAATAATTGCAAGACCCAATATCGATTTTTCTGTTTTTATATCACTTGGAATGTAAACTTCTGTCATTTTATTCACCTTGTTTTAATTTTTATAATGATTTAACTTCTACCTTTAGATTTGCTACCATTTCTGGAAATACTCTTACATTTACTGAATAATTGCCAACATTTTTAAAATTATCTGACATTTCAATTTTCTTCTTATCAACATCAAAACCTTTTTCTTCTAAAGCTTTTGAAATATCTTGAGAAGTTACGGAACCGAATAATTTACCGTCATCACCAGATTTTTTATTTACAACTACAGTAATGCTTTCTAATTTTCCTTTCAAAGCTTCTGCTTCAGCTTTATTTTCTTCGAATTCTTCTTTTCTCTTTTTATTTTCTTCTTTCCATTTTGCAATATTTTCTTTTGTAGCTTCAATTGCCATTCCATGAGGAATTAGTAAGTTTCTCGCATGTCCGCTTTTAGCATTTACTAATTCGCCTTCTTTTCCTAATCCTTTAACATCTTGTTTTAATATAACTTTCATTATTCCTCCTCAGAATATTCTTTAATTGCTTTTTTTAGTAATTCTTTCGCTTCATCTAAGCTTACATCCAATTGAGTAGCAGCCACAGTTCTATGTCCACCACCATTCAATTTTTCCATAATCAATTGTACGGAAACATCACCCTTGGATCTAGCAGATATATGAACTTTCCCTTTTGATAGAGTAAATACAAATGATGCTAGCATATTTTGAATGCTTGCCAACTCATCTGCAGCTTGTGATGCGATAAGCGTTGATTCATCTATATCATGATTAAAATATCCAAAGATATATTTTCCATCATAAATTTCTGAATTTGCAATAATTTCAGATTTATTTCTTATAGTTTCTAAATCTTCGCTAAATAAGCTATTTACTATCGAAGTGTCAGCTCCATGTTGTTTAAGTACAACCGCCGCTTCAAAAGTTCTTATACCTGTTTGTTGATTAAATCTCTTTGTATCTGTGATAATACCAGACAATAGCCCTTCTGCTACAACTTTATTGATTTCGACTTTTTCATTCATATACATAAGCATTTCTGTAACAAGCTCTGATGCAGAAGATGCATATGGCTCTACATAATTAAGTATAGCATTTTCAATGTAGTCATTTCCTCTTCTATGGTGGTCTATAACAACAACCGTATCAGTTTTTTCAAAGATTCTAGGTTCTTCAACACTATTCGCTCTGTGATTATCTGTAACTATAAATAACGAAGAGTGATCTGCTAAATCAAATGCTTCATCTGGTGTTATGATACTATCTTCTAAATCTTCAATACTTTTTACAGCATAATGATAAAGATTTTCTATTGCTGGAGTAACTTCTGATAAAACAATATAGGCTTTTTTGCTCTGTGTTTTAGCAGCATACCACAATCCCAATGTCGAACCAAACGAGTCCATATCAGGATTTTTATGACCAGATATTATCACTTTATCTGATTTTGAGATAAGTTGAGATAAGGCATGAGCAATTACCCTTGCTCTAACTTTCGTTCTCTTTTCTGTAGCTTGATTTTTGCCACCATAATAGAATATCTCATCACCAGTTTTTAATACAATCTGATCACCTCCACGACCAAGAGCAATATCAAGTGCACCATTTGCGGACTTTTCATTTTGTCTTGGGCTATCTTCATTATATCCTGTACCAATTGATAATGTTGGAGCCAGTGTATTTCCTAGTGAAACATTTCTAACTCTTTCTACAAAACTAAATTTATCTTCAAGCATTTCATCTAAAGTTGTTTTATATAATGCAGCAAAATATCTGCTATTTTCATTTTTGATGATTAGACTTCCGTATTTATGGAAATATGAAGTAATTATACTATCTATTTCCGCTAAAACTAGAGGTTTTCTCTCACTAGGAGTGTTAGTATTAATCTCTTCAAAATTATCAATTCTTATATTCATAATTACTAATTTTTCATTTTCATAATTACTAAATACTCTCTCTTGTTCTGTTATATCGACAAAATACAACATCTTCATTGGACTTTTTAAGTCTTCACTAGTTTCATTTATATGAACTTCATAAGTACGAAGTGCATATTGTAAAGTAAATTTTTGTTCTTCGTTAAATAATGCTTCTTCCTCTATTTCAGGAATTACATTATATATTTTTTTATCAATTAATGAATTCTTTTCTTTTACCATTTCCTTAAATTTAGAATTGTACCACGATAATTGAGAATCTTTATTTAATACAACAATCGGAAATGGCATATTAAATACAGCGTTTTTTGTAAATCCTTCAAAGGCAATATCTAATGTATCGATATAGTCTTTAAACTCTTCTTGTTTTTTTGTATATACATCATACGCATTGTATGCTGTAATCGTAAATAATAAGATACCTACAATACCAAGATAAATATTTAAAGCTAATAGTATCACTGTTAATATCAATACGGCAATTGGAGCAATCCAATCGCTTATATTGTCTTTATTTATGAATTTATTAAGCATTACTTCCTCTTTCTTATGGGAAATTGTTTACTAATATTAAAGAATAAATCTAACATTCCAAACACAGCTACAAATGTATATCCTTGTAGAAACACTACAAATAATAACATAATTGCTATAAATGTGATTTTCCCTATTTTGTTTTTTAATAAGTTATATGCGGCATTTACCCCATTAATAAATAATAAAAATAGTACTAGAAAAGATAGATTATTCTTTATGACTTCTGAATTATTTATGTTCAAAATCATTATAACAAAATAAACTACAGCCATTAAAAGTACTGATTTTTTTATCGTATCTTTTAGATTTATCCCTTTTTTATTTATTTCAATAAAACTATTTTCTTCTGTCCTATTTAATAAATTAACACTCGCAATAGTATTAGTTGTTGAAAATACCAGTCCTGAAACAAGCATAAGTGAAGGTATAATGCTTATAGAGTAATTTATCAAATCTCTAACTCTCTTCATATACATTTCGTTATTTACAGCATCTATCCTAATATCTTCGCTTATAAACTTCTCAAAGGAATCAATTATTTGTTTAGTACTATCTTTTATCAATACCGCTAAATCAATATTGTAAATGTAAGTAACTAATATTATATACAAAGATATAAGTAATACAAATAACATTGAACTTGTGAAAATAATCTTATATATATTTTCATTCTTTTTTATCATATTTGCAATAAATAATGTCAACACTAGCATTATAGCAATTATCAAAGCTATACTTAAATAATCCACAAAAAGTGCTAATCCGACACAAGTTAAAATCAATGTGGCGATAAACTCCTTAGGACCATATTTTAAAAATATTACTATTGATGGTACTAATAAAAACAACATTGTAAAACCAATAGTTTGTGCAGTATATAAAATCAATAATGAAATTGCACTGGTCATTACAATATCTAAAAAATACGTGATTTTACGATTTTTATCCATATAAACTCCATTCTATAAAGTCTATTATATCAAATCTATCGCCATTAATCAGCTTTTTCATAAAAAAACTAGGTAATTTAACAAATTGCAAATCACCTAGTTTTGTTTATTTATCTTCAAATTTTTTATTTAAGAAAAATCTTAAAAGAGAATTAGGATTATTGCATGAATCTGTAAATGTAAAATTCCTATTTTCTATCTCTTTAACTGTATCATCAATTTTTTGCATTAATTCTTCATTTTTAGCTTTATCAAATTCAAATGTGTATAATGATTGTTTTGCATGTAAGTTTGTAAAATACAATGACATTGAAGATATATCAATATTTTTTGTCTTCTTAAATAAATAAGCATAGAGATTAATTTGATAGAAATACTTTACCATAGATGGATGATTTCCAAATTCATCAGGTGCATTTCCCGTCTTAAAGTCAATAATATGATATTTATCATCTCTTTTTACTATCATATCAACATTACCATTTAGCACATATTCGTCAGTAGAGTATATAATATTCAGCTCACTTTCAAGAGGCTGACCAAACTGATTAATAAAATCATAGTATTTTTCTACTTCATTTATAGCCTTATCCACATCTTCTTTGGTTAGCATATAAGCTCCATGCAAGAATTTCTGTCTTGCATTTAAGGTGACCAATTTTGCAATCTCTCTCTTGTCAAAATAATTTTTCTTTATTAGCTGTTTATTGATAAATTCAATACTTTCATGGACTAGAGAACCATAATATAAACCCTTAGTCTTTGGATAAGAAAATTTCAATTCTCTTTCATAGAAATATGCTATTGGACATTCATTAAATGGCACAATATCAACGGTGTATGAATAAGATTTTCTAGTTTTATTTTCTTTTACAGGTCCTCTTTCTATATTTAATTCTTTAATATTTGGCGTATCTAACTCATTAATGATATCTAAAAATATGTCATTTATTGGTTGAAAACTACTTTCTAGTCCAGATAATACTAATAAATTTTTTGCCCTGGAAAATCCTGTATAATACTTTCTATAAAAATCTAATAAATTGGCGTATTCTATCGGCTCAAAGTCGACATTGTCAGAAAAATCAGCCAAAATATTATCCAAGATATTGTCTAATTTTGATTCATATCTATCATAGATTTTATCCCATAGTGAAGCCATTATCACAACAGGATATTCCATACCTTTTGAGGAATGAATGGTCATCGCACTTATAGAATTTTCCTCTGGTATCTTAGTATCTTCTTCAAATTCTTTTACATTTTGATCTTTGATAAATCGGATAAAACTATAGAAGAATCTATTTATAAATTCTATAATATTATCTTGATTAATAAAATAAATTTGATTTATTAAAGAAAATGTATTTAGTAATTCTATAAAACGTGATAATTTCTTAGCACGTTCTTCTTCATTCATATAGTCATAAAATGGACGATAAGCAAATAATCTATAAACTATGTCATGTAAACTTAGTTGAAATTTATCCCCTGTCACATAGGCTGACATTCTTTCAATAAAGTCATCCAACTCATCATATCTTAACTTTGACTTATAAAAATTATCTAAACATCTATCTAAAAATACTTGTGTATCTCTATCCCTGTAATTTACCTCTTTATCGATTACTTTCTTAAATAAATAATAAAGAGCACCAATTAATTTCAATATCTCTATCTGAGAAATTAAAGTATTTGTTTTTGGAGAATATACATCAATACCATTTTTCTTAATATTTGAAATGAGTCTTTTTGCTCTTTCATTGTTTATAGAACTAAATAAAATAGCCACTTCGTTAAAATTATTTATCGCTTCATTTTTCTTTAATTCCAAAATAAAATTTGTAGTTTTTTCAATCCATTCTTCCTCAGAGTTTTCATAAATTTTTACAACTTTATTTGTATCAGTAACTCTATCTGAAAAAAGTAATTTATTGTGTCGATATGGTTTTAATTCAGGATTTTTATTGATTAAATCATTTAAAAAGTTTGAATAAAACTTGATTATACTATCATCAGAACGATAATTGTGCATTAGTTTAACAACTTTTGTATCCTTAAATTTTTTATTGAAATGTAAAATATTTTTTACCGTTGCCCCTCTAAATCTATACAAACTTTGATCATCATCACCGACAACACAGATATTGTTGTTTTCATTTAATAACAAATCAATAATCTTCTCTTGAACAATATTTGTATCTTGATATTCATCAATCATTATATAGTTAATCTTTTTATTTAAGGCTAATTTTACATTTTCATTTTCTTTCAACAATTTATATGTGTACAAAAGTATATGTGAAAAATCAATCATATTGTATATTTCAAGTATTTCTTCATATACTTTAGCTATTTGAAAAATAGTATTTTGTACAGGATTATCTGATTTTCTTTCTAATATACCTTCTTCAGCTAATTTATTTACAATTTTCACTATATCTTTTACTTCACGCTTTTGATTTATAACAGTACCATATCCTTGTATTTCTCTAAATTTGTTGATATAGCATTCAATTAAATATGCCTGTTCAATTTCATCAATTTGTACATATCCATTTTTTAGAGGTGTATATTCAATATATTCATTTAAAATGTTTATCGCTATTGAATGGAAATTCCCCAATAACATATCATTGACATCTTTATTAATATTTTTCTCGCTAAATTTCAATGATAATCTATCTAATAGCTCAAAAGCTGCTTTATTTGTAAATGTTGAAAGTAAAATTTCAGAAGGATCAATCCCTAAATCAGACACCATATGCATTACACGTTCTACTAATGTGTAAGTTTTACCCGTACCTGGTCCTGCAATTATTAATACCGGACCATCAATTGTATTTATGGCTAACTCTTGTTGTAAATTATTTTTCATAATGACCTCTAGAGACCTTTCCTTATCATTTCATTATTTCAATGTTTTTATAAAATCTAAAACTAACTCAATAAAATATTCAGAAGCACTTTCCCCTGCTTCAATAACTTCTTGTTCAGATAATTCAACTTCTGAAATACCTGATGCTAAATTAGTAATTAAAGATATACCACACACTTTCATTCCCATATGTCTTGCAGCCATAGCTTCAATTGCAGTAGACATGCCGACTGCATCACCACCTAGTATACCAACTACTTTTACTTCTGCAGGTGTTTCATAAGCTGGACCAGACACTTGACAATATACCCCATTTTGAATAGGTAACTTTTTATTTTTTGCAATTTCTTCAATTCTGTCTGATAATTCTTTATTATAAACTTCTGTCATATCTGGGAATCTTGTGCCAAGCTCCCCGATATTTCTTCCCATTAAAGGAGATTCTACAAAAAATGTAATATGATCTCTAATTATCATCAAATCTCCAATACTAAAGTTTTTATTTACACCACCTGCTGCATTTGTTACAAGCAAAGTCTTTGCTCCCATCATTCCCATTAATCTTGTAGGCATAATGGTATCAGAAGCACTATATCCTTCATATCTATGAACTCTTCCTTGCATGATAACAGTTGGTACGCCTTCAATATTTGCAAATACAAATCTTCCTTTATGGCCAGGTGCTGTTGACACTGGGAAACCTTCAATTTCATCATAAGAAATCTCATCAACAACTTCTACTATATCAGCTAATTTACCAAGACCAGATCCCAATGTGATCGCCAACTCTGGCTTAAAATCTATTTTAGATTGTATATCTTTTAATGCAACTTCTAATTTTTCATAAACTGGATTACTCATTTTCTCTCCTTTAAATATGTATTTATCATAATTATAATATATTTCATTTAAAAAACAAAATAGAGACTAATATAAAACAACTTTTTAAGTCGCTATAAAAGTCTCTACTTTTGTAATGATTATTTAATCTCAAAAAAGGTACTCATTTGGCGATTAAACTATCTTATATTCAATTTTAACAATCACCATTATAAATAATCATTTTAATATTTTCTATTTTTAATATCTTTTTGCAAATTGGAAACGAGTTCTAAAGAAGTTTGAATTTAATGAAACTTCTACCACACCAATTCCATAATCTGAAGCGTGGATAATACCACCATTTCCGTTATAAATACCTACATGGTAAATATTTGTTGCTGAATCACCATAAAATAGTAAATCTCCAGCTTGTAAGTTTGATGGACTAACATATTGACCACCTTGAGATTGTCCTCTTGATGTTCTTGCAAGTGTTGCACCCTTAACTTGTGTCAACACATATGATGTAAGTCCTGAACAATCAAATCCCATACCTGGATTTGAACCACCAAATACATATCTTAAACCAATATATTTTCTAGCTTCTCTTACAATCTCTTGTCCAATATTTGAAGAATAAATAGGTGTAACTATATCTGTTTCTGAACTTAATTTTGATGATGAATCACCAGAATTTGGATTTATCCAAGCACCTGGTACATTCTTTTGTTTTGATAAATTCAACATACCATCAAAACTCTTATAAATATAGTATTCTCCAGCTGCTAAAGTTGTACTTGCATTTCTACCACTCTTTGCATATGCAGCTGTTATATATCCAGCTTTTGAACCATCTAATTTATATTTTCCACTTTCAACTTTAGTAGTAGATGTATTTTCCTTTACTACTGGTCTTTCAACCTTAGTCACAATTTTTTCTACACTATTTACCCAACCACCAGGTTGATTAGCAACTCTAGAAATATTGTATGCACCATTAAATTTCTTATAAACATAATATTCACCAGCAGCATATGTACCTCTGCTGTTTCTTTGAGCTTTTGCATCATCTGCACTAAAGTAAATCTTTGTAGGTGAAGATAATTTAACTTTATTGCCACTCACTGTAACAATTTCTTGTTTTTCCACTCTAGAACTTGACTGTGCTACAAGAGTTTTTCCATTATCAGACTTTTTAACCCAAGCCCCTGGCACACCTTCTGATCTTGAAATATTTACATAATCATTTAATTCCTTATAAATAAAATACTCTCCAGCACCATATGTACCACGTACATTTACGCCTCTACTCGCGTCATCTGTACTAATAAAAGTCTTCACACTTTTATTTAATTTATATTTTCTATTAGCAGCATCTGAGATTGATGGCAGTAGTGATGTTGATACAACTGCAGTTGCTAAAAGTGTGTAACCAATTTTCTTTAATGAATTCTTGTTCAATTTCCTACCTCTTTCTTCCTAGCTATAATATGTACTTAATTTAATTTATTTGTAACTTTTGTAATCTTTTTGTAACTGTTTATATTATAGTCAATTCAATAAAATATAGCAATTTTTAAGTAAAAATAGTTACAAATAAGTATACTTTGTTACATATTTGTAACTTCCTTAATAATTTTTTAATATTTTCATATCGAAGCGGGTTGAAATGTTGGAATATAGCTAAAATTTCTAAACATTTTTTTGGGGGGGTGGGGGTTTTGGTAGTTGGGGATTTTGAGGGTTGGGGGTTTTTATGAGGGATTAGGTGGTTATTTGGCATTTGTAGGAATGGAGATTTTTGGGTATTTAGGTATAGGAAGTTGTTAGGAGGAATGGAGCTTTTCTGCCGTTTTGGGGTTGGAAAGTGTAGGAGGAATGGTGGTTTTTTTGCTGTTTTGGGGTTGGAAGTTGTAGGAGGAATGGTGGTTTTTCTACGGTTTTGGGATTGGAAAGTGTTTAGAGGATGGACGCTGCGCGGAGGATAAATGTATATTTTGCGATTTTGGACCATTCCCACAAAAATTTACTTGGTAAAATGAAATATTCAAAATTACAAAGTAGTAAATTATATAGTTTTACTTGGTAAAATTGAAATAACAAAATAACCAAGTAATAAATTCATTGCAATTACTTGGTAAAATTGAAATAACAAAATAACCAAGTAAAAATTTCATTGCAATTACTTGGTAAATTGAATTATTTAAAATAACAAAGTAAATTTCTCAAAATTTCATCAAAAAAATACTTGGTTATTTTTAAAATCAATAATAACCAAGTAAATACACAAAAATATCTACTTGGTAATTTCAATAAATTAAAAATTCCCAAGTAATATTTTACTCATTAACCATTTGCAAATAACAAATTGGGGCAAAATCAAGTCTTTCATATAACTTAATAGCTCTATGATTGGATTCCTCAACCTCTAATCTGAATCTTTTTGCATCAGGATATTTCTCCATTATCCTAGAAAAATACTCACTCGCAATTCCCTTACCCCTATATACATCTTCTATATATAAATCTTCAAATTGCACAGTCTTCCCTGCAACCTCAGTCGCATAATATGAAGTCAAAGTACCAAAACCAACCAACTTGTCCCCATAATATATCTCTATACCATCAATATTTTGCTTTCCTTCTAAAATATCGTCCAGTAAATTAATTACAATGTGCTCTTCCAATGGATCTGTAAGAGCTGGCGATGTAAAAAATGCTAAAAGCATTTCCAACAACCTATTGTAATTCTCTTTTTTGAAATATTCAAAACTTATCATAATAACTCCTAATCTTATATAACATATCACATAAATACATTAATAGTTTAGCCAATGTCTGACTATTTAGCAAGTATTGTCAGAAATTTGTTTTAATGTTGTAATTTGTATTTTGGGAGGATTTATCGGCCAGAACATATTTTATCACATTCCTTTTGTTCCCCTTTATACCCCCCTACGGTATATTTAGGACCACGTCTATTTTTTT
>NZ_JH601088.1:318331-324876 GCF_000245755.1 Helcococcus kunzii ATCC 51366 | reverse complement strand
CACATAAAATTACTCAGCAAACACCTCATCACTTTATCCGCATCAGTTATTGATGGATCTTAAATACAGCATCATTCCGCCCGAAATTCACCGTCCATTCAACAAAAAAACTGCTACAAAACAACTTATTCGTCATTTTGCAACAGTCTTTTCATTTAATTTTCAAGATCCTCCCTACATTTATATGCTATACCTAATAAATTGGCATCATTACCTTGTTTTGCTGCTTCTATTTTAGGTTTTACTTTATAATTTGCTCTCAAGGTCATTATTTCATTTATATTATCTTTTATGATGTTTATAAACTTTTCATTTTTACTTATTCCTCCACCTATCAGAACTAGGTCCGGATCAAGGATATATTGAAGATTTATTATTGATAAGGCTAAATATTTTAATTGATTTTTTACTAAAGAATATAATTCTTTATTTTCAGACATTTTATAAAATAATTCTTTACCATTTGAAATGGAAAATCCTCTTTCATTGATGTAGTTTAGTAGACCATTTAATCCACATTTACCGCCGAGGGAATGGTATTTTGATCTTTCAACATTATTATCAATCATCATGTAGCCAAATTCTGCCGCATTGAGGTTTGCACCTCTTATTAAATTTCCATCAACTATTGCAGATCCTCCAATCGCACTTCCTACTACAAGCATCAAAATATTATTTATTTTATCGTATTCTCCGGTTGAGATTTCACCTAATAGTGCACAATTACCATCATTTTCAATGATTATTTTTACATCATTTAAGCTTGCTCGGATGTCATTAATAATATTTTTATTGATTAAGTATGATAAAGCAGAAGAACCAGTGATTGTTTTATTTTTAGGTGAATATACTCCTGGACAACTTAATCCAATTGTATTTGAATCAATTTTGTTTTCTAAAAATCTTCGTACTATATATGAAATCAATTCTTCATATTTATCAGGAGTAGGAATGTTTTCTTTATTTTTAAACTTTCCTTCACTATTTACAATAGCACTTTTAGTTCTAGTGCCGCCAATGTCAATCGCTAAATAATCCATTTCAACCTCACCATTATAACCAAATTTTTAATGTAAGAGTATCATACTGATTTATTTGTAGTTTTTGATTTTTTTGTTCTTCTTCAATATTATTGATTACTTTCCATTCCTTTATATAGTCACTTGATAAACTAAAGCTTTTAGTTTCTTTGGTTGGGTTTTGCAATCTCAGAATATAACAGTCTTTATCATAAAGAGAAGGTGCAAAACTACTGAAATAAACATCTCCTTCAACTTTTAATAGAGAAAAATCGATCTTATCCCTATTTTCTATAAATCTACTTTGAATTTTATTATCCAATCTATTTATAAATTTATTTAATGTTTGATTTTGATAAAAAATATTTTGATCAGTGTATTTATTCCATAGTAAAGTGGAAGTTTGTTCATCAAGTTTGTTTTCTACGTTAATAGCAAATTCAAATTCTAATTTGCCTTGTAACTCAGCCATTGGAGTTTCGATCATTACATGTCCTTTTTTAGTTGTATCTCCTGAAGCTCTACCAGGACGATATGCTAGATTCGGTTTACCTAGCTGACTAGTTGTTGAAAATAATGTAATGAAAAAACTTTTTTCTCTAAATTGATATTCTTTAATCCCTTTTGCAAAAATTGTAATTGCCATATTTTCATCTTTAACAGAAACGCTTTTATCAAATGGTTCAATATCTATTGGCATTTCTTCATATTTCGACTTCCAATTTTCAGGTAAATCTTTTAATATTGGCCTTGTAATAAATCCAAAAGGTAGAGAAGCTATAGTTTCTTTAGCATCAATATCAGTAAATATCTTCGCCCTTAATCTATGACTTAATACATTGTTATCAACTGAAAATTTAAAATCGATTAAATCAGATTCGTCAATCAGGGAAATCGTCATATTAATGTTTAAGTTTCCTTCTTTTGATTTTAAGCCTAATCTACTATCCAAATCATATGGCAATTTGTATTCGCCCTGTAATTTCATCATTTGAATATCATCACTTTTAGAAATTTCTCCTAAATTAAGATTTAATAAAATTGGATTATCACCTTTTAATGGAGAAAAGTCATATGTGTCTCCTTGATTTCCAATTGTTTCAAATTGAATGAAATTTTCGATTGTCTTTCCATTTTTTAATATTAAATTCAGTTTTTCTTTATCATAAACTATTTTGTATTTACTGTTTTCGATATAATCAGCTTGAGTTTTGTTTATTTTATTTTGACTATTTTCTATGTTTTTATAACTAATTATTTTATAGCCCATACTAGGAATATCTATATTAACCAAAAATCTTAATTTATAATACGGATCTTCATTAATATATCTATCTCCATCTTGCGCTTCAATTAGTAAATTGTTTTTTCCTTCAAAATATTCATAGTCTAACAGAGTGTAATTATTGACTTCAGAAATTTCTACATCATTAGTTGAGGACATAAATTCTATTGTTTTATAACCATGAAAATCGGATATATCAGTATTCAAGATTAAAACTTCATTATTTTTTAAGTCCATCTCTTCTGAAAGTCTTCTCAAAATTAGATTTTCAACACCATCCACAATTTCATTAGCTTCTTTCATTCTATGAAGAATGTCGATTGCTACATCATCAGATACACATCCGCCCATACTGTCATGTGCATGTCCTTCCAAAATTTTTTTCCATGCATTAATTAATAATTCTGGACTAATATCGATTTTAGCCATTTTTGCTATTGACATCATTGGCTCTACTCTTCGTAAAAGTTTTTGTTCAATCAGAAAATTTTCTCTTTTAATGTCATATCTAATAGAACCTATTGTTTTATGAACTCTATGGCGTGATGGCTCTCTAAATTCACCTTTATATTTTGGAAATTGTAGGAATGATTTTTCTACTTCATCAAAGAAATCCCCATAACTACTAATAATATATTCATCTTGAGTTTTACTATTTATTTCATTCACAATATTATTGAGATTTGGGACTATGTCTAATTGGTCTCCTCCAACCGGTATAATAATATTATTAATCGGCGCAAATTTTAACATATTTTTGACTTTAGGAAATAATTTTTCTTCCAAATAATCATCACGACTTGATAAAAAAGAACCTGGTCCGTATCCATCTATTAAATTAACACAATTTACTTTTTTATCACTTAATCCTTCCCAATTAAAATACGCGCTATCAATATGTTTGTCGAAGTTAATGCCTCTTCTAAAAATAACATTTTTTATACCAGAATTGTAAAATATACTAGGAAGCTGTCCATTTAGCCCAAAGCTATCCGGCAAATATCCAATATTCATATATTTTCCGTATTTTTTGCTATCTCTTATACCTATGGCTAAATTTTTCACAATAGATTCTTGATCAACAAAGAATGCATCTGTTTGAGTATACCAAGGTCCAATCTCAAGCTTTCCATCATTAACAAGTTTTTTTACTAGTTCATATTTTTCTGGTCTTACCTTAATATAATCATCTAAAATTGAAGATTGGCCATCTAAACAAAATTTTAAATTATCATTCTTGTCTAATTCGTCAAAAATATTAGTAAAAATATCATCACTTAAAACCAAAGAATCCATGGTTGTAAAATACCATTCTCTATCCCAATGAGTATGATTTACTAAGTGTATTCTATTCATCTATATCCTCCAAATAGGTTCATCTAACTTACTACTTTTCTATTTCTTAAAATAAATCTATATAATAGAGCATTCACAAATGAAGCAAAGAATATTATCAGTATCCACCACAACCATGAATATTTAATTCCTGTGGTATATCCTATAAAAGCTCCTAAAGGTGAGCCGACTCCACCATAAAAGTGAATTCCTGCAGCTGCTGCTAAACCACCAGACAATGCTGATGATAATGTATTAGCTACAATTAATAATGGATTCGCTGCTACAAATGGTATTGCACCTTCTGTTACACCAACCATTCCCATTACAAACGCAGAAGACCCTAACGCTCTCTCATCTATAGTAAATTTATCCTTAAATAAGAATGTAGCTATCGCCGCACCAAGTGGTGCAACTGCAATCGCAGCACCAGTCGCTGCTTGTGGTATAGCATTAACACCTGTTGGACCGAATTGAGTCATAGTATCAACAAATATAGCTGATGTTACCATCATAGCTGTTTTATTTACTGGTCCACCTAAGTCAAATCCCATCATTCCACCAAGAACTGCACCATAAATTAAAGGAGCTGCCTTATAATTTAATGTTAAATTATTAATCATTTCATATAGTTTGTCCATAAATGAAGCTATTGGTTGTCCAATTAAATAATATATAACAACAAAGGAAATAAAAGTTGCAATAGTAGGTATTATCAAAATTGGCACTATTGTCTTCATAAAATCTGGCCATTTTATACCCTTCAATAGTTTTACTAAATAACCTACACCAAAACCAACAATTATCGCCCCTAGAAAACCAGCGCCTGTTTCGGTACCTAAAAATTCTGCATCATTAATTATATATCCCGCAATAAATGCTGGGGCAACTGCAGGTTTATCACCTATCGATTTTGCGACTCCCGCTGCAAAAATTGGAATCATTAAAGTAAATCCAACTTTACCTAAATCAAATAATTTTGAGAAGAAATTTCCTAATTCAGTTTCTGGGAATGCCCAAATTACCAAATCCGGATTATTAGGATCAGGTTGAAACGCTAAAATATTAGCTATAGCTAATAGCAACCCTGCAGCAATTGTTACAGGTATCATATCAGTTATACCAGACATTAAATGTCTAACAATTTTATTTGAAGATGTACCTATCTCAATTTTATTATTTATCTTTGTACCCTTAGCACCATATACTGTTGAATTTTTTATAGAATTTAA
The DNA here is from genome assembly GCF_000245755.1 of Helcococcus kunzii ATCC 51366. Lineage (GTDB taxonomy): Bacteria > Bacillota > Clostridia > Tissierellales > Peptoniphilaceae > Helcococcus > Helcococcus kunzii. The sequence continues at coordinate 320,005 of NZ_JH601088.1, read as the reverse complement.
TATTGTTTCTTTTGGATTTTTCAATACAGTATTAGTATCAACTTCTACAAGCTTCTTCCCTACAAATCGACTTTTATCAACTGTAATATCAGATGCAATTATTACAACATCTGCATTTTTTATTTCTTCCGCCGTTAATTCGTTCTCTGTCCCAATAGTTCCTTGAGTTTCTACTTTTGCCTCAATATTTAATTCCTTAGCCGCATCTTCAAGTGCACTCTGAGCCATATAAGTGTGAGCAATACCTGAAGCACAAGCTGTTATAGCAACAAATTTTTTGACTTCCATATTATTCTCCTCTCGTAAAATATGGTACATTCCGCTTAATCTTACAATTGAACAGATCTTTAGATTTTTTGGAATACGTTTTCTTTTATAATAAAATTAAAAGACCTTATTCAGGTCATTCAATTTTCAATATTATAATATTATTTAAAGAACAAATTGTCAAATAAATAAATATATTAGAGAACAAATTCACAATTACTTATTATATAATTTACTCATATGCTTAATTGTTTCTATATTTTTATCAAAATCTTTATATAAGAAATATAAAAATATCTTTTCTAAAATAGCCAACAATGCATATCTTGACAGGGTCGGAACCTCTTGATTCAACACTGGGTGGCTTTCTCTATAATTTATACTCAATTCAACTGTAGCATATTTGGATAAAGTACTATTATTAGAATTAGTTACCAAAATCTGCTTACAACCATTTTTATAAAGTTCCTTTTGTAAATTCTTTATTTCTTGAGCTTCCCCACTATTAGAAACAATTAAGGCAACATCTGATTTTTCCATTAAAGAAGACATCCTTAATTGATCATTGTATGATTCAAAAAATATCATTTTTGAAGGCTCAATCTTTCTCATTCTAAAATAAAAATCTTTCGCTGGAATCTGCGACATCTGAGAGGCCAATATAAAAATCTTTGGAGTGTTTTCTAAAATTTCTAAAACTTCCTTAAACTCTTTTGTTTTTGTTAATTTATCCACCCTGTTAAAAATATCGAATAAATCTTGATTTAATTGAGTATTGCTATTTATATCACTCTCATATTGAAACTTTAATTCATTAAACCCTTTATATCCCAATTTTTTTGAAAAAGAAATAATTGAACTAGGAACACTTTGAGTTCTTTCAGCTAATTCTCTAGCAGTTAACTCTGGAAGCACTTCATGATTTTCAAGAATATAGTCTGCAATAATCTTATGTCTAGGTGTAAAAATATTATATAATTTCTTAATTTGTTTGATTACAGGATTCATACTTTTCTCCAATTTCTATTCTTTCATTAATATTATTGTAATTATAAGTTAATGTTTTTACAAATTATTTATCTAAAGAAAATATAATTTTATAAGAATTATTATATAATTTGCTGTTATAGGGGTTTTATAGTGATTTATTATTGGCTTTAATAGATGATTATTATGGAGGGTTAAGAGAATGGAAGAGAATGGACGCGAAAATAACACACTGTTTTAAAGGAATGTCATAGAAAAAGTGTTATTTAGTGGATTGTAGTAGATAATAGTTATAATAGAATTTTAGAAAATTTACTGGCTCAATCGTATTGCTGTAATTATCTTGTTCCCCTTTATACCCCCCTACGGTATATTTAGGACCACGTCTATTTTTTTATGGTCTCTGGATACCACACCCCC
>NZ_JH601088.1:297580-318193 GCF_000245755.1 Helcococcus kunzii ATCC 51366 | reverse complement strand
GTGCAACGCGTTATAACCACATAAAATTACTCAGCAAACACCTCATCACTTTATCCGCATCAGTTATTGATGGATCTTAAATACAGCATCATTCCTCCCGAATTTCACCGCCTATTCAGCATAAAAAAACTGCTACAAAAAAAGTTTCGTCTTTTTGCAACAGTTCCTAAAATTCTATAAATTTTCCTATATCAATTGATCATTTTTAACGTTTTTATTTCTATTATTTACTTCAACTTCATCGACTTTTTCTTTGTTTAGAATTGCTTTTTCTGCATCTTTTCCGACAAGTAGTTCTTCATCTAGGAATTCACCGCTAAGTGATTGGTCTAGGACTTTTTTGTAATAGTCTACTTGGTCTGGAGAACAAAATACAAAGTGTTCTGGTGCGATTTCTCTTAATTGATATTGATCTGTAACTTCACCTGCAGCAGTATGATCATATACTACTACTTCTTTATTTTTTTCAATTATTGGATCCGGAATTGGAACTGATTGTAATAAAGATTTTGTGTATGAGTGTAAAGGTGATTCGAAAAGTTTTTCGGTTGGAGCAACTTCTACGATTCTACCTTCTGTAATTACAGCAATTCTATCTGAGAAATATCTAACAACTGATAAGTCGTGAGCGATAAATAGATATGTTAATTGCTTTTCCTTCTTAAATTTGTTTAATAGGTTTAAGACTTGTGCACGAATAGATACGTCAAGAGCTGAAGTTGGTTCGTCAGCAACTATTAGTTCTGGTTCCATTATTATTGCTCTTGCAATACCGATTCTTTGTCTTTGTCCACCGGAAAATTCGTGTGGATATCTTGATCTATGTTCTGGTAATAAACCTACTGCATCTAGGGCGTCTTGGATTTTTTTAGCTCTTTCTTCTTTATTTGCATAAAGTTTGAAATTATCAATACCTTCACCTATACAGTAATCAACAGTTGCTCTTTCATTTAGGGATGCTGCTGGATCTTGGAAAATCATTTGAATTTGTCTCTTTAATTCTCTTGATTCTTCTTTTTTCAGATTTCCATTTATTTTTTTTCTCTTAAAGAAAATTTCACCGTTTGATGTCTTGTTTAATCTAACAATTGCACGAGCAATTGTTGTTTTACCTGAACCCGATTCACCTACTAATGAAAAAGTTTCACCTTTATAAATTTGAAAATTTACACCTTTTACAGCAACAAATTTTCTTTTACCATTTTGGAATGTAATCTCTAAGTCTTTTACATCAACTAGTACTTCTCTTTGCTTATTATCCACTGTAAGCACCTCCCTTTGATGTAGCTCTTTCCATCTTTTCATGTAGATTCTTAATGATTTCTGGTGGCTCTACGTGTGGAGCTTTTTCATGCAATAACCAGGTTTTAGCATAGTGTGTATCTGACACCTTAAACATTGGTGGTTCTTTTTCAAAATCTATTTTCATAGCATAGTTACTTCTTAAAGCAAATGCATCACCTTTTATTTCATTAAATAAACTTGGTGGTGTACCCTTGATTGCAAATAATTCTCCACCTTCTTCTAGTTGTGGAAGTGAGGATAATAATCCCCATGTATATGGATGTCTTGGGTCATAGAATACTTCTTCTGCTGTACCATATTCTACAACTTGACCAGCATACATAACAGCAACCCTGTCTGCTACTTTTGCTACAACACCTAAATCATGTGTGATGTAAATAGTTGTAAATCCATATTCATGTGATAAGTTTCTAATTAGTTCTATAATTTGTGCTTGTATTGTAACGTCAAGAGCTGTTGTTGGCTCATCACATATCAATATTCTTGGTCTACATGCTAATGCAATCGCAATAACAATTCTTTGTCTCATACCACCTGAGTACATAAATGGATATTCATCAAAACGTTTTTCAGCTTCTGGAATACCAACTTTTGTCATTAAATCAATTGCTATTTTTTTAGCTTCCGCTTTTGTCTTATTTTGATGTTTAATAATTACTTCAGCTATTTGATAACCTATTGTTCTAACTGGGTTTAATGATGTCATTGGATCTTGGAAAATTGTAGCAATTTTCTTTCCTCTGATATTTAACCATTCTTTATCAGTTTTGAATTTTGCTAAATCTTGATCTTCAAACCATATTTCACCATTAGTAATTTCACCATTTTCATCTAACATACCTGTAAATGTCTTTGTAAATACTGATTTACCTGATCCTGATTCACCTACAATGGCTACTACTTTACCTTCTTCAAAATCTAGTGAAATTCTTCTTATTGCTTTTAGTTCTCTATCACGAACTCTGAATTTTACTTCAAGATCTTTTACAGATAATATTATATTGTCTTTGCTTTCCATAAAATCCTCCTAAATTTCGTGATTACGTGGATCACTAGCATCCGCTAATGTTTGTCCTACTATATAAAATGAAACTGTTATAATAGCAACAATAATTACAGGTATAATAAATAAATATGTTGCTGATTGCATGTATTGAGCATGCGCTTGAATCGTTCTACCTAAGGATGCTTCTCTTTGTGTTAAACCTACACCAATATATCCTAAAAATACTTCTGTAGAAATATATCCAGGTAATCTATTCGCAGCAGATGTAACAATTACTGAAATTAGATGTGGCATAATGTTATGTTTAATGATTTTCCATGTACTTGAACCAAGTACTTTAGAAGCCATGTTATATTCTCTATCACGAATTATCATAACTTGTACTCTCATGAAATATGCCACACCTATCCATGAAGTTGCAGATAAAGCAATGATTAATTGCCATACCCCTGCTCCTAATACATATGAAAGTATCATAACGATTAGTAAATATGGGATATTGGATATAACATTGTAAAGATCCATTAAGTAAAAGTCTAATTTTTTATTGAATCCCCATATTGTACCAATTATAATACCAATTGTCATTGTTATTATTGTAGTAATAAATGAAATTGTTAATGATGTACGAGCACCAGCCCATACCATATCAAATACATTTCTACCTACATCATCAGTACCAAAAGGATATTTTAAACTTGGTCTTAAAAATTTTAAATCGTAGTTATTAATATTTTCTTGTGCTAAGTTGTCATATCCTGAAAATATTGGTTGTATAAATGACATCAATAATACTAATGTTAAAACTACCAACATAAATATAGCAACTTTTGAGCTAAAGAATTTTCTAAATACTGAGCCCCAATATGAATATTCAGGAGTAGCAATCTTTTCAGATTTTGATTCATCGTATTGTACAAATTCAAACATATCGTCTGATATTTGTTCGGATGTTAATATTTTTTCATCATCCATTAGATGTCTCCTTTCTTAGCATTCAGTGATATTCTTGGGTCAACTACTGTCAATAATAAATCTCCCGCAAATAGTGAGAATATTGACAATGCTGTTAATATAAATGTTAATGTAATTACCATATTATTATTTGCTCCTGAAATTGCATCTGGTAACATCTTACCCATACCAGGTATGGCAAATACTGATTCTGTAATAATTGAACCACTAATAGATAAAACTATTGAAGCAGGTATACCATTAACAATTGGAATAATCGCATTTTTTAATATATGATTTTTTGAAATTTCTTTCTTTGATAAACCTTTTGCTTTTGCAAATTTAACATAATCGGCAGAAGATTGATCTATCATATATCTTCTAATCCATGTCATAATTCCTGATGTGGAAAGTATTGTTAATATTAATATAGGCATAATATATGACTTAATATTTCCAGCACCTAATTGAGGGAATTTATCTGGTAAATCAAAGAATGAACCAAAGTATTTCATAATAAAAATAAACGCTAATGAAGGTATAGCAATTAATATATTGATATATAAAATACCTAATTTATCAATAAATTTACCTTTATTTCTTGCCATTGCAACACCTGCTGGGATTGCAATCACATATGCTAATATCAATGAAGTAACTCCAAATAGATATGAGTTACCAATCATAGATCTATCTTTTTTATTTAATGTAGCATCTGCATAGTTATCTAAATATTTTAATTCATCTAAATGATCTGGATTTTTCTTATATCTTAAACTATGTAAATCTTCAGCACCTTTTCCTTTTTGTCCTGTTGGATAAACTATATCTTTATTGTCTAAAACACCTTGTCCTTCAGATATAACATCTACAGTTTTTGATCCTGGTCTACTTGGATATGAATTACCAAAGTTTAAGCTTAATATATTTGAGTGAATAAATGGAAATTGACCATTGAAATATATTTGATATTTATATTCGCAACCTGTACACATCAATGCAGGTACTCCATTATGATCTGTACCAAAATAATACCCTCTGTTTTGATCTAATTCTGGATTATTAGGGTCTTGTATTTTCCCTGGTCTATCTACAATTATCAAATTCTTAAAGTATCTACCTATCAATTCAAATACAGTGTAATTTCTAGTAGCGATATATTGTCCATTTAAGTTACCACCACCTGTTAATTTTTGGATTGTATACCCTTTATCTTCATACACTTTTAATACTTTCTTTTGTGATTCAGAGTCTTTTTTTATACAATCTCCTGTATTGTTTTTGGATTCTACATTACACATTTCACCCATAGTTGCATAATCTAAATATCCTAAATTTTCTAGAGTTTGAAATCTATATACAACTCTTTCATTTCCTTTTAACTTATTGAATGTTGTGTCATTTTCAAAAATTCTTTTCGTATCAATAAGTGTATAAACCATAGCCACTACTACGGCCACTACAAGAAATATAGCTATTATAGATTTAATAACTCTTTGAAAAATATATTTCTTCATAATTAACTCTCCCTTCTCAAAATTCTTCATATTGAGATAATTATATATGTCCTTAATTATATAATAATTTGCAGTATAATTCAAATTTTTTAACCATAAAAACTTGATAATGACTGTGTTTTTATGGTTAAAAAATTAGAGGTTGAAGTTAAAGTTCAACCTCTAATAGATATATTAAATAGAAATTATTGTGCTTGATTTTTTCTAGCTTCAACTCTTTCTTTTTGCCATTGTTCTTTAGCTTTATTGTATTCTTCAGCAGTTACAAGTTCTTTTCTAATTTTTTGATATTTATATTTGTTTTGTGAAACACCAACTGGAGAATATATACCAACAAATGGTTCTGCTTTTGAAATAATTTCTCCTCTAGCTGCCATTGTTACAGGTATATATAAAGCTTTTTCAACAAAGTAAGCATCAGATTTTGCAAATGCTTCATATCTTTTATCTAAATCATCTGTAATTTTATCAGCTTCTCTATAAAGCTTTTCGTATTCCATTAAACCAATTTTTTCTTTAATATCTTTATCTGCAACATTTCCATTTTCATCCACACCGCTTAAACCAGCATTTGTTAGATTTGAACCTGTTGTTGCTGACCATGTATCTGCATATGATTTTGGATCATTGTAGTCTGGTCCCCAACCAGCAAATGTATTGATATCATAATCTGCTGCTGCAGGGTCATTGTTTTGGAATGCAATAGCTTGGATAGTATCTTGAGGTACTAGATTTAATTCAATTATTACCTTACCATCAGAACCTTGTTTAATAGATTGTTTCATTGAGTTTGCTTTTTTAACTAATCTATCATTAGTTTCTAAAACAAGCATATCTAAATGTACAGGGAACTTGATACCTTCTTTTTCAGCTGCTGCAAAGTATTCTGCTGCTTTTTCTTTATTATAGAATGGATCTTGTCCATCAGATAAATCTAATTTTTCCCCTGTTGCTGCATTATATGCATCAGTTACTAATTGTAGATAATCTCTACCATCTGAATGTGCTGCTGCATCTATATAGTTGTTTACGTTCTTTAATGCTTCTCTTGCTAATGCTTCTGGAGCATCAACTCTTAATTCTGGTACTCTATCATACGCTGCTCTTAAACCTTTTCTAAAGTTTTCATTTAATAGAGCTTTTCTTGTGTTTTCTTTTAGAGCTTCATCTTTAGCATATTTAGTATACTTAAATGATTTTCTATTAAAGTTAAATATTGTACCAAAAGTTGAAGCATTTGGTAAGTTTGGTCTTACGTATTGTTCGTATTGTTTTCTAACTTTATTGTAATCTTCCCATGTTGGTCTCATTGACATAGCAACATATGTGCCATTTTCGAAACCATTTTTAATTGAGTATGGATCTTTACCATCGTCAAAGATTTCTGTTACTTTTTCTAGATATACATGTTCTGCATCCCAATATTGATTATTTTTAACAATTACAATAGAAGATTTATCATCTACAGAACTTAAGATATATCCACCATTATATAAAATTGAATCTGGACTTAATGATCCAAATTTTGTCTTAGTTGGTTCTGGAGAGCCAAGTTTTGCTCCGTCAAAACTTTCTAGGAATTTTCTATTAACTGGATATAAAATAGTATAAGTTGTAATATCTCCGAAATATGGAGCTGGTTTTTCTAAAGTATATTCTACAGTATAATCATCAAGTGCTTTAACACCTACTTTTTCCCATTCTGCATCTGAGAAGTCACTATTTAGATATTCTGCATATCCTTTAATAATACCAGATACTACTGCACTAGATTCTGATTTGAATTCAGCAGCATGTCTTAAACCTGTTACAAAGTCATCCGCTTTAACTTCAGCGTATTCCATTTCTGTATTTGTAACCCATTTAACACCTTTTTTCAATTTGAAAGTCCACTTCAAACCATCTTCACTTACTGAATATGATTCAGCTAATGCTGGTTGTAATTGACCTATTCTATCATGTTCTAAAAGTCCATCAACAAAGTTAGCATTCCAAATGTTATCTGGATTCTTATTTGTTGTTATATAGTCTAAAGTTTTTAATGAGTTTGTACCAGCGTATGTATACTCTTTAACTTCAGATTCGCCTTCTGTTTTTCCGTTAGATTCTCCACCGTTTTTATCTGTTTCACCTGTTGATTCTTTTGTAGTTTTATCGCCACCTGTAGGTCCACCACAAGCTACAAGGAAAACCATTACTAATGCTAGTAAAAGTGAAAGTACCTTTTTTGAGTTTTTCATAATTCCTCCCATATATTTTTTATAGATCAGCTTACATTAATGTAGTTTTTCTATATATTGTTAACATTATAGTTAAATCTTTTGTACTTGTCAAGTGTTTTCCTGTTATTTATTTAAATAATTTAATATTTTTGAGCGTAAAGTCAGTATATTAATTATAATTCAGTTAGTATGCAAAAATAAAAAAAGCAATTAAACGCTTATTTATCATAGTGTTTAATCACTTTTCCCTTTGCTATATAATTCCGTTTTTCTTTCTATTTACGGATTTTTATTCATAGCTATTTTATTTTCTCTATGGCCTCTTGTACACTTAATTTAATATTTTCTTTTTCTTTTCTTGTAGAATATTCGACAAATCCTTCTGAAGCATCTCTTCCAACAGTGATTCTATGCGGTATACCGATTAAATCTCTATCTTTAAATTTAACTCCAGGTCTTTCATTTCTATCATCTAGTAAAACTTCAACACCTGCAGAAATTAATTCTTGATAAATTTCTTCAGCCAATTTTACTTGATTTTCATCACCTGATTTTACTATTGTTATGATTGCTTTATATGGAGCGACAGATTCTGGCCAAATAATACCATCTTCATCATAGTTTTGTTCAATAACTGCAGTAACAGTTCTTGTGATACCTATACCATAGGAACCCATTTCAAAATATTGTTCTTTACCATTTTCATCTAAGAATTTTGCGTTTAATGGTTTAGAATATTTTTGACCAAGTTCAAAGATATTTCCTACTTCAATTCCTCTAGCAAAAATTAAATCTTCCCCATTTGGTCCTTTATCTCCTTCTTGTATCATAAGAATATCTTCAGCAATTTCAGCTTCAAAGTCTTTTCCATAATTCACATTTAATATATGGTAATCTGCTTCATTTGAACCAATCACAAAATTTGACATATTTTTTACTCTTGAATCAATAATTACATTAACATCTTTATTTAATCCAATTGGTCCAATAAATCCTGGCTGACTACCAAACTTATTGATGATATCTTCATCACTCGCCATTTCAATCTCATTTTCTGAAATTTGCGCAAATGCTAAAAATTTATTTATATTTAGCTCTCTATCCCCAGGAATTAATACTAGATAAGACTCCTCTTTTGTTGTAAAAGCAATTGATTTTAATAATTTTGTTTTATCGATAGATAAGAATTTTGATAAATCTTCAATTGTCTTTACTCCTGGAGTATGAACTTTTTCCTTTTCTTTTGGTTCTTCTTTTTCTAAAATTGGTAGACTTACTTTATATTTTTCATCCGTTGCAGCATAGTCGCTATCATTTGAATACACAATAACTCCCTCACCAGTTTCTGCCATCGCAATAAACTCGTGAGATCTACCTGTACCCATAAGACCACTGTCACCTTCTACAATTCTGTAATCCAAACCAATAGTATCAAAAACATCTACATAAGCATCCCACATATTTTGATAAGATTTTTTTAATCCTTCAACATTTTTATCAAAAGAGTAAGCATCTTTCATTGTAAATTCTCTAGCTCTATTGATACCAAATCTTGGTCTCTTTTCATCTCTATATTTTGTTTGTATTTGATAAATATTTAGCGGAAGTTGTTTATATGATTTAATTTCATCTCTAATAAGAGTTGTGAAATATTCTTCAGCTGTTGGTCCTAAACAGTAATCTCTAGCGTTTCGGTCCTTCAATCTAAACATCTCTTCGCCAAATTTATCCCATCTTCCTGATTCTTCCCAAATTTCTTGTGGTTGCAATGCTGACATTAAAACTTCTTGCGCACCAAATTTATCCATTGAATTTCTAACAATTTGTTCAATTTTCTTTATTACTCTTAGACCTAATGGAAGATAGGAATATATACCTGATGCTGATTTTCTAATCATACCAGCTCTTAAAAGAAGTTTATGGCTTGCAATCTCTGCATCCTGTGGATTTTCTTTTAATGTTGGCATGTACATTTTTTCCATTCTCATTATTTATCAATTCCTTTCATACTTAGTCCAACTTTATTTCTATTTTTATCTACATTAATTATTTTTACTTCTACAATATCTGAAACCTTTAGCACTTCGCTCGGATGTTTAATATATTTATCGCTGATTTCTGAAATATGAACTAATCCATCGTTTTTCACACCAATATCGACAAACGCCCCAAAATCGACCACATTACGTACAGTACCTTTAAGTACCATTCCTACTTCAAGGTCATCAATACTTAAAACATCCGCTCTTAATATTGGCTTAGGCATGTCTTCTCTAGGGTCTCTCCCTGGTTTTTTAAGCTCCTGAATAATATCAATTAATGTAGGCTCTCCAATCTCAAGCTCTTCAGATAATTTCTTAGTATCAATGCTATCTAAATCCATTCCCATAATTTTCTTTGCAATCTTATATGATTCTGGATGCACAGCAGTATTATCTAATGGATTTTCACTTTCCGGTATTCTCAAGAATCCTGCCGCTTGTTGGAATGTTTTTGGTCCTAATCCCTTAACTTTCTTTAGTTCATCTCTTGACTTAAAGCTTCCATTTTCATGCTTATAGTCAATAATATTTTTTGAAACTTTTGAGTTTATCCCGGAAACATACATTAATAATGAAGGTGAAGCAGTATTTAAGTTTACTCCAACATTGTTTACGCAATCTTCAACTACATTGTTTAATGTATCTGATAGTTTTGTTTGATTTACGTCATGTTGATACTGTCCAACACCTATATGTTTTGGTTCAATTTTTACAAGTTCAGCAAGCGGATCTTGGACACGTCTTGCTATAGAAACAGCTCCTCTTACAGTAACATCTTTATCAGGAAACTCTTCAATACCAACTTTTGATGCAGAGTAAATAGACGCTCCGGATTCGTTAACAATTGTGTAGAAAACTTTTTTATCAAATTTATTTTCATTTAACATCTTGGAAACAACTTGTTCTGTTTCTCTTGATGCTGTACCATTACCAATTGTAATTAAGTCTACACCAAATTTTTTTATTAAATCAGTCATCACCAAAATGGATCCTTCGATATCTCCCTTTGGTTTTGCAGGATAAATAATTGTATCATGTAGTAATTCCCCTGTTTCAGAAATAACCACAAGTTTACATCCTGTTCTATATCCTGGGTCAAGCCCCATAACCACAGAACCTTTTATCGGTGCTTGCATTAAATATGGTTTTAAGTTTTTAGCAAAAACATCAATTGCTTGTTCATCAGCTTTTTCTGTCAGCTCTGCTCTTATTTCATTTTCTACAGATGGGAATAGTAATCTCTTATATCCATCTTCTGCAGCTTCATTGATATATTTATATGCTTCAGATAATCTATCTTGTTGAATACTTCTTGATATTACATAGATATTTTCATCATCTGATAGCTTAACATTTACTTTTAAGAATCCTAGTTTTTCCCCACGATTCAACGCCAAAATTCTATGAGAAGGAATTGAAGAAATCTTTTCTTCATATTCAAAGTAAGAATAAAACGTTGCCGCCTCTTCCTCTTTACCTTCTTCAATTTTAGCCTTTTGTGAAACTATAACCCCAACTCTTTGAGCATCTTTTCTTAAAATATTTCTAAAGACTGTCGCATCAGAAATAAGTTCAGCTAAAATATCTTTCGCACCATTTATCGCATCTTCAACGGTCGGTACTTCTTCTGTAATAAACCCTTCAGCTTTTTCTAAAATAGATCCATTTCCTTCTTTCCATGTCAAAATAAAATTAGATAATGGTTCTAATCCTTTTTCTTTCGCTTTCGTTGCTCTAGTTTGTTTCTTTTGTTTATATGGTCTATAAATATCTTCAACTTCTTTTAATGTTTCAGCATTCTCAATCTGACTCATTAAATCATCAGTCATTTTATCTTGTTTTTCAATAGAAGCAATAACTTCTTCTTTTCTTGTTTCAAGATTTCTTAAATAATTAAGCTTAGTTTCTAATTCTCTAAGCACCTCATCAGTTAAATTTCCTGTCACTTCTTTTCTATAACGCGCAATAAAAGGAATTGTATTTCCCTCATCAATTAAGTTTACAGTTTTCTCAACTTGTGATTCTTTAATATTTAATTCTTCAGCAATTTTTTTGTTTATATTCATTAGTTCTCTACTTCTTTCATATTTAAATAAGCATTAATAAAATCGTCCAAATCTCCATCCATTACTTTTTCGATATTTCCAACTTCATAATTTGTTCTGTGGTCCTTCACTAAAGTATATGGCTGAAATACATATGATCTAATTTGTGAACCCCAAGAAATTTGTGAATACTTTCCTTGTATATCTTCAATCTTTTCTTTGTGTTCTTCTTCTTTTATTTGTACAAGCTTTGCCTTTAACATTGACATTGCAGTCTCTCTATTTTGTATCTGAGATCTCTCTGTCTGACAAGACACAGTAACCCCAGTCGGAATGTGTGTAATCCTCACAGCTGAATCCGTTGTATTTACATGTTGTCCGCCTGCCCCAGAAGATCTATACGTATCTATTCTTAAATCTTTCTCATCTATCTCTATCTCAGTATCATGATCTATTTCGGGGTAAACATCAACACTAGCAAATGATGTATGCCTTCTAGCATTTGAATCAAACGGAGAAATCCTAACAAGTCGATGCACACCTCTTTCTGCCTTCAAATACCCATACGCATTTTTCCCTTTAACCATAAGCGTAACGGATTTAATCCCTCCGCCCTCTTCATTGTTATATTCAGCAATCTCATACTTATATTTTTTGGAATCCATCCATCTCGTATACATTCTGTAAAGCATTCCTGCCCAATCGGTAGCTTCAAGTCCTCCCGAACCTGCATGAATGGACATAATCGCATTATTTGAATCATACTCCCCAGACAATAATGTCTCAATCTTAAGCTTTGAAATACCTTCCTTAGTTTTAAGCAAGTCAGATGTTAAATCATCTTGCATTTCAATAAACTCCTCAACAGACATTAGATCCAACAAATCTCTCAACGCCTGAATATCCCTTGATAAATTACTATAATTTTCAGTAGTATCCTTTAATGCATTAATCTCAATCATTATGGCTTGAGCTTTATCAGAATCATCCCAAAAATCATTCTCATAACTCTTTTTCTGTAATTCAATTAACTTTTCTTTTTTATTAGCAATGTCAAAGAGAGTCTCCAAGATCTTTCATAACCTTAAGCAACTCATCTATTTCATTGTTCATCTCAAATTGTTCTATGACAACCACCTCACTAAAATATTTTTTTATAGCTGTAAAAGTGCTTTTATGGATTGCAGAAATTGTTGTTGACTGCGATTTTTGATCGTTAACATTATTTTTGAATGGTGCATTTTTGACCGTTAACATTTTGTTTGTAGGCTACATTTTTTGTCCGTTAACATTTTGTTTGTAGGCTACATTTTTTGTAGGCTGCAGATTTTTTAGGCAGCAAACATCCTAAAGTAAATAGCACAATTACACGGCATTATTCTTTGACTATTATAACACAATTGTGAAAAATAGTAATAAATAAGTTTTATTAACCAGATTTTGCGCTTGTAGAATGCTTTTATGAATGTAAATATTTGTTAAATCCATGTAACAATAATGACAGTTTATTTTTGGGAAATAATAGTATACTGGGAGTAGGAGGGATCAGATTTTTTTTTAATATCATTCACACAAGTATAAATAATTTGATAATAATTATAAAAAAACAAATCTCACATATAAGCTTATGTTATTTAGCACAATTATTTGTGATATTTGACATTACAAAATCATTAGCACAAAAAGATTGGTCCCTTTTTTACCCCCCTAGGGTATATTTAAGACCATAAAAAAATTTTTTATGGTCCTACTATACCCCACGTACGTATATAATAGACCATAAAATTTTCTAATCATAACATTATTATTAGGCTATTCAGTATCTTAAAGTATTTTTTGGTAGTCAAACTATATTTTCCTGTATTATTTCATCAAATCCATGGTCCTTTTTATACCGCCCTACCGTATCTTTAGACCATAAAAAATTTTTTTATGGTCCTATAAATACCCACCCCCAGTATGTTTAGACCATAGCAAACAGTGCGAGAAATGGCAAACGAAATAAATACCCCCCACTGTATGTATAGACCATAGCATTTAAAAATATATGGTCCATTTTAAATTAACATTAAAACAAAAATAAAAGGAGTAAATATGATAGATATATCAACAGCAATAAAAGAAGAATTCAAAAAATTAGATACTTTACTATTGAGTATAAACGTAAATATGAAAATTTTCCCCGAAGGCAAGTTAAAAATAAAAAAAGTAAATAATAAATTTTACTATTATCATATTTTAGATGATTCAACAGTAAAATTTATACCAAAGAAAGACATTGAACTTGCAAAAGTACTTTGTAAAAAATCATATTATGAGAAATTAAAAAAGATTATTAATAAACAAATGAATTATCTAAAATATTTTCCATTTAGATATAACTACAAAAACATAGAAAATGTATATAACAATCTAGCACCTGAGCGTAAAGCCTTGATCAATCCAATCGAGCCATCTTTAGAACAATTTATTATGGAATGGAAAAATAAATATTTTACTCCGTTAAGTTTTAGAAAAGAGGAAAAGCAATTTATCACAAACAATAAAGAATTAGTTCGTTCGAAATCCGAGAAAATTCTTGCTGATTTATTTTCTAGTTATAATCTCATTTACAAGTATGAATGTCCGCTATTTTTAGATAAATATGATCCAATATATCCAGATTTTACATTTATTTGTCCTTATACTAAGCGCGAGATTTACTGGGAACATTTTGGCATGATGGATAATCCAGAATATGCTATTAAAGCGATAGAAAAGATTAGATATTATGCAAAACATGAAATTTTGTTGGGCGATAGGTTGTTTGTAAGCTTTGAAACTATTAAAAAACCGCTAGATGTGGATACAGTAAAAAAGACAATTAAAAGATTTTTAGTTTGTTCACATTAGATAGAATGTTTTATTAATTTTGAAATAATACAAGCAAAAAGCACGCCTGTGCGTGCTTTCTATATGAGTACTATTCTACAAATCCAAAGTGTTTGAAGGCTTCGTATATGCCTTCTTCGTCATTTGAAGTGGATACGTATGTTGCAATTTCTTTGACTGGATCAACGGCATTGCCCACCGCAACGGAATATTTTCCATATTCCATCATTTCCTTGTCATTCATATTGTCACCAAATGACATTAAGGTTTCAGGATCAATGCCAAGTCTTTCTAATCCGTATTCTTTATTTACTCCTGGCATTGTAAATTCCATGAAGAATGGTGATGTTTGTACAACATGTACCTTATATCCAAATTTTTCTCTATATCTTTCAATGGTTTCAGCAATAACTGAAGGGTCAACTATTGTGAGTATTTTGTTTACATTAAAGTCAATAGATTCTGCATATGGTCTTACTTCTTTAAGTAAAAATCCACCACCTCTTGATTCGTATTCTACGATATTTGTATTGTGTTGGCCACCAAATGGAGACATGTCTACAAATCCGTTAAAAACATTATTTACAAGCATGTAATCTCCATTTTCAATCATTGGCTCAATACCATCATTTATTACATCTGTAAGAATTTCTTTTATAAGTGATAAATCAATTGGAGTTTGATAAATATATTTGTGATTTTTTACGTCATATCCTACCGCGCCATTATTTGTAACGATTATTCCGTGATGTTTTTCTAATTCTAATTCTTTCGCAAACCCTAATAACCCTTTAACCGGTCTTCCAGACGCCAATATTATCTGAACACCTTCATTTTGTAATTTTATCAATGCTTCTTTTGTTTTTGGCGGAATCTGCTTATTGCTGTCAAGTAACGTACCATCCATATCAAATGCCATGGCCTTAATGTCATTTATGTCCATTTTTTGCTCCTCTTTAATTATGAATTAAATCTTATTTTTTACTATTTAATTAATCTATAATATATTTATTTTATCATATTAGGAATTATTCTTTAATCATATTTTTTCAATAATGTAAGAAATTATATATTAAATAAAAAAGCCATCACAAACAACTTCAATTGCTTGCAACGGCTTATTTTATTTATAAATTATATATTTTTACCATGACAGTTTTTGTATTTCTTACCTGATCCACATGGACATGGGTCGTTTCTTCCAATTTTTTTATCTACAATTCTTTGTCTTGGCGCTTCGTCTGCTGCACCGGCGGATTCTGATTCTACCTTTGCAACTTTTTGTCTTTCGATTTGAGATTGAGGTTCAATTCTAAACATATACTTGATGGTGTCTTCTCTGATTGCATTATTTAATTCATTGAACATTTCGAAACCTTCATTTGCGTAGGCTCTAACTGGATCTTCATTACCAATTGCTCTCGCACCAATGTTTTGTTTCAATTGATCCATGGCATCGATGTGATCCATCCATTTTTGGTCTACAACTTTCAACATGATTACTCTTTCCATTTCTCTCATGTCTTCAGCACCGATTCTCGCTTCTTTTTCATCGTAGATTGATTTAGCAATATTTAACAAATCTACTTTTAATTTTTCTGTAGAAGTTATATCGATGTTTGCCCAAGCATCTTTAGGAATGCAAATCTCTGCTAAATAATTTTTTAATCCTTCAATTTCCCATTTATCGCTTGAAAGACTTGAATTACAGAAAGTATCTACTGTATCGTTTAATAGAGTTTCCATCATTGAAAGAATGTTTGACTTCATGTCATCACCATTCAATACAGCATTTCTTTCACCATAGATAACTTCTCTTTGTTTGTTCATTACATTATCGTATTCAAGAACTCTCTTTCTTGTTGCGAAGTTATTTCCTTCAACCCTTGCTTGAGCTTTTTCAATAGCTGAAGATAAGATACCAGCTTCAATTGGTTCATCTTCTGGGAATGAAGTGAATTTTTGCAATGATTGTCCACCGAATAATCTCATTAAGTCATCTTCTAATGAAACATAGAATCTTGACTTACCAGGGTCCCCTTGACGTCCAGAACGTCCTCTTAGCTGATTATCGATACGTCTTGATTCGTGTCTTTCAGTACCGATGATTAGTAAACCACCAGCTTCTAAAACTTTTTTCGAATTTTCATCAGTTTTTAACTTAAACTCTTGTTTTAATTCAGTAAATAATTTTCTTGCTTCTAAGATTTCTTCATCATCAGTTTCCGCAAAACCATCAGCTTCATCAATTAGATAATCCTCAATACCTCTCTTCTTCATTTCTTTTTTAGCCATATATTCAGGATTACCACCTAAAACAATATCGGTACCTCTACCAGCCATGTTTGTAGCGATTGTGATTTTACCAAACTCACCAGCTTGAGCAACAATTTCAGCTTCTCTGGC
This sequence comes from Helcococcus kunzii ATCC 51366, assembly GCF_000245755.1. Classification (GTDB taxonomy): domain Bacteria; phylum Bacillota; class Clostridia; order Tissierellales; family Peptoniphilaceae; genus Helcococcus; species Helcococcus kunzii. The sequence continues at coordinate 301,825 of NZ_JH601088.1, read as the reverse complement.
GTGTTGTTTAGCATTTAATACTTCGTGAGGTATTCTTTGTTTCTTTAATAGTTTTGATAAGTATTCTGATTTTTCAATAGAAACAGTACCAACAAGCACAGGTTGACCAGTTTGTGAAGCTTCTTTTATTTCTTCAACTACAGCATCAAATTTCGCCTTTTCATTTACATAAACCCTATCATTTTCGTCTTTTCTAATAATAGGTCTATTTGTTGGAGCCTCAATAACATCCATATTATAGATTTCTGCAAATTCGTCTTTTTCAGTCATTGCAGTACCTGTCATACCTGATAATTTATCATACATTCTAAAGAAGTTTTGGAATGTAATTGTTGCAAGAGTTTTTTGTTCGCTCTTTATTGCAACACCTTCTTTAGCTTCTAATGCTTGATGTAAACCGTCAGAATATCTTCTACCTTGCATGATACGACCTGTGAATTCATCAACAATAAGGATTTCTCCTTCATTTACCACATAGTCAATATCAATGTGCATAGTATTTCTAGCTTTCAACGCTTGGTTTATATGGTGAACTAATTCCATATTTTCTGCATCAGATAGATTTTCAATACCAAAGTATTCTTCAGCTTTTGCTGTACCCACTTCAGTAAGAGTAGCTGATTTTCTCTTTTCATCAACCACAAAATCTACAGTTTCTTCTTTTTGTTCATCCAATAATAAATCTAATTTATTTTTTTCAGTTTCTTCAGGATCAAGTATTCTACCTTCAAGATTTTTTACGAATGTATCTGCCTTGAAGTACATATCTGTTGATTCTTCTCCCTTACCTGAAATAATAAGTGGAGTTCTCGCTTCATCAATTAAAATAGAGTCAACTTCGTCGACAATCGCATAATGCAATCCTCTTTGAACAGTATCCTCTTTGTAAATTTCCATATTGTCTCTTAAATAGTCAAAACCTAATTGATTGTTTGTAGCGTATGTGATATCCGCATTATATGCTTCTTGTCTTTCTTTTTGAGTTAATCCATAAAGTATACAGCCAACTTCAAGCCCTAAAAATCTATATACTTTACCCATCCAGTCCTTATCACGTTCAGCTAGATAGTCGTTAACTGTAACTATGTGTACACCTTTACCTTCTAATGCATTTAAGTAAGCAGGTAAAGTAGCTACTAATGTCTTACCTTCCCCAGTTTTCATTTCTGAAATTCTACCTTGGTGAAGGATTATCCCCCCTACCAATTGCACTGGGTAATGTTTCATATTTAAAACTCTCCATGACGCTTCTCTAACAGTTGCAAATGCTTCTACAAGAATGTCATCTAAAGTTTCTCCATTTTTTAATCTTTGCTTAAATTCTTCAGTCTTATTTTTTAATTCAGCATCGCTCAATTTTGCAAATTGATCTTCTAATTTTAAAATTTCATCTACTAAAGGTTGAATTTTTTGTATCTCTTTTTCGCTAAAAGATTTAAATAATCTTTTCATAAATCCTAATGCCATCTTTTCCATCCTTTAAACTTTATAAATATATGTCACTCGGTTAATTATAACACAATTATTAGCGATTAACAAAACATTGATTAATATTTTTTAAATAAAGATTGATAAATAATATTATATATAATCGTTGTTGAAATGTAGGTAATTTCCCTAACCGCAAACAAAATTTATAAATACACTTAAAAAGGAAGAGTTTCCTCTCCCTCTTTATATTTTATGATTGTTCTATAATACCATAGTTACCATCTGTTCTCCTGTAAACTACAGAAACTAATTCTGTTTCTGCATCTTGATATACAAAGAAATCATGATCTAAAAGGTCCATTTGCATGATTGCATCTTCAACGAACATTGGTTTTAATCCTATTTTCTTAACCTTTACAATAGTTGGTTCTTCATCCTCTTGTATGGTTAAGTTATCTGTTGGTATAGCTTCATATCTAATAGACTCACCCGTTTTTCTAGTTTGTAGCTTTGTCTTGTATTTTCTCATTTGTCTATCAAGTGATTCTACAACTCTATCAACCGAAGATAACATATCGTCTGTGGTTTCTTCTGATCTTAAAATTGTACCTTTTTTCAACCAGATTGTTACTTCCACAGTTTTAAAGTTTCCATCTACAGAGAAAGTCGCCTTAGCATCAATATCTTCATCGAAGTATTTATTTAATTTGCCTAGCTTCTTCTCTACATCCTCTTTAAAATTATCACGAATATTAATATTTTTACCTACATATTCAATTCTCATATGTTCCTCCTACGATTTATTTCGTATATATCTTATACCCATTAGTGAATATAATATCACAACCATAAAATTTTTATTTAAATCTAATATAAATCTTCTTGAGAATCAAATCTAATTTCTGAAACTTTTTCCTTACCATCTCTAATGTATGTTATTTTCGCAGTATCTCCAACGTTATATTTTATCAATGCTTGTTTAAGTGTGTTCATTGAAGTAATTTTATCATTGTTAATTTTCACAATGATGTCACCTTTTTTCATTCCCATTCTTCCTGCTGAACTTTTAGCCACAACATCAACAACATATACACCTTCTTCAGTACCTAAATCATATCTTGAAGTATATTGCATATAATTTACTAAATCAATTCCTCTGATTCCAAGAATAATTGGTTCAAAATATCCGTCTTTTATAATTTTTTCTACAATAGATTTTGCAATATTTGAAGGAATGGCAAAACCTATACCATCAGTACTTCCCGCTTTCGCAGTATTTATACCAACTAATTTACCTTCTGCATTTAACAATGCTCCACCACTATTTCCTGAGTTTATGGAAGCATCTGTTTGAATTAAACCATTCATAATCATACCATTTTGCATTGTAATGGTTCTATTTAATCCTGAAATATATCCAGAAGTTAAAGTTGATTGTAAATTTAATCCTACAGGATTTCCAATAGCAATCGCCTTATCCCCGATTTGTAATTGATCTGAATCAGCGAATTCAATTGGAGTTAATCCTTCTTTTTTAACCTTTATCACACCTAAATCTAAACCTGAATCATTCCAAACAATTTCTGCTTTCGCATGAGAATTATCAGAAAATATTACAGTTATTTCTTTTGATTTATCACTTAAAACATGAGAATTTGTAAGAATGTATCCATTTTCACTAACAATTATCCCTGATCCAATTCCTTCACTACTCTTACTTTGTCCAAAAATATCTCTTTCAGATTGATATTTTACATTGATACCAACAACTGATTGAATAGCCTTTTTCGCTACAGCATTTTCAATATTATTTTCTTGTTTAGTTGAAATGCTAATCGGTTGAGTTTTTTGTGTTTCCTGAACAACTTCCTTGTTTTCATTATCCTTAAATAAATAATTTGATGCAATAGGTCCCAAAAATGATCCCAATATCGCACCTATCAACACTAAAGAAACAGTCCTGAAAAATCCAAAACCAGATTTTTTCTTCTCTTTCTTATTTTCTGGTTGATTTATATCTCTTCTATATTCATTGTTATTTGTATACTCTTGTCGCTCACTATTTTGTTTATTACTAAACTCTTCGCCTTGAACATTTTGTGCTTCATAAACTTTTTCGTGCTGATTATCTCTTATCTCTTCTACTTCACTGATCTTATCCGTGTCATTTAAATCTCTACTTGGCACATCATCTCTATTGTCTTTATCTACATTATTTAACCAATCATCAAATTCATCATTGTATCTATCTGACATAATTTCCTCCTTATTACCTTTGTTAACTATATTATAGGTCTTCTTTATGTTGAAAATATGAATATTGTGTTTAAAATGTGAATTTATCTATATTTTTTGTTTTGTAAACATTTATCGGTAATTATTTGTTTTATAGTGCGTTTTATAGTGCAATCTTCAGAAAATATCCATGAAATGAAATAATTAAATTATGATTTACATGTGTGAATGGGAAAATGAAGATTAGACATGTAGAAAATTTGAGGAAATTACATGTGTAAAATGAAAAACGGCGTTTACACATGTAGAGGTCAAAAAATCTTACATTTGTAAATGAAGTATTTAAAAATACACATGTAAAATTAGGTTATAAGTCAATTTCCTGACTAAATCGAAAATCCCAAAATAATCAGGAAAAAATATTGAGTGATTTTCCTGACTAAAACGAAAATCTCAAAATAGTCAGGAAAAAACAGCAAAAATATTTCCTGACTAAATCAAGAATCCCGAAATAATCAGGAAAAACTTTCCTGACCAAATCAAAAATTCCAAAATAATCAGGAAAAAACAGCAAAAAAT
>NZ_JH601088.1:268244-297412 GCF_000245755.1 Helcococcus kunzii ATCC 51366 | reverse complement strand
TTTCCTGACCAAATCAAAAATTCCAAAATAATCAGGAAAAAACAGCAAAAAATTTTCCTGACTAAATCAAGAATCCCGAAATAATCAGGAAAAACAAAAAAATATTTCCTGATTAAATCGCTAAATCGAAAATAGACAGGAAATCCTACTAAAAAATTTGGGGATGCTATTTATAAATAGCATCCCCTACCTTCTTAATGAACATCTATTCATTTTTTAATGTATCGTTAATTGCGTCTTTTACTTCTTCAACACTATCTTCATATGGTACAAACATGTATAATCTACTGTCAGGCATTGCATATGAAGGTAAATCCATTGTTCCTTCACCTTTTACTTCTTGTGATTCTATATCAAAACTCTTATTTGAGAATATTTGTGAATTTACAATATCCATTATCTTATTTGTTGACATATTTGTATTAACTGATTCATGTAATGTATTTAACACGCCATCAAAGTTTAATAATACTGAAGGAGTCAAAGTCTTTTTAATCATGGCTTCAAGTACTTTTTCTTGATTTCTACCTCTTTGATTATCTCCATCTGTTAGAGTATATCTTTCTCTTACAAAATCAAGAGCAGACTTTCCATCAAGCTCAATTTTACCTTTATCATAGTATTTGCCACTTACACTTGACTTAAACGCTTGATCATTCTGTACCTCGATACCGCCGATAACATCGACTAATCTAATTAAAGAATCAAAATTTACTCTTGCATAATATGATACATCAATATCTAAGAAGTTTTCTAATGTATCTATTGAACTTTGGACACCATAGTTTCCAGCATGGGTTAATTTATCTTTTTCGTTGTGTCCATCCCCAGCAATTGGTAAATATGTATCTCTTGGAACGGTAGTTAATAAAACTTTTTTAGTTTTTAAATTTACTGTAGCAATGATATTAACATCAGATCTAGATATTTGACTTAAATCACCATAAGTATCTATACCTGAGATATAGACATTGAATGATTCTCCAACATTTGTTTCTACCTTTGTTTCAAGGTTTTGATTATTGTCTGTTTCATTAATACGATTTTTGTTCATAATTTTGATAGAATTATCTAATTTCAAGAAATAAAATAGAAATGCCGCTATAGCTAAAGTGATTATTATCATCAAAACTGAAGCAACAAACTTCAATGGTTTCTTATCTCTTCTAGTTACTATGTAAGCAAAAATCCCCTCTAAAATTAATAGACCAGCAGTATACATTATCCTTTTATTTAACGGAAGAATGTTTTTTGTAAAAGCAAAGAATATTAAAACAACGACCGCGATTAAACTAAAAGCGAAAATTAACTTCGAAAACTTAAAGCCCCTGTCTGAATCTCCCCTCTTAAAATAATCATTGTTATAATTTCTATTATTTGAATTTCTAAAGTTATTAGAACTTGATTCATTTTCGTAATCATCTTCTAATACTTTTCTATCTCTCTTATTATCCAATTTTCATCTCCATTATTTTTATATGTTAATTTTTATATCCATTATTTCTAATATTATATTTCAATTTTGACAAATTGTAAATGAAAAATGAAAATATGAGATAAGAAAATGGGATATTATCTTATTTTTTTAAGGAAATACATAGCTAAATTATCATCATTTTTACAAAGTTCATTTACTCCTACTACTTCGTTTTTATAATAAATTCCTTTTCCATCTGGGATAAAACCATTTTTTACATATAACCTTTGTGCTTTCCCATAGTTTGAATTTAATCCAACACCTATTTTCACAAAATCATTATAACTTTTCGCTTCTAAAATAATGCTATCTAACAGATTTTGCCCTATACCCATACCTTGATACTTCTCAAACACGTTAAAATCAACTATTTCAGGCACAGTAGAATTATTATCATTAGGTGATTTATTAAGTACCAAAGTAATATATCCTCTGCATTCATCATTGTTAACATCAACTAATACTATTCTTTTCCCCTGATTAATTTCATCTAAATATTTTTCTAATACTTCTAATCTGCTTCCCCATCCTTGTTCTACAAAATTGTTATCTATTTTTTTTATATGTTCTTTTCTTAAATCTGTAATCATTTAATCACCTTTTTAACTCTAAAAATTAATATAAGATTATAATAATTATATAATATAATATTGGGAAATATAGTATTTTTTCTATTTCTTTCATAAACCAATAAATATCTCCCAAATAAACTCAAAAACATCATATTCCTTCTTATAATATATTAATGAATCAGAAAATGGTGTAATTTTCAGTTCAACATTTCCATCAATATCTGTTCTATAGATTTTGATATTTTTTCTTTTTAAGCGTTTCAAAACGTCTTTATGCGGATGTCCATATCTGTTTTTCCTACCTGCGGAAATCACTGCTGTATCAATTTTATGTTTTGATAAAAATTCTTCTTTAGTGCTGTATTTAGAACCATGATGAGAAACTTTAAGATAATCAATTTTGTCTTTAATATTTATATCTTTTTCTCCTTCTTCAATATCTCCAGTAAGTAAGATTTTTTTACCATAAATTTCAGCTAATAGCACGATTGATTTATCATTTGAGGTGTCTGCTTCTTCATTAGCAACAAGAACTTTGAAACGGAAATCTCCTACTTTTAATTCATCCCCCACTTTTAATTTCTTTGTATTATATTTCAGTTTATCATTTGAGTATAAATTTTTTATTTCTATCTTATCAATTATATAATCCAAATTTCCAACGTGGTCTATATCCGAATGTGAAATAAATGCTACATCTATTTTTGACACTCCATTTTTCATGAGATAGTTATAATATGCTTTACCTTTTGCTTCCTTCGCAAATGCACTGCCTCCCGTATCAAACAAGATATTATAACCTTTCGACCTTAAAAGTATACCATCTCCTTGTCCCACATCTATAAAATTTATAATCGTTACAGGCATAAAAATTGTTTTGATGTAAAAAATTGGCAGTATCGTAAAGAGCAATAAAAACTTTTTGTTTCTTCTAACTCTGTTTATTATTAATCTATAATTGAAAATACAATATAAAATAATATAGTAAAGTATTATTTGAGTGATATCCCAAGAGGCCCCTTTTATCACGAAATTTTCTTTAACTGCTCCAAATAACATTATTATCTTTTCAACAAATAAAAATGAACCATTTATAATCCATTCCAAAAGCTCAAATCTTAAAATCAAAAATACTATAGAAGTCGTTAAAGAGATTGAGATTATTGGCACTATAATAATATTTAGTATGATTACCAAAAGATTTATTTGATTGAAAAAATACATTATAAGAGGCAACATTCCTATTTGTATTGAAATGGAAATTAAGATGATGTCAGGGATTTTTTTGAATATCTTTTTAATGTTTTTATGAATAACCACAATTGAAAATATCGATAAATAAGATAGATAAAATCCAGCAGAATATATTTGGAATGGATTGATTAGTAGTGTGAGAAAAGCTGCGACAATCAAATCATTTAATTTATCTCTTATATTGTTTGTGTAAATAGCAATTGTTGAGATGATATACATGACAAGCGCTCTGATTATAGATACTGGAAAATTAATTATATATCCGTAGAATATTAAAAATAATATTAAAAAAATAGAATAAATTTTTTTATTAAAACCTAAATAGACTCCGAGATAGTATAGTAAAGCTATTAAAATGCTTATATGTAATCCTGAAACCGCTAAAATATGTGAAAGCCCTAAATCCTTAATATCTGTAAATATTTGATCTTCGCCCTGATATCCTAAAAACATATAATTCACAAATTTATAACTCAAACTGTTAAGATTGTGCTTATAATACTCTGATATTGCATGTCTTAGAGAATATTTTAATCTATTTCTATGACCAATTTTCTTAATATTTTTTATATCTAAACTATAGAAAATATTTTTACTTTTTAGATATTTCGATCTATTAAATGTCTTAAAATTGTTTTCTCCAGAAACTTCTTCAACTACTGCTTTTACATTTACAAAATCTCCCTCTACAAATTGTTCCTTGGAATGAAATTCAAAGTTAATATTGTTTGCAGTTAAATAATATGTATTTCCAAACTCACTTTCCTTTACATAATAGATTTCACCCGATATATCTCTAGCTTTACCCAAATTAATTTCCGGATAACGAATATGCGTTAAACTCATCGAGATAAATATTACAAAAAATACTAATATGGATTTTTTACCTATTTTCGTATAGAATAGGTATATGAGAATAGAAAACAATAAAATTAAGTTAATGTTTATTTTGAAATATTCATAGATTAGTATTCCTAAAAAGAATGGGATGAATATGGATAAAATTGGACGTTTCATAATTTTTCCTAGAGGTTAATATGATTAATAGTTATTTGACAGAAGTTAATACAAGTATAGTAAAGAGAAGTAATGTTAAAGGCATGACCCATATTGCGCCAAAAGTTAATATTGCCTTGGATTATAAAAAATATAATATCGAAAGAGAAAAGATTTACATAAATGATACAATTGTTGAAGATATTTATAGCTCTAGTCTTGGATATGTTTTAGTATCAAAAGTTAAACCTGAATCTTCAGATATTACAATTAAGACAATTTTTGAAGATAGACTTAATATTTTAAGATCAATGACTTCACGATTACTTATTGAATCAGTTTTAGATAAATATTTTAGATTAAAACCTGTAAGATTCTACACAGGAATTGAAAAATCTAGTTTTAATATTAATGGTGTGTACTTTGACAATGATGCACGGGAAATAATACAACTTCTTGAAAGGAATATTAACTCATACATAAAATTTGATATTAAAATTTTTAAGGATAAGGATAAAAATCTAACAGCAATACCTGGATTAATCCGAAAAGATTTTATCGACTATACTTTATCAAGTATAAACGAAATAAATAGTTTCAAAATAGAATCTTATAAATTTAATAGTAATGGAATTGAAATAGTCTATATCTTAAATTAGTTATATATGAGGGGGCGATCCTTAAACCTTAACCTAACAAAAAATTTGTAATGTTTTAGGGTATCCTCCTCTATTAATCCTCAAATCTAAAAATAGTCTCAAAATCGTTCATGTAATTTAATAATTTTCTATATATACTTTTCATCCTTCTATAATATGTTGACTCAGAAACATACATTATTTGGGTGATTTCTAATACAGTTAAACCTTCACGAAAATATAAATCAATATATCTTTTTTCATCTTTAGATAATTTCGAATAAAGTAGAAACATTACCTCATCGCTCCTTTTAAAGCTTTCATCTAAAACAAGATATTTCTCTTCCACTTCGGATATATTCATTATATTTTTATCGCTTCTATATCTACTTAATCCCTTGAAAATATTAAAAATTTTACTTCTTTCTTTACCTGTCATATTTTATTTCCCAGCATCACCCCCTATATATCTGGTAATAAAATATTTAATCAAAGAGATAAATATAATATATTATCAAAGTAAATTACAATTAAATCATGATATATTATTCACGATCAACTATATTATAGCATATTTAATCGTAAAAATCTAATAAAAATTATCAATATTTAAGATTTTTTTGATTAATTTTTTTGTTGTTTTAACATCAAATGAGTTAGTGATAAAAAATATAAATAATAAGTTTATAAGATCTAATGAAAATCGTCAAATAGAATATCTAGAGTAAAAATATCTCCTCTACCCTGTCGGATTTAGAAAAATTAAAAACACTAGGGTCAAACTAAACTCTGTCACTTTAATTAAATTATAAAACCCTTATAAACATGTAAATATTTATAAGGGTTAGTATTTGTATATTATTCACTTAAGGCATATAAATCAACATCAGGTTTTAATTTATATACAATGTCTTTTCTTTCAACAATGATGTCTGCTCTCTTGCTTAAATCTTCATCTTCTTTTATCATTTTAAGGAATTTTCTGGATGGATTAATTGCAGTGGCATGTTTCATAGTTTTTAACATGGAAAAGTCACCATTGGTGTCTCCATAAGCATAAGAATTATTTACATCTATATCATGCGCCTCAACTAGTTTTTGTATTTCTCCTAGTTTTGATTCGCTATCCCACATTTGAGAAATTTTACCAGTAAATCTTCCATCCTCATCAAATTCGTAATGTGTACCTTGAAAATCGTCAATATTATATAATTCACCAAGCATTCTTACTAAATATGTTGGAGAACCAGAAACAAAGAACACTTTATGCCCTTGTTTTTGATGGAATTTTATCCTGTCTCTAGTATATGCATATACCAGCTCTCCACCTTCTTTTATTACCTGGTTTGCCGTTTCTATAATAATGGATTTATGTAGACCAATCAGTTTTTTTCTATATACTTCTCCAACTTCTACAATAAAATCATCATAATTACCATATCTTTTTTCATAGGCTTCATATTTTGCTTTTATATTTTTTAAATATGATTCTTCATCAATTATGCCGTATTTCACCAATTTATTGAAATGTTTAAGCATAATTGATTCTCTTATTAGAGTGCCATCTATATCAAAAAAAGCTCCTATCATAAATTACGCTCCTAAAAGTTTATTTTATATCTTTTAAGTCAATTACCTGTGTATCGTCTATATTAGAATCTTGACTTTCTTTTGAGTGTTTTTCTTGAATGTCTATTTTTTGTGTATCTTGTACATCGGATTTTTTATTGATTTTGCTCATATCGATAACTTGAGTTTTATCAAAATCTGACATATCAATTTTTTGTGTATTTTCAATCTTTTTATCAATTACTTTAGTTGAAGAATCCCTCGCGGAATCTTTCACTTTTTCATCATCTACCACAATAGTATCTTCATAGTCTTCGTCATAGTCATCAAATTCATCTAAGTCATCTTGATAATCGTCAAAATCATCATAATCATCTAAATCATCGACATCGTCAAAATCATCATATAAATCTTCTTCATCATGATTTCCAAAATTTATTTTTTTTTTAGAACTATTTTTATTTTTTGGAAACATCTTTGATAATGAATCCAAGATATCCAATATTGCAGAAAACATTAGACCTATAGATCCAAATACAATAACTTTAGTACCAAAAACTATTGAATTTAATCCGCTTTGTTGTAGAAGGGAATTATATCCTGCGAAAAATACAATTAAACCAATTACAAACACTACTCCACTGAATGCGTATTTTATCCATTTTTGTTTTACTGTAATATATATAACTATTATCAAAACAATTGAAGCTAGGGCGATCAGTGGAATAACCGCGTTAGATTGCGTATGTTTTGAAATTAATTCAAATAGTGACTTCATTTTATCTCCTAAAATTTATAATTTTTTATCCATTCCATCTCTTCGTCTGTAAGAGAGGTATCATCTTGATTTGTGAGTATTTCTGCTTTATCTTTTCTAATAACTAAAGTATGTTCAAATTGGCAAGATTTTTCCCCATCAATAGTTCTAGCCACCCAACCATTACTATCAAGTTTTTTTTGCCACTTTCCAATATTAATCATTGGCTCAATAGTTATAACCATATTTTCTATTAATCTTCTGCCTCTGCCAGCTTTTCCATAATGTGGAACTTGTGGATCTTCGTGCATTTCTTTACCAATACCATGACCAACAAAATCACGAACTACTGAAAATCCAGCTGCTTCTGCATATGTCTGAATGGCACTTCCAATATCACCAAGTCTATTTCCAGCTATCGCTTGTTCAATACCTAAATCTAAACATTTCAGTGTAACATCCATTAATTTTTGGTCTTGATCAGAAAGTTTACCAATCGCATAAGACCAACAAGAATCTGACAGATATCCATTATATTCGACTACATTATCAATAGAAAGTATGTCACCTTCCTTTAGGATTTCATCTTTTCGTGGAAATCCATGACAAATTACATCATTAACAGATGTACATAAAGCATAAGGAAAACCTTCAAATCCCTTTTGAACAGGAATGGCATTTTTATACTTCATAAATTCTTCTGCAAAATCATTAATTTGCATTGTTGAAAGTCCAGGTCTCAATATTTGCTTAATGGCAAGATGTGTCTTAGCAAGTATTTCGCCTGATTTTTTCATACCTTGTATCTCTTCTTCTGTCTTTAATACTATCATTCATCTACCTCTATAACTCTCTTAAATTCTGCTGTGTCTTTTATTATATCAAAATCTGCATCATTTTTCGCAAATTCTCTAATATCTTCATTTAACTTTATTGATTTTCCTAAATCGATTATACAAAGTTTCTTCATCCCAATCTTTATATATGAACATGCCCTATTATAATATAAATTTGCTAAATTATCTTCAGAATTATTAATCCCCTTGTCTAATATAGCTATTGACTCTGTAAACATTTCTCTTTCAATGTATAGAGCAGACATATTAAGATAATTGAAACTATATCCCGGATTTTTTTCAATTGATTTTTGATACATAGCAATTGCAGCATTTAGATCTCCCAATCTACCATAAACCACACCTTTATTAAAATATGGTCTGAAATATTGATTATTTAAATCCAATGCTTTATCAAGCATTTCTAAAGCTTTATCAAAATCATTAATATTTTCATAAATTGCCCCCAGATTATTAAACGCAATATAATCGTCCGGAGATAATTCTAATGTCTTTTTATAATATTTTATCGCATTTTCATAATCTTTCTTAATGTCATATAAATTTGCTAAAAAGAAAAATGCTCTATCATATTTCGGATCTTTCTCAATACATTTCAAATAATATTTCTCTGCATTATAAAAATCGTTAAGTTTATCATATGACATTGCAATACCATATAAAGCTTGCGCCTTTGTGCTATCCAATCTATAAACTTCTTTAAATTTTTCTAAAGCTTTGATATTTTCTTCTAGCTCATCATAAATCAATCCTTGAGAATAAAGAATATCTAATTTATTATCTAAATCAGCATATTCCTTCGCTTTTTCAAATAAAGAAATAGACTTTTTCAGTTGTCCTTGATCATATAATTCAATTGCTAAATTCTTGAAATTTAAACATTTAATTTCCATTTTTTCTCCTTAATGTAAATTATAACAAATAAACAAGAGGTTGCACAATTCATATTTATGTAATATTTACCCGATTTTACTATTTAATTTAATTCTTTATATGTTTGAGAATTGTTTTTAAATTGGATATTTCTTTTTTTTTGTTGGGTTTCCTGATTAATTTGGTTTTTTCGATTTAATCAGGAAATTCCTTTATAATCCTATTTTACATGTGTATTTTCAAATACTTGATTTACACATGTAATATTTTTGCTCGTTTTACATGTCTAATTGTCAATTTCCCATTTACACATGTAAGATTTTTTGACCTCTACATGTGTAATCTCCATTTCTACATTTACACATGTAAATCTTACATTCACTCCGCTTCAATAATATTTGACAAAGAATCAGAATATCTTTCTAAGCATCTTCAACAATTATTGATGAAAAAAATAGACTACATATATCTACTTAAATATATGCGGTCTATTTTCATTATATTATATTAAAATGTTTTAGCGCGTTATAAATGCCGTCATGATGGATGTCGTCAGTGATATAGTCTGCGACTTCTTTAAGTGGATCAGAGGCATTTCCTACTGCAACGCCAATTTCACAAAATTTAATCATTTCATAGTCATTTAAACTGTCACCAAAGGCTATAGTGTCCTTCAGATTTGCTCTGAAGTGGTCCAATATTAATTGTATACCTGTAAATTTATTAACGCCTTTAGGGACTAAATCAGCGAATTTTTCATATTTTATTAGATAGAAATCTCTATCGATAAAACTTTCAAATTCTCTATAGCTTTCTGGCCCATCTCCGTGAATAGCCATCGCACTGATTGGTGTCCTATTTTCGTAATATTCATCAATGTTCTTATGGGCGACAAACATGTAGTCATAGGCTGAATGTTCATATTTGCTTTTTTCTTTAATCTTTTTTAGCTCTTCTGTTCTAAGCTCAAAATCCCTCAATAATTCTTTATCGGTATAAATGTATTCAGTACCTTCTAGTATGAATGGTGTATTGTGTTTGTTTAGGTGATAAACTATATTATCCACTAAATGATCTGGTATTTCATGGCTGAAAATTACTTCATCTCCAACTTTTATATACCCACCAGCGGCAGCGATAATACCGTCAAAATTAAAAGAATATATTAGTTCTGGCACACCTGCATATGATCTCCCGGTACAAATAAAAATTTTATATCCTTTTTCTTTACAAAGTCTAAGCGCTTCTACCGTTGAAGGTGAAATACCTTCTGTATGGCTTAATAACGTCCCATCAATATCGAAAAATAAATACTTTTCCATCATTCCCCCAAATTATTATATAAGTAATAAGATGTTATCAAAAAATTCTTGAATTGATCTAAATATATTAGTGAAAAATCCTTCTTTTGGAATGAATCCTTTGGAAATTAGATTCATATTATCTATTTCTTTTCCATCTAATTTTAAGACCAATTTACCCATTACCTCTCCATCTTCGTATGGAGCAGATTTACCTTCTAAAACTTCGTATTCCATTTCAATTTCAGTATTTAATGGTAATATTTTTTCAAAACTTCTCTCTGGATATAGTGGGATGTTAACTTGTTCTGTAGATTCATCTGTAATGTCTACAACTGGTACATCCGGATTTAATTGTTTGCTTAATACAAAATTATTAGTAACATATTGAACTAATTCTTGAGTAGTTTTAGCTCTCATCTCTTCATTATCAGCACCCATTACAACTGTGATAATTTTAGCATCAAAGCCATTTTCTTCTTTACTCAAATCAAATAAACCAGTAAAACAATATCCTGCTTCTTCAGTATATCCAGTTTTTAATCCCATCAGACCTTTCATTTCATTTCTTAAAGGAAGTGTGGAAGGTTTTGAGAATTTTCTCTCAGGAATGTTTAGTTTATCCATCTTTCCATATTCTTCAACTTCTGGATATGTCTTTACAATATGTCTTCCCAATGTAAATAGATCTTGAGCAGACATTGTGTTCATTTGTGGTTTTGGGCCCTTTGTTATTGTCAATCCTGTAGGGTTTACAAAATTTGAATTAGACAATCCTAACTCTTTAGCCTTACTATTCATCAATTTTACAAATTCTGGTACACTACCTGCAACATGTATCGCTACAGCTGTTGAAGCATCATTACCAGAAACAACCAAAACTCCCTTTAATAGATTTTCAAGTGAAACTTTTTCACCCTTTACTAAATCAAATCTTGAATATCCTGGGATATTATATGATGCAGCTTCCTCATTAATTTCAACAATATCATTTAAACTTATTTTTCCTGCTTTTACAGCATCCATAGCAACTAAATAGGTCATTAATTTAGACATAGAAGCAACAGGCAATACTCTTGTATCTTGCTTTTTATAATAGCTTTCCCCTGTTTCTATGTCTCCAACATACATAACCTCAACTTGATTATCATATGTAAAGCCAACAGCTTGAGATGTTGGCATAAAACCTACAACCATTAATACAGATAAAAATATTGCAATTATCCTTTTTTTCATTTTCGCTCCTTATTATAAAGATTTCTTAAAACTCCCATAGTTTGCACATCTTCCTTTTTAGGATATATAAACCCTTCTACTTCAGCAATATGAAGAGCAATTGATCTATACAATTGTGCAGATTTAAAAATAGAAGTCCACAAATCTTTTTCTCCATTTGATAATAATATATGAATAAACTCTTCGTAATATTCTTTTTCTAAATAAACTGAAAAGTTATGCCCATACTGATTAACTTTTATGCCATTTTTGTATTTTAATGATAAATGCGAGTTTATTATATAAACAAGCCTATCCAAAATACTATTTTTCAAAATATAAGCCTTTGAAATATTATTCTCTTCAAAATTTAACGCCACTTGGACTAATTCAATATAAAAATCAATGCATTCTTCAATGAATACATCTTTATTTGGCATAGTCCAATTCGAATCAAATTTACTATTTTTTTTATCAGATAATTCATCTTCTCTATCCAATAATACAATAATTTTTTTATATAATGTTATATATTCTTTAATATCTTTATTTTCTAAAAATATTAATTGATATAAATTTGCATCTTCAAATAAAACTTCATAATTTGTATATTTTACATTAATAAAAATCTCTTCTGATATTTTACTTAAAATTACTTTACTATCTCCAATAAAATGCTTTATAACGCTTTTTACTTTAGAATAGTCTTCTAGTCCAAAAACAATTGTATGTAAGTATTTTTTTGTAATAGTTTGATTTTCATTTTCTGTAATGTAAATTATCGATTTAATATTTCTATCTTTTGCCAAATCATACTGTTTATCTAAAAAATAATCTGATTGCATAGCATCTCCTTTAATACATTCTATAATATAGAAATATCATTAGCAACCTAAATATTTGACATCCAAACTGTCATAAAATATAATGAAGTTGAATAAATAAAGGGGAGAAATATATGTTAAAAGAATTTAAGGAATTTATAGCTGAAGGTAATGTACTAGAAGTTGCTGTCGGTTTTATCATGGCGTCAACATTTGGTGCAATCGTAAAAAGCTTAGTTGAAGATATTTTAACACCACTTATAAGTGCTGCTACAGCAGGAATTGACTTCAAAGATTGGGTAGTTAATGTTGCAGGAGTTAAATTAGGTGTTGGTATATTTGTTAACACAATCATCACATTCTTAATTACAGCATTTGTTATGTTCTTAATCGTTAAAACATTTAACAGATTCAAGAAAAAAGAAGCTGTTGAAGAAGCTGTTGAAGAACCAACAAAAGAAGAAGTTTTATTAACAGAAATTAGGGACTTATTAAAAAAATAAATTTATTGTAACATAAAATTGATGGAGCTATTGCGAGATAACAAAAGTTATTTTGCAATAGCTTCATTTTTTATTTTATTCCAACAGCTTCTTTTGCAAGTCTGTCTGCCATATCATTGTATTTATCATTGGAATGTGCTTTTACTTTTACAAATTTTATTTCAATTTGATTTTTTACTTCATCAATAAATTTTTTATAATTCTTAGTTAAAGCAATATTAGTTTTCCATTCTCCTTCAGCCCAGGCTTTGATACCCATATAATCAAAATGGATATAAATTGTCTTTTTCTCCATTTCGATTGCTTTTTTTATCGCTTCCATCGAACCAAAAACTTCTCCAGCAACATTTCTCTGATTTTTTAATTCTTCATCAAGATAAGAACCATTAAAGGTCGATTCGTTATTAAAGTCTATTAATACAACTCCATATCCAAATTTGCCAGTGTTGACATTATAGGATCCGTCAACATAAGCAATTATCTCATCGTCTTTTATCTCATTTGCATCTGCAGGGGTTAGCTCTTCTTTATTTACAAAGGCAGATGCTTCTTCAAGTGTGGTGAAACTCTTGTAGATAGCGCCCTTATAGCCCTTTACTTGCGCGCTACATTCGTCCCAAGTCTCAAACACACCGACTTTTCTCCCCTTTCTCACAGCATAATATTTCTTATTCATAGCTTTTCTTATTTGGCTCTCTTGTGCTATGAGCAATCCTTGATGCTGCAGCAGCTGCAATAGCCGCCACAATATCATCTAGAAAAGTATTAACAGCGCCAGTTTTAGCAATATCTAGTTCTTTAATGATTCCTGTTTTTTCCTTATCAAGGAAACCAAAGTTAGTTAAACCAATTGAACCATAAAGATTGATTATTGAAAGTGGTAAAATTTCATCGATGCCATATAAGCCTTCATCTGATTTAATTACACTTAAAATTGGCTCTTCAATTAAATCTTTTTCCGCCAATTTATCGATTTGAATTCCAGTTAAAACAGCATTGACAACTTCTCTTTTTTCAAGAACTTTTTTTACAGAATATTCACAAAATTCTATTGAAAGATCTTTGATATAAGGGCTTTGTAAATCATAAACAATATCTGCAATATCTCTTAATCTAACGCCTCTTTCTCTTAACTCTTCCTTAGCCTTTTGTGTTAAAGTTTCCATGGAATGTTTGTATTGTTGTTTTATATTGTTTGGCATTTTTACCTTCCTTTTTATAAGAAATCTAACTTTCTTTTAATTAATATCCTGGTTTTTCAAGCATTCTAAACATATTGTTTTTATAATCTTCAACACCTGGTTGGTTAAACGGATTTACTCCTAATAGATATCCTGAAACTCCAATTGCATATTCGAAGAAGTAAATGTATTTTCCTAGATTATACTCATCAATCTTATCCATTGTAATTAAGATATTTGGTACATTTCCTGCAACATGTGCTTCTATTGTTGCTTCCATAGCAACTTTATTTACTTCATCAACTGATTTTCCTACTAAATAATTTAATCCATCTAAGTTTTCTGCATCTTCCTTTATATCAACATCATGCTTAGGTGAATCAACAGAAATTACAGTTTCAAATATATTTCTCTTACCTTGTTGAATGATTTGTCCTAGGGAATGTAAATCAGTTGTAAACACTACTGATGTTGGGAAAAGACCTTTATTGTCTTTACCTTCTGATTCTCCTGCTAATTGCTTCCACCATTCGTTAAAGAAAGATAATTTTGGCTCATAAGTTACTAAAATTTCAATATCTTTTCCATCTCTATTCAATAAATTTCTTGCTGCAGCATATTGTAATACTGGGTTTTCTTCAAAATCTTTATCAAAAATTTCTTCTCTATAATCTGCAGCACCTTGCATCAATTTTTCAATATCTCCACCGGCAATAGCAATTGGTAATAGACCTACAGCAGTAAGTACTGAGAATCTTCCCCCAACATTATCTGGCACTACAAATGTTTCATAGCCCATATTTGTTGCCAATGTTTTTAATGCTCCTTTTTCTTTATCAGTAGTAGCATAAATTCTACCTTGTGCTTCTTCTTTTGAATATTTTTCTTCTAATAATTCCTTAAAAATTCTAAATGCTACTGCTGGTTCAGTTGTTGTCCCTGATTTTGAAATTACATTAATTGAGAAATCTTTATCCTTTAAGTATTCTTTTAATTCAACTATTTCAGTAGAAGATAAATGATTACCAGTAAAGATAACTTCAGGTTTTGATTTACTAAAGCTATTGGATAAAGCGTTAATTACAGCTTTCGCCCCAAGATATGATCCACCGATACCAATCGCTACTAAAACATCAGAATCTTTTCTAATTTTTTCAGCAGCTTTTTTGATTCTTTCAAATTCATCTTTATCATAATTAATTGGTAAATCAATCCACCCTAAAAAGTCATTTCCTTCACCTTTTCCTTCAAGCAAAGTTTCTTCAACTTTTAATAATTCTTCTTTAATATCAGATAATTTATCAACAACACCTGCATTTTGTAATTCAATTTTCATTGTAACACTCCTATTAATTTATTTATTTTATTTCTAGATATACTATTGCAATATCATCAGTTTGTGACCTAGCTCTAAAATTATCAACATCATGTAATAATTTTTGCACAAAGTTTTTTGCTTTCCTATTTTTTCTTACCCAATTAATTAATCTCTTCTCGCCGAAAAAGTTTCCTTTAGCATCACAAGTTTCGGTTAATCCATCGGTATAAAGTAAAATTCTATCACCAATATTTAGATCAATTACATTTTCATTATACTCTACATCTTCAAATAAGTTTGAAATAAATTTACCTGAATTATGCAAAAATCCTACATTCTTTTTATTGAAAAATATTGGGAAACCATTGTGCCCACCATTCACATAACTCATTTTCTTTTCTTTTTTATCTATTAAAATGTAAATAATCGTAAAATATTGGCTAATTTCCAAGTCTAACTGTCTAAAACTTTCTTTCAATTTTAGAACTGTCTCAGAAGCGGAAAGATTTGGATTTTCTTGTAAAATACTTCTCATACTTTGTCTAATAAACATTGTGATGATTGAAGCTGATATACCGTGTCCCACGACATCCGCAATATATACTCCAACTCTGTCTTCTGAAATTTCAATCACATCATAGATATCTCCTGAAAGATTTTCTGATGCAACATGACAAAAGTCAAAATGAAGATTTCCGTATTCCTTTTTTGTTGGCAAAATACTCTCTTGAATAGTTTTTGCAAGCAATATATCGTCATTTGTCCTTTTAGTGGTTTGATAAAGCTGTCTTGTAATTTTTCTTTCCAAGCTAATATCTCTAAAAACTTCTATAAAAGCTTGTACATTGCCTAAATTATCATAAATTGGCGAGGCTTTTACAGCATATATCCTCCCATCAATTGTGATTTCTCTTCTAAAAGATCCTCTTTCTTTTTTACAATTTTCATATAATTCTATGAAAAATTTTGATATATCATTTTGACTTTCGCTTTTACGTAAAACTACACGTATAAGCTCTCTCATAGCTCTATTTTCAAATAGTATTTCACCATTGATATCCCTTATACGTACCAAATCTTCCATTGAATCTAGGAATACAAAGTTTTGACCGTCTGTCAATCTCGTAAAATTTTCCATTCTCAATTTATTCATATTATTCCTCCAGTAAATTCAATGGATCAGGTCCATGATATTGATAATAATTTACTTCTATTCTACCATTAAATAATTTTCTTTTTTGATCGCATTTATAATTAATATTTCTCTCAAAATCCTCATCTGAAGTTATAAAATAAAAAGATAATGTTGTAGAAATGTTAATCAATTTGGAAATAGCTTTATATATATCTTGCATTTCTCTATCATCACCCATTCTCTCACCATATGGAGGATTTGAGATAACTACAGCAAAATTATTTTTAAGCCCTACCTTATTCACATCTTTTATAACAAATTTTATATCTTCATCAACACCCGCATTTATAGCATTGTTTTTTGAAATTTCTATTGCTTTAGGATCAATATCAAATCCAGTAATATTTACTTCATTGTCATTGATTGCATTATAGGCCTTTATTTTTTCATCTCTATAAACTTCTTGGTCAAAATATGGCCAATTCATAAAATCAAACTTTCTTGAAATCCCTGGAGCAATATTTTTAGCAATAAGTGCTGCTTCAATAGGTATAGTCCCTGAGCCACAAAATAAATCAATAAAGTCTCTCTTACCATCCCATTTAGAAAGTAAGATTAATGCAGCTGCTAGAGACTCCTTGATAGGTGCTTCGTTTTGTTCTGTTCTATAGCCTCTTTTATGAAGTCCTGATCCTGATGTATCAAGTATAACCGTAGCAATATCGTTTAATAAAGCTATACGTATTTTATATTGCTCTTCACTCTCCATAAACCATGATTTTTGATACACTTTACCAAGTCTGTCTATAATTGCTTTTTTTGTAATTGATTGATTATCGGAAATAGAATAAAGTTTTGATTTTACTGATTTTCCAGAAATAATATATTTTCCATTTTCAGATAAGTAATTTTCCCAATCAAAATTATTTATATTATCATAAATATCATCAAAAGTTAACGCTTCAAATTCCATTAACTTTATATAAACTCTTTCTGCAGATCTAAGCCAAAGATTAGCTTTCACAATATCTCTTTGCGTACCGATAAATTCTACTTTACCATTTGAAACAACTAAATCCTTAAACCCTAAATCTTCACATTCTTTCCTCACTACGGACTCTAATCCAAAAGCCGTAGAAATATATATATTGTATTTATCTCGCATTATTCTCTCCCTCGTAATATTATACCAATTACAAGTGCAATTGTTAATATATTTTCAGCACTATTACAATTATATATTATTATATATAAAAAAGATGTGTAAGGATATCCCCCTATCACATCTTTGTCAATTTATATTTTGAAAATAGATTATTCTTCTTCAGATTCTTCGTCTTCGTCGTCTTCTTCACCGATTACTTCAACATCTGCTGCATCTACATCTTCTACTTCATCTTCAATTATTTCTTCTTCTGGTTCAACTAATGTACATACAACTTCTTCTAAATCTGTAAGAATAGTATACTTATCGTCTTTAAGTTCTTCGATATCATCTACTATAAATGTATCACCATATTGCATGTTTTGAACATCTAATTCTACTTGTTGTGGAATATTTGTAGGTAATGTTTCGATTTCTACTTCTTCTAATTGTTGCATCAATACAGATGGTTGCAATTTAATATCATCTCTATTTAATAATACAACTGGTACAGAAACTCTTAATAGTTCGTCCATCTTAACTCCTAAAAAGTCAACATGTAGATATTGATTTTTGAATGGATGTCTTTGATATTCTCTAATTAAAACATTTTTTTCTTCTCCATCAATCATTAAACTAATGATTGCAGATGTACCTGCTGTTTCAATAATTTTATCTAAGTCTTTTTCTTCAACTTGTAAGTTAATATTTTCTTCATTTCTTTGATATAACTGTGCAGGAACTAATTTTTCCGCTCTTAATTGTCTTGAATGACCTGTACCTGTTGAACCTCTACGTTCAGCATTTAATTTAAATTCGCTCATTTTTCCTCCTATAAAAATCAAAAATATCAATTGCTTTGATATTATAACATAAATTTTAATATTATACTAATTTAAAATAAACTGCTAAAGAAATCGGCTATTGCCCTAAATATTGATTTAAAAAATTCAGCAATTGATTCAAAAAATCCTTTAGCACTTTCACTATTTATACCCAATTTATCTTTTGCACTATTTACTAATTCATTAAATTTTTCTGGATTAATATTTTCCTTAGCGCCATCTAATACTTTTTCTACTTCTTCTGAACTTAATGCATCCTTTGCACCATCTAAATATTTTTGAAGATTTTCTTTTGTCGCATTATCCTTAATTGAATTAACAAATTCTTTACCTTTATCAGTATTTAAGAATTCTTTTAATTTGTTCATTTCTTGTTCAGCAAATTTTTGAGCATTAGCTGCCAAATTATTTAACTGATCTTTAACTTTGTTTAGATCAAGATTTTCAGAATTAATAAAGTTTTGTAATACAATAGATAAATTACCAATTTGTACATTATTTACAAATTGTTGTAAATTATTATCTTTTATTACGTTTTGTACAATATTTTCAACATTTTCTGCAGAAATATTTTGTCCACTTTCAGTCTTTTGCTCAACTAGTTTTTGTTTTGCTTCAACAACTGCTTTATTTAATTTTTCTTTAGAAAATCCTTCTTTATCTTTATTTTCTTCTGCAATAACATTAATTACTTGAATTTCTTCATTTGCATTTTTAGTTTTTTCTTGATCGATTTCTACACCACTTTGTTCTAACGCTTTATATACCCCTGCAAGAGCAGATTCCCCTGTAACAGGTCTAACAGCTGCCACCTTTATATCAAGGCCGGTCAACCCGGAAGTTATCGCAGCATTTGAGTATTGTAAAGAGCTAACCTTTGTAATTGATAATGGTGTTGTAACTTCTACATTAACATCTTGTGAGCCAGTCTTTTTTATATATACTGATGAAATCATACTTGAATCAGTTGATTCTTCTCCAAGATATTTAAGAGTGTCTTTACCATCAATTTTTATCTTTGCAATATCTTTGTTTTCAATCTTTAATAATCCTGCTGTCGTATTTACTTGCTCATCATTTAATCCAGCTCCATATCCGTAAACTTCATCTTTCCATGAAGATTCTGCCATTACGCTTGATATAACTGGAGCAACCAATGCTAATAGCATTATAATAGCTAAAAATGCCGCTATTATCCTAAATTTGTTCTTATTCATTTTACTCCCCATTTTTAATTAATCTACTAATTTTGTAAAAATCATTTTACCCGCTGCAGTTTGCAATACAGTTGAAACCACAACTTGAACTTTTTCTCCTATTAAATGCTTACCTTCTTCGATAACAATCATTGTACCGTCATCTAAATAGGCAAGTCCTTGATCTTTTTCTTTACCTTCTTTAACTATATTTACAATCATCTTTTCACCAGGAATTACAACTGTTTTTACAGAATTTGCTAAATCATTAATATTAAGTACTTTGATCCCTTGCACCACTGCCAATTTATTTAAATTAAAATCATTTGTTACTATTGTAGCACCTGTTTCAGTAGCAAATTTTAGTAATTTAATATCAACTTCTGTAGTGTCATCATAATCCCTTCTAGAATTTCTAAATTTAATTTTTTTAGAATTTCTTAAAGAATTAACAATATCTAAACCTCTTCTACCTCTTTCTCTTTTAAGATCATCAGCAGAATCTGCAATAATTTGCAATTCTTCTAAAACAAAATTTGGCACTATTACATCACCTTCAATAAATCCTGTTTCAGCAATTTGTTGAATCCTACCATCAATCAATACAGAAGTGTCTAAAAGTTTAGCACTAACTTCTCCTTCTTCTCTCTTATTTTGTAAATTACTCGCTTCAGTTTTCACATATTCACTTTCAGTAGTAGCTTTTTTTCTATTAAAGAAATTAAAAATATCATCTTTATATTTCATAGAAAGTCTATATCCAAGACTTACAAAAACTACATACAATAAGACTGTTACTATGCTTTTTAGTGGTTCTAAAATACTTGGCAAGTTTAACATAGTAATTGGGACACTTAATAATAATGCAATAATAATACCAAAAATAATTCCCAATGCTCCAACCACTAAGCTATCCTTAGGTTGTTTTACCACATAATCGTCAATATTATCAATCAGCCTTTTTACCTTATCGCTAATAAACGGCGTCATTAAATAAAATAGACCAGCTCCTAACAATACCATTACTCCATATATGGAATAAAGTAAAAATGTACTTTTAATAGCAAACATTTTACTTCTCACAATAAACTCAGCTAGAGCATAGCCGAGTGTACCTCCCAATAGAGCAACAATAATATTTATTACTCTTTTTATCATATTTCCTCTTATTCTCCTATTCTAATGATATCGCATCATCAATCATTTCTATTGCTTCTTCTTTAGTCAGAGATCCAGCTATAATTAGCTCAGATACCATAACACGTTTAGCATTATCAAGCATTTTCTTTTCAGACGCTGATAAGCCTTTTTCTTCATTTAAAACACTTAAATTTCTAACAATATCTGCAATTTCAAAGATATTTCCAGTTTTCATATGTTCTAGATTTTCTCTATATCTTTTACCCCAATTTTTAGACATTTCAGAAGTGTCGGATTCAAGAATTTCAATAACTTTTTTTCCTTCCTCTTTTGAAATTACCGGCCTTATCCCTTCACTGTCACTGACAGGAACAGAAACGGTTATATCATTTATAGGTAATTGCAAAATGTAATAGCTTTCCTTATTTCCTAATATTTCAATTTCTTGAATATCAATAATTGTGCCCGCCCCATGAATTGTATAAACTATCTTATCGCCAATTTCGTACATGTTCCCCTCCTAATACTAATTATACTACTAAATAGAGGTAATGTAAATTTAACAACTATTCATGAGCTTTGAAATTATAAGTATTTGAATATATCATAGTTAAATATTATGTTTAAATTGTGGAAATAAAATAAAAGTTTTAATAAGACTTCTGTTATTAAATTGACTATTATTGAAACATTCACACAACTATAGTACAATTAACTCGTCACTAGGGGCGCTTTTATAAGCTGAGATGTACCCTTGACCTGATCTATATAATGATAGCGTAGGAAAGTGTCTTATTTTTAAGAATATATCTGCCTGCATTCATCATTAGAGAATGCAGCTTTTTTTATGACCTAACTTAGCCTCTCAGCTAATCGAAGATTAGCTGACGGCTAAAGTAGGTCAAACGCGAGGCTACACTACGATTAAGCGACCCTTAGGGAGCTTAGAGTAGATGTAGCGCGTGAAATGACCTAATAGACAAAAAATACTATAAAAAAATTCGCTCAGGCGATGCTTCACATCGTCTGAAGACAAAAGTAGTTGCCGTAGCTTTCACCGCTCAATTTACATGTGCAAACATAGATTTTATAAATAGACATGTATGAATTTTTCAAATTACATGTGTAAATTAGAAAATCAAAAATACACATGTAAGAAAAAATCGTAAATTACATGTGTAAATCAAAAAATCAAAAATACACATGTAGGAAAAAAGTTCAAATTACATGAGTAAAATCCAAAAGTTAAAATAAACATGTAAAATAAGAAGAGTTCTTACATGTGTAACCCCCCAATGTTAAAGTACACATGTCGAAAAAATCTTAAATTACATGTGTAAAAACTAAAATCTGAAATAGACATGTAAAACCATAGAAATTCTTACATGTGTGAATCGAAAAAACTGAAAAAAACATGTAAAACCGTAAAAGTTCTTACATGTGTAAATCGAAAAAGCTAAAATACACATGTAAAACATTCCAACTTGGGTTTGAGCGGGCTTAATAGCATTATGACGTCATAAAAAATATTCAGAATATCTTAAAAATAAAAATAAGGAGTAGAAATGGAAAGAAATAAAAATTTTTTTAGCCTTCAAATGATTGTTGAAGGTGGTATAATGCTTGCTTTAGCGTATGTGCTAAACATGTTCAAATTATATACAATGCCACAAGGTGGCGACATATCATTATCAATGTTACCAATAATGATATTTGCAATTAGATGGGGTGGCATACAAGGATTTATTTTGGGAATTTTATATGGAATATTAAAATTAATCGTTGACCCATATGTAATACATCCAGCACAATTAATTTTAGATTATCCATTACCAAGCGCATTCGTTGGTTTATCTGGAATATCATTCCTAAAAGATAAAAAAGAATTTAGAGGATATTTACCTATGATAGTGATAGCATACGCATTAAAATTCGTTGCACACTATCTATCTGGATTGATATTTTTCCCACAATATGCACCAAAGGGAATGAGTCCAGCATATTACTCATTTATTTATAATATCACATACTTAGGACCAGAATTATTGATATTTATTGTAGTAATTGCAGTGCTTTGGAATCCTCTAAAGAATGTATTAGTAAAACAAAAATAATTTTTAACAATAATATATAGATCGAAAGCAGTGATTTTAAGCCTTCTTAATAACAGAAATCTTATATCACTGCTTTTTTAGTTTTTATTTTCCAAAATTTATATCATTCCCATAAATAAAGGAATTAAAATGACAGAGATGAAACCAGCAAGAGCAATCGAAAGACCACTCATTCCACCTTCTACCTCACCCATTTCAATTGCTTTTGAAGTACCAATCGCATGTGCTGCAGTACCTAATCCTATGCCTTTTGCAACTCTCGTCTTTATATTAAAAATCTTAAATACAAATGGAGAAATTACCGCTCCGACAATACCTGTAATAATAATTGCAAAAACTGTAATCACCTCGATGCCTCCAAATTCTTGAGATATTGCAACACCTATTGCTGTTGTCAATGACTTTGGAATAAGGGAACTTAACATTTCCTTATTGACCCCTAATAATTTAGAAAGCGCAAAAACAGATAATACCGATGTAATAACTCCCGCAAAAATGCCGACAAATATAGGAATCAAATTTTTCTTCAATAAATCAATATTTTTATATAAATTTACAACTAGTGCCACAGTTGATGGTGCAATTAGAAATGTTATATATTGTCCACCAATATTGTAATCTTCATACTTTATTTTTGTAATTAATAGAAAAATAATTACAAAAATTGTGGAAACCAATAGAGGATTCAAGGCTGCAATCTTAGTCTTTTTATTTATCCAAAGTGCAATTATGTACATTACTAAAGTTATGACAATACCAAACACTGGCGACTTAACAATACTATCTATCATGTTTACCTCCTAATTTTTCAACCATTTCAACCACCTTGGCTGTAACACCCATGGTAATAAAAGTTGTAATAAATATTATTATCATAATTTTTACTAAATTAGAAGATAATAAGTCAAATTTAGTAATCAACGACACAGAAAGCGGAACAAATAGTAAACCTAAGTTTTCCAAAAGCGCATCTGACGTCTTCTCTACATCCTCTACTTTTACTATATTTATTGAAAATAACACAAATAAAACTAACATACCATATACAACATCAGGTATAGGTAGAGGAATAATTTGTCTTAAAATTCCTCCTGCTAACAAACATACAAATATAATTAATAATCCTTTTAAACTTTTCATCTAACTCCTACAATTCTATCCAAAATTCTTTTCTATATTCCCAAATTTTATCTTTATCTTCTAATTGTACTTCTCTTAATTTCATAATTTTCTCACTTATTTATTTCATTTTAATTTTGTTACTTTTTCACCCCAATTTCAGCAAAAATCGCTGCATGATCAGAGCCCTCTAAATCAACAATTTCAACATTCTTTACGGAATACTTATCTTTAGGTAATAAAATATGATCTATACTTGCACGAAGTACTTTTGGCAATTTTTGTGGCCACGTCCCTCTTTCTAAAATCGAATTTGAAG
Source organism: Helcococcus kunzii ATCC 51366 (assembly GCF_000245755.1). Classification (GTDB taxonomy): domain Bacteria; phylum Bacillota; class Clostridia; order Tissierellales; family Peptoniphilaceae; genus Helcococcus; species Helcococcus kunzii. Next base: position 273,065 of record NZ_JH601088.1, on the reverse strand, counting down.
ATAGCACATCTACATGATTTGTCAATTTGCTCATATTACCATGTCTAAGATTTGCATTAAAGTCTCCAATTACAATCGCATTCGGATTTTCTTTTACCATTTCATCTATAATTTCTAAATCTAAACTCCATTCAATCATCAAACCTGGTATTGGAGGTGCGGTATGTAATCCTATAATTTCAATATCTTTATTTTTTACTTTCACAGTCCCGAATCGAACTCCATATTTTATTTCTTCTTGTTCTAATCTAAGCTTCTCTTTTTTAGAAATAATAGTTACCGGAGCAATACTATCTCCATAACCAAAACCTGCAAATATATCATATTGATTAAAATCAATCGAGCTTTCATTGAACGCATTATAAATCATAGATATCTCTGAAGTGTCGGGATTGAGTTCTGGAAACACTGCAATATCCGCATCAAAATCCTTAAAAATCTTCTTTGCTGAATCTTTAGTTAAATTATTTAATGCATTCCATTCTACAATTTTAATCGTATCACTATCCTCATATTTTCTTGCTTTTGGAGAATTAACTCCTGTAAGCATAAAAATGATTGAAGTAATTATAAAGATTGTCGATATAATATTTTTTAATATTGTTTCCGATTTTCTAAACTTTACTATTCCGAGAGAAATAGCAGTAAATACGAGCATTAAAGCCCCAAACATAAAAGGAAATGCTAAAAACTGGGCAATAAATAATCTGCTCGACAACCAAATATTAATATCGGAATTTGGCATAAAGAAATTAATTACTATCACGCATGTATAAACAAGCGACAAAAGTAATAAAAAATATGTCAAAAAAGTATTTTTTCTATTCTTCATTTGCACCTCGCTATTGTTGAATTTCAATGTCATAAATATTATCTATTAAAATTTCCTGTCTATCAATAAAAATAATTTTTCTATTTATTTCATCGATTTTTTTTATCCAATTAGTTTTTTCTAAATACTTCCCACCTAATTTTTTTGTGTCCTTTTCAAAGTATACCACTTTTATGAGTGGTTTTTCATCTATTTTTTCTAATATTGTAGTAAATTTATGATTTAATATTTCTTTTTGATCTTCATCAAGTATTATACGCTTTTCTGTTTGTCTTGCTTTTTCATCCACTGCCGCTTGATGTCCATTTAACGCAGCAAAAGGTGCAAACTGTGCCGCCCTATCATGTCTACTCATTTTCTTATAGGTATTAAATTTAGGTCTAGGCATATCTATTATCTTGTTATAATCGTGTATGTCATTTTTCATGCCTTGTGCCCTCCAATCGAATTATTTCTTTCAATATATGTCGACTCTTCTTCTAAATTAAGCCCTTTTAGAATAGCATTCTTCCCAAATTTTTTCTGAATTTCAAGAGTAGCTTTTTGCAATCTTTTTTCTTTTTCTAAAAATTCCTTTTCTTGTTCTTTAATTATTATTTGATTTTGAGGACTATCTTCAAGGAAATTAATCTGTAAATCATAATCTGTTTCTTCATATTTTTCATCGATAATATTATCAGCTGAAATAGAAAATCTCCTTATAGTCAAATTTTTATTTACATTTTTATTAAACCATTCCAACGTCTTATTTGTCATATGTTTAGCTGAAGTAGTCCTATAGTCTAGATTTATTGACCCTCTTGACTTTTTAGGCAACTTTCTTCCATAAAAATCGGTCGTAACATCTCCCTTAAATCCATTCTTAACATTTTCCACATCATATCCAACATAAATAGTCAAATGATTTGTAACGTATCCTTTTTTAACTAAGTCCAATGACAATATATAAATCATTTCTTTAAGAATGGTTTTTGCCTCTTTGAAGGAATATGGACGCGTTAAAACTTGACCATTCGAAATGGATCTTCTCTCTGGCTTATATCCTTTTATATCTTTAATTGTCGCGCTCTCATATCCCCACGCGTGATCGATTAGTAACTCTGCATTTATACCAAATGTATCATATAAAAGTTTTTCATTATAAAATGAATTTCTGTCTCCAACTGAACAATTTGCCACATCGCCCATAGTGTAAAGCCCTAATTTGCTTAAACGATTTGCATATCCGGAACCAATTCTCCAAAAATCTGTTATTGGCGTATGTCCCCATAAATGTTTTCTATAAAGTTTTTCATCCAAATAGGCTATTCGCGCTCCGTCTTCATCGGGTGATATATGCTTTGCTCCAATATCCATTGCAATCTTACATAAATACATATTTGTCCCAACTCCCGCAGTCGCAGTGATGCCCGTAGACTGATAAACATCTTTTATAATTGTTTTGGCAAACTCCATCGGCCCCATTTTATTAGCTTTTAAGTATTTGGTCGCATCCATAAAAACTTCATCTATAGAGTAAACATGCATGTCCTCTTCAGACACATATTTTAAATAGATTTCAACAATTCTCGTACTATATTCAATATAATATGCCATTCGTGGTGGTGCTGCGATATAATCTAGCTCTAAAAATGTATTTTTTTCAAGTTCTACCTCATTTATAGATTTCCCAGTAAAATTTTTCCACCCTATCGCTTTTTTCCTCTCTCTATTAATCTCATCTACCTTCTGTATCACATGATATAATCTAGAACGTCCCGATAAACCATACTTCTTTAATGCAGGCGTCACAGCTAAACATATTGTCTTTTCAGTTTTGCTCTCATCCGCCACAACCAAATTTGCTGTAAGTGGATCTAAATCTCTTTCCCTGCACTCAACGGAGGCATAAAAAGATTTCAAATCTATAGCAATATAAGTTTTGTTTTGCAATTTATCCTCCTTTCTAAATACTCCCGAACATTTGTTCTTATTATATCATTTATTGTAAAGTAAACTCAAGTTTAAAATTATCACTAAAGTTAATCAAATGTTAATATTCATTGCTTGTGGCAACGCTAATCTTTATATACAATGGTTTTAAGATATAAGATAAGTTTAGGAGGAAATCTTATGCTAAATACAAATATAAAAACATTGAGAAAATCAAAAGGACTTTCTCAAGAAGAGCTTGCAATAAAAATGAATGTTGTAAGACAGACAATTTCTAAATGGGAAAATGGAATATCAGTACCAGATTCTGATATGCTAATCTCCCTATCAAAAATATTCGAAACATCTGTAAGCAATTTATTAGGAGAAGGCAATATTGAAATTGAAACTGATAACATAAATAAAATTTCAGAAAAGCTAGAGATAATTAATTTACAACTAGCAAAAAACAAAGAGATAAAAAGGAGAAAATATCACTATTTTTTCGGCGTACTCTCTATAACTATTATCATAATCTTTTCAATTCTTATGGTAATGAAAAGTCCATATCTAAACTGGAACTATAGTAAAATAGAAAACGGAGTAATAGGTGTTTTGTTCCATTCTTTTGAATGGCTGTTTATCAGAATTTCTCCATTACTATTAATAGCAAGTGTTATAGGGTTCTTCAGGACAAAAAAATCTGTTGCAAAATAACTTTTTGTATATTTTGCAACAGCTCCCTTTGTGGATTAAATTATAAAGTTTATTAAATGGTAAACTTTATAAAAATAGTCAATGAGAAGATTATTCAACATGTTTAATAAAATATCTTTTAATTAAACAATCTATGTAAGAATTATCTAAACCACTCTTAGATGATTCAAAACTAACAATCAAATTTATGCCCATTTGAATGCCATTTTTCTCGTAAATTGCTATCTTTTTTATCGCAGCGGCAGCATATTCAGGATTGTCAATCATTCCAAAGTGTTCCCAATACATCTCCTTATTTGTAAAAGGATCAATCAATGTAAAATCTGGATAGAACTTTGTGTATTTATCAATGACTAATGGACATTCATACTTATAAGGAATGCCAAGAGCATATAATTTATCAGCTATAATCTTCTCCGATTTCGATTTTACTTGATCACCCTTATTTGTATCTATCAATGGTGCGTTCGTGACAAATTCATTACCAGAATATGGTGTAGCTTTCCAAGTTTCTAAATTTTGTTTAGCGGTCGGCACCACCGGAGTTATCAGTTCTTTTCTATATGGATTTAAATTTTCATATATGTCATCAATCTCTGTCTCAGAATAATCTTTTAGGATATTATTTAATTGGTATAGTCTTTTATTTACTAATTTTTTTAATTTTGGTAGATACGATTTATTCGCTAAAGATTTAATGAGTTTTGGATTATCTTTGGAAATATATTTAACTTCTTTTTTATTGTTTAGATGTTTTACTTGATAGTATTCTTTAATGCTTTTATTTGATTTTATAACCAAACGACCTTCTACAAAATCAACTTCTTTTTTGTCTAAAGCTTTTTTGATATTTAAATATTTCTGTTTTTCTAAAATTAACATTTCTTTAAATGTAACCATAACGCCTCCTTATAACAACATTGTCTCATAAAATTTCATACAAAAACTGTCATTATTGTTACATTTATTTAATATATATTTATTAATGAGCAATATTAGAAGTGTATGATTAAATGTATTAATCTTTATCTAAACTATAGTAGTTGAGTAGCTCCCCTACCCTAGTATATTTAATTTTTCTCATTTTGCTAGGGTCATTTTTCCCCTTTTAACCCTAGCTTTTCGCCTTTTTTCCATTTCGCTAGGGTCATTTTTCCCCTTTTAACCCTAGCTTTCTCTGTTTTTTTTATTTCGCTAGGGTCATTTTCGGTCATTTCTATCGTTTTCGACCCTAGCTTTTTTTATTTTTCTCATTTTGCTAGGGTTAAGACCCACTTTTTGACCCTTGCGTTTTCTATTTTTCTTATTCCATTAGGGTCAAGACCTATTTTTTGACCCTTGCGTTTTCTATTTTTCTTATT
>NZ_JH601088.1:235969-268144 GCF_000245755.1 Helcococcus kunzii ATCC 51366 | reverse complement strand
ATTTTTTGACCCTTGCGTTTTCTATTTTTCTTATTTTGCTAGGGAAATGATATACCCATTACAATTAATGATTTGATATTACGCTTCATGATATCTCTTTTCCGTTTATGATTCATCTATTCCCACAAAAAATCCAGACTCATTATTAGTCCGGACCCTTCCCCTCTATTCCTCTATCTCAATTGATTCTATCTTTACATCTTCAACTGGTTTATCTTGTCCATCTGTTTTCACTTTGGAAATTTTTTCTGCAATATCCATTCCTTTAATCACATGACCAAAAACAGTATGTCTACCATCTAAATGAAATGCTCCACCTTGTTCTTCGTAGGCTTTGATTACGGATTCTGGATAGCCTTTTTCTTCACCGGCATCACGCATTTGTTTTATGATGTCTGCTGAAACATTGTTTTTTGCTGTAACGATGAAGAATTGTGAACCATTTGTACTTGGTCCCGCGTTGGCCATTGATAGCGCTCCATAGAAGTTTCTGTAGTTGATGTCAAATTCATCTTCGAATGGGGATTTCCAGATGCTTTCACCTCCCATTCCTGTGCCTGTTGGGTCTCCGCCTTGTATCATGAATCCTTCGATTACCCTGTGGAATGTGATGCCATTATAGTATCCGTCTTTTGATAATTTTACGAAATTTTCTACAGCTTTTGGTGCAACATTTGGGAATAGGATAATTTCCATTTCTCCCATAGTTGTTTTCATTTTAGCTTTGATATTACCTTCTTGATATCCATTTATTTGATTTAACACTTTATTTTCTCCTTCATTTTTTGATTCTTTTGGTGACTCTTTTTTTGTTTCAACATTAGTTTCTTCTATTGATTCTTTGTTTGAACCGTTACTACAAGCAACTAATGAAAAGATTAAGATAATTGCAAGTAGGAATGTTAAATGTTTTTTCATAATACCTCTCTTAATTATTTTTATTTATAATTATAGCATAAAAAAAGAGCAATGTTTTAAACATCACTCTTGTTTTCTAAAATATATAATCATAACTCTAGGCCTATTTTTCAATTTTCTTTTCTAAATTGTAGCCGACAAACACGAATAATAAAACTCCCGCAAGTCCGTTGAATGCAGCTGTTATAAAGTTATTTCTTGTGAAGTAATTTATTATTTCTTCAGCATTTATTGATACTGAATAAGGTGTTGTATCTATCATTGTGAAATCCGATGAACCAAATAGTGCACTTTGGATAAATGACCAAATAAGTGCGAAGATGATTGCATATATTATCCATCTTGCGGAGTCGGATTTTCTTCTACCTATTCTGTAATCAGCAATAACGGCTGTGAAAATTAGTAAAAGATAAAATAAAGATGATGAAATCATATTTACTATAATCGAAAGTATTAAAACATAATCCACTTGATTAAATAAATTAAAAATTTCTCTCCACATTACATTTATCGCCTCTTGTAATTCGGATGGCAATACTATGCCAGGTATTACAACCCATAAAATCATCCATATCAGAATGTTCCATAATACTACTACTATTGGTAATATGAAGGACCATAAAACTGCAACGATTAATTTTGCACCAATTATTTGATATCCTGATCTTGGTAATGAAAATGTGATATATCCTCTATTTTGATAAATGTCTGTCTTAAGAATGTTTGCTAATCTTAAGTAATATGCGATAATTGTACCAAACATTAATAGTGAACTGCCGGCAACAATTAAAGCTGTAAGTGTATTGATTATTGCAAGTGGTCCAGTAATGTCAATCTTTGCTATTTCCATTCTTACGAAACCATTGAAAATGGCTTGTAAAATGAATGATACTATGCCGATTATTATGATTAATTGAGTAATCTGTTTTCTACTATTTCTAAATTCATATTTAATTAGTTGACTCATAATTCCTCCTAGTAAACCATTGATCCATATATTTCTTTGAAAATATCGGATATCTGTTTGCCTTTTTCTAATCTTAAATCTTCAGCATTTCCTTGCAGCACAATCTCACCTTTTGAAACAAAAACTACATCATCAAAAAGTGTTTCTAATTCATCAACTAAATGAGTAGTGATAATTAACAATTTGTCATCTTCTATGTTTGAAAATATAGCTTCTAATATTTTGTCCCTTGAGACTAAATCCACACCTGCAATAGGTTCGTCAATTACGTATATTTTGGCATCTCTTGATAAAATTAAAGATAAATGGAATTTTTCATTCATACCTTTTGACATGTCTGACATTCTTAAGTTTTGATCTAAATCCATAAATTTCATTAATTTATTAAATTTTGTCTCATTGAAATCTTCAAAAAAACTTCGCCATAGTTTTTTCGCCTCTGTGACAGTGTAATCTTCTGGTATGAATGGAGAATCTGGTAAATATGAAACATGCTTTTTAGTTTCCGCATTAATCTCTTGTCCCAGCACCTCAATCGTACCTGAAGTTGGTTTCAAATAACCATTAATCATCTTTAACAAAGTCGTTTTACCTGATCCATTTGGACCCAAAATCCCTACAACTTTTCCGCCGCTTATTTCTAAATTAAAATTCTTTAATGCTACTGTTCCATTCCCATATCTCTTCGTTACATTATTAAATCTAATCATAATCTCTCCTTGATTTTATTAATAATTGTTTCTTTTGAATAGTCTAAATTAGACATATCTTTTATAAATTCATCAATCCTATTTTCTAAAAAACTCACCTTGAGATTATCGATGAATTCTTGATCTTCATTTACAAAATATCCTATACCTCTTTTACTAAAAATATATCCCCTTGATTCGAGTTCCGTATATGCCTTTTGGACAGTATTAGGGTTTACCATAGTCTCTTCAGCAAATTCTCTAATAGAAGGTAGTTTATCTGCAGCTTTCATTTTACCACTAATTATATCCATTTTAATCAAATCGACTAATTGAATATAAATAGGTTGATCTTTGTTAAAGTCCATTATAACCTCCTGTGTTTCTGTACTATCTAAATAATACAGTAATTTCACCGAAATGTCAACAAGAAGGCAAATTGCAACTTCAAAAAATGTCATCATAATCTATCGTTTTCTAATACTCTCCATACCAAAGCTATACCATACTAACAAAACTATTACATCAAAAAAACCAGATACTACATAACATAGCATCTGGTTCTAAAAAATTGGTTCATCAATAGCTGATGAACCAAAATAAAATTATTCATTTGTAGAATGCATTCTATCTAAACACATCTTTTATCACTTCGTTAATATTATAAAGCTGTTTAACTTCTAGATTTTGAAGCTTGGATAGGTCATAATTTCCTTTCGCAATATATGCTTTTGTAAATCCAAGTCTATCTAGTTCGAGTAGCCTTTTTTCAATATCGGGCACTCTTTTAAGTTCACCTGTTAGACCAACTTCAGCAATAAATACAGTATGATTATCTATACCTATCTTCTTCAATGAAGATACAATACTCATAATAATCGCTAAATTTACCGCTTGTTCTGATAGTTTCAAGCCACCAGTAGTTTTTAAGATTACATTTTTATCATAAAGACCAAATCCCACTCTTTGCTCTAGAATGGAAATCAAGGTATTTAACTGATCTTTTCTTAAACTATCTCCAATTCTTATTGGATAAGGAGTAAATGAAGGCGAAACTAATGACTCAACTTCTACGGTTAAGATACGAGACCCCTCTTTTATTACAGCCAAAGCTGAACCTTCCACCGGTTTTTGTCTTGGAGTAATGAAGTATTCTGAAGGATTTAACACTTCTTTAAGTCCACTCTCAACCATATCAAAAAGCCCAATTTCACCAGTATATCCAAATCTGTTTTTTGTAGTTCTAAGCACTCTAAGTTGTGTATCATCTTGATTTTCTAAAACTAAGACGGTATCAACTAAGTGTTCTAAAGTCATTAATCCTGCCATTTCACCTGATTTGGTCATATGACCAACCAAAATGGCAGCCTTTGGATTATTTGAATCTTTACAAATATCAACAATAGCATTTGCACACTCAATAGTTTGTGTTGGCGTGCCAGGTCTTTGGGAATATTCTGATAATGCTAAAGTCTGAATGGAATCTAAAAATATAACATCTGGATTGATATCCTTAATCTCTTCAATCGCTAAATCCATAGAATTTGTTGAAATGATATAAATATCTTCTGGGATGTCATCCATTATTCTATTTGCTCTATTTTTGATTTGTGACTCTGACTCTTCACCAGAAATATAAAGAATTTTCTTTCCAGATTTTGCTAAATTATATGATATTTCAAGTAATAATGTAGACTTTCCAGCACCTGGTTTCGCCGTTAAAATAGATACACTATCTTGAACGATTCCCCCACCAATAGTCCTGTCAAACTCATTTATACCAGTCAAGATTCTCTCTGAAGTATCTGAACTTACAGACTTCAAGCGATTAGATTTTTTTGATACACGATTTAATGTCTGTGATTTTGATTTAGGATTTTTTTCTACAACTTCTTCTACTAATGTGTTCCAAGAACCACAGCTTGAGCATTTTCCAGCCCAAGCTATGTGTTCTGCACCACATTCTGTACATCTATATATTGTTTTTAGTTTCATTATGCTGTTTCCAATTCATTTAATGCTATCTTATCGCCTCTCATAATGATTGAAATCATCTTATCTTTGTCGATACCTTCTTCAAGAATTCTCTCAGCAATTAAATCTTCAATTTCTGTCTTAATTGCTCTATCTAAAGGTCTTGCACCATAAGTTTCATCAAATCCTATTGAAGCAATTTTTTCTACAACTTTATCAGTGTATTTAGCTTTATATCCCATATCTTCGATTCTTTCAATTAAATCATCCAATCTTAAAGCTACAATTTGTTTAATATCTTCTTTATTCAATCTGTTAAATACAATGATGTCATCAATTCTATTTAAGAATTCTGGTTTAAATAAGTTTTTCAATTCCTTATTTACTACATCTTTTGTATTTTCATAATCTTTTTTAGCTTTAGTTTCTTCTGATTCAAAACCAATACTATTTCTCTTTGATAATTGAGAAGCACCAGCATTTGAAGTTAATATTATAATTGTATTTGTAAAGTCGACTTCTCTACCTTGTGAATCAGTCAATCTACCTTCATCAAGGATTTGAAGTAACATGTTAAACACATCTGGATGAGCTTTTTCAATTTCATCAAATAGTATAACAGAATAAGGATTGGATCTAACTTTTTCTGTCAATTGACCACCTTCATCATAACCAACATATCCTGGAGGTGAACCAATTAATTTAGAAATTGAATGTTTCTCCATGTATTCACTCATATCAATTCTAATTAGGCTATCATCACTATCAAAAATATTAGATGCAATTTGTTTTGCTAAATATGTTTTACCTACACCAGTAGGACCTACGAATATGAATGTACCTATTGGACTATTTTCGTCTTTTAATCCTACTCTTGCTCTTTTAATAGCCTTGGCAACTTTTTCTACCGCATCATCTTGGCCGATGACAACACCTTTTAGATTTTTATCTAAATCTCTATATTTTTCATTTTCCTCTTGTGTTAATTGAGTTACTGGCACTTTTGACCAATCAGAAATTATTTCTCTAATCTTATCAACAGTTATCTTTTCAGTATATTCAATTTCATCAGAGTTTTCTCTTTTTTGATTGAAATCAAAAATTTTATTTTCCACTGCATTTAATTTATCTCTTACAAATGCAGCTTTTTCAAAGTTTTGTGTATTAATAGCTTCTTCTTTTTGTTTATTTAAGGTATTAAATTCTTCAGTTAATTTTACCAATTCTTCCGGTATCTTAAATGAATCAACTTTTAGATTTGAAGATGCTTCATCAATTACATCAATTGCCTTATCTGGTAAATATCTATCTGTGATATATCTATCAGAAAGTTTTACTGCTTCTTCAATCACTTCATCTGTAATTTCAATTCTATGGAATCTTTCATAGAATTTTTTTATACCTTTTATTATTTCAATAGTTTCATCAACAGTTGGTTCTTCAACCATTATAGGTTGCAATCTTCTTTCTAGTGCTGCTTCTTTTTCTATAAATTGTCTGTATTCTGTTATAGTTGTAGCACCAATTACTTTTAACTCACCTCTTGTTAAATATGGTTTCATTATATTTGAAGCATCTAAGCTTCCTTCTGATGAGCCTGCTCCAACAATAGTGTGAATTTCATCAATAAATAGGATGATATCTTCTTGTGATTCTACTTCTTTCAATGTATCAGAGATTCTTTTTTCAAAATCCCCTCTATATTTTGTACCTGCAACCATTGAAGCCATATCCAAGGAAATAATTCTTTTTCCTTTTATAATATCTGGTACATCATTTTCTGCAATTTTCTTAGCTAATCCTTCTACGATGGCAGTCTTACCAACACCTGGTTCACCAATTAAAATTGGATTATTTTTTGTTCTTCTTGTAATTACTTGTATAATTCTTTCAATCTCTTTATCTCTACCAATTACACCATCAATCTTAGTAGAAGCCTTAGCAACTAAATCTTCCCCATATTTTGCAATATTAGGATAATCACTCACATCTTTTCCTCTTGATCTATTTTGCATGTAATTATCAAGAATCATATAAACTTGTTGTGGATTAACATTAGTATCGATTAACATATCTTTTGCTAAAGTATCAGAAACAAGTAAATTAATTAATAATAATTCTTCAAAAGTTGTTTCAGAATCATTATTTCTTTTCTTTTGCATAAATACATCATCTAAAATTTCTTTTAGCTCTTGAGTTGTACCGATGATTCTAATACTTTCTTCCTTGTTAATCATATTTTGCAAATATTCTCTTAATAAAATATAGTCTGCACCGGCTGTAGTTAATGCTCTAGACTCTAAACCACCGCTTTTCATAAGCACTAAAAGAGCATGCTCTGTACCTATATATTTAGAATTAAGATATGTCGCTTCATCAGTAAGCTTTTGCATAAATTCTCTTAATTTCATTGAGTTTCACCTTCTTTTTCAATCTGTTTTATAATCATAATTTTCTTATTTATTTCTCGCATTTCATCACGAGAAGTAGCTGCTGCCAAATAGTCTTCTTTTTCAACAAAACGATTCATCTCTTCTCTCTTCTTTTCGACAGCCTTTTTCAATAATCTCATTTCTCTTTGCTTTGCAAGTCTTTCTTTGGTATCTTGATTTCTAGAATAGTTATTTTCCCCATCAAATGAGTCTTTTCCATCTCTATCAAAATTGAAACCAAAATCATAATCTGGTTTTGTATGGTATTCCATATTATTGCCAGCATTGTTAAGTTTTCCAAAGATATCATTTAAATCATCTTTAGTTAAATTAAATCCTGAATTTTCAAAATTCATATCAGAAATATCGAAATCTTCTGAATTTAAATTATTCATATCAAAGTTTTCATCATTGATAGCTTCACCAATAAATTTTTCAAACTCGTCTTTATTATTTTGGAAAAATTCAAACATTTTTCTTTGTACTTCTTCAGGGTCAAATTCACCATCTTCACCTGCTAAGGCACCCATCATGCTTTGCAATTGTTCTTGATAGCATTCCATACAAATGCTTATTTTTTTCATTTTACCATTTACCATCATGAAGACTTCCATATCAGCATCATTACCGCAGTTAAAACACCTCATAATTACCCCCTAATCTCTTACCAATGCAAGCAAAATATTTTTCAAAATACTTGCACGAATAATACTCCTATCATTGATATCTATATACTTTAACGCATTATCGTCAATAGAATGTTGAATAAGTAATTTTTCTCTTTTGGTAATTACCTCTTCTTCTCTCAAACCATTAACAATATGCATTGCTTTATCTAATGTAATTTTATTTTCTATTGTTTCACTTAATATTTTATTTATTAACTGATCTTCTGTCATTTCAAGTTTTACAATCTTAATATATCCTCTTCCACCTCTTCTACTCTCAACATAATATCCCTTATATGGAGTAAATCTAGTAGATAAAACATAATTAATTTGCGAAGGAGCACACTGAAATTGCTCAGCCAGTTCGTTTCTACCGATTTCGATATATTGTTTTTCTGCTAATTTAATTCTATTAAGTAAAAAATTTTCAATATCATTTGTTAAACCCATATCTCTGCCCTTCTTTGACTTTAAACTCTAAAAAAATTTCTTTTCAAATATATTTTACCATCTTTTACCTTTCATGTAAAGAGCTAAAAATTATGTGATATTTTGTTTGTTAAATCTATTTACCCATAATATTTTGTATTACACATATTATTTTTAACTTAACAAAACAATGTCAAAATTTTATTGTAGGAATGTGTACTAATTCTATATTTAAAGTAAAAAACACCAGAGATTAATATTTCTAAAAATCTCTAGTGTTTAATATTTGCATTAAGAATTAATTCTTAATATCTTTTTCTATTGTCTTACTTCCTTTAAATAGGATGTCATCATTTTTTGTTCTATAGATATAGATTTCTTTTGTCACAACATTTTTAGCCATATCTATTGCACTTATACTAATTTTATTTTGACCATAGTTTAAGTCTACATTTAATTCTTTAGACAATTTCACACCATTCTCATTTTCAAATGAGATTGCACTTTTATCTATAGAATCAATTAGAGAATCTTCATGATAAAGATTTAATACGATAGAATCATCTTCTGATTGGATTCTTAAATTCACTTTGCCTGACTCCAAATCTCTTCCATCAATCATATAATCAATTTTCGGAGTAAGTCTATCATAAATAAATCTTCTTGTAACTGTCGCCTCTTTACCACTCTCCATTTTTACATTAATTCTTAAATTGATATTAAATCTATCTAAGATAGGTACACTAAATGAAAATGGAAGCGCATCACCGCTATATAAGTAACCATAATTTTCATGAATCATCTTAAATTGTTCTTTAGGAATGGAAATTTTTTCTCCCAAAGGATTTCCTTTATTATCAAACAATTGCGCATTAAACGATTCTATATTATCTCTTTCATCAATATGACCAACAAATCCTTTTACTATAAACTTATTATCATTCACAGTAAAATGATTTAACATTGAAAGCAATGATGGAGATTTAATAAAGATTGTAGGATATGGATTTTCTCTTAAATCATTAGATTTAGAATCTTCAGAAGATTTAGGATCTTCAGACAATTCTTTATTTTCTAAATTAGCTTTTTCGGATTGTACTTGTTGATTATCAGCATCGTCTTTATCAAGCAAATCAATAATTAATTGGGAATCCTCTGTAAAATTATAATTAATGTTTATCCCAATTGGAGAGCTAGAATATCCTTCCTTACCGCTTATAATGTCGAAATATTGACCTTTATTTAGTACGGTATCTTTATTATTGTCCCTTACAATTATTTTATAAACTTCTAATTTGGAAATTAATTCATCCTTAAATCTTAATTCTATCTGATTTTGTCCTGGATTTATCTTTATCTTAGAAGTTTTCAATAATTCATCTATCTTTTCTTGTCCCATTTTAATTGACTTAAACTTGGAAAGATCAATATTGTTAAAATCTAAGAATAAATCTTTCTTATCCTCTATAAATGGCATAGAACCTTTTTTAACGCTTGTAATTATCTCTAAACTACTCTTTAAATCTCTTAGTGTAAACTCAATATATTTACTGTTATTATTATATTTCGTATCGTATTTTCCAACATTATCATTTACTATATAACTCTTAGAAACAAGCTTATCTATCATCTTTCCTTTTCTCACATATAATTCAGCAATATGAGAATTATCTTGATCATATTCAATCCTGATTGTTTCATTATCATTAATAGTTGGATAAACGCTTGTAGCTTGTGTAATTTGTTTATCTCCAATATAAACCTTCATCTTATTATCATTTAATGATTGCCAGTTAACAAAATTTATATAGTTATAATTTTTGCTAAATCCGGATTCAATTGTCACATTGTGACGATTTGATAAATAATCAGATACAGAAATGTTTATATGTGATCTATCGGCATAGATTGGAACTTCTACTTCAAAATCACCTTTCCATCCATTTCTATAAACCATCGCTATAACTTGATATTCATCTTTAAAATTGAAGTCTTTCGCAGGAATGCTTACCTTACCATCTATTATTGTGTAGTATTTACCACTTTCTGGTTTTTCATCAACAAGATCTAAAGAAACGAATCTTCCATATTTTGGTTTACCTTTGGTATTTACAGTATTAACTGGATTAGATGATTTCATCACCGTTTCAGATTCACTAAATCTATCAATTCCATTTTTACCAATACTAGGAGGAGCTAAATGTTCAAAACCATTGTCTGTAAATTGTTCTTTCTCAAATTTTAAAGTTTGAATGGTTATATTTCTTACACCAGACCCCTTATCACCTACTACAAATCTTAGATTTTGCAATCTTTCATTAATACTATCTCTATAAATTTTGCCTTCATTTATAGTAGGATTAGAATTATCAATCATAATTGGGTATTGATAGATTTGTTCTGCATTTGTACCTATTCCTGCATTATTTAATTTCACTTTAAGTTGGTAAATATATAATTTATTTGCTTCTGCAGGTTTATTATTTATTTCACCATCCCAAAATGAATCAGGCATTACCATAAATGTATTATTTACATGTAGTCTATTTAATTTTCTAACATTTTTACTCTTACCAATAACTTTTAAGGTTTTCTTTGTCACTCCATCAAGAATAGAATACTCTATTTCTTCCATATTTCTCAAAGGTGCAATTCTAACACCTATTTTTGCAGCATATTCACTGCCTGGAGCAAAGAATACTTTATCGTCAATTACTGGTAAATTTGTTTTATTATCAGAAATAAACATTGAAGATCCACTTTTAATTTTTTCATTGATGAAAAATTGTGCATTTCTTGGGTTTTTATTGTATTCCGCTAGACCAAACGCATCGATAGCATCTTGTGAAGACCAATCCCCATAAAATCCTAAGAATGGTAAACTTAAGTTTACAGTATCATTCTTCGCATTTAATTTAATGAACCCTTCTACAAAATTATTCTTATCTAATTTTTCTTCACTAAAATCATAGATAAAACTTACTTCTTTTGTTTGATTTGGCAATACAACAATTGATTCTTGAGAATCTAATCTTCCCTTTATATAATCAGGTTTTTCAGTCCTATATCCCTTCTCAATTTTTTCTTTAATAGCAATTATTTCCGGCATATATTCTAACTTATCATTTGAAATATTTGTAATATTTAACTTAAATTCAAATTTAGAGTCAGATAATTGCTTTAACTCTAGTTTTCCATCTTTTGCTTTATCACTTTCCCCTGTAACACTTACATAAGCCTTAGTTTTCAAGGCTTTTTCAAGATTTAGAGCTCCAGCACCTTGCTGTCTTACAAAATATGGAACATTATCCGAATTTTTTATAATTTCAGCGGTATTCATTAACATTAGTTTAATCAAATCAGCCTTGTTGTCATTTTCAAATTTAATATCATTTAGATATTGTTTCATAATAGCTACCGCCCCAGAAACTTGAGGAGCTGCCATTGATGTTCCACTCATATTTCTATAATTGTCATTTTCAACTGTTGAACTGACATTTCCTCCAACCGCGGTAATTTCAGGCTTCATCCTTAAATCAGGAGTAGGTCCCCATGTTGAGAAAAATGACATCTTTCCTGCAGATGGATTTTCAACTTCTTTTTGAATTACATTTATAGTCAATTTACTGTCTATACCTGTATTTTTTATCAATTGTAATCCTGCTAATTTTTCATAAGTTTTATTTGAAATAATACCATAAACAAGTCTACCAGCTTCTCCTCTTAAACTTAATCTTCCAGTTATCTTATCATCAGGTCTAGCAAGTAAAATCGCTTTAGGTCTTCTAATCGCAATATTATCTAAAGTATTTTCAAAATGTGCTTTTCGTTCATCGGTTTCTGGCCATTTAATCAATACAATTTTATCTTTTACATCTGGTAATTTACTTTCATCCAAAGGCTCTTTTTTTTCATCTTTATCATTAGAAGAATGGTGATGGTGATGTCCTTCTTCCAATTTATTATCAAATTCCTTGCCTTCTTTTAAATCTATTGTTTCTGCAACAATATCTTCTTTAACGCCATTAGGAATAAATAAATTAACATTGTCAGTATATTTTCTTCTCAATAAATTCCATGAAAGTGAATTTACATATTTCACAGAATTTTCCATAGAGGCAACCGCAAATGAATCCTCATTAATTGCTGGATTTGCAACTACTCCCGTATCATAATTTTCTTTTAATGATTTAACATTGAAAGGATTTCCATTTACAATATTCGCTTCATTTCCTACCGCGACGGTGACAACAACACCTGCTTTTCTAGCTTTTGCAAAAAGTTTAATCTCTGGATGATTTTGATCATTATCAATAGTGAAACCAGATGGAGAACCCAGACTCATATTAATTGAATCAGCACCCAATTTTATCGCATCGTCCAAAGCTTTTAGCCATACATCAGTAAATGTCGTAGGATATTGTAAATCATCTGAAAATACCTTCATCGCTAAAATTTGAGAATTTGGAGCAACACCATAAACACCTTGCGCTTTATTATTAGCACCCACAATCCCTGAAACATGCATTCCGTGCATATTTCCATAAGAATCTAACAAATTATTACTAAAATCATAATAATTGTATCCATATGGAACCTTGTCGCTAAAATATTTCCCTTTTAACTTATTTTCTTCAATAAATTTATTAATTTTTTCTTTACTATATTTAATCTTACCAAGTGCATCATTATCGATGACTAAATCTTTATGTTTAACATCAATCCCGCTGTCAATAACAGCAACAACAGTACCTTCCCCTTTATATTTCAAATCAGACCACGCATGTTTAGCACCAATAATTTCCTGTTGTGATTTCAACAAAGGTCTTTCAAATTCTTGAGAATAATAAACTTTCTTAACTAAATTACTTTTTTCAATTATCTCAATATCTTTTTGTTGTACAATTCCCGCAATACCGTTTAACAAAGTATCATATTTAATAGTTGAATTATTCTTAAACTTAACATTTTTAGCATTTAATTCTGAAATAAGTTTATTTTGTTCAATTTTCAAATCATTTCTCTTGTCTGAAACAAATTCCTCAGAAAGTTCATTAACATCTTTTCCTTGTTTATTCGCCTCTTCAACAATAGAATCAGACTTCAACTCTAAAATTACTCTAACTGGTGAATTATCCCCATTTTCAACCAAATATGAGTTAGAATTATCTTTAACAATAATATCAATATTAAATTTTATATTTTTGTATTCATTTCCATTAATGATTAAACTATCTAAAACCTCTACAATTACTGAATACTTTCCAGGTGTTTTATTTTTAATTTTATCAAAATGTTCACTCTTCCAAACTATCTTATGAAGTTTATTGTCATTTTCTCCAGTAAACTTAAACCCAATAAATGCAGTTTCAGGCAACACTTCATCTGATTTCTGAGAATATACCAATTGATAATCACTATTAAGATTTAAATCAAGAACAGTAAACCTATCATCAAAACTTTCTTGTTCTTTTTCTGTTTCTACAAGGTCTTCTTTATCAGTTTCTTTAGTTTCTTCTTTTTCTGTCTCTTCTATAGACTCTTTTTGTGTCTTTTCTTTTTTATTTTCGTTATTTTCTTTAATTGTTTCGTTCGGATATTTTTTGTTTTCTTCTAAACCATTACTATTATTTTCTTTTTGAATATCCTTAGAAACAATAGAGTCTTTTCTTTCAGTTTTCTTATTATCTTTTTTAGACTCATGTAATCTTTCAATTATCTCTCTAACTTTTCTAAAGTCTTCTTCTTTTTTACTAATATCTTTTGATGTTTTCTTTGAAATAAAATTAGACTTTTTGTTTTCCTCTTTAGTAGATTCAGTACCTTTAACATCTAATTTATTTTCTGAAGTTTTTGATTCTCCAGATTTTTCACCAACAGTTTCTTCTGTTTTGTTCTCATTAACAATATTTAACTCATTTTTTGTTTCATCTTTTGATTCAGCTATTTCACTATTTTGCATATCCTTTGGCTTCATCAGTCTACTCACACCGTAAATAGAAGCTGTTATCGCAAATAATAACAATAAAATGATAATTATTTTTTTATTTTTTTCTTTCATTACGCCTCCATGATAATGATAATTATTCTTATTTAGAATAAAGTAAATTTTTATTTTTGTCAAAATTTTTTTATACATAAATATCGTATGAAGTATTTATCTATAAATTGCATCCTTAAATATTTGTGTATTGATACATATTTGATTTCAACAAATATTTGGTAGGATTTCCTGATTAAAATGGGGTTTAGGAAATAATCAGGAATGAATTTTGATGGGTTTTCCTGATTATTCTGGGATTTACGAATTAGTCAGGAAAGTTTTTTGATGGGTTTTCCTGATTATTCTGGGATTTGCGATTTAGTCAGGAAAATTTTTTGGTGGATTTTCCTGATTATTCTGGGATTTGCGGTTTAGTCAGGAAAAATGTTAAATATTTTTTCCTGTCTATTTTGAATTTATCGATTTAATCAGGAAAATCTCTTACATTATCACTTTTACATGTGTATTTTGAAATACTCTATTTACACATGTAAATCAGATATTTTTTACTACAAAAAGTAAAAAAAAAAGATATAACATTTATTTAAAACGAAAAATCGAACTAATTTATAAATACTTTTATTGATTAGCGCCCTTTTCTATTAGATCCTTTTGTTATATAATACAATTGTGGAAAATATTAGTAAGTTTTGTTAATTTACTATCATTTTAAACATTTCTGTGATTCAAATCACACATTTATTACAGAATTCGTGTTAAAATTAAGACAAACAAAATAAGGAGGGAATTATGTCAATTTGGGACAAATTTTTAGGAAGTAAATGGAAAAAAGAAATCAATGTAAGAGATTTCATCCAATCAAACTACACAGAATATACTGGTGATGATGCTTTCTTAGCTGGTCCAACACAAGCTACATTAGATTTATGGGCTCAAGTAATGGATTTATTTAAACAAGAAAGAGAAAACGGTGGTGTTTTAGATATGGATGCATCAATTGTATCTACAATCACATCACATGGTGCTGGTTATTTAAATAAAGATTTAGAAACTATCGTAGGTTTCCAAACAGATAAACCATTAAAAAGATCATTCCAACCATTCGGTGGTATAAGAGTTAGTGAATCATCACTTACATCATATGGATATGAAACAGATCCAGAATTACATAAAATATTTACAGATTACAGAAAAACACATAACCAAGGGGTATTCGATGTTTATACTCCAGAAATGAGAGCAATTAGAAAATCTGGTGTTGTTACAGGTTTACCAGATGCATATGGTAGAGGAAGAATCATCGGTGACTACAGAAGAGTAGCATTATACGGTGTTGATAAACTTATCGAAGATAAGAGAAAACAAATTGATTCAGTTTCTCCATTAATGACAGAAGAAAATATTAGATTAAGAGAAGAATTAGCTGAACAAGTTAAAGCATTAAAAGAATTAATTGAATTAGGTAATATCTATGGATATGATATTTCTAAACCAGCTCAAAATGCTAAAGAAGCTATTCAATGGTTATACTTTGGTTACTTAGCAGCAATCAAACAACAAAATGGTGCAGCTATGTCACTAGGTAGAACTTCAACATTCTTAGATATTTATATCGAACACGACTTAAAAGAAGGTTTAATCTCAGAAGAAGAAGCTCAAGAAATGATTGACCACTTCATCATGAAATTAAGAATGGTTAAATTTGCAAGAACACCAGAATATAACGATTTATTCTCAGGTGACCCAACATGGGTAACAGAATCTCTTGCAGGTATGGGATTAGACGGTAGATCATTAGTAACAAAGAACTCATTTAGATATTTACACACATTATCTAACTTAGGTACATCACCTGAACCAAACTTAACAGTACTTTGGTCAACAAAATTACCAGCAGGATTCAAGAAATTCTGTGCTAAGATGTCAATCGATACATCATCAATTCAATATGAAAATGATGACGTTATGAGATTAACTCACGGTGATGACTATGCTATAGCATGTTGTGTATCTTCAATGAGAGTTGGTAAAGAAATGCAATTCTTTGGTGCTAGAGCAAACTTAGCAAAATGTCTATTATACGCTATCAACGGTGGTGTTGATGAAAAAATGGAAAAACAAATCGGACCTAAATATAGACCAATTACATCAGAATACTTAGATTATGATGAAGTAATTGAAAGATTTGAAGACATGATGACATGGTTAGCTGAAATTTACGTAAACACATTAAACGTAATTCACTACATGCATGATAAATATGCTTATGAAAGCATTCAAATGGCTTTACATGATAGAGATGTTAAGAGATACTTCGCAACAGGTATTGCTGGATTATCAGTAGTTGCAGACTCATTATCAGCTATTAAATACGCTAAAGTTAAAACTATAAGAAACGAAAATGGTTTAGTTGTTGACTATGAAACAGAAGGTGAATTCCCAACATATGGTAACAACGACGATAGAGCTGATGAATTAGCAGTTTACGCTGTTGAATCATTCATGGCTAAAGTAAGAAAGAACCCAACTTATAGAGGTGGTATACCAACAACATCAATCTTAACAATTACATCAAATGTTGTTTATGGTAAGAAGACAGGTAATACTCCAGATGGTAGAAGACTAGGACAACCATTTGCTCCAGGTGCTAACCCAATGCACGGAAGAGATAAATCAGGTGCTTTAGCTTCCCTATCATCAGTAGCAAAAATTCCTTACGAAGATGCACAAGACGGAATCTCAAACACATTCTCAATTATTCCTGGTGCATTAGGTAAAGATACAAAAGTATTTGCTGGCGAAATTGATTTAGATGCATTAGATATTGATTTAGATTTATCAGATATCGATTTAGAAAGAGTAACTGATGACTGTGTAGGTAATGCATGTGAAATCCCTACATTAACAGACATCGAACCAGAAGAATTATAGTATAAGTAGAAGTAGGAAGTAAATTTAGTTAGACAAAGCCATGTGCTTTGTCTACTAAAATAAATTTGAAGAACAAAAAAATAAAAAAAGGAGCGAAAAAATGGCAAATAACACACAAATAGATAACTTAGTATCAATGTTAGATGGTTACGTAGAAAAAGGTGGTCACCACTTAAACGTTAATGTATTTAATAAAGAAACTTTATTAGATGCACAAGCACACCCAGAAAAATATCCACAATTAACAGTTAGAGTTTCAGGTTATGCTGTAAACTTTACAAAATTAACAAAAGAACAACAAGACGATGTAATCGCAAGAACATTCCACAGAGGACTATAATATGAATTTAGATACCATTGGATACGTTCATTCAAAAGAAACTTTTGGTACTGTTGACGGTCCTGGTGTCAGATATGTGTTGTTTTTACAAGGCTGTCCAATGAGATGTCTATACTGTCATAATCCTGACACATGGGCATCTTTTGGTGGCAAAGAAATGACAGTAAAAGAAGTTTTAGATGATTATGAAAGTTATAGACCATTCTTAAAAGATGGTGGTATAACTCTATCAGGTGGCGAATCTCTTCTTCAACTAGATTTTGTTATAGATCTATTTGAAGCTTGTCATGAAAGAAACATTCACACTTGTTTAGATACATGTGGTGTAACTTTCAGAGACAATGATCCTGAGCTACTAAAGAAATACGAAAAATTAATGGAAGTTACTGATGTTGTAATGCTTGACATTAAACATGTAAATGCAAGACAACACAAAGTTCTTACTGGACATACAAATGAAAATATTATTAAATTCTTAAGATTTATGGATCAACATAATATGAATATTTGGATTAGACATGTTATCGTACCAAAGATAACATACAATAAAGAATTCTTATATCAAACTGGTCAACTTCTTGGAGCATTTGATAATATAACAGCTATCGACGTACTACCATATCACACCATGGGTGTAGATAAATATAAAGAACTTGGTTTCAAGTATGCTTTAGATGGTGTACCTGCACTAAGTACTGCAGAAGCAGAAATTGCTAAAAAAATAATACTTTTAGGTAGAAGAGACAAGAGACAAGAACTTGGTAAAATACCTGCTAGTAAATAATTAAAAGAGGCTATTGATTTAGCCTCTTTTTTATGGGTTCATCAATATCTTTTTGGGGGGATAACCTCCTTCAGATATTGATGAACCATATTTTCCAAAAAGTGTTCACATAATAGATAGATACAATTATGTGAGACAAGTATCCTGCGGATTTGAGAATGTTAGATAAAAATAACAAAAAAATATGCCTGAACCATTGAGAATCTATTTTAAGAAAAGTAAAAGTCTTTAATAAGGCTAAAAAGCATGGTTAGGGTATTTAGAAACAACTAAATTTGAAGAGTTTAATGAGTGTAAGAAAGCATTTAACAACTAGCAAGAACTTATATGTAATAGTTTTGACTAGAAAGATTCCATTGGATTTGTAGAAGGTCATAATAATAAAACTAAATCTTTGAAAAGATTAGGGGTTGGATTTAGAAGCTTTAAAACCTTTAGAACTAGAAGATTAATAATTGGATAAGCTAAAAAAAATAAAAAGGATTAGCTTTGTTTGCTATGCCTAAAAACAAGGAAAATTGACGTAATTGTTGGTTTTTAAGAAATAAGTGAGAAAATCTACTAAAAAAGAGTGAGGATGCTATTTATGGGAAAATAGCACCCCCAACTGAAATTGATGAACCTCATTTTAAACTATAATTTTTTTTAGAAAATCATTTACAAATATAAATATAATATTAGATAAAATAAGAATTGTTATCGTTGTTCATTTTTCCTTTTTTTATTAATATAAAAATAAGTTATGTAATAGAAAGCTCTAAAAACAATTACATATATAATAAACCAATCTCTTCTTTGTTCAAAAATAACAACATATATAAGTAAAAGCACAATTATTGTATCAAATATTAAATTTCTTTTTAAATATGTATTCATTTTTTTCATAAATATCTCCTATCATTATATTATAAACATAACATTAATTATTTCAATTAACAGTACTTTTTCTGTTAATTGGAATTAATAACTCTTTATGAAATTTTAATGCTATTAATAATACATAGTACATGCACCACCTGCATAATCTGGCCTTTGTGAATGAAACTTATATGTAGATTCTTTAACTTTCCCAGTATAATTACTATATTGATAAAATACCGAACGTTCTCTAATGTAAGTTTTACAATCACTTCTACGAGCTTGATATTTTATTACATAAAATTTTCTATATACCAAAGCTCCTACAGTAAGTGCGGTTCCAGTAATTTGAAGAATAGTCCCTAGTCTTTCTTTTAATACAGGATCCTTAAACATAAAAGAAATTATGTATCCAGCTGCATCAGCTATAACGGTTAATACAATTAACCAAAAGCCCGTTTCTCCTTTATAAGTTCGAGTTTCATTCATCCAATATGCTTTTGAGGCTAACATTCCATCATTGTTCTTCAAATAACCTTTAATATCTTCTGCAGTTTTATCTTCATAACACTCTTCGTTCAACAGTATTGCTTTCTTATCCCCTAAAAACACAACTATTTTTTTTGAAAATTCTGAAATTTCCGATTTAATAATGTATTTATTTAATCCGATTTGTATCAATATTTCATTATCATTTTCAATAGAAATTAAAACAGGTATATTAAGATCTTCTTTAAGCACTATTTTTTCTTTTATATTACTATATAAATCTAAAAAATTAGCTTTTTTAAAAAAAGCAAAAAATTCATATAATTCTGGTTCTATTTTTTCTTTTTTCAATTCTTCAATATCGTCATCAGAAAGACCTGAGTAATTTTTCTTTTCAATATTTTTATTATTTGATGTTGACAGATATGGTTTATTTATTGAATAATTAGATTTATTTATTTTCTTATATTGCTCATACACTTCAATATATTTACTTTTTAAATCATTATTTTGACCTGCCGCGAAAGTCGTTGTAGATATATTAATAACAAACATTATTGAAAGTAAAATACATATAATATTATTAGTGTTTTTTTTCATTTTCTCCCTCAAAAAAATAATTTCAATACTGTTGCAAAAAACTCCTTTATTTAAAATAAATTACCTAAAAAAAAAGAAAACGGTATATCTTTTTTTATATGAAATATTTAACTCTAGTCTATATCAACATCTCTATTCATTATTATTTTACATGAAAAAGATATCGTTGTCAAGATTTTCTAAACCTAAATTAATAAGGTCGAACATAGCTAAAATAAATGATAAATTTAATAAGTTTTTTTCAAACTAAACATTTAAAAGATAGTAAATTAACATCTTTCATTTATATTTAACAAAACTGTCCATTTGATTCACAACATCTGTTAAAAAATATTCTATTAATATTAAATTATATTTTTGTTTGTTCCCTTTTTACTACTGATAATAAAACAAAAAAGAATAAAATTATACTAGATTTGAGTTTTGGCTAGTTTATTTATGCATAAAGTTTCTTTTCCTATATTTAGTGTTACGGGATTAAAAGGTTCAATTTTTTTAGTATAAAATGATTCATTTTTTTTTCTGTTTTTTTAGTTGTCTTTGCAAAACCTTAATATCAAAAAAAAATAAAAAAAAACATATATATATTTATATCGCCTTTACATGTTTTACTCAAATAGATAATTCAAGAGCAATAAATTCATAATAAGTAAAATATTATTTACCAATATTAATAATCTCTATTTTATTACAATAAATAGACTTTTATGATAATATATTATAAAAGAGGGTGGTAAGATGAAATATAAAAGAGAATTATTTAATGGAGAACAATTTAATTATAGAAAAGTTCCGCTTTTACAATCACTATCAGAAGATGATTTTCAAAAAATGAAATCAAATTTGATAATTCATGAATATCAAAAAGGCGAAACTGTTTTTAGATCTCATGATCCCGCAAATAAAATGTTTATCGTTTTAGAGGGACAACTTAAGATTTCTAAGATAATGTCTGACGGTAAAGAACAAATCCTATATATCTATACCGCTGGGGATTTCGTTGGCGGTCATAACATTTTATCTGGAGATATGTACGAATACAGCGCATATGCATTAGTAAAAACTGCAGTTTTAACTATTACGGAAAATGATGTAATGCACATTTTAAGAAACAATAATCAATTCTTAATTACAGTTTTGGAACAATCTTATGAAAGGATAAGAAAAGCTGAGACTTTAATTGATAGATTGTCTATTATCAGTACCGATGCGAAAGTAGCCAAATTATTAAAAACATTAATATCTTTATATGGTACCGAAAAAGAAAACGGCATATTAATTAAATACAATATCACTCAAGAAGAATTAGGATCTCTATCTGGAATTTCAAGAGAAACTATGAGTAGAAAATTAAACCAATTTGAAGAAGAAGGTATATTAAAAATTGTATCTCGCGGTAAAATTATTGTTTATAAACCAGATGAATTAGAAAATATTTTATTTAATAGTTAAAAAGATTTAGAAACACTTAACTACACCTAGTGTTTTTGATTATGTCTAATCTGCTAGGGTCATAAGGGTAATTTTGATCCTAGCGTTTACTATTTTGCCTAATACGATAGGGTTATTCTCTACTCTATCTCTTCTTCATCTTCATCTTTTCTATTTTTTAATTTTTTCTTAAAGATGTTTTTTATCAGTTCTTTTCCTTCGAAGGATTTTAAATCTTCAATATTAATGTCACCACTTACTAACATAGTCATGATTACAATGTAGGCTTCACCTAGGGCTGCTGTCATAGTTGCAGCGGTGGCAGCGGAAATTGCTCCACCAGCAATACTTCCTGCTCCCGGAATAAATTTTAATATATTTGATACTACTGAACGGCCTAATACTGTAGTCGCAGATGTACCGATGGTTGAACTTAGAATGGCAACGATGGTGGCTTTTTCAAGAGGTATGCCGAAGATCGTTGTTATTCGAGCAAGCATAGCGTTTTGCTCTGGTACCAATATTGTTGCATCTGAAAAAGGAATTGGTACCGCTCCTATTGCCGCCGCAGCTGTGGCTGCCTTTTTTACTGCAGCCTTAGCTTTTTGCTTTTTTAATTCTAAATTCGCCTTTTGAACAGTTATAAATGTTCTTTTTACTTCTTCTGGAATAACTTCATACATTAATTCTGCAAGAGAATTTAACCCATAGGACTTAATTATAAAATCATTATCAATTTTATAATCTTCAGCTAAAACAGAAATGATATTTACTAGAGGAAGATTTTCTTTTTCAATTTGTAATTTTAGTTCTCTTGCATCATTTTTAGAATATGATTGGGTTAATACTAATATTACAGGAACATTATATTTAGAAGTTTCACCTAAGAAGTTTCTAAGAAAATCAATCTCTGCTTGTTCAAATCTATGAGATGGAGTAGCGACACAATACCAAATACAATGTATCATTTCTTTTATGTCTGCTGACTTTAAACCTTTATTAATCTCTGAAGTAATCTCTGAAATTAATTCTCTCATAGAGTTTTCCCCTCCAAGTTCTAAACCGGGAGTATCATAAATTGCTAATGGAAAGTCCTTCTTTTCTATCTTTCTCATTTTCTTTGTTATTGGCTTACCAATGCCAGTTTCAGCCATTTTTTCATTAAACATATTGTTTATTAGTGTACTTTTACCAACACCAGTTTTTCCCAATACCATAACATTTAATTTTTCTAATTCACTATATTCTTGTGAAATTGCCTCTGATATCTTATCAGCGACATTTTTTATATCATAATTATCCATACTCACCTCGCTTAATGCTAAACAGTATAGACTATATATACCCTAAATGCAAAAATGGAGTCAGATTTCTCTAACTCCATCTAAATTCAATTTACATTGTAAATGCTATTCTTGTGCTTGTGCTTCTTCAATAATCTTATCAGTTTGTTCTCTAGGAACTTGTTCATATCTTACAAATTCCATTTCAAATGAACCTCTACCTTGTGTCATTGAACGGAGATCAATTGCATATTCGAACAATTCCGCATAAGGCGCTTCAGCAATTATTACTTGAGTGCCGTCTTCTTGTGGCTCCATTCCTATAATTCTACCACGTTTCTTATTGATATCACCCATTACATCACCCATGTAATCTTCTGGAATGGATGTTTCAAGCTTCATAATTGGTTCAAGTAATACTGGATTAGCTTTCTTCATACCTTCCTTGAATGCTATTGAAGCAGCAAGCTTAAATGCCATTTCATTTGAGTCAACTGGGTGGTATGACCCATCATAAAGTGTAGCTTTGATACCAACTACTGGATAACCAGCTAAAATACCTTTTTCTAAGGATTCTTCAAGACCTTTTTCTACTGCTGGGAAATAGTTTTTCGGTACCGCCCCACCGAATACCTCTTCAGCAAATTCGAAACCTTCTTCGATTGGCTCAAATCTAATAAATACATCACCATATTGGCCAGCACCACCAGATTGTTTCTTATGCTTACCTTGTACATCACTCTTACCAGTGATAGTCTCTCTATATGGTATTCTTAGTGGAATAATTTCTGTTTCAACTTGATATTTGTTTTTCAATTTATCTAAAACAGCTTGAAGTTGAACATTCCCAACACCAGAAATTGTAAGTTGTTTAGTTTCATTATTTCTTTCAAATACAAAACTTGTATCTTCCTCTTGCAATCTTTGTAATGCGTGACCAATCTTATCTTCGTCTTTCTTAGATTTTGGCACAATCGCATATGTCAATGACGCTTGAGGTTGTTTCAATGTCTTATAAACGATTGGATTATTTTTATCTGAGAATGTATCACCAGTCTCTGTTTCTTCTAATTTTGTAACCGCCGCAATATCACCAGCAATTACTTCATCAATTTCAACTTGTTTCTTACCTTCTAATCTAAATAATCCGCCAGGTTTTTCTTCAACTTTTCTTGTTGAATTATAAATATTTGAATCTTTCTTAAGCTTACCTGACAATACTTTAAATAATGTAATTTTACCAACAAATGGATCAATATATGTCTTAAATACATATGCTGAGAATGGTTCATTTTCATCCACAGGCAGATTTTCACCTTCTATCGGTCTAAATCCAATATGCGCCTTTTTATTATTTGGAGCTGGCATATAATATGAAATAATATCTAATAATTCATCTATACCATAACCCATTGTAGCAGACCCAACAATTAATGGCACAACACTACCTGAAATCATTGCAGAAGTGATACCTTTAGCAAATTCTTCAGTCGTAAAATTAATACCTTCAAAGAATTTATCCATTAATTTATCATCAGTCATTGCAACTATTTCTGCCAATTGATTATAAACTTCTTCAACTTCTAGCATACGTATCTCTGGAATGCTTGTCTTTTCTCTTTCAAATCCATCATATTGATACGCTTCTTTTCTCATAACATCAATTAAACCTTTGAAATCTTGACCGGATCCTGGATGAGCTCCATCACCCAATGTCAACACTAAAGGAGTAACCTTTTTCCCAAATTTAATATGTAGATTTGCTACAAGTTCGTTAAAATTAACATCTTCTTTATCAATTTTATTTACAAAAATAATTCTAGGTAAACCTATTTTTTCACAATATTTCCAATATTTTTCTGTACCAACTTCGATTCCAGATTGAGCATCTATGACAAATAGAGCTGCTTCGCTAGCCTTTAGAGCTGATTTTACTTGTCCCTCAAAATCAAAATATCCTGGTGCATCGATTAAATTAATCTTGGTGTCCTTCCATTCGACACTTGCTACTGATAAGCTAATAGAAGCTTTTCTATCTATTTCTTCTCTATCAAAATCGGATACTGTATTTCCAGAATCAATATTTCCTAACTTTCCAATTGCACCTGACTTATATAACAAAGCTTCCACTAAAGAAGTTTTACCACTGTCACTGTGCCCAACTAAAGCTACATTCTTGATCCTACTTGTATTATAGTTTTTCATAATACCTCCAATTTTTCTTTATTATCATGATTAAATTATATAACAATGGAAAACGTAATTCAATGATTATTTAAATAAAAATGGAATTTTTTTAAAAATATGCTTAAAATGTAACAAATACTAAGGAGAAAATATATAATATAATAAATGTTAAAGATTGAACCTTTAGTGCTTTTGATAAAATACTTTACAATGTATCTTTTTAAGATAATAAAAAAGAATCATCAATATTTGTTGGGATAATTACCATATGATATTGACGACTCTTAAAATTTGATACTAAAATCTAAATTGCAAATTTTAGTACCATTCTCTCTCAAAAATTTGGAACAAAATCTGAAAATATTAATTTTGGTACTATTTTGACAGTTTTTAATTTAGTTAAATCTTTTATTTCTATTCTATTGTAAAGTAAATAGATTTTATTACAATTTTTTTACTGTTTTCTAAAGTAAATGTCTTTGATATTCTATATTTACCGGGCTTTAAATCTTCATCATTTAAATGTTTTTCAAAACTAATTTCTTCTTTATAACTTTCTCCGCTCTGTATTTCCATCATTATACTATTCCAAGTTTCATAACCCGTACTAATCTCTTTCCATTCTTTTCCCTCTAAATAATAGTATTTAACTTCTAAACCTGTATTTAATGTTTCATCAAAATTATTAGTGTATATAGCCATTATATTTTTATTACTTTGAATCTCAGCCTCAATACTAATATTTTGATTTTCTATATCTTTTTGAAATGTGTATTTTAATTCCCTTTTAGAGCAAGCATTTAAGAATAACGTTAAAATTATTAAATATATAAAGAATTTTTTTTTCATCTATTTCACCTTTAATCCAAAGATTCTATTAATTTCTGAAGCCTTGGTATAATGTGCAATACCATTACCCCCATCTTTATGTATTCCTACAATCAAATATTCTAATGAATTTGGTATTTTAAAATATACTAATCCCCCACTATCTCCACTAGCTGATTTATAATTTGATTCTGACATATTTGAATAATAAATTCCACTTGTTTTATCTGTCCAACTTGAATTTATAGATTTAACATACCCAACAGTAGTTCCTGTAGCAAATCCAACTTTGCTAATTCTGCTACCAACTACAGGGTTAAATGCAGCACTTTTTAATTTATGTCCTTCGATCTTATTGTTTACACTAAACCCTTTATCTGTTATTTCAACATAAGAAGCATCTATTGTAGCTCTATTTTGTTTTTTTCTTGTTATTCCAATTTTTTTACCCTTACTAAAAATAAAATGACCTACATCTGAACCATGACCAGACATAACAAATCCATTTTTACCATTATAACTAACAGCATAACCAAGAGAACTACTAGCTCCAGCCTTTGTAATCACTTTTCTACTTGATATCTGATGTCCCGGATACACTGAAGCTTGATTTTTAGTTTTTAATAAATTAGTAAAACTAAAAATATTTCTATCACCAACTATTCTTAATATATCTTTTATTTTATTTTCGCTTATATCTTCTATTTGAAAATTAATTCTATTATTTTCAACATCTATACTAAACTTTACATCATATTCTATGTACTTTACTCTTCCTGAGAAATAATTATCTAAAATATTATAGACATTTTCTAAATAATTCATAGAATAATCTACATATTTTAATTCAATTTTGTCATAAATTTGTTCAAATATTTTATATTCTAAGCTATTCAAAACTTTAAACTTTGTATATTCTTTTATCATGTTTATATATAATTTATCATCCTTTATATAATTTCCCCCAAAATATTCAGGATACTTGCCATAATTCAAATTATTATTAAAAACAAAAAGTGATTTATATTTTTTTGACTTAAAATTAGACATATTCAGTATTTCGTCAAAATAATCTTGATTATATTTATGTAAGTGTTCTTCGTTTTTATATGCGAACGCCTTAGAAAAAGTACTTAAAATAAATACAGCTACAAAAAGAAATAAACTGACCAATTTTTTCATATATTCCTCCAACTTTTATTTAAATATAAATTTTATCTTAATTAAATCTTCATAAAAATAATGGTAATTTAAAAACTTTATTTCAAAAATAATAAAATAAATATATAAAAATATAAATATCTATAATTATACCTTTTTCTAAAAAAGTTGTCAATATAACTATAATTATATGTTTATTACTTATATATATTATAATTTCATACCACTCTAGCGCCTAAAGAATTTTTAAAATGTTGAAGTGCCCATTTATGACCATCTGAGTTAAATGATTGCACTCCTTTTTCATGTACAACTATGTCAAATCCCTTATTATACGCATCTATTGCAGTATGTAGCACACAGATATCTGTGACCACACCTACTAAATGCACTTCTGTAATATTTCTTTCTCTTAATTTTGTTTCAATATCGGTACCATGAAATGCTGAATATCGAGTTTTGAATGTATAATAAACATTATCGCTATTCTTTATTTTTTGATACAAATCTTCAAGTTTTCCATACAATTTTTGGCCATCTGTACCATTTATATTGTGTGGTGGAAATAGCTTACTTTCTGGGTGAAATTTATCATTTTCAAAATGATTATCAATTGCAAAGACAACAAAGTCTCCATTTTCGTAAAATTCTTTTGTAATGTCTACAATGTATTCTTCAAGATTTTGTGCAACTTTCCCAGCAGTTAATTTCCCATCACTTGCCACAAAATCATTTGTATAATCAATATTAATTAAAGCTTTCATCTTCTCTCCTATGGTAATAAATTACCCGCACTTCTATATATTTCGTACCATTCTTCCCTAGACAGTTCGATATCTGCACCCTTTGCAATTTCTTCAATTCTTTGAGGATTCATTGAACCTAAAATCATTTGCATTTTAGCAGGATGTCTCAAAATCCAAGCAGTAACCATCGCTTCTAAACTAACATTTCTTGCCTCTGCCATAGTCTCTAATTTTTGTGTTAGTTCAGCATAGTTAGAATGTTTAATGAATAGCCCTTCCTCCAAATTCACTTGGAATGGTGACCATGTTTGAATGGTTATCTCTTCCAATCTTGTAAACTCTAAAATACTGTCTTCTCTATTTACACCAGCGATATTTTTCATATTTACATTTAAGCCAGAATCAATCATTGGTGTATGAGCAGGACCAAATTCTAATTGGTCAATAATCAATGGAAACTCTACAAATTTTTGTAACAACTTTATTTGACCAGGATTTGCATTACTCAAACCAAAATTTCTTACCTTACCAGAATAGTGAAGTTCCTTAAATGCTTTAGCCACCTCTTCTGGCTCCATCAATGTATCCGGTCTGTGTAATAGTAAGATATCTAAATAGTCAGTTTGAAGTCTTTCAAGTATACCTTCAACTGATCTCATGATGTGATCATAGGAAAAGTCATAGAATCCTTTTCTAATCCCACATTTTGATTGAATTATTAAATCTTCCCTTTTAATATCTGTTAATTTCAATGCTTCAGCAAATATCTCTTCTGATTTTCCACCACCATATATATCTGCATGATCAATATGATTAATCCCTACACTATATGCTTTTTCAATAACTTCTTTAGCTTCCTCTACTGATTTAGCCTCCATTCTCATACATCCCAAAATTAATCTACTAGCTTTCAAATCAGATTTTCCAATTTTAATTTGTTCCATTACTCCCCCTATTTTTATTTTATATTTTGAATATATTATATCACTAAAATTATGAATTTGTTTGCAAATGAAAAAGAGGCCGAAGCCTCTTTTCTATCTTTTTCCTATTAATTTTCCATCCCAAGTAAAGTTGTGCCATTTTCCGTCAATCCATTGTTTACCGGAAACTCTTGTACCTGTTGAAGGTCTTAGATAAGTCCAAACACCGTCAATCCATTGCCATCCGTATGCTTGTGTACCTGTACCTTCTCTAAAGTACATCCAACCTAGTGGAAGTTTTTGCCAACCTGTAGCCATTGTTCCAGATTTTCTGAAGAATCTCCAATTTCCATCTATAAATTGTCTGTCCTTAACCATTGTACCTGAAGATAATCTAAAGAAGTATCTGTATCCATTTACTGGATTTGTCCACCAACCCTTGTGATATCTTGTTTCTGGGCCTTCTAGCGATAACCAAACCTTGCCATTTTCATGGTAAGTTTGTGTCATTGATTCACCTTTAGAATTAAAGAACTTCCAAGCATTTTCTATCCATTTCCATTCTGATTTAGCTTGTTCGCCATTATCAAAATATGTCCATTTATCTCCAACTTGTTCCCATCCGTGTTTAACTTCAGGAGTTGGTACAGCTTTTTTAGCCTTTTCTAAAACATCATAAGGAGTAACACTAGATTCATAAACAAATTCTAAATCTGTAGCTTCCTTGATAAATCCATTCATAGTTTCTTCATCTAAATCTAATTTCTTAATTTCTTCGATTACGATATTTCTATCCTTTTCGAATACCATTAAATGTTTTAATTCTTTAGATAAACTATAGTCTGTTGTGTAGATATTGTCATCTTTAAATTTAACACCATCTCTATCAATCGCATAAGAAACTATTCCGGCTTTGTTACCATTCTTTCCGCCTTCTGGTTGCCACAATGCATATTCTTCAGCAGCTGAACCAGCTACTTTATCTGAGATGTCATTCCATTCATTCCAGCTATCTCTTTCTTCATAGAATGAGAAACCTAAAATAAATTGTTCTGGTTTGATATATGGCTTGAATGTTTGCCATCTTTCTTCTAATTTATTTTTAAATTCAGATCCAAAGAATTTTCTATATCCGTAAGCTTGAAGTAAAACATAATCAGCATCATCATAAATTCTTGTTAAAATCTTTTGATTACCAGTCATATTTGTATCGATGATAAATAATTTACCACGTTCATGAAGTAGTCTTGCGATTTCCTTAATGATTTCTACCGCTCTATCTTCTTCCTCTTGAGTGATTGGATTTGGACTTCTTCTGTATGTGTCATGCCATTCTATATCTATATCAACACCATCTAAACCATATCTGTTTACCATTGTTTCAACAATGTATTGTGCTTTCTTCATATTTCCCTCATGTGTTTTTGGGAAAATATTACCGTCTTCATCAGCAAGGTCATTATACATCATTTTAACACCCATTGTTCTGATTACTCTTGTACCCCTTGCATGCATTTCAGGTACATATTTTTCAGTCAACACTTTCCAAAATTCACTATATGGTTTAGTTCCATCATGGAATACAAATGCTAAATCTACTTCCCCTGGAATATCACCAAAATAGTTTGGTCTATCTTCATCTGGATCTGAGTATTGATCATGCCAAGTTCTAAACCAACCACCATACAATGGTTCTTCAAGTTTAGGTAGCTCTGGCGCTTCTGGTGCCTTCATTTCATTTTTGTAATAATTTAATCTATCATTCATTTCTTGAGCATATTTAATCAATGAATCTGGTGTTTGTGAACCAATTTTAGATATAAAATCTGCTTTAATATCTTTATTAAAGTGTTCTAATTTATCAAATTGTGCAATTATTTCTTCTTTAGATAAATCTTTTTTGATTGGAGTTTCATTAATCCTTTTACCAAAAGCCTTCAACTCTGTCATACCTAATGATTTACCAGTTTGTGCAACTAACTTAATTCTAATCGCTTGAGTCTTAACTGGTTCAAACTCTAAAGAAGTCACACCATTTAATTGTGGATTAGGATATTCTCCCTTTAATGTAACATCCTTCCAATTTGCATCATCATCTAAAACAGTATCTTCCCCATATCCAAATCTATCTGGAACCTTAGTCAACTTTTCACCTGTATAATATTGGACAACATATTTTGCAGGAAGTAGACATCCACTATCTTGATAGAAATGAATATCAAGTTTATTAACTTCACTTTCCCTAATATCAACACTTGAACCAAATACTACACTTACCCAGTTTTCAGCCAGTGTATCAGATGGTTTCCAGTCTGTCCATCTATTTGCAGGATCGTTATTATAACTAACAACGCCATCATTTAATTTATTTGTACTATCACCACTACTTGTCCATTTAGCAAAAATTATTGACTCATCTGATTTTGTAAGCAAAATGGAATCAGCATTATCCGATGCCTGTACTTGCCCATTTTCCATAGGCAATGCACTAAACAACATAACAAATGCTAGCAATAAACTTACCATTGATTTTGTAAATCTTTTCATACTTACCTCCATTAATTCATTTCAAATTTAGTATACTATACGAATACATGAATTTCACTACATTACACAAATTAGAAAAGAGTTTCATCGTTTTATCATTTGATAGCGGTTTATATGAATATGATTTCATAAGGTGGTAGAGTGGTAAATTTGGGGGAATGGGAAGTTTGGAATTGATTATTCGAGTGGAATGGTGGGATTGAGGAAATGGATAGTTGGGTGGTGATTATGCGGGTGTAATGGTAGGCTTGAGGGAATGGATAGTTGGGGGTGATTATGTAGGGGGAATGGGTGATTTGGGGATATGATGTTGAGAGAGGAATTGAGGAGTTCAATGGACTGTTTTTCGATTATTATCGTGGACCATTTTTCGGTTGATATTTACAAAAATTACCTTGTACATTTTCATATAATCACTTTTATAAATGCTGGTAAATCTATTTTATATAATTTACTTGGTTATTTTAAAATCTTTATTTTACCTAGTAGTAAATTTCCACAATTTACTTGGGAAAAATTAGAAATCAATATTTACCAAGTAGTAAAATATTTAGATTTACTTGGTTATTTAAAAAAAATCTTTTTACCAAGTAAATATTATTATAAATTTCATAAAATTTACTTGGGTATATTAAAATTCTATAATAACCAAGTAAATGGAGCAAAAATTATACTTTGGTATTTTAAAATATCAAAATAACCAAGTAAATTGGACAAAATATCTACTTGGCAAATTTAAAATATCAAAATAACCAAGTAAAATTCCTTAATCCTTTGAGGTCTAACCATCAACAAACACTAATGCCAACATATTATGAGCAAATTTCAAATAGAAAAAAGAGGCTGCAGCCTCTTTTTCCATCTTTCTATTATCTTCTTCCTATTAACTTACCATCCCAAGTAAAGTTGTACCATCTTCCGTCAATCCATTGTTTACCGGAAACTCTTGTACCTGTATTTGGTCTTAGGTATCTCCAAACGCCATC
>NZ_JH601088.1:230322-235869 GCF_000245755.1 Helcococcus kunzii ATCC 51366 | reverse complement strand
ACGCCATCAATCCATTGCCAGCCGTACGCTTGAGTACCTGTACCTGTTCTAAAGTACATCCAACCTAATGGAAGTTTTTGCCAGCCTGTTGCAAGTGTTCCTGATTTTCTAAAGAATCTCCAGTTTCCACTGATGAATTGTTTTCCCTTAACCATTGTGCCTGAGGATAATCTAAAGAAGTATGTGTAACCATTTTCTGGATTTGTCCACCAACCTTTTTTATATCTTGTGTTCGGACCTTCTAAAGATAACCAGATCATACCATTTTCATGATAAAATTGTGCCATAGATTCTCCTTTAGAGTTGAAGAATTTCCATGCATTTTTTATCCATTTCCATTCAGATATGGCTTGTTTACCATGATCAAAGTATATCCATTTTCCATTTTGTTGCTCCCAACCATGTCTATTTTCCGGTTCTTCAATAGGTTCTTCTGGGTCTTTTGGATCTTCAATCGGTTCCTCTGGATCTTCAGGATCTTTTGGTTCTTCTGGGTCTTCTGGTTTTTGTTCTGCTTTCTTCAGTTGTTTAATAGCTTCCAATAGACTATTTGTTTGTTCATCAATTTTCATTTGATCAATTTCATTTGTATCTAATGCTTTTTGTGCATCTTGAAGGGCTTTTAATAAATTATTAAATGAATTTTCATCATATTCATCTTTTAATTGTTCATACTTTTTAGCTTCTAAGATTGTAAATTGTAAATTAGTCTTATCAACTTCTGAATCAAATTTTTGTGGTAAATCTGGGTTTTCACTTGTTCCAAACACTTCAAATTCGTAAATTCTTGAAGCTCTATCATTATCAGCTTGATTTGGACGAGTTACCACTAGTTTTGCGTATTTTGCTTTTTGTAATGGAATTGAATGTTCTGTAACATCAGATTCATTATTTTTAACTTCAATAACTTTAGTGTATTCTGAACCATCATTACTTAGATAAATTTCATAAGCGGATGTGTTCATTCCTGGTGTTTCACCGCCAGCATGTGCATGATGAAGTTTAAATCCTTTAATTAGAGATTCATTAGCTAAATCAACTATGATATATTCATTACCTACATAATTTGCACCACACCATTTAGTCTTTAGACTTCCATCAACGGCATACTTACCATCTTCGGAAAATGCACATCGTGAACTAATCTTTGTGTTTTTATTTAATGCAATATTGTCAAATTTTGATTGACTTATCGTATCACTTACTGTAACTGCATTTTCAATTAGCTTAACATCTTCACCTAATTCATTTTTAGCAATTAATTTAATATCATAAATACCTTCTTTAGGATATTTAATTGTGACTTCTTTACCATTATTTGATACAATTTCTGCACCTTTAATAGACCATTCAAATTCTTTACTTACTCTACTACTTAAGTTTGTAATTGTAATAGTTTCATTTACTTTTGCTAAATTTTTTGATAGTGCAAAATCAGCTTTTGGATTTGGAGTAAATGATAGTATATCTTTTATAAACTTAACTAATGTAGTTTCAGAAATCTCTTTACCTGAAGCATATCCTGAGTTTGCAATTGTTTCT
This sequence comes from Helcococcus kunzii ATCC 51366, assembly GCF_000245755.1. Classification (GTDB taxonomy): domain Bacteria; phylum Bacillota; class Clostridia; order Tissierellales; family Peptoniphilaceae; genus Helcococcus; species Helcococcus kunzii. The sequence continues at coordinate 234,327 of NZ_JH601088.1, read as the reverse complement.
CTTAAATCACTTGCATCTTCTTTATTTATTACTTTTTTATGAAGTTCAAGAGAATTAATTGATTGTTGCGCTAATAGTTTTAATTTTTCAATATTATCTTGAGCATATCTTAAATATTTAGGTTCTAAATTATTTAATAAAGCATCGCAAGATTTTATTATTTTTTCGAATTCTACTTTTAAAGTAGCACTTAAAGTATCAAATTCTTTTGTACCATAGCTTTCCCAATATTTATCGATTAATTCATTCAATTCTGGAGCTTCTTTTCTACCAGAAGAACCAATGCTACCATTCATCCTTGTGGAATGATTTGCGAAAACTAACATATCTTGCGCTAAATCTCCAAATAGATTTTCAGAAACTTTTTTCCACGCTCTATCAGGATTATATTGTTCATTATTCCACATGAAATCAGCACCAGTACCAATTGAAATCTTTGATAATTCTGCGTATTCCATAGGATTTAATGTGAAGTAATTAATATATTTGTGAATTTCATCACCCATATCTACGATAGGCCCCAATGCCAATTTTTCGATTTGGTAATCTGTAACTGGATAATTGTGCCATACCGCAGTCATATCACCAAATTTACCATTTATCCATTTAGCATCTTCATTTGAAATTCCATCAGCAACAACTACATTTCCTGTCCACATTACAAAAATATCTTTTGATAATGTGTTAATAAAATCATCCATATATTTAATAGAAGATTCATTTTTAGTCATGTCGAATGTATTATATTGTTTAGGAACTGTGATTAATTTGCCAACACCTTCTTTTTTATTTATAAATCTTTCATTTACCTTATTAAGAATGGTTGCGTGTGCTTTTCCATCATTACTATTAATATCATCAAAGAATACAGCAAAATGTCTAATACCTGCATCATACAATTGTGTCAATTTTGCAATCAATGTGTCAATATCAGATTCAAGCCCTGCATTTATTGATTTTCCTGGCGCAATACCGTATACAAAATCAACTTTATTTAGTTTAGCTTCATTCGCTACTTGAACCAGTTTATCAAGCTCAGCTTTAGGATAAAGTGTACGCCAATTGTCCCTGTGGTATGGATCATGTTTTGGAGCGTAAATATAAGTATTTAATTTATTATCTCCGTAGAATTTCATTTGTGAAATTCTTTCTTCAACTGACCAGTCACCTTTCTTGTATGAATAGAATCCTTCAATCGTTCCACGGTGTTCCATACTAGGATAATCAACAATATCAGCCTTTACTATATCATTTCCACTTAAAATTTGTTCAAGAGTTTTTACTGCATAAAAACTTCCCTTATCATCTTTGGAATGGATAACTGTCTTATCATCTAGTGAATGCAATTCATAAGCATTATTCTTCTTATCTTTTAAATCTTGTAATTGTAAACCCTTAAAGCTATCATTAACGCCATCTAAACTGTTATCTTCTAATAAATAGAATGTATAATCTTCTTTATTTTCTTTTTCATTAATTTTTACATGTTTATCATTTAATACTTTAACAAGTAAATTGTATGCTGTTGTATCAAAATCTTCAGATTTTACAACATTTACAGAATTTCCAAGATTAATTGTCTCACCATTAGTCTTAATTTCTTTTACTTTAGGGAAAATGTCAACTTGTACTTTTTCTCCAATTTTTCTTAAAGATTTAATAGCATTATCTAATCTTGAAATCATGGCTTTAACCACTTCTTCATTAGCATCTTTATCAATATTTTTTGCTTCTTCTATAGTATTTATTAAATTCGATTTTGTACCTTCTGTTTTATCAGATAAATCGATAGATTCAGCTTCTTTAATTTTTTCAGATAATTTATTTAGAGTTTCTTCACTCGCACCTGCTTCGGAAGTTTCTACTACAAAATCACTTACTTGAAGCCAATTGCTCATTGGTTCTCTATTTTCAAGAACTACATATCTTGCATTAACATTATTGAAAATAAAGGAAATTGTCTTTTTAGCTTCAGTTTGTTCAAATATTGGTCCTTGTGATTTCCAAATTTTTCCATCAACAGAATATTTAACTTGATATTTTGTCCAGTGATCTCCACTAGAAGAACCACCCATTACAGCTCTAAATTTACCTAATTTATATACTTGACCTAAATCTACACCAACTTTATCACCAATTTCTTGTCCACCTTTTGACGTATCAAACCAAACAAATGTATCATCTTTTTTATCAAAAAGATTTGTAGCTGGATATTGTGATGATTGATATAGCTCAAATCCTTCTTTAGGTTGTTTATAAATACTACCAGCATTTAAAATAGGATTTGTAAATGCTTCAATTGGTTTTTCAGGATAGATTGGATCAACAATCTCTTCTTGTTTATATTTTTCTATTTCTTCTAATACAGCAGTCATCTCTTCTACTGCTTTTTCAACCTGAAATTCAGTTGCTTTTTCATTATCAAAAATTTCTTTAGAAATATTATATTTTCTTTCATTTTCTTTTGCTACATCACTAGGAACTTTATATGATTTATCCTCTAGTTTTACTTTATAATTTGATAGAAGTTCTGATAATTTAGACTTATCTTTAGCAATTGGTGTATTATCTTTATCTTCAAACACATCTTTGTTGTTTTCCACAAAAGTATTAATCCATTCATCTAATTTTGCTTCTTCATAAGGTTTTTCTGGATTGTCACACCAAAAACTTATCATTGACCCTATTGTAGGCACTTGAATTCCTACATTTTTATCATATTTAAATGAAGCCTCTTTCATCTTGTTTAACGCATTTTGACGATTATATCCACCATCATTTTCTCTACCAAGAACATAATACCAAGAGTCATTTACATTTAGTACATCATGACCTTGAGCAATATGTGTAGTAGATTTACCTACATAAAAACCACCCCAACCTTTAGTCCAGTATGCGATTATAATATTTTTGTCGAATGTATAACTAGTATTATCGTTATAGTAGATACCATCATTAAACGCCATTGGTCTAATATTTTTTGAACTAATATATTTCGCTAATTCATTAGCATAATCTGCAACTTTTTGATATTGACCATTTGCAATAATTTTATCCCATCCAGGCACTTGAAAAGCATCATTGGCAAATTCATCAAAACCTATATTGAAAATTTCAATACCTTTTTCATTAAAATAATCTACGTATTTTTTAATTAATGCTTTTGAAAATTCTACCATTTCATCATTTAATATATTTAATGTTGTAATAGATTTTTTTTCACCCAACCAGTCTTTTCTGACATAATGTGCATCTGAAATGCCAACACTTTCCGCTGCATCTAGGATTGCATCCATATGTCCAGGTGAATTAATAGCAGGAATAATTGAAATATTTTTTGATTTTGCATATTCAAATATTTCATCCATTTCTTTTTGAGTAATTACAGAATCAGCATCTTCAACTAAATTATGTCTATTTGCGTAATTTTGATTACCTAATTTGATGCCTTTCTTTATCTCTTCACTATCATATTTTTTATTACTAGTACTTACTGACATATCATCTAATATAAATCTCATGCCATCATTTCCTAATAACAAATGAAGATGTGTAAAGTTTTTTGCACTCAATTTATCAATGATTTTCTTTATATTCTCTGGTGAGAAATACTTTCTTCCAGCATCTAAACTCATTATCCTTAATTTATCACTTTCAAATGGATTAGTTGCCGCATCTACTCTCATTATTGGTAGAAAACCAATAATGAAAGAAAATATTAATAACCAAGATAATAATTTCCCTTTTTTCATTTTTCCTCCTTTTTTATTTTACGATTCACATATAAATAATTATTTAACGAATAACTTTTTCAAAAAAGGGATACTGGTTTAACCATATCCCCTCCTTGAAAAAAGTAATTTTTAAAATCTATGATTAGATTTATAGTTATTTCTTACCTATCAGTCTTCCATCCCAAGTAAAGTTGTACCATCTTCCGTCAATCCATTGTTTACCGGAAACTCTTGTACCTGTATTTGGTCTTAGGTATCTCCAAACGCCATC
>NZ_JH601088.1:211078-230222 GCF_000245755.1 Helcococcus kunzii ATCC 51366 | reverse complement strand
TCTAAAGTACATCCAACCTAATGGAAGTTTTTGCCAGCCTGTTGCAAGCGTTCCTGAAGGTCTAAAGTATCTCCATGCGCCTTCTATAAATTGTTTTCCTTTAACCATTGTACCTGAAGTTAATCTGAAGTAATATCTAAATCCGCTATCTGGGTGAGTCCACCATCCCTTATGATATCTAGTATTTGGTCCTTCTAATGATAACCAAGTCATACCATTTTCTTTATAGGTTTGAGCCATTGATTCACCTTTGTAGTTAAAGAATTTCCATGATTTATCAATCCATTTCCATTCTGATTTAGCTTGTACACCTTTATCAAAGTAGAACCATTTATCATTTACTTGTTTCCAACCATGATAAATTTGTTCTTCGTCTTCGGTTTCTTTTTCTGTTTCGTCAATGGTTTCTTTTGGTAATGTTTCTATAACCATATCTAGTACAGTAACCATAACGTCAACTTCAATTTGTTCTGAAGCGTTGTTTAGTAAAGCTTTTGCATCTTCAACTTGTAAATCAAATGCATCTTTTATTCTTTGATCCGCTTTTAGATATCTATCTGTTTGCTTAATCTTTTCGATTTCTGCAAGTTTATCTTCAAGCTCCTTATAGTCAATTTCTTCTGTTTGTTCTTGTTCTAATGAGTCTATTGCTTTTTGCAATATAGTTACCATTAAATCTACATCGTCTTGACTTTGAGCATTGTTTAATAATGCTTGTGCTTCTTCGACTTTTTTATCAAGTGTTTCTTGTGATTCTTTAGTAGCGTTTAGATATTTATCTGTTTCTTTAATCGCTTCAATTTCAGCAAGTTTTTGTTCAAGTCTTTGATAGTTAATTTCAGCAGCTTTTACTGTATATGGTGCAGTAATTGTTAAATCGCCATAGGATACTTTGTATTCAAATGAACCGACTTTATCTGTACCAGACCATGAAACAACTAATCTTGAATCTAAAATGCTTACTTCTTCCACTTCTCCATTATCATATTTTAATTGAACTTTACCTTTACTTTCATTGAATTCGTCAAATTGTGTTAGTTCTGATTCTGGAGCTTCAGTGAATGAAATTTCAACCACTTCAGGTCTCTTTTTAATTGATAATTCAACTGTATCGTCTAATTTTATTCCATTATATGTGAATGTTAATGTGTTTTTACCTTCTTTACTTGAATCAAATCCATCAACTTTTACATAAATGTTTGGTAATGATAACACTTCTTTTGTTTCATCATTATATGTGATTTCGATTTTTGCACCAAGTAATTCTAATTCTTCATCTATGAAATAATTAAGTTTCTTTGGTTGTTCTATTAATTTAATAGAAGAAATTTCCTTTGTAGCTTTTTCATAGTGAGCTGCAAGTACTGGACTTTCTATTTGTCCAAGAGTAGTTGTTGTATAGTAAATTAACCCTTCTTTTCCTTCTATTTTAACATTATCAATTAATAATTCGCCTTCTTCTGTTTGTGTCTTTTCTGCTAATAATTCTTTTTTAGCAGCATCTTTATAGATCTTAACATTTGTATTTGCATTTACTTTAGCAAAGTTAACTGTATATAAATCATCTTTTACATTTTTAACTTCTACATATTGCATTGGAATTGTATCTGATAAATTATCATCTTCAACTTCATACATCTTCCAATTGTAGATTCTAATTGCTCCCCATGGAGTACCATTATGAGCAGCTCTAATATTTAATCTCCAATATTGTGCAGTTACTGGTTTTTCAATATTTACATCTGTTACATGTGCAATATTGTTATTAATGGATTTTAATGTTGTCCATTCATCCTCAGGATTAATCTTATATTGTAAATCAAAGTCTTTTGTATTCATTTTACCGTCATTTACAGATTCTCCACCTGCACCGGCATGTTCAACAACCCATCTTCTTACTGTTCTTGGTTGAGTTAATTTAATATCTAGATATCCTGTATATGCACTTGTACACCATTTATCAGAGTTTCCTGAAATAGTACCATTTAATGCATTTCTACCTAATTCACCTTCGTTTTCGCCACTTACAGCTGTAACTTCTGCACCTAAAACTACATTTTCTGGATCAATTGGCAATTCTTCAGTATCATTTACAGTAATCTTCCAATCTACTGTAGTAGTTGTTGGTTCTGATTTTGTACCATTCTTACCAACTGCAATAACTTGTAAATCTTGCACAGTACCTTTATCTTCAGCACTTCTTGTTAAATCTGCTAAATAAACAACATTTGAAGATGAAGCTGTTACAAGTTTCCATTCATTATTAGTTTTTTGATATACTTCATAGTAATCCGCACCTTCAACTCTATCAAATTTAACTATAGCTTCAGCTGTTTTTGCTGTGTGAACTAATGATTCTGCAACTTCGAAATTAGAAACTTTATCTACCACTTTTGCATCATCGTAAATTGATAATTCACCTAAGTTAAATTTGTAATCATTAACTGCAGCAGGATTTTCAATTTGTAGTTTGATTGATTTTACGTCTTGTTTATTAAATTGAGATAAATCAAATTCTTGTGTATACCATTTGTCTTGAGATTTTGAAGTATCTAATGTGTAATATTTGTATGTATCTTTACCATATTCTTTATCTGATGAGAATCCGATTTTTACTACAGAATCTTTACCACCATTAAATGTTAATCTAAATTTAGTATCATTTGATGGTGTAAAATCAGTACTATAAAGCATAATGTCATTTGTACTTGGTTTTGCTAAATTACCTTCGAAAGTAATTGAGTTTCCTGAATTATATGCTTTATCAAAATCGTATCTTCCTTTTAATACTGAATCAGTATTTGATCTAATCCACCATCTCCAAGTTGGTAAAACTTCTTGAACAGATCTAGCTGTCCATTCTTCAGTCTTTGAAACTTTACCATCAATAAACCATTGTCTACCATGTCCAGTATTGAAGAATGTCTTAAATGGCAGAGATGTCACTGGTGTCTTATCTGCAACGAATCTTGCCATACCTGACCATCTATGGCTATCATCAGATGTCACAGGGTCTCCATCAAATCCTACCCAGAATTTTCTTTCTTGTTCATGATAATCTTCACCATCAATTGATAATCCTTGAATTGAGTCTGGAGTAAATAGACCAATTGAAGTAAGTAATTTTTTATTTTCATCCAATAGTGCATTTCTATTAATATTTGTATTATATGAATTTGCTTGTAATTCAAAACCAGCATATGCATCAAATGGATTTCTTCCTATACTTTCCATATGTTTTGCAGTATTTTGAATGTTTGAAGATGACCAGTTAAAATTCATGAAGAAATCTTCGGCTGGCACATATTCACCTACTGGTTTAACATAATAGTCATTGTATGCATTTACAGCGTTGTAATGATTTCTATTACCACTATTTGCCATGGCATCATACCATGAGAATAGAATTGGATATTTTAGCTCTTCTGCAGCATATTTCTTAGCATAAAGCATAAAATCTCTCATTTGTTCACCCTTACCTGATGTAAGACTACCTGTTGTTTCTTGATTTATAAAATAACCATCAAAACCGTAGTGTTTAGCAATTTCTGCTAATTTTCTAGCTACAGGGAATGTTTTTGAACCTTCTGAGTCTTCTTTTATAAATTCAGCGAAAAGTCTATTATCTTCAATTGATGTTGACCAAGCAAAGAACAATGTACCATATAGAGGCACACCATTTCTATGTGCAGCATCAATCACATCAGGAGTTGGTATCATACCATCCCAAAATATCATTGAATTTACATATTGCCAGAAATCAAATGCGTAAGATTTAAACATGTCGCTTCCTACTGAAGAAACATTATCACCTTTTGCATTCATCAATGATAAAACTTGTACCTTACCGTCTCCATTTGCTAGTGGATTAACCACTTTTCCCTTGCTTCTGTCTACTTTTTGTATACTAGACTTGTTAATTTGTCCATTTAGTCCAGTATCTGGAGTCCATTTTAAAATATCTTTCATATGGATTCCATCTGACTTTGGTCTTAAACTAGTCTTTGGCAATTCTTTTTCCGCATTTACACTTGGCATACCATTGAATAACGCTGGAATGTATCCGAAAATTATTGTCAATGCTAGTATAAAACTTAGTACTCTCCTATATCCCTTCATTTTTTCCTCCTTAAATATTAGAGCATGATAACTCTTTCAAGCTTATTTTAAATTTAAAACAATTAATAAACAAGATATAAAATTTTTTAGAACAAAAATTCACTTATATCGTCCTTTTTATATCTTAACTGAAAATGTTTTCTCGAATTAAAAAAAAGACTTCTTAACGCCTAAAAACAGTAATCTTTATCGTTTAATGTTTTTGACATAATAAGTCTTTTAATAATTTTGTTATTTAATTAGATGTAATATCCAGCCTGAGCATCCCACAACTCTTTATATTTACCAGCTTCATTGACTAGTTTATCATGTGCTCCCTCTTGAATAATGCTTCCCTTATCAAACACCAAAATATTATCTGATAATTTACAAGAAGATAATCTATGTGAAATAAATATTGCAGTTTTATCTTTAACTATATTACTCATTTTTTCATAAATTTCTTGTTCCGTTAATGGATCAAGTGCAGCAGTCGGCTCATCCAAGATAATGAATGCCGCCTTTTTATATAACGCTCGGGCAATGGCGATTTTCTGTTCTTCACCACCAGATAAATCTACGCCTTCCGTATCATTATCTTTATATATATAAGTATCGACGCCATCTTTCATTTCAGAAATTCTTTCAGTCATGCCCACATCTTCAATAACACCCTCAACTTTTTTTCTATCATAATCTATACTACCAGCAATGTTTTGAGCAATTGGAAATGCAAATAAATTAAAATCTTGAAATACGACTGAAAATATTTTTAGATAATCTTCATATTTATATTTTCTAATATCAATTCCATTTAATAAAATTTGCCCTTCATTTGGATCATATAATCTTATTAAAAGCTTTATGAAAGTCGTCTTACCACTACCATTTTGCCCAACAATCGCCAATTTCTTACCCAACTCAAATTTTACATTTACATCTTTTAATGCCCAATTATTTGTATTTGGATATTTAAATGATACATTTTTAAATTCAATTTCGTATTTATTGTCATCTCTTTTTTCTGTAGTTAAACTACCTTGATACATACTCTCATTATTTTCAATAAATTCAAAAGTAGATTTTGTAAATTCACTATTTATAAGCATATCTGCAATTGTAGAAGCAAATAGTACAAAACTACTTGTCAACTGCAATATACTCCCGATATATTGTGACAACATCCCAATTGAAATCACACCTTCATAAGCTTTAATGATTACAAAAATATATATAATTGACATTTGAATTTTATTTACAAAATTTTCTATTGCACTGTATTTTGAAATCACATTTAAATGGATTCTATCCAGTATTCCGCCAGGTAGGAATGTATCACTCTCTTTAACAGTTTCTTTTCCAATCCTATCTTGATTAAATAATCTAACATCAATAGCTCTTTTTTTCTCATTTATATAAAACATATAAAATCCGAAAATACTATTCCCCTTAGTACCTTCACTCAACATTCTCGACCACGCGCTTCTAATTTTCCATTGAATGTAAATAATTATTATCGATAAAATTATAAGTATCGCAATAAAACTAATATTTGATAATGTCGTATTTAAATAATAATACGGACTTGTAGTTGGTAATTTCTCATAGAAAAATTGTACAGTCAAAAATATGCTACCAATTATTAAAAGTATTGACTTAATAAAATCATTTAAGACATAAATTATCCAAAGCATGCCTCTACCTGTAAAATTAAATATTTTATCAATATTTTCTTTTTTAGAAATTACCGCTGGATCTTCTATCATCTGATAATCAAGATCATTATAAATGTCATTCCATATTTTTAGATAACTCTCAAAGATTTTGCTATATTCTCTCTCAGATAAAGCAGAGAATGTTTTTTGAATAATATTTATTATAAATATTGAAACAACTGAAACTGTCGCCCAAAATATTATCGTATCAGTTGCCATTTTCATTACAATCGCATCGATAATTCTCGCAGTAACATATATTGTAATTAGAGGAAATACAGCCTGCATCACTGACAAAATAGTAATATATATCATATGAGTCTTGTAATATTTAAACAGTAATTTTATTGTCTTAAAAAGAATACTAATCCTCTCCTTAAGCTTCATTTACATACTCCTTATAATATTTACTTTGAATATCGAAAATCCTTCTATATTCCCCTCCAAATTTCATTAACTGATCATGAGTTCCTTTTTCAAGAATTTTTTTATCTTTAATCAATAATATATAATCACAAAATCTCGTAGATGCCATTCTATGAGAAATGAAAATTGATGTTGAATCCTTTGTTAATTCATTATACTTATTATATAATTCCATTTCTGCAATCGAATCTAATGCAGCTGTAGGTTCATCCAACACTAAGAATGGCGCATCACGATACAAAGCTCTTGCCAATAACAATTTCTGAGTTTCTCCACCAGAAAGTTCTATCCCATCTTCATGAACATTTTTTAGCAAGTTAGAATCAATCCCTTTTTCCAGGCTTTCAATCTTTTCATTTAATCCCGCATATTCAACGACTTTAGACAATTTATCTTCATCGACTTCTTCTTTATTTTGAGTTATATTTACTTTTATACTTTCAGGAAGAATGGAATAATCTTGAAAAACTCCAGAAAAATTCTTATAATAGCTATTTCTTCTATATTCTTTAAGATTAATCCCATTAAGTAAAACTTCACCTTCAGTTGGATCTAAAAATCCCATAATAATCTTAATTAATGTAGTTTTACCGGAACCATTCATCCCAACAATAGCAATTTTATCCTTTGGATTTATTTTTAGATTAATATTTTCAAGCACATAATTTTCAGCCTCAGGATATTTATATGAGACATTTCTTAATTCTATATTAATATCTTCAGCGCTAGTTTTATATGCATCAATACCTTCATCCAAATTATATGGATTTTCATAATCCATAAAACTTCTAAATACAGAAGCATTATTGCTATATCTTACAATTTGATACAGACTTTCAAAAATAGTATTGATATCACTAGAAAACTTAGTCTGAGCATTAAAAAGAAGTATAAATGTAGCAACATCAATTCGTCCACTCACTACCATATTTATTAAAAAATAATATGAAATAACATTTCTTAATAAATCAAAAATTGACTCAATGATTCCCGCATAAATATATTTCTTCGCAGATTTATTTAAAAACGCATTATATGAAAACATTACTGAATCATAAATATCAGAAAACCAATCCTTTAATCCAAACAATCTGATATCTTTAGAAGGACTTATAATAACAGCTCTCGTTAATGTGTAATGAATCTTTGAACTATATTCTAACTCAATTTCTCGATTATTAAATCTCCAATCTTTTATTTTCTTACTTATATAAAAAGAAATAAAACCACTTATTATCGTAAAAATAATCAAATAAATTGGAAGTTTCAAAAGGAGAAAAATGTAGATAGTTATCAGTATAAAGTTTATTGCAAAATTTGCTAAAACATCATAAATCTTTTCAGCAAAACTCTCGTTATTATTAAAATATTCCCCCGCTTTTTTAAAAGTTTGAGTAAGTTTAGTATCTAAGGTTAACTCATAAGGCATGGTTAAATTTCTTTCTATCATCTTGCCCAATATACTCGATCTTACATCTATTTTTCTCGTTATCGTTGCTTCTCTACAATAATTTCTCGTAATTTCAAAAATTAAAAATACAAAAATAATAGCAATAGTAAATTTAAAAATATATGATAATTCTCTTCTATTCGCAACCATTTCTACTAACTTAGGTGTAATAAATAATTCAATCAAAGAAATTGAGATTTGAGAAATGATAATAAAAAAATATGCCAATAACAGCTTATTTTTCCTTCTTTCCCACGCGAGTTTTAACATATATATTACATTTTCAAGTAATCCATATTTCCTTTCCATATCTTCCTCCTATGTTAAATTTAACACAAAAAATAGATAAAAAAAATAATAGGGATAAAATATCATTTTTTTGGTACGAATGCCCTCATAACAATATTATCCCTATAATAAAACTTCCGTGGTAAATGCATTATCCTCCGAATTTCTCGAAATATACCCATCATATCTCTCAATAATTTCATCCACTGACACCAATCCCAAGCCCCTATTAATCCCTTTTGTTGATTTAAAAATATTTCCAAACTTCTTCTGTTTTTTCTGATCCGTAAAATTAGTAAATGAAATATAAAGCTTTGGTCCCTTCATCGTCATATACAATCTGATATATCTCTCTTCAGGAGGCAACTCCATCAAAGCCTCAATGGCATTATCGAAAAGATTCCCAATAATCGTCGCTAAATCAACCTCCGAAATATTAAACATCTGTGAAATATTAACATCCACCACCGTCTTAATCTCATTAGCCTTTGATATAGAAACCTTCGAATTAACAATAGCATCCGTCATCTTATTACCAGTTCTTATCACCGGAGCAATTGAATGTAAATTATCATCCAACTCCTTCAAATATTTCTTAATTGACTGTAAATCATCATTTTCTGCATAAGCATTAAGAATCTGCAAATGATTCCTATAATTATGACGCCACTTTCTTATATCCTTATACATATTCTCAACTTCTTGATAATTTGTATTAAGAAGATTCTGCTGATATTCAATTATTTCTTTCTTATTAAAATATAATTTCAATCTATTAAAAAATTCATATTAGCCCCTAAAAATATTCAATGAATTTTCTATTAATAACATCAAACTTTCCCTTAGGAATAGACAAAGTAATTCCATTATTTAATGTTAAATCACCTCTTGTAAGTCTATCAATTTTTTCAATATTAATTATTGTAGACCTATCCAATTTATGAAACCTCTCATCAAGCAAAGCTTCCATCTCCTTAAGCGTCATCCTTGTCCTATACACTTTATTATCATAATATATGTCCAAATAATTCTTATCACTAAGAATATAAAAAATATTCTTAAAAAACATTTTTACACTCGCAGCCTCAGACTTTATAACAATATACTTATCCAAAATCTCCTGTTTTTCAAGCGACCTATCAAGCACCTCAAACAATTTATGCTTATCAATAGGCTTTACTAAAAAATTCAACGCCTCAACCTCATATCCATAACCAATATCTTCACTATATCCACTTATAAACACAATCTGAACATTTGAGTCCCTAACCCTAATCCTTTTAGACAATTCAACACCATTCATCTCTCCCATCTCAATATCCAACAAAATAATATCAAAATTATTATCTTCCTCATAATCAAATAGAAAAGACTCGGCCGAGATATACTTCTCCACCTCAACTAATAAACTACCACGCTTTGAAACCCTCGCCCATTCCAAAACATAACTCTCATAAACATCCCTTATATTTCTATCATCATCAATTATTGCAATTCTAACAATACCACTCATCTCTTAGCCTCTACTATACACAATCTAAATTTAAAAAACTATCTTTGTAATAATGATAATATCAAATAATGATTTGTGAATACAACTTAAATTATGTGATAAAAGTAAATGGTTACTGAGATTGTGTTGTGAGGGCTGGGGTGGGGGTTGGGATTTTGTGGAATGGGAGGTTTGGGGATTTTAGGAGACTTTAGGGATTAGATGATTGAAATTACTTGGGTATTTTGAAATATCTATTTTACCAAGTAGTAAATTTACATGATTTACTTGGTTATTTTAAAATATTAATTTTACCAAGTAAAAAAATCACTAGATTTACTTGGTTATTTTAAATTTCTATTTTTACAAAGTAAAATAGATCAAAAATTCTACTTGGGTATTTTGAAATATAAAAATAACCAAGTAAATTGGCAATAATATATACTTGGTAAATTGAAAATAGTAAAATAACCAAGTATAATTCCTTAATTCTTTGGACTGAGCACTAACAGACATTAATAAAACAACGTAACATATATCAATATATTATAATTCCAAATATTGGTTACCAAATTTGAAACAAAAATATATTTAAAATGTAAAAGAACGGCTATAATTAGCCGTTCTTTCTTGTTTGGTTGCGGGAGTTGGATTTGAACCAACGACCTTCGGGTTATGAGCCCGACGAGCTACCATACTGCTCCATCCCGCGCTATTTGATTATAAAAAAAATTAAGCCTTTAATGGTGCCGAGGATCGGAATCGAACCGATACGAAGTTTAACCTTCGCAGGATTTTAAGTCCTGTGCGTCTGCCTGTTCCGCCACCCCGGCTTAAATGGCTCCCAGGGTGGGACTCGAACCCACAACCTACCGGTTAACAGCCGGGTGCTCCACCATTGAGCTACCTAGGAAAATTTAATTAATTTAATTGATGAATACCCGGCATAAAGCCGAGTATCATCTTTATTTGGCGACTACCTACTCTCCCAAGCCGTTACCAGCCAAGTACCATCAGCGATGAAGGGCTTAACTTCTGTGTTCGAGATGGATACAGGTGTATCCCCTTCGCTATTGTCACCACATATTAAACTCTAAACAATTTTTCGTGACTTAACTATTGCTATATGTCACATAATAGTAAAGAAATATTTCTGGTCAAACTTTCGAGTTATTAGTATCAATTAGCTACATACATTACTGTACTTACACCTTTGACCTATCAACCTCATTTTCTATAAGGACTCTTTTAGAAATCTTATCTTGAGGTGGGCTTCGTACTTAGATGCCTTCAGCACTTATCCCTTCCAGACTTAGCTACTCAGCCGTGCCATTGGCATGACAACTGATACACCAGCGGTCTGTCCATCCCGGTCCTCTCGTACTAAGGACAGATCCTCTCAAATTTCTTACGCCCACGCTGGATAGGGACCGAACTGTCTCGCGACGTTCTGAACCCAGCTCGCGTGCCTCTTTAATGGGCGAACAGCCCAACCCTTGGGACCTACTCCAGCCCCAGGATGAGACGAGCCGACATCGAGGTGCCAAACCTCCCCGTCGATGTGAACTCTTGGGGGAGATAAGCCTGTTATCCCCGGGGTAGCTTTTATCCGTTGAGCGATGGCCCTTCCACTCGGTACCACCGGATCACTAAGTCCTACTTTCGTATCTGCTCCACTTGTAGGTGTCGCAGTTAAGCTCGCTTTTGCCTTTACACTCTTTAAATGGTTTCCGTCCATTCTGAGCGAACCTTTGAACGCCTCCGTTACTTTTTAGGAGGCGACCGCCCCAGTCAAACTGCCCGACTGACAGTGTCCCAACACCCGATTCAGGGTGTATGGTTAGAACCTTAAAGCCTAAAGTGTGGTATTCCAACGGCGACTCCTTAGCAACTGGCGCCACTAATTCTTCATCTCCCACATATCCTCTACATTAGGCCTCAAAATCCAATATCAATCTGCAGTAAAGCTCCACGGGGTCTTTCCGTCCTAGCGTGGGTAAGTCGCATCTTCACGACTAATACAATTTCACCGGATCCATTGTTGAGACAGTGCCCAAATCGTTACACCTTTCGTGCGGGTCGGAACTTACCCGACAAGGAATTTCGCTACCTTAGGACCGTTATAGTTACGGCCGCCGTTTACTGGGGCTTAAGTTCTAGCCTTCGCTTGCGCTAAGCCTTCCCCTTGACCTTCCAGCACCGGGCAGGTGTCAGCACCTATACTTCATCTTGCGATTTAGCAGATACTTGTGTTTTTGGTAAACAGTCGCTTGGGCCAATTCACTGCGGCCTCATTTCTGAGGCACCCCTTCTCCCGAAGTTACGGGGTCATTTTGCCGAGTTCCTTAACAATGGTTCTTCCGCGCGTCTTAGAATTTTCTTCCTTCCTACCTGTGTCGGTTTGCGGTACGGGTGCTTTTAGTCTCGATAGTGTCTTTTCTCGGCAGCTTGGTGTCAGTTCCTTCTCTACTTATTTTTCGATCCCCATCACACTTCATCGTTACCCGGGGGATTTGCCTCCCAGGCCTAACTTTGTGCTTGGACGCGCTTTTCCAACCGCGCGCTAAACCTAACCTTCTGCGTCAACACATCTCTAATAACGACTACTAGCAGTACAGGAATTTCAACCTGTTATCCATCGCCTACGCCTTTCAGCCTCGGCTTAGGTCCCGACTTACCCTGGGAGGACGAGCCTTGCCCAGGAAACCTTAGGTTTTCGACGGGTGAGATTCTCACTCACCTTCTCGCTACTCATGCCAGCATTCTCTCTTGTGTACTCTCCACCTATCTTGCGATTCAGCTTCAACGTGTACACAATGCTCCTCTACCAATTTAGAGACGAGAAGTAAATTTTCTAAGTTCTGTTATTTAATCTTCTGAAATTGTTATACTTTTTTCTTATTTCGTGTTTGTTACACGGGAATAATCTTGATGTCTGACGTAATTAATTTTTTTCGTCTATTTCATTTGATTTCTTTGTATTTTATATTTCTGATTAAACAACAATCTGTTATCTTAGATAACTTACTTCATGTCTCTAAATTCCGTAGCTTCGGTATCATGTTTAGCCCCGTTTATCTTCGGCGCAACTCCACTTGACTAGTGAGCTATTACGCACTCTTTAAATGTGTGGCTGCTTCTAAGCCAACATCCTAGTTGTCTAAGTAGAATCACATCCTTAACCACTTAACATGATTTAGGGACCTTAGCTGACGGTCTGGGCTGTTTCCCTTTTGAGCGTGAAGCTTATCCCTCACGTTCTGACTGCCGACTATAATTATCTGGTATTCGGAGTTTGATAGATTTTGGTAACATTAAATGCCCCTCAACCATTCAGTGCTCTACCTCCAGTAATCTTATTATCGACGCTAGCCCTAAAGCTATTTCGAGGAGAACCAGCTATCTCTGAGTTCGATTGGCTTTTCACCCCTACCCACAGGTCATCCGATACGTTTTAAACCGTACCCGGTTCGGCCCTCCATTGAATTTTACTTCAACTTCAGCCTGCCCATGGGTAGATCACCCAGTTTCGGGTCTATAGCATCAGACTTTCGCGCTATTCACACTCGGTTTCCCTACGGCTTCGTGACTTAATCACTTAACCTTGCCTAATACCATAACTCGCTGGCCCGTTCTACAAAAAGTACGTGGTCACAGATCCTGTCTGCTTCCACTGATTGTAAGCACAAGGTTTCAGATTCTATTTCACTCCCCTTCCGGGGTTCTTTTCACCTTTCCCTCACGGTACTATCCTCTATCGGTCACATGGTAGTATTTAGCCTTGGGGGGTGGTCCCCCCATATTCACGCCGAATTTCTCGTGTTCGACACTACTCTTTCTAGCTGTTTTTGTCAACTTTTCGTATACAGGACCTTTACCTTCTATGGTTAAGCTTTCCAGCTTATTCTACTATGTTTTGAAAAACTAATGCTAAGTTGGGCTCTTTCCCTTTCGCTCGCCGCTACTTAGAAAATCGAGTTTTCTTTCTCTTCCTCCGGGTACTTAGATGTTTCAGTTCTCCGGGTTTTCCCCCACATAGCTATGTATTCACTATATGGTACATGACTCTTCATCATGTGAGTTTCCTCATTCGGAGACCCACGTATCAACGCTTGTTGCAGCTACTCGTGGTTTTCGTTCGCTAACGTCCTTCATCGGCTCCATGTGCCAAGGCATTCACCTTGTGCTCTTTTCTGTTTGACCAGAAATATTTATTACTATTTAATTGTTTAAGGTTCAAATGGTGGAGGTAAGGAGATTCGAACTCCTGGCCTCCTGCGTGCAAGGCAGGCGCTCTCCCAGCTGAGCTATACCCCCATAAAGAAATCTGGTATATAACCAGACTAAATATTAAATTTTCCTAAACATAACGTCAACACTTTTCTGAATCGTAATTTCTCTTTTTTTATAGTTAATGAATACTTAATTTCTCCATTTAACTTTTCCTTAGAAAGGAGGTGATCCAGCCGCACCTTCCGATACGGCTACCTTGTTACGACTTCACCCCAGTTATTGACCCTACCTTCGGCGTCTGCCTCCTTGACGGTTAGCTCGACGACTTCGGGTATTGCCAACTCCCATGGTGTGACGGGCGGTGTGTACAAGACCCGGGAACGCATTCACCGTGGCGTTCTGATCCACGATTACTAGCAACTCCGACTTCATGCAGGCGAGTTGCAGCCTGCAATCCGAACTGAGATCTGTTTTATGCGATTCGCTTGCTCTCACGAGGTAGCTGCGCTTTGTTCAGACCATTGTAGCACGTGTGTAGCCCAAGACATATAGGGCATGATGATTTGACGTCATCCCCACCTTCCTCCGGTTTATCACCGGCAGTCTCTCTAGAGTCCTCGACTTTACTCGCTAGTAACTAAAGATAGGGGTTGCGCTCGTTACGGGACTTAACCCAACATCTCACGACACGAGCTGACGACAACCATGCACCACCTGTATACAAGTCTCCGAAAAGACTATCCTATCTCTAGGATATTCCTGTATATGTCAAGCCTTGGTAAGGTTCTTCGCGTTGCTTCGAATTAAACCACATGCTCCGCTGCTTGTGCGGGTCCCCGTCAATTCCTTTGAGTTTCATACTTGCGTACGTACTCCCCAGGCGGAGTGCTTAATGCGTTAGCTGCGTCACTGAGATTTGACTCCCAACAACTAGCACTCATCGTTTACTGCGTGGACTACCAGGGTATCTAATCCTGTTTGCTACCCACGCCTTCGTATCTCAGCGTCAGTTAGATTCTAGAAAGTCGCCTTCGCCACTGGTGTTCCTCCATATATCTACGCATTTCACCGCTACACATGGAATTCCACTTTCCCCTCATCTACTCAAGTTAACCAGTTTCTAAACCGAACCGTGGTTGAGCCACAGCCTTTAAATTCAGACTTAATTAACCGCCTACATACCCTTTACGCCCAATAATTCCGGACAACGCTTGCCCCATACGTATTACCGCGGCTGCTGGCACGTATTTAGCCAGGGCTTGCTTCTTAGCTACTGTCATTATCTTCGCTAAGGACAGAACTTTACAATCCGAAGACCTTCATCGTTCACGCGGCGTCGCTGCATCAGGGTTTCCCCCATTGTGCAAAATTCCCCACTGCTGCCTCCCGTAGGAGTCTGGACCGTGTCTCAGTTCCAGTGTGGCCGTTCAACCTCTCAATCCGGCTACTGATCGTTGCCTTGGTAAGCCACTACCTTACCAACTAGCTAATCAGACGCGAGACCATCTTTCACCGAAATTCTTTAACATTTACATCATGCGATATTAATGTATCATAAGGTATTAATCCCGGTTTCCCGAGGCTATCCCTTTGTGAAAGGCAGGTTTCTCACGTGTTACTCACCCGTTCGCTACTTTCCTTTTTCGGTTTCATTCCGAAGAAATCGACTGAAAAATTCTCGTTCAACTTGCATGTGTTAAGCACGCCGCCAGCGTTCGTCCTGAGCCAGGATCAAACTCTCAAATTAAAGTTTGATCTAGCTTATTTTTTGAAATTATTACTCAAAAGTTATTGACGTTATTTACTTGTTTAGGTTCTTTATTTTTTTAAGTCTCTCAAGAGTCTCTCTCGATGCGACTTTATTATATTAACACCATCATTTTATTTTGTCAAGCTTTTTTTTATTTTTTTTTCAAAATATTTTTTTCAATATTTTTTCGCTTCACTCAATTTGTGGTGCTCTATTATATTAGCAAGATATATATACTTTGTCAAATTTTTTTTGATTTTTTTTACTTTTTGCTATTTTTAGGCTTTTATGGGGTGTTTTAAACGCAAATTTCACTGATTATTGATAAAAAATTTAAAAATAAATCTTATTTTTTAGAAAATTTTTAGATTTTTTCGAATTAAATATTTCTATATATAGAAAAAAGCTATTATTTTAACACGTAGTTAATCATAATAGCTTTTGGCTTACTCATGTATTTTCTTTATAGATTCTATTTCTTCTATCTTTCTATTAAGTAGATCACCTATATCATTAATTTGTTCTGTAGTTAACTTTTCTGAATATATAGAAAAAATATATTTATTTGAAGTATTTACAATACCAGCGTCATATTTATATTCCTTTTTATCTTGATGTATGTTTTTATTTCCCGAAGGACTATATATTGAACTTAAAAATAAAGTATTTTCTTCTTTAAAGAGAGAATCAAATACCGAATTTATGGTTGTACTACCTTTATCTTGCACATTAATCAGTTTAGCAATATCTTTAACAGAATATTTTTTAAAATCACTATTCTTCAATACAATATTTAATGTATTGGATTCATTTATCTTGTTTTCTACTAATATCCTATTAATAATATTTTTTGATATTCTATCGCCTTTTGAATAGGCATCGTTTAATATCCTATCTACTTTTACTTTATCACCTATATTTTTAGAACTATAAATGTTACTTGGTGCTAAATCACTCTTATAAATAGTTACTTCATCATTGATTTTGAAGATATTATTTTCTATTCCATGCTTTACTAACAATAAATTAATAAAATCCTTAATATCATAATTTTCATATTTAACATCTTCATTTATAGAAAGTAACTCTTTTCCATCTTTTTCTAAATATATAGAAAAATCTTTCTGCTTAATAGATTTTTCGTTTAGATATTTGTTTAATTCTTCAAAAAGTATATCTTCATAATTGTTTTTTACAATATTAATTATATTTGGGTTTGAAGATTTATTTGCTACATATACGCCATTTTCTTTTTTAAAATTATCATAGTATAGATTTTTATTATATTCCTTAAAGGATTTATCATATTCACTTGTTGCATAATATGACCTTATTTGTCCATAATTAGCTCTTTTTTGTAAAAATAACACAGATATTAATTTATAAACTCCAAAAAATAATAAAATTACTACCAATAATAAAAAAGTTATTCTTAATGGAACATTCTTTTTTTTACGAACTCTTTTTCTTTTATTTACGTTTAAATTTCTATTATATAAAGAAGACTTATTATTTTTTATCCTGTCTTTTCTTCTTTTTTCTCTTATTTTATTTATTTTATCAACATTTTTAATGCGTCTTCTTTGTGACATTTTTTACTCCACAAGTTTTTTATATTCTGAATATCCTCTTTCATCCATTTCTTCATACGGAATAAATTCTAAGCTTGCTCCATTTATACAATATCTTAAACCACCTAATTCTTTTGGTCCATCATTAAATACATGACCTAAATGAGTATCACCAGATTTGCTTTTTACTTCAATTCTTTTTCTGCTCAATTTATTATCTTCAAAGTAATTTAATGAATTATCGATTGGTTTACTAAAAGATGGCCATCCACATCCCGCGTCAAATTTGTCAGTTGACGCAAATAAAGGTTGTTTTGTTACGATATCAACATAAATTCCTTTTTCATAGTGCGTATCATATTCACTTGAAAAAGGCATTTCAGTATCCGCATTTTGAGTTACTTCAAATTGTGTTTTAGTTAAGTTTTGTTTTAATGTTTCTTCATCTGGTTTAGTATATTTTTGTAATTGTGAATCTTCTTTCGCTAAAGAAAGATCTACATGACAATATCCACCAGGATTTTTTTGCAGATATTTTTGATGATATTCTTCTGCTGGATAATAATTTTCTAAAATTTTATTTTCAACTACTATTTCTTTATTGTAATTATTTTTAACTAATTCAAAAAATTCTCTAACTGATTGTCTATCTTTACTATTTAATGTATAAATTCCTGTTCTATATTGTGTACCTACGTCTCCACCTTGTTTGTTTAATGAAGTTGGATCAATGGTTCTAAAATATTGTTCTAAAATTTGATATAAATTTATTTTATCTGCATCATAGATAATTTTAGTTGTTTCCGCAAATCCAGTAGATCCTGTACAAACTTGTTCATAAGTTGGATTTTCAATAACTCCATTAGCATATCCTACTTCAGTTTCAACTACACCATCTATTTGATCAAAATATGCTTGTGTCCCCCAGAAGCATCCTCCTGCTAGATAGATTTCTTTTAAATTATTATTTTTATTTGTCATTTCATACCTCTTTACATATTTTTATAACGTCTTACATTTTCTTCAGATAAGAATTCAAATGCATTATTTACTTTTTTAAACATTTCTTCCGCATTATTTTCTTTACTTAAATCTGGATGATATTTTTTTGCTAATTTTCTATATGATGACTTAATTTCTGAATATTCAGCATTATATGAAACTCCTAAAACATCACAAGCTTGCTCGTATTGGGATTTGAATTGTGAAAATGGATTATATCCTCCAGGATTTTGATATCCTCCTGTGTTTCTTCCATCATAACTTCCACCAGTATATGCACCACCTCCGAAAGAATTAAAATATTCTTCAAAGATTCTTTCCCATCTTTCATTTTCAGCTTGTTGTCGTCTTCTTCTTGCTTCTTCTTCTCTTCTTCTTTGTTCTTCAAATTTTCTATTTAATTCATCAATATATTCTTGTTTGTATACAGAATATGGTCTTCTATTATTTGTATCATTTATCATGTCATTAGCATATGCATATAAAAATTTGTTTGTTGCATATTGCCATTGATATAATTTTCTTAAACTACCTTTACCTAACATGGAAATTATTATAGGTAATAGTAAAACAAGAAGTAATATTATCCCTGGACCTGTAAATATGAATAACAATAATAAAGGAAAAATAAACATTGACACAATTACCATCATAAATATTGGTAACAAAAGAGCCTTTGCTTGTTCACTTAGATTAGTTATAAATTCAAAAGTAACAACCAATCCCTTTATTATTGCATCTACCATTTTTGCAAATCCTAACGAGATATATCCCCATAATTTCTTCATCTTCACCTCATAAATCTATTTTCTTTTCAAATTTAATTTTAATATCTTTATAATTTCATTTTATCATAAATTTTAACATATATAATTTTTCATAAAATATATTATGAATATAATTATATAGTATTATTTTCTAATTTAAAATAAAAATATTTGTTACGTTATTGTCACATTATCAAATCTCATGTAACTATTGTTTTTTAGCGTTTCATTTTAATCTTGACTAAATTAGTATGAATTAAGTTTCTATTTCATTGACATATTTTTTTCAATTATTTATACTCAATTTTGTCGACAATATTATCAAAATTTTATACTAGTAAATCTCATTTAT
>NZ_JH601088.1:99593-210978 GCF_000245755.1 Helcococcus kunzii ATCC 51366 | reverse complement strand
ACTGAAAAATTCTCGTTCAACTTGCATGTGTTAAGCACGCCGCCAGCGTTCGTCCTGAGCCAGGATCAAACTCTCAAATTAAAGTTTGATCTAGCTTATTTTTTGAAATTATTACTCAAAAGTTATTGACGTTATTTACTTGTTTAGGTTCTTTATTTTTTTAAGTCTCTCAAGAGTCTCTCTCGATGCGACTTTATTATATTAACACCATCATTTTATTTTGTCAAGCTTTTTTTTTCAAAATATTTTTTTCAATATTTTTTTCGCTTCACTCAATTTGTGGTGCTCTATTATATTAGCAAGATATATCTTGAATGTCAAGTTTAAATTAAAAAAAACTTCTAAAAATTTTAGAAGTCTTTTAATTCATTAGTTTTTTGGCTATTTTCTCTATTTTCTTCATCTTATATGAGACTGACGATTTTGTTATTTTTGGATTATGGATATCCGCAAGTTGCTTTAAAGAATACTCTGGATATAATTTTCTTAAATTTGCAATCTCAATTAAATCTTCTGGCATAGTAGAATTTTCTTCAATCATTTCTATATAAGAAATTTGTTTCATGGAAGTTTCTACCGTCTTATTAATATTTGCCATATCAAAATTCATTCTTCTATTAATATTGTTTCGAAGATCTTTTTTTATTTTTACATTTTCCAATTCTAATAACGCACGTGTAGCTTCTATTCTATTTAAAAAATCAGCAATCATTTCTGAATTCTTTATATAAACGATATTTTTATCTTTTCTTTTATTAAATAGCGTTTCTATATATGAATAGTCTAACACCTTTTCTAACAACTTTACATCTTCATCGCTCGTTAAAATTAATTCTAAGTGATAATTTTTATTAGGGTCCACTATGCTACCAGCACCTAAAAAAACGCCTCTTAGGTAGGCAGATACACCTTTCTCCTTAGAGCTAATTATACGAGAAAACATCTTATTAATAGATTCGACATAATTACCATAAAAGTCGAAACCTGATTCATTCATTATTCTATTTACTATACTCTCATCTTCTACTATAAGAGTAAACAAACCATTTTTCATTAAATTATTATTTTCTACCCTACCGATTATGCATTCATAACCATATAGAAAATCTATAAGTTTATATATCCTTTTTACTACATACTCACTTTCTGTAGTAAAGTTTATATTAATAAAAGCATTCCTTATAGAAATGCTTGCATTTACCTTTAATATTGATGATAGTTCTAATAGTGCCTCAAGCTTATTTGTAATTTCAAGCTCGGAAAGCTCCAATTTTACTTTATTTGAAAAAGACATCATTCTTCCTTATTTTGATCATATAATCTCATTGCATTCATCACCATGTTCTTTTCAGAATCATGTTTAAGTATATCAACCGCTCTGTCATAATCAACAAATTCAGCTACGGCAAATCCTTCTTCTTTCTGTGGTATAAGTTCACCACCTTTAAATCTCATTAGATAATAGTCTACTCTTTTAGATACTTTTTCGCTGTTGTGATTATAATAATAGTAACGAGCATATCCAACTTTAGAAACTATCTCTGCTTTTATACCGGTTTCTTCACTAACCTCTCTCATTGCTGTTATGGCAGTGGTTTCATCAGTTTCCATTTTACCTTTAGGCAACACCCAGTCGCCGTAATATTTTCTTAGAAGTAGAACTTTCCCATTTTTAATTACAACGCCACCTGCGCTATGTTCTCTCATAAAACCACCTCCTTTTCTTTAATAATTAATTTTAGTCTACCAATTTTTTCTTTCTCTATGAAATACAGATGTATTATATTTTCTACTTAGTCTTAGATTTAATTCTTCTGTAATTGCAACAGATCTATGTTTACCACCTGTGCAACCTATACCAATTACTAGATTATTTTTACTTTGTTGAACAAAATGTGGCACAACCGTATTGATTAATTCTTCCACATTATCTAAAAATTGTTTTGTAACTTCAAATCCCAAGACGTATTCACTAACATTTTTATCTTTTCCTGTGTTTTCTTTCATCTCTGGAATGTAAAACGGATTATCAATAAATCTAACGTCAAATAAAAAATCTGCTTCTATAAGTGTACCATATTTAAAACCAAAACTCACAATTTGAATATTGGCCTCATTGCCAACACCCAATACATCTAGCATTTTAGAATTTAAAGCAGATAAATTATTCCCAGATGTATCTATATATATGTCTGTAAATTCTCTTACATTTAATAAAGTTTCTCTTTCAAGAGCAATCGCATTACTTAAAGTCAAAGATTTAAAATAATGCGGTCTTCTCTTTTCCTGAAATCTTCTTATAAGTACTTCGTCTAAAGCATCTAAAAAAATGACTTTTACATTGTGACCGTCATTTCTTAGTTTTATAATTTCATCTTCTAAATCTTCTAAAAATCCACCTACTCTAACATCTATTACAAATGCAAACTTATTATAATGGCCTTTATCATCTTTTATTAAGTCAAAATATTCGTTGATTAATTTAGGAGGAATGTTGTCAATACTGTAATAATCATTATCTTGACATATATTTAATACGGATGTCTTACCCGCACCACTCATACCTGTTATTATTACAATATCCATAAATCCTCCAAATTTTATTCGCCTATAATTTTTACTTCGGTTTCTAATGTTACACCAAAGTCATCTTTTATTCTCTTTTGTACTTCTTTAATCAATGTCAACATATTTTCACATGTTGCATCATCAATATTTATTAAAAATCCACAATGCTTCTCTGAAACTTGTGCTTTGTCAATGGTAAATCCTCTTAATCCAGCATCATCTATAAGCTTTGATGCATAATGACCTTCTGGTCTTTTAAATGTAGATCCTGCTGAATGTCTGTCTAATGGTTGTCTTGAGCTTCTTTTGTAATCAAAATCTTCAAAAGCAGCATAAATTTCTTCTTTATTTCCTTCTTTTAGTTCAAATGAAGTGGAGATAACGACATATTCATTTTCTGATGCTAATGAATGTCTATATGAAAAGTCCATTTCTTCATTTGTGTATTCAACAATTTCTCCATCACGATGCATGCATCTTACGGATTTTACAATGTCCTTCATTTCAGTGCCATAAGCTCCAGCATTCATAATGATTGCTCCACCTACTGAACCCGGTATACCACTTACAGCTTCCATACCTGTCAAATTATTTTCAAAAGATTTTATTGACGTATTTCTCAATGAAGCTCCTGCCTGAGCAGTAACGATGTTTCCGTCAACTGTTATATCGCTAAAGTTTTCTCTTAAAGCTATAACAACACCTCTAATACCCTTATCTTTAATAAGTAGGTTTGATCCCTTACCTATTACAGTTAATGGTATTTCTTTTTCATTACAGAATTTTACTAGACTTGAAATTTGTTCTTCAGTTTCTGGCTCAACTAATATATCTGCTGGCCCACCAATGTTAAATGTTGTGTATTTATTTAACATTACATTTTCTCTAGCTTTTCCAAACTTATTTCCTAGTAACTCTTCTATAATTGTCTTATCCATAAATGACCTCTAATCTTATCTAAAATACTCTTCCATAGTTAAATTATTTTTGTGCATCTCTGTAGCTATCTCAGATCCAACATAAGTATATATCCTATCATTTTCGATGAATCCTGTTATATTTTCTTTTCCACTTGGATATCTTTGTACAAATCCAAATTTATAAGAATTATTTTTAATCCATTTTCCTTGTGCTGTATCTTCAAAATTAATTGCTGTAGCACTATTTGGAATGCTAAATTCTATCGATCTTCCTGTCCTTAATTCGTGTTGTTCAATATTTGGGAATGGATATTTAGTATCTGCATTTTCCTCAATATTTTCATCTGATTCAATATATTTTCTTGATAGGCTAATTTCTAAACCATCTCTCTTCATAGCTTCAAACATAACCATCATAGCATTTTCTGCTTCAACATTAAACCTTGTCTTAAAATCTGTTGGAATG
This sequence comes from Helcococcus kunzii ATCC 51366, assembly GCF_000245755.1. Lineage (GTDB taxonomy): Bacteria > Bacillota > Clostridia > Tissierellales > Peptoniphilaceae > Helcococcus > Helcococcus kunzii. Next base: position 207,024 of record NZ_JH601088.1, on the reverse strand, counting down.
GTAAAGTTTTTAGTAGCTAATAGCACTCCATCCACTACTTTAAGTTCATTTTCTTTAGTATCTTCTAAAACAGATGATTCAATATATCCCACAATGTCTTTATATGAAACTTTTGACCATCCATTTTCTTCGCCTAAAAATTCAATATATTCTCCAGCAACTACATCATATAATCTCTTTGGATTTTCACTAATTGTTTCCAAAACAGTTGAATCTTCAACAACCTTTTTATACCCAATTATTTTATCGTTGAATTTTTTAGTGTCAACAGCTCCTGATTTTTCAGTTTTAACCGATTCTTTTTCTGTTTCATTCTTAGTTTCTGATCTTGTTTCTTGAATGGTAATCGGTTGAGCAGTGTCCGCATTTACGTTTTTAGTATTTGATAAAGAAATTAAAGCAATTGATGAGGTTATAGTAACCACTAATCCAAGTGCCACCAATATCCTTCTCTCTTGCTTTTTCTTTTTTTCTTTAATTTTTTTTCTTAAAAATTGATTTCTTCTAATGTCACTCATCTAATCGCCTTTTTATATTTTCACATAATCTCTTGTCTCAAACAATTATACTATATATAGTTATATAATTAAAGACGAAAATACAAGTTTTTTTCAATTATTTTGCTGTTTTGAGATATTTTTATCGATAAAGTTTTTTTATTTTATTTTAAATGTACAAGTTTAATTTTTTCTTTTGAAATATCACCCAATAAAAGATTAATATTTTTATGAAATTTTTCTAAATCTGCCGTTACATAAAACGCTGTATCACTTGTATTTTCAACATTTGATAATTGTTCATTTTCAAGCAAAGCTTTTACATCCTGTGCTATTTGAATTGCAGGGTCAATTATTTTGGTTTTCTCACCAATTGCATTGCTAAAATATTGTCTCCATATAGGATAATGCGTACAACCTAGCAATAAAAAATCTATTTCTTTATCTCGATATTTCTTAATATATGAATCTACAAGATGTTGTGTTTCTTCTTGCGATAAATCTCCGGCTTCTATATGAGGAACAAGCTCTGAACATGCTTGAGAATAAATCTCTGATTTAATATTTCTCTCTTGCATTTTTTTATTATAAGAATGCGAATTAACTGTCGCTTTTGTGGCTGCCAACAGTATTTTTTTATCATCAATATCAATTGTATTTATTGCTGACTCAATAATAGTAATTATCGGCACATCAAACATATCTCTCAATTCTTCAACTCTGTATGAAGAAGCTGTATTACACGCAAAAACTATCAATTTGACATTTTTTGATATCAAAAAATTGATATTATTCTTTGTAAATTCAAATACTTGATCTCCAGTTTTTTCTCCATATGGACTATTTTTCAAATCCCCAAGATAAATATAGTTTTCATTTGGTAATACTCTCTTTAACTCTTTTAAAACTGTAATACCGCCAATTCCTGAATCAAATACTCCTATCGGCATATTTCTTTTATCCATAAAATTATCCTTCTCTCATACTTTTATGTTTTTATTTTAGCACATAAAAAAAGCATCGACAATCGATGCTTACATAATACTAACTTACTACTTTTATTTGTACAGTTGATGTCAAAACGTCTGAATATGTATAGGATACAGTTAAATTTTCATCAAAATCATTTGTAACCCTTACTGTAAATAGATTAGGAAATGTACTTTCAATATATCCCTCTCTAGTAACAATTCTTTTACGTCCTTTATCAGCTTTCAATTGAACCTTCTTTCCGATAATTTCTTCAACCTCATTCCTGATTGCTGTTAATGCTTCCGATCTTTTCATTTCTTCACATCCTTCATATTTATTTTGACAACTCTATAGTACCACAATAAACGAAACTAGTCAAATAAATATTAAATTATACTAATTATATAAATTATTGTCAAATTTTTTTATTTTATTTTGCTGATTAATAATTTTAATTTTCGGGCATTATATTATATAATACTTAGAAAAAGGGGGAAATTATGACAGATAAGAAAGATAAAGTAATCATTACTTCTGATATGATATTAGCAGATGTAATACAATTAAAACCACAAACACTTGGCACTTTATTATCATTTGGTTTAGCATGTATAGGGTGTCCAGTAAGCCAGTTGGAAACCGTTGAGGAAGCCGCAATGGTACACGGTATTGAAATAGATTTTTTACTTGAACAATTAAACAAATAAATTAGAGGTAGTATGTTAAATGAAATGATGGATAGACCCATTGTAAAAGAAAATGTTGTTGAATATATGAGAAAATCTCAAAGAAGATTTGACAAAGATTTAGATAAACTGGAAAAATGGTGCAATAAAAAAAGAATACCTATCATACCTCATGAAACAGCCGTATTTCTTGATTTTCAATTAGGATTATTGAAACCAAAAAAGATTTTAGAAATCGGAACTGCTGTGGGATTCTCAAGTATACTGATGTCTAAACACTTAGATTCTGAGGGAATCATATACACAATTGAAAGACATGATATAATGTCAGAAAGGGCAAAAAAGAAGATTGAAGAATTTAAGCTACAAGAGAAAATAAAGTTATTTGAAGGTGATGCGAGAGACATTCTTCCAGAAATAAATGAAAAATTTGATTTCATTTTTATGGATAGTGCAAAATCAAAATATATTGAATTTTTCCCAATTTGCATGAAACTCCTTAATAAAGGTGGCATAATGATTGTTGATGATATCTTTCAAGGTGGCACTATTTTAGATGATGAAAAAAGTGTTGCTAGAAGATGGAGAAAAATTCATAGAAGATTAAATCAATTTTTGGATTTTATACAAGGTGACGATGCTATAAAAACCACACTAATTCCTTTAGGAGATGGCATTGCTATGATTCAAAAATTAGAAGAAAAAGACTATAGCTATATCTTGACACAATTAAAATAACAGTTTTCCAAGCTTATTTGATAAATCATTATGGAGGATGATATGAGTAAAATAAATTTTGTGAATATACCTAGCGGTACATTTAAAATGGGCGCAACAACTGATGAAGGGCACCCTCTTGATAAAGAAACTCCTCAGGTTTCTGTGAGTATCAACGAATTTCAAATCAGCGATACAACAATCACCAATGAACATTTTAAGGAATTTGTTGATAAAACAAATTATACTACGACAGCGGAAACTTACGGAGGATCATTTGTGTTTCATCTACTTTTAGATGAAGAAACAAAGAAAAATTCACTAAAGGTTGAGCGAACTCTATGGTGGTATTATGTAAAAGGAGCATCTTGGAAACATCCTTTTGGACCTGATTCAAATATAGATGACATTTTAGATCACCCAGTGGTACACATTTCATATTTTGATGCATTGGCATTTTGTGAATGGGGAAATTATAGACTACCTTCTGAAGCAGAATGGGAATACGCTGCTAGAGCAGGCTCCGAATACAAATGGCCTTGGGGAGATACATTCCTTCAAGACGAAAAATATATGGCAAATATATTTCAAGGTGACTTCCCTCATACCAATACTGAAAAAGATGGATTTTTAGGAACTTGCCCAGCAAAATATTTTAGTCCTAATAAATTTGGACTTTATAATGTGATTGGAAATGTGTGGGAATGGTGTATGAATCCAAGATATTTAGATTTAGAAACATTTAAGACTGTAGATTATAAGATTTATCCACCATATAATTTGGAAAATGTAAATGATAATTCACAATTTGCTACAAGAGGCGGTTCATTTTTATGCCACCCAAGCTATTGCAATAGATATAGATTAGGTGCAAGAAATGGTAACTCTGCAAGCTCTACAGCAAGTAACTGTGGATTTAGAGTATGTAAATAAACGGAAATAACAAATTAATTTAGGAGAGAAGAATGAAAAAAAATATTTTGCTTTATTTTACAGATCAACAAAGATGGGACACGCTTGGATCTTATGGATATCCACTTGATGTAAGCCCTGTAGTTGATGAATTAGCCGAAGATGGTGTATTATTTGAAAATGCTTTTTCACCACAACCAGTTTGTGGACCATTAAGATCCATTTTTCAATCTGGACAATATCCAACAACAATTGGTACGTATAGAAACAATATTATGTTGCCACATGATATTAAAACTCTTGCCAACTATATGGAAGATTTAGGTTATGAAAATGCTTATGTTGGTAAATGGCATTTAGCTAGTCAAGCCGACCCACAAGGTAATTTTGAATATTATCATTCAACTACTGCCATTCCTATGGAATTTAGAGGTGGATATAAAGGATTTTGGCGTGTTGCTGACGCACTTGAAGAAACCTCACACGGCTATGATGGTTATGTTTTTGATGAAAATAATAATAAATTAGAATTTAAGGGATATAGAGTTGATAAAATTACCGATTTTGGTTTAGAGTTTTTTGATCAATATGATAAAGAAAAACCATTCTTCCTAACTATTTCTCATATTGAGCCTCATCACCAAAATGATAGACACACATACGAAGGACCAGAAGGCTCAAAAGAAAGATTTAAGGATTATGTATTACCTAAAGACTTGGAAGTTTTATCCGAAGTTTATCCACAAGCGGATGCGCACGAAGAATATCCTGATTATTTAGGTCAAATTAGATCAATCGATGATAACTTAGGAAGAATAATTGATAGATTGAAAAAGGAAGACCTATTTGACAATACTGTTATCATCTTCATCTCCGATCATGGTTCTCATTTCAAAACAAGAAACAATGACGAACACTTACATGGTGCTGATGACTACAAGAGAACTGCACACGCATCAGCAAGTCACGTACCATTTATCATTTACGGTCCAGGATTTAAGGGCGGAAAGAGAATTGATGATATCATCTCAACTGCATCTCTTCCAAAAACTATTTTATCAATTGCTGGTTATGATGTCGGTGATAAAATGATTGGTGAGGACTTAACAAAAATCATAGACGGATCAAAAGTAAGCAGAAACAACTTAGCATTTATACAAATCAGTGAAAGTAGAGTTGGTAGAGCGATTAGAACGGAAGATTATCTATACGCTGTATACGCACCAGGTAAAGATGGATTTGAAGAATCTTCAAGCGATTATTATCTTGACGATTATTTATATGATTTAAAGAAAGATCCTTTTGAACTTAACAATGTTGTTCACGATGAAGAATATTCAGAAATAAGAGATCAACTTTGTGAAATATTAAAAGAAGAAATGGTGAAAGCTGGTGAAAAGAAGCCAACTATAGATAGAAAATAAATTAAATATATAAAAAAAGACTGTTGTAAAATAAATTCATTTTGCAACAGTCTTATTTTTTATTTATTTTATAAATTTAATAGACTTTCTAATCTTGGCTTGTCAAAACCTACGATTTCTTCATCACCAACAACTATAACAGGAACGCCTCTATAACCTTTTTCGATTAATTCGTTTCTAGCTTCTGTATCAGTTGTTACATTTTTTTCTACAAAATCTACTTTATTTTCCTTTAAAAAATCCTTTGCTGCTACACAGTAAGGACATGTGTCTGATGAATATACTACTACTTTTTCCATTGGTCTTTCTCCTTATTATTTATATTATATATGTTGTAAACTGTTTAGTATTGCAAACTATATTTTAATATACAACAAAACATAGTCATAATGCAACCTATTATCGTTTCATTCACTTTTTTACCCACAATTTTTATTATTAAACATATTTATCAATTAAATTTGTAATATTAATAAAATCTTCTAGGGATAAATCTTCCGCCCTATAATTGGAAGGAATTTCTAATTCTTCTAAAATTTGACTTAATTTTTCTTTTGTTATACCTAAAGAAACATCCGTAGTTAATGAATTTAACAGATTTTTCCTTCTTTTAGTAAATCCACCTCTCATTAACTTAAAGAATTTTATTTTATCTACGTCCGGTAATTTTTCTTTCATTTCCAAATTAATTACCACGCTATCTACTTTTGGTCGTGGCATAAATATTTCTTTTGGTGCTTTTACTACTAAACTTGGCACAGAATAAAAATTAACAAACACAGTCAATGAACCGTATATTTTATTACCTGGATTTGCTAAAATCCTATCGCCTACCTCTTTTTGAACCATAAATGTCAATGATTTTACATTTAGTTCTGATTCTAAAAAAAGCTCAATAATTGGTGTAGTGATGTAATATGGTAGATTTGCTACTACTTTGAAAGGCTCATCACCAAATTGATCTGAAACTAATTGTTTTAAATCTGCTTTTAATATGTCGGCATTGACTAATACAAAATTATCAAAATGACCAACAGTTTGTGAAAGCACTACATTTAGCCTCTCATCTAGTTCAACTGCGACTACTTTTTTTGCTTTTAATAATAATTCTTCTGTAAGTGTACCAAAACCAGGGCCAATCTCCAAAACATTATCTTCAGCAGAAATCTTTGCACCTTCAGAGATTGCTCTTACAACTTTTCCATCAATCAAAAAGTTTTGTCCCAAACCTTTAGAAAAATTAAAATCAAAAAACTTCTTTAATTCTTTTACTACTTTTGGTGAATATAGTCTGTCTCTTTCCATCTAATCCCCTATTTCTTCAATTGCTTTATTAAATTCTTCTCGTGTAATTTCAAAAGAATTCAATCTAATTAACAATTGTTTTGCATTACAATATGTGATACCTAATTTTTCACAAAGAGCTATTCTCCTATCTTTAGAGTTTGGTAGCCCCGCAAGCCTATTATCAATTATATCATCTTGAGTGAATCTTTCTTTTGATTCAGTATAACTCGGTCTTGCTCTATTTATCGCTTCAATGATTGCTTCATCCGAAGCATTTTCTACCCCTACATTAGAATTCTTTGTAGAAGATTTCCTTGAAATAGATGCAAACTTAGCATTAGGCACATATTCTCTAATAATATTTGAAATTCTTTTACCTGCATAATCCGGATCCGTCAAAATTATTAAACCTCTTTTTTCTTGCAATAAAACAAGTTCGTTTAATAGCTTCTCATCCAAGCCTAGTCCATGCGTCGCGACAACATCTACATTACCTTCAAAAGCTCTTTTTACAGCGATTATATCACTTTTTCCTTCAACGACAATTATCTCTTTTATTTTATCCATGGCAAATCCAACCCAAAAAATTCAATAGTATTGTTATTTGTCGTTTCATTAATATATTCTAAATCTTCAACTCTCATCTCAGAAACACGCTTTGCAACCAAGTGAGTGTATTTTGACTCATTTCTCTTCCCCCTATTTGGAACAGGTGTCAGATATGGTGCATCAGTTTCTAAAAGAAGTTTATCAATAGGTACATTTTCCACCACTTTAATCAAGTTTTTCGCATTTTTAAATGTAATCATTCCACCTAAAGAAATATAATAACCTAATTCTAGATATTTTTGACATTCTTCCCATGTTTCATTAAATGAATGAAGCAAGACTTTCATACCCTTAGCATGCTCGCTTAAAACTTTATAGGTATCTTCAAACGCTTCTCTGGAATGTATAACTATCGGCAAATCAAGTTCTTTAGCTAATTTAATCTGATCAATAAACACTTCAATCTGTTTATCTCTTGGACTAAAATCATAATGATAGTCTAAACCTATCTCTCCAACAGCTACTACTTTCTTATTTTCAAAAGCCAATTCTTTGTATTTTTGTCTCAATTCTTCATTATAATATTGAGCTTCATGAGGATGAGTGCCCACCATAGCAAACACCCTTTCATTTTCTTTCGCAAGTTCTATTGAAGCTAAGGCAGACTCTAAATCACAAGAGGGATTTATCATCGCAAGTACCTTATCTTCTTCAAATCTATCAATTATTTCTTGTCTGTCCTCATCAAATCTTTCATGATCTAAATGTGCATGTGAATCAATTATATATTCTTTCATTATGAGATTTTTGCTCCATTTTCAACTTCATTTAATGGTGTAAGAAGAGATAATTTATCATCTTTTTCAGCAGCTAAAAGCATACCTTGTGATTCTACCCCTCTTAATTTAATTGGTTTTAAATTCATCAAGACAACTAAGTTCTTTCCAACTAATTCTTCAGGATTATACCATTTTTTAATACCTGAAACTATTTGTCTTTCTTCATTTCCAACTTTCACTTTAAACACTAATAATTTATCAGCATTTGGGTGTTTTTCACAAGAAATAACTTTACCAATTCTCATATCCAATTTTTCAAACTCAGAAAACTCGATATTTTCAACTTCTTCTATTTCTTCCTCACCCTTAGCTTCTTCCTTCACCATTCCTACTCTCTTCTTAAATAGTTCATCATTTGCAATTTGAATCGCTTCTAATTCCTTTTTAATATCTAATCTTGGGAATAGATTATCTTTCTTTTCAACTTTATTTCCAACAGGATACACGCCAAATTCTCTTGCAGAATCCCATCCCTTGTTTTCCACTCCGATTTGACCAAATATCTCTTCTGAAGTATGTGGCAAGAATGGTTCTATCAATTGAGCGATAATCCTAATAGATTCAATCAAGTTGTATAAAACAGTATCTAATCTCTCTTTATCTTCTTTGATTAAAATCCAAGGAGAAGTTTCATCAATATATTTATTTGTCCTTCTTACAAGTGTCCAAATATCTTCTAAAGCATATGAAAATTGTAATTCTTCCATATGTTTTTCTACATTATTAATAACATTTTTGGCAATATTCTTTAAATCATCGTCATAATCGCCTTCTTTAGTTGGCTCAACAACTATTCCATCATTGTATTTTTCAATCATAGAAACTGTTCTAGATACAAGATTTCCTAAATCATTTGCCAAATCAGAATTAACCCTATTTAAGAATTTTTCATTTGTAAATGATCCGTCTTGTCCAAATGTAAACTCTCTTAAAACAAAATATTTCAATGCATCGATTCCATATCTTTCAATATATGGCTCTGCATATACAACATTTCCAAGAGATTTACTCATCTTGATGTCATCAAATAATATCCAACCATGTGAAAACACTCTATTTGGAATAGGTAAATCTAGCGCCATTAAAATCGCTGGCCAAATTATTGTGTGGAATCTCACAATTTCCTTACTCATCAAATGAATACCCACAGGCCAATAGTGATTAAACTTCTCTTCATCTTCACCATAACCAATACCAGTCAAATATGAAGAAAGCGCATCAATCCAAACATATGCAACATGATTTTCATCAAAAGGTAATTCTACCCCCCAACTCAATGATTTCTTTGTCCTAGAAACAGACAAATCATCCAATCCCTTATCAAGGAAATTATTAATCATTTCTTTCTTACTTCTTTCAGGAAGTAAAAACTCTGGCATATCTTCATAAATTTTTCTTATCTTGTCAGTATATTTGGACAATCTAAAGAAATAAGATTCTTCAGTTTGTTTTACAACTGGTCTACCACATTCTGGACAATTTCCATTCTCATCTAATTGTGTCTCAGTCCAAAAAGCTTCATCTGGTTTACAATAATATCCCTCGTAAACCCCTTTATAAATCTCTCCCTTATCATAAAGCTTTTGATAAATATCACGAACATTTCTTTCATGATTTTCATCAGTCGTTCTCACATATGTATCATAATCAATCTCTAAAGTTTCCCATAACTTCTTAACAGACTTAACAATATCTGTAGTAAACTCTAAAGGAGTAAGTCCCCTTTTTTCAGCCTCTTCCTTAATCTTTTGTCCATGCTCATCAGTACCAGTTACTAAATAAGCATCAAAACCTTGAATATTTTTATATCTCTTCAAAACATCTGCAGCAATAGTCGTATATGTATGCCCCAAATGTAAATTACCACTTGGATAATAAATAGGTGTTGTAATATAAAATGGTTTCTTATTTTTATCCATTCTGCCCTCCTTGATCTAATTAATAATCATAATAAATTTATTATATCATAGTATAAGAAGCAATAAAATATGATGAATACAAAACTATGGGAAATGGGATGGTTTGGTGGGAATGTTTTTTTTTGGGGCGGGGCTGAGATTGGATTTGGGTTGTTGAAGATTTGGGAGGTGTGGGTTTGAGGGTTAGTGTGGGTGGAAATGGAAATGTTTAAGATTTGGGCTTAGCGTGGGATCGGGATTGTTGAGGGAATGTAATTTTCTAGAGTGAGACTAGTGTGCGCCCCACATTAGTTAGCTAAACAAATCGTTGTGATTTACACATTCCTATAGGAGTTGAATTTTTTTGTAAATGAGAATACATTTTTAGGTGGACTTACTAATATTTTTTAAAAGTATGGTCCATATACCCCCGGGGGGTATTTAAAAGAACATAAGTTATAAAATTATGGTCCCTATATACCCCTAGGGGGTATAATACGGACCATGTTTTTCAAGTTTTCCTTTTATATTAACACTTAAAACTATAGATTTATGGTCTTAAATATACGGGGGTGGGGTATTTTGGGACCATAGTTTCTAAATTTTCCTAGAATTTTATGGTCCTAAATATACCTGGGAGGGGTATATATGGACCATAAAAAAATAAGGTATGGTCCGTAACATACCGGGGTGAGGTATATACGGACCATGTGAAATTGTAGCCATATTTGATTTGTGAGCCAATTTAATCTATAGCCTGATATTATCCAGCTTATTTAATATAAAATCAACTAATTTATCTAAAACAAATAAAAATAGAATCTAATTTATCACTAATTCTTCCAATCCCCCACTTATTTCACATATAATAAAACAGTATGACTAGACCATAAAAATTTTAATATACATTCCTAAAATAATTTTACAACTCTAACTTATAAAATTTTGCTTTATAAAGAAAGAGCTACTGCAATATACATTCTCATTTTGCAATAGCTCTCACTTTTTTATTGATTTAAATCATTTCCATGGCATTATTTAGTACTTTGTCACCATTCATCATTCCATAATCCATCATATTAATGACTGCTAATTTTATACTTGTTCCTTCTACTTGTTTTTTAAATTCTTTTTCTTGATATTTAACTTGAGGTCCTAAAAGTATGACATCTATTTTATCATTGTTTTTTATTTTGTTTATCGCTTCAGATGTTGATACTGCAAATATTTCTGCATTTATGTCTTTTTCTAATGCAGCTTTTTGCATCTTAGTTACTAACATACTTGTACTTAGACCTCCAGCACAAGCTAACATAATTACCTTTTTGTCCATTACTCTACTCCTCGAATTTATTTTATTTCTTTTCTATACCTTTATAAAAGCTTCTTCTGATTGTTTTATATGGAGAAAGCCATTCTATGAATAGATCTACCCACTTATAAACTTGGGCATTTGCTTGATCTGCTTTAACTCCTGTCATTAAATCACCTAATACTAAACCATGTTTCGCTTTATTAAAAATATGAAGTTCATAAGGAATTTCATATTTATTTAATTCTAATGCAAATTCTAAAGAATCAGTTGCTGGTACTAATACATCTTCCAAAGTATGCCAAATGAAAGATGGAGGTGTATCTTTTGATACATTTCTTATAGGATTAATGTATTGCAATTCTTCATTTGTAGGATTGAATTTACCAGTTGCTGCATATATAACTCTATTCTTATCATTTTTTTCATATTTTAGATTTAATGCAGCATAAGCCAACATTAGATGTGTAGGTTTTAGCAACTCACTATCACATTCTAATTTTTCACTAAGCCATTTTTGATTCCAAAGAGTGCCGTATTGTGCAGTTAAGTTTCCTCCAGCTGAGAAGCCTCCTACTATTATATAATTCTCATCAACCGACCATTCTTTCGAATGTTCTCTAATGTTTTTGACAACTTTAGCTAAAGAAATCAGTGGATTTGGGAATTTTGAAACTGGATTCTTTGGTAAATCCTCTTCTTTTTCTACATTCATTGCTTCTAAACCTTCTGTAGCATAGTGAACTACAGCTACATTAAAGCCTTCTGATAAAAATTTTAATGCAACATATTCATCTTCTCTATATGACGTCCAAAAATATGCTCCACCAGGACAAATAACAATAGTGGGATATTTTCTATCTATGTCAATTTCTTTATTTGGTTCTTGTAAATAATATTTTACATAAGCACCATTATTATCTATATTTTCAATTAAAGATTTCATATCTTCCCCTCTTTTAGTTATTCATTTGTTCCGCTTTAACATTTCTTTTATCAAGAATTTTTACAAATGGATAATATAATGCAGTAGTGACAAATATCATTAAAATTTGTGCCACTCCTAACTTCCAGCTACCTTGAAGTAATCCAGATACAAATATTGGTGCTCCAAATGGCACTTGCATTCCTATAGGGATTGGAAGTATTCCAATAACAGTCAAGAAGTAACCTAGTAATAAACATACGATTGGAGCCAAAATATATGGAATGGCTAATATTGGATTCATAACAATTGGTAAACCAAAAATCAAAGGTTCATGAATACCAAATAATGATCCTGGCGCACCTAATTTTCCTATAGTTTTAAACTGTTTACTTTTACTCATAAATAGTAAAACTATAACTAATCCTATCATAGGTGAAAAGTTAGCATATGTTGACCAAAGACCACCTGATACTAAATTTGGCATTGGTTGTCCAGCTTGGTATGCTGCGAGATTTTCTAAATCTAATGCTGTTATTATTGGTCTGATAATCGCTAAAATAACAATACCGCCATGTATACCAAACACCCATAGTAATTGCATTAGGAATAGAGCAATTGTAATTGACCAAATTGAACCACCTAAATTTTGTAGTGGAGTTTGAATTAATGTGTAAACAAACTGATGTACACTACCAAAAGAAGTTTTACTAAATATCGCTGATACTATAGTAAATATTATACCAACCATTATTGCAGGTATTAAACCTGAAAAAGTTCTACTTATTGTTGGTGGCACTCCATCAGGCATTTTAATTGTCCAATTTCGTTTTACAAATAAAACATATAGTCTGGTTGATAAAAGACCAATAATCATAGCAGCAAATAATCCTTTTGCTCCTAACCAATCAAAAGTCAATGCACCTACTGGCATTTCAGAGCCTTCAACAGCAAATTCTGTAATTGGTGTTACAACTAAAAAGCTAAATAGCCCAATAAATCCAGGCACCAATCCATCTATATCAAAAGTTTTTGCTAGTCTATATGATATAGAAAACACAGCATATAAAGCTAGTGCGTCATTTGTAAATTTAGCCGGAAGTGCAATATATGCTTTTATTGGTGCTATCAAATTCTGATACGTTTCCCATTGCATGGCAGATAAAAGAACTGAAAAAGCACCAATCATCATAATTGGTAACAAGGACATCAAACCTTCAGATATTGACTTCATATATCTATTCGCTTGTAATTTTCCAGCAATCATTTGCCCTTTTTCTGTAAATTTTTCTACAAAATTCATAATGATACCTCCATCATTAAAATATTTTTTTTATTATTTCTTTCCATTTTGTATATTGTCTTTCATAACTTTTAGTAGGAATGTATTCTTTCTTAACTTTTGGAGTATAATTCTCCATCCCATCCATTATCACCAAAGTTCCTAAAGCTGAAGCTTCTTCTATATCCATCACAAATAATTTCTTTTGTGTTACATCAGCTAATAGCTGCATAAAGAATGGATTCTTTGTAGATCCACCATCCAGAAAAATTTCCTCTATTTCTTTATTTAGAACTTCAGCATATAAATCAATCACCGCTCTAGTCTGGAACGCTAAAGAATCAAACATCGCTTTTATTAAATCTTTTTTTGTACTAGTAATTGACATATTTAAAAAAGCCCCTTTCGCTTTAGGTTTCCAAAATGGAGCGCTTAACCCCTGAATAGCAGGAACAAATATCACATCCGTTTTATTATTATCTTCTAAAGCTAGTTTCGATGCTTCATCATAACTAGAAAATAAATTTAATTTATTTTTTCCCCAATTAAGGATATCTCCATAGGATTTTATTATTCCTTCTAAAGCATATGTAGTTTTTCCATTTTTATTCCATGCTATTGTAGTAACAATTCTTTCATTTTTACATATTTTATTTCCAAAGTTTAACAACATTGATGAGCCTGTACCTAAGGTCGCCTTAATTTGACCCTCTTCTAGGCATTTATTACCTAGTAGCGCCGATTGAGAATCTGCCAATACTGAAGAAATTTTTATTCCTTTATACGCACCAAAATCAGTATTAGAATCAACCACTTTAGGTAAAGCATTAATAGGCACATCAAAAATTTTACAAAGTTCTTCATCCCATCTCTTATTTCTTATATCAAATAAAAGAGTTCTACAAGCATTGCTTTCTTCTGTATAAAAGTTTCCTTCTTCTGAAAGATTCCAAATGAGCCAAGAATCCATTGTTCCAATAGCTAAATTTTTCTTTTCTAATTCACAAATTTTATTATTCTTAAAGAAATGTGCTAATTTTGAAGCTGAAAAATACGGATCAATTTTTAACCCCGTTTTATTTCTTATTAAATCTTCAAAACCATTTTCTATAAGTTTTTCACATATTTCAATACCTCTATTGCATTTCCAAACCATTGCATTTCCATATGTTTTACCAGTAATTTTATCCCAAACTAAAATTGTCTCTCTTTGATTAGTAATAGAAATGCTTTTTATCTGAGAATATTTTAATTTATTATTATCTATTACAGCATCAATAACTTTTATAGTATTTTCAATTATTTCCTTTGGATTATGTTCCACAAATCCTTTTTTAGGATAAATTTGTTTATGAGGAATGTCTACCCTATCAACTCTATTTACTTGTCTACCATTACCTTCTATCTCAAATAAAATAGCTTTTGTATTGGTAGTACTTTGATCTACCACAATTCTATATGCCATCTTACTTACCTGATAATAAATCCTTTGCACTTTCGTAAATAGATTTGGCATCTAGACCATAATGATGAAATATTTCTTTCGAATTACCAGTAACCAGTGCTTCATCAGGTAATCCAATAATTCTTTGTTTTATACCTATTTCCTCACTCAAAATTTCTGCAATTGCAGATCCTAATCCACCGTAAATACTATGTTCTTCAACAGAAATCACATTTTTTATTTCTTTGCTATACTTTAATATAGTTTTAGTGTCAAGAGGTTTAATTGAATGAATACCTAATATAGTAGAGCTAATCCCGTCTTCTTCTAAATATTTACCAGCTTTTATAACTTCATTTAAGCATTCTCCAATACCAATTAATAGAATGTCTTTTCCTTCTGTTATTATTGTCGCTTTATCTATCTCAAATGAGTAATTTTCATCATAACAAATTGGCACGGCATTTCTGCCTAATCTTATATACGCTGGTTTATCATCTTTTACTAATTGCTCAAAAAGTTTTTTTGTTTCAACTTGATCGGCTGGACAATATACCCTTAAATTAGGTATAGCTCTTGTGACTGCAAAATCTTGTAAAGAATGATGAGTCATACCTAAAGCACCGTAGCTGACTCCTCCACTTATACCAACTAATTTCACGTTTGTTTCAGAATATGCAACATCAACTTTAACCTGTTCGATACTCCTCATACTTAAAAACGCCGCAGGAGAAACCACAAATGCTCTTTTTCCGGAATGTGCTAAACCCGCACCTATACTGACAATATTTTGTTCAGCTATCCCGACTTCAATGATATTTTCAGGAAATGCATCAGCGAAATCAGCAAGTTTACCAGATCCTCTTGAATCACTTGTAAGCACTAGAATATTTTTATCTTTTTTTGCAGATTCTATAAGTACATTACACATCATTTTGCTATTAGGAATATTATTCATAATTTCCCTCCTGAACTTTAAATTGTTTTTTCGCCTCTAAATATTCTTCTTCATTAGGAACTCTATGATGCCAACCAATTTGATTTTCAGATTTATCAAACCCCTTCCCCTTAACAGTATGAGCTATAATCATTTTTGGTTTATCTACATTCGAATTATCTTCAAAAGCATTTATTAACTCTTCGATATCGTTACCATTTACTTCTAAAACATACCATCCAAATGCTCTCCACTTTTCTGCCAACGGTTCTGTCATCATAACTTCTGTTGTAGTTCCAGTTATTTGAAGTCCATTATTATCTATAATAGCAGTAAGATTATCTAATTTATAATGTGATGCAGCTATAGCCGCTTCCCATACCGAACCTTCAGCTAATTCTCCATCTCCCATTAATGTATATGTTTTATAATCTTTTTTATCAATCTTAGCAGCTAATGCAACACCTACTGAAAGACCAAGCCCGTGACCTAAAGAACCAGTGTTCATTTCAACACCCTCAACTTTATTGTTAGGGTGTCCCATCAGTCTTGATTTATATTTAGAAAAAGTTTTTAACTCTTCTTTATCAAAATATCCTCTATCTGCCAATATAGCCCATAAAATCTCAGCTGCATGCCCTTTACTTTGAATATATCTATCACGATTTTCATCATCTGGATTATTTGGATCATTTTTTAAAATTTTATAATATAGAACAGTAAGAATATCTGTACATGAAAGATCAGATCCTGTATGTCCAGTTTTCGCTTCATAAATAATATCAAAAACTAAACTTCTTAATTCAGCAGCTTTTTTCTTTAATCTTAAAACTTCATTCATTTAATACTCCCTTTTCTAAATTAAATCATCACCTCTTAAATACGCTTTAACCTCTTCTTCAATCGGATCATAAAAGTCAGGATTAATATTTAAGTATTTACAAGCTTCATACAAAATAGGAACTACATCATTTTTAACCGCAGCCACATGATGAATGTATGGGCCATAAACCAACTTAAATTCTAATCTATTGAGATTTTCAAATTCCATGTATACATAAGTTCCTTGATTATAAGGACCTTCAATAGTTCTAGCATTTCCTAACAGTAAATTATATTCGCCATGATCACCATCGAATCTACATAATGTATATTCTCCCTCTTTCGCCTTAAAAGCAACTGAACCAGGATAATCAAAAACGAAATGTCTTATAGGTAAAATAGGTTTCTCTTCAGATGTAGAAAAAGCAAAAACACCTAAATGTTGTAACAATTCGCCATTTTTTTCATATGGATGTCTACAATTTATGTCAGCAAATATTGCTTTTTCTTCACCAAATGATGCCGCTTCAGCTAATAACTCGGATATAACACCATGCACATCAGTCTCACATACAAAAGGTATCCCTTCTTCTTGAAGCAAGGATAGAGAAGCATATGGGAGTATACCAATTAAATCCTGTAAAGCTGTCCAACATTGTATAACCCCTGAATTACACCCGTATTTAATACACAAATTTTCTAAAGCTACTTTTAACTTAGCAATTTTAACTAGATCACTATTTTCAATCTCAACTTTTGTATTTTCATTAAAATAGTCTATAGCTTGTTTAACTTTCGGATCACTCTCAGCTTCAACTTTTTTAATTTCTTGCATTAATTCTTCTAAAGGTACTGGAGATAAAGAAATATTGAATTTTTCTAATAACTCTCCTTCATTACAAATTACTGACCAAAAATCAAATGGTCTAGGACCAACTTGAAGAATCCTTGTATTCTTAAACGTTTTTACAACATTACATACTTTTAGAAAATCCAACAAACCTCTTTCAAATGCTTCTGAATCAATATCAGAGTTTTGTATATATGTGAATTTCAGATTGAATCTTCTTAAAACTTTCCCAATCGCAAATATTCCACATTGTGAATCTCTTAGTCTTGAACCGTCTTCTGCTGGATGTTCATCTTTAGGTCCCCATAAAAGAACAGGTACATTTAGTTTTTTCGCTAATCTAGCTACAGAATATTCTGTTCCGAAATTTACATTAGCAATAAATAAGGCATCAATTTTTTCTTTTATAAATTTTTCAGCTGCTAAAATCACTGATTTATCATCAAAAATCAGTCCCTCATCATTAATATCAGTAATATCAACATAATTTATCTTTAGTTGATCCATTTTTTCTCTCGTATAATTTGCATACTCTATCGCAGCATCCGCACTAAACAAATTTCTTCTAGTCGGAGCAAAACCTAATTTTATTTTACTTAATTCCATTGAATCCTCCTTTTAGTTTACTTAAATTAACTTAAGTTTACCATTAGGAAAACGTTATGTCAACTTAATTTTAGTTTTTTTTACTATTAAATCTGATAAAATTTAACATATTATAATCAAAATTTCATTAAATAACTAAAACAAACTTAACTAACTTGATTTTTTAATGAATTAATGATAATCTTAATTTTATGATATACATAAATATATTTATGGAGGTATAAATGATTAAACTAGAAGATATCGCTAAAATAGCTGGCGTTTCGAAAGCTACCGTTTCTCTAGCCCTAAATGATAAACCTGGTATAAGTGATGAAAGAAGAGAACAAATAAGAAAAATAGCAAAAGACAATAATTATATTCCACTTAGAAAAACTAAACAAAATTCAAGAGAAGATGAACATCAAGAACTGTTTACAATACGTTTTGTAGCATGCACAAATGATGAATTTATTACAAATAATTATCAATCATCCCCATTCTTCAGTGAACTTCTTCAAGATATGTCCAAGCTTTCAAAAGATTATCCTATTTCACTAATTATTAGTTCAGTTTCTTTAGAAAATTTTGAAAACGAGTTAAACGAACTAGACAACGCACAAAAAGCTGATGGAATAATATTACTGGGGACTTCTTTATGTTCAGATTTCATAGATAAATTTATAGAAAAATTTCCAAATACTGTAATCATAGATTCCTGTCATCTACATTCTAATTACGACTATATTTCTATGAATAATTTTCATGGATCATATATATCAACAAAACATTTAATAGACAAAGGGCACGAAAAAATTGGTTACTTAAAAGGGAAACCAACTATTCCAAACTTTTCTCAAAGATTTTCTGGATATAAAAGAGCGATGCATGATAATAATATTCAAATACATGAAAACTATATTTATGAACTACCAGGAAATGAAATCACTTCAGAAATTGATTTTTTAGACATAAAAGATTTACCTACAGCATTTGTATGTGATAATGATTATATTGCTATTTCTTTAATAAAATCACTTCAAAAAAATAACATAAAAGTTCCTGAAGAAGTTTCCGTTGTAGGTTTTGATAATATTTCTGAATCAAGAGTAATAACTCCTGAATTAACAACTATAGAAGTAAATTCTAAAGAAATTGTTAGACAAAGTATCAATAAAATAATTGATAAAATTAAAGATAAAAATCACATTCCAACTCAAATTTTGGTAAGTAACAATCTAATAATAAGAGCTTCAAGTAGAAGTATATAAAAAAAGGCTAGAGTATGAAAAATCTTTTTAGATAAATTCATATCTTAGCCTTTTTTTATTTAATAACTAATACAGTATCTCTTGTGAATCCATGCATAAGTATATTAGTTTTGTTTTCATCTTCAACATATTCTACTTTAGCATTTTCCACATTTTTAGTTTCTAGATCAATGTAATATATATTTTTTGAATTATATTGTCCTTTAAGCCTTATTTTAATATTTGAAGGAATGTAAACATAAATCCTATCTTTAACTTTAATTACTCTAATTTCATCTGTATCATTCAACAAAATTGATTGATCTGGTTCACCATGAAATATTTTTTCTTTTTCTACAAATCTTCTTAAAAAAGAATAATCCCAAGCACCTTCAAATTTTAATGCATCTCTCCAATCATATGGTGTTTCAAAAGCTTCGCCTACACTTGAATCAAACTCAAGTTGTTCATTATGCCATGACCAAATCCCGTGCGCTCCATATGTTATACCTGCATTAGCTCCGCTAAATACACTTTGCCAAGCAACTCTTCTCACATCTTCTCTAGAAAATCTACCATAAACTCTTCTACTATATCCCATCAACTCATAACATGGTTCAGAATTAATAACAGGTCTTTTAGGTATTGTTGAATTAAATTTCTCAGCTAATGTATACGCCATGTATTGATATTCTATATTATGACCTGATTGATACATATAAAAATCTAGATTATTATTTAATCTTAAATCATCAGGAATTTTTGGTTCTCTCCCCCTAATATGCAATGCAGCTAGGGATTTCGGAGAAATTTCTTTTAATCGATTTAACGCTTTATTATAATATTCATTTATGACTTCAGATGATGGAAAATCAGTATCTCCACTTATAAAAAATATAGGTTCAAGTTCCCCAAATTTTTCAACAACAAAATCTATATATTCTTCCACAAGTTCTTTTGGAAATAGGCTTGTCTTTTTCAATTTAGTCGCCCAAGTATCAGGTAAATAATTAACCCAAAATAACACTAAAGCTACAGTAATACCTTTTTGCTTTGCGAATTTCACCATTTCATATACTCTATCAAAATACTTGTCGTTTACTTCGCTAAAATTATAAGTACCATCTTCATTAACGTCAAAAGGATGTAATCCTAAATCTGATGCACTAGCATCCCATTGTCTCAATAAATTTACCTGTATAACATTGAATCCTTGCTTTGCTCTATAGTTTATATAGTATTTCCAATCCTCTATTGTAGCATTTGTAAATGCACTCCAGCATGTATCAGCTAATATAAATTGCTCTTCACCATTTGAACAAAAAACCTTATTTTTAATGTTAAACATTTCATTCTCCTCACATAATATTTTCACTAAAATAACAATAATACGTTTTCTTTAGTTTAACATTATAAATTAAATTAATCAAATGTTTAGTTTTAGTTTAGTAAACTATTCCCGCGTTTTTCTTATATTATCGAATACCTACAACAATTCCTCTATCTCCCCATTTATCTCTTCCGGTTTTGTCTTTGGTGCAAATCTTGCAACGACTTCACCTTGTCTGGATATTAGGAATTTAGTGAAGTTCCATTTTATTCTCTCGCCTAAGATTCCGCCTTGTTGTGATTTTAGGTAGGTGTAAAGTGGATGTTCTTCTTTTCCATTCACCTTAATTTTTGCCATCATTGGGAATGTAACACCGTAGTTTAATTGACAGAATGATGCAATTTTTGAGTTTTCGGCTGGATCTTGCCCACCAAATTGATTGCATGGGAAGCCAATAATTGTAAATCCTTGGTCTTTGTATTTCTTGTATAGATTTTCTAGACCTTCAAATTGTGGGGTAAATCCGCATTTGCTGGCAGTGTTTACTATTAATACAACTTTATTTTTAAGTGAATTTAAATCAAATTCGTCTCCATTTATATCTTCTACTCTGAAATCATATATACTTGTCATTTTTCCTCCTCATTCTAATTCTATTTTTGCAATTGTATGAATGTTGTCTGTTGAAATGGCACATTCAAAAATATTGTTATTTTGTGAATAGTGGATTTTAGGTTGATCAACATATTTTAATTCTTTTTTATAGATTAAGTCTAAGTTTTTTATGGATTTATTTTCTAAATTGATTACATCTTCTATATATTGTAAATAGTTGGAATTATTGACATGCCCATTGACATCTATATCGGATTTTCGGATGTGAATATTTTGCACTTTTGAATAGTTTTCTAATGGTTTAACTTCGGATTTTGGCATTGCAAAACCTTCTGATTGACCATATTTTTCAATTAATTCTGGAAATATTCTTACAATCTTTCCTTCATCATTTACAAGTAGCCATTTACAGTCTGCTTCTAAAATTTTGACACCACTTTTATAAATGTAGAAATTTCTGTAAGCAAAGAATCTGTCAATTTTTCTGGAATATGTTTCTATTTCGATTTCGTCTTCACTTAATATCTTATCATAGATATTGATATACCATCTATATAGGATCCAGTGGTAGCCTTCAATGTCTCCCTCAACTTCAGCTGTATTTCTTGAAGATGCGTCTACTAAGAGTTTTAGAAGCCCGTCCGCTCTTAAATGTAAATTTTGATTGCATAGATAAAAAGGGATTTTGTATGTGTATTTACTCTTCATTTACCCTCCAAATTTTAATAAGTTTATTCAATTATTTGATATTATAATTATATGTAGAAATTATGTATTTGACTATATATTTATCATAAAATATAATGAATGTATATATTTAAACAATGGAGGGAAAGAATGGAATACAAAATTAAACATGACAGTGTATATGACGAGTTAGTCGAAAGAGGATACTTGGAACATTGCACATACGAAGAAGATTTGAAAAAGTTACTAAAAGAAGAGAAAGTTCCATTCTATATCGGATTTGACGCTACTGCAGATTCATTGACAATTGGCCATTTCATTCAAATAATGGTTATGATGAGAATGCAAGCCCACGGTCATATCCCAATTGCTTTACTTGGTGGCGGTACAACCATGATTGGAGATCCATCCGGTAGATCAGATATGAGAATGGTAATGACAAAAGAAAAAATTGATTATAACGCTCAAAGATTCTATGAACAATTCCAAAGATTTATCGATTTTTCTGATGGAAAAGCGATAATGGATAATAACGCTAATTGGTTATTAGATTTGAATTTCTTAAGCTTTATGAGAGAAATAGGTGTTCATTTTAATGTAAATGAGATGCTAAAAAAAGATGCATATAAGAATAGAATGGATAGAGGTTTAACATTCTTTGAATTTTCATATATGTTGATGCAGTCCTATGATTACCTAGTTTTACATAGAAAATATGGCGCAAAGATTCAAATGGGTGGTTCAGATCAATGGTCAAATATTTTAGGTGGTGCTGAACTTGTTAAAAAACACGAAAATGAACAAGTTTATGCGATGACATTTAAGTTATTGACTAAAGCAGACGGAGAAAAAATGGGTAAATCCATGAATGGTGCTATCTGGTTAGATGAAGAAAAAACTTCTCCTTATGAACTTTTCCAATACATGAGAAATTGCGATGATAGAGATGTTAAGAAATTCTTAATGCTATTAACTTTTGTACCAACTGAAGAGATTGAAGAACTAACAAAATATCAAGATGAAAGAATGAATCACGCTAAGGAAGTTTTAGCTTTTGAAATTGTGAAACTAATTCACGGTGAAGAAAAGGCTCAAAAAGCATTGGAAACATCAAGATCTCTATTTAATAAAGGGGCGGTCGATGAAAATATGCCTACAACAGAAATTGATGAAAATACATTTGAAGAAAATAAAGGTGTATTAAATATGTTAACATTCTTAGGTTTGACTAAATCAAATGGTGAAGCAAGAAGATTGATTCAACAAGGCGGGATTAGCTTAAACGAACAAAAATTAAAAGACTTCTCTTATGAATTAACAAAAGACGACTTTAAGAATGATTTAATCATTCAAAAGGGTAAAAAAGTATTTCATAGAGTCGTGTTAAAATAACACAATAAGGAGGCCCTATGTTTCTTAGAAACAGCACAATAGCTCCCGTATTTCAATATACTTTATATATTTTAATTATAATCGGCGTAATCATTGGTATTTATTATCTTATCTATATCGGTAACAAACATTTAGACGAAGATAAAAGAATCACCATCAATTGGAATAGATTACTGAAAATATTATTAACCATTCTATTATCAGTTGTCGTCATTTCTTTATATAAGAAGTATCCAATACTTGGAAGTACGACTTTCGCCGTCTTCTTAGCCATTATTCTAGCATTTTTACTAAATCCTATTGTAAATAAACTAGAATCAAAAGGCATTAAAAGGTCTTTAGGTACAATAATCGCATATATTGCAATAGTAGCTATATTTGCACTTTTAGGTATATCTATAGTGCCAACTTTGGTTGAAGAAAGTTCAAAATTTTTATCAAACTTACCAAGTTCGATAAATAACGTGATGGTTACAATTAATAATACGCTAGAAAATTGGAACATTAATGCTGATATGTTAAATACCATTCAACAAAATGTAAACAAGGCTCTAACAGATCTTACAGCCTATTTACCAGGTTTAACAACAAGCTTGTTAAATACTATTGCTGGAAGTTTTTCAACAATGGTCGTAATGGTGCTTATACCAATAATCACATTCTTCCTATTAACAGATAAAGATAAAATATTAAAAAAAGGATACAAGTTAATCCCAAAAAAATATAAAGCTGATGCCATATATCTATATAAAGAAATAAACTTTGGAATGTCAGAATTTGTTAGAAGTAGATTATTAATGGCAGTATTTATCGGGGCTGCGACATGGCTAATGTTAGAATTATTCGGTATACCATTCGCACTAGTTATAGGTATACTTACAATGATTTGTGATGTTATCCCATATATAGGACCTGTTTTGGCGACTGCTCCTGCACTTATTTTTGCCTTTATCAAATCACCAATTACGTTTCTATGGATTGGCTTTCTATCCATGTTATTGCAATGGATTGAACAAAATATAGTTGGTGCAAAATTGATGAGTGTATCTTCTGGTATACATGAAATTGTCGTTTTAATTTCAATCATAATCGGAGGTGGTACCTTTGGAGTTTGGGGAATGATCCTAGCCGTACCAATAGTTATCACCATCAATATTCTATATCAATTTGTAAAATTAAAAATAAATGGCATTCAACCAATATTTACAAAGGATAAAGAAAAAGAAGAAGCAATCGCAAGAAAGAAAGCAAAACAAGCAAGAAAAAATAAATAATTAATCTAAATTAACAAATGCTGTAGGAATTTTTAGCAATTTTCTACAGCATTTTTATTTATTTGACTTATAAAAACAATTTTATTATAATTAATGTTAGCCTTTAGTTTATAAACATAAAATGAAGACAAAATTATGGAGAGTTGTCCGAGTGGCTTATGGTGCATGATTGGAAATCATGTGTACGGTGTTTAGTCGTACCGAGGGTTCAAATCCCTCACTCTCCGCCAGCACTAGACGGGGTAGTAGCGGTGCCCTGTAACCTACAATCCGCTATAGTAGGGTTGAATTCCCAGATTGAGACTTATTGATAGCTGAGATGCGCTTAATAAGTGGTGTTGACGAATCGGTCTTATGCAATAGGAAGCTGTGAACCATGTCAGGTCCGGAAGGAAGCAGCATTAAGCAGTGCCTCCTATGTGCCGTAAGGTAGCCGTTTCTGAGCTAACTGTTTCGAAAGCAACAGCTAAAGATAAACCGATACTGGGTGTGCGTACATATTAAAAAGACAGTACTGTCTCCCTTTTTTAGTACTGTCTTTTTTGTTTTTAAATTTGTTTTCTATATTTATTGTTTAATATTTTTATCAAGCTAATAACTTTAGGTCTATTTAGTATCTCAACAAATAGTTTTTCTTTTTTTATTTGATCAATAATTGAATTAACTATCGTTTTAGAGCTCCTATACGAATTACTAGATAATATTAAATTATTGTTTAGCCAAGCTTCCACATCCATAAAACAATCTTCACCTTTTAAAACTGGTTCACTTTTTATTATATTTGATAAAACTTTTAGTAAATTAACAATATATTTTTCAGCTATATCACTCTTATCATGTATAATATAGCTTTTCGCAGCAATAATATAAAAGTTTATAATAACTCCTACATTCATATTTTCAATATTATATATTTTATTTAAAGATTCCATTTTATTAATTGATTTTTCCCATGATTCATTATTTAATTGAATCTTCATAATCAAAAGATTACTAAGCTCAATAATTTTTTTATACATAGATATATCTAATAATTGTTGAGACTTAGTTAATTCTCCTTTATTTAGATATGCAGAAATAGCTAAAATATCAGTAGACATTTCATCTTCTGTATCGCGTAGAATTTCTAATACTTCATCAAATCTTGAAAGGCTTAGCAAGCATGCAGACTTCATATATGCAGAGATATTTTTTAATGAATAGGTACTTGATTCTGTTAATACTCGATCAAATAAATCTAATATATATAATAAATATCGCCTAACTTTTTCTTTATTATCTACTAAGTCTAAATGATTGAATAAAAATATTGCAATCGAATTAATAAAAGAAAAACAAGAATAATATTGTTTAACCATTTTTTTGCTTTTATTAAAAATATCGTCATAGTTCTCTTTTGAAATTTCGTTTTTTAATTCACGTATTATTTTTCTTATTTGACTTTCTGAAAGCTGAGATTCGTAACCGATTAATTCATCAACAGTAATATTAAAAAAACTAGCCAAATTCGGCAACAACAATATATCTGGATGACT
The DNA here is from genome assembly GCF_000245755.1 of Helcococcus kunzii ATCC 51366. Lineage (GTDB taxonomy): Bacteria > Bacillota > Clostridia > Tissierellales > Peptoniphilaceae > Helcococcus > Helcococcus kunzii. The sequence goes on along the minus strand of NZ_JH601088.1, from coordinate 181,003 downwards.
TTGACCATTCTCCCATTTTGAAACAGAAGCTTTTGTTACCATCATAAAATTTGCTAACTCTTCTTGTGTAATGTTTTTTTCTTTTCTTTTTCTAAGAATATTTTCAGATAATTTTATACTATACATTTTAACCCCATTCTCAAGAAAATTCCTTCCTATTAAAAATAATAACTGATAGAACTATTAATATTATACTAATCATTATCGTAAAAGTCATAGGAATAAGATAATTTTTAGAAGTTTCAACTCCTTTAATTAATTTATCTGGTTTAATCAGCAATGAAATTGGTAAATATTTTTTAACACCTTCTATAAAATTTAATATAAATTGTACACCTATTGAAGTTACTAATATAACTAAAGAAGATATTATATTAGAAGTAATTACATTAGCTAAAATTTCTATGGATAATATGAAAAATCCAAATATTAAAGGCATCATCCATGCATATACTAATCTTTTAAAACTATAACTGTTAGTAAAAAAATATCCGGTATAGATAAATGATATAAAAAAACATAACACATACGATAATATCCAAATAATAATACTAACAGAAATCTTTGATAATATAACTGCTTTTCTATCTAATCCTTTTGCAAGTAAATTAATTAAAGTACCATTTTGAAATTCATTGACAATTTGCGCACTAAATAACAATGCTAAACCAACCATTCCAATTTGATTAATATTTTTGAAAAATTGAATCCATGAATCAATTTCAACAGGATTAGTAACTTTAATTTCCATTCCCTCTGTTGAAATTGATTCAATAATTAATGGAGTTAATTTTGCAGTTAGAGGACTAATTAATCCTATAAAAGCAAATAAAATAAAGCTCACCAATATTTTATGCGTCCTTAAACTTTCTATAATTTCTTTTTTTATTAGTGATAAATATGCTCTCATCTTTTTATCACCTCCATAAAAATATCTTGTAAAGTGCTTTCTTTAACTTTCATTTCTATTGGAAAAAATCCACTTATACAAAGTTGCTCTAAAATTCTTTTTTCAATATTATGGTTAGAATCGTTTTTAATTATTATTTTATCATCGTTTATCTCGTAAATAATATTATTTAAGCATAATTTTTTACCAAATTCTTCTGATTGATTTTTTTCCTTAAATTTAATAACTATTTCATTTATTTTTTTAATACTTTTTAACTCTTCTATAGAACCTTCTAAGATATTTTTTCCTTCATCTAAAATTATTACACTATCACAAATACTTTCTACATCAGATAATATGTGAGTAGAAAAGATAACCGTGGTATTCTTTTTTATCTTATTTAATATATCCAAAATATCTTTTCTACCAACAGGATCTAAAGCTGATGTTGGCTCATCACAAATCAAAATTCGAGGTTTATTTATCAATGCCTGTGCTATTCCCAATCGCTGCTTCATACCTCTAGAAAAACCATTTATTCTTTTATCGTTATTCTCTAATCCAACTAATTTAAGTAATTCTTCAATTCTTCTAAAAGCATAATCTTTTTGTAATCCTGTAATATCTGCACATAACATTAAATATTCTTTTGATGTCATATATCCATAAAAATTTGGTACATCAGGTAGATAACCAATAAATCTATTAGTTTTTGAAAATCCATATTCTACTTTTTCTCCACAAACTTCAATAATTCCAGAATCGGGTTTTACAAAGCCTAAAATCATTTTCATTGTAGTTGTTTTTCCAGCACCATTTTTTCCAAGAAAGCCTAATATTTCATTTTCTGGAACTTCAAAACTTAAACCATTAATAACTTTTTCTTTTCCAAATGATTTATATAGGTTATCTATTCTTAAAACATTCATGACTATTCTTCCCTTGCAGTTGTTAAATAAAGTATTGGTCCAAAAATCATAATAAATACTACTACAAATATCCAAATAGTTTTATTCCCATATTTATAATTTTCCCTTTTTAGTACATCTCTTAAAGCAATAAACATTAATATAACTTCCAACAAAATAATTGGAAGAATTATAGGTAAATATTCTTTCAAAAATTCCATTTATAACCCCTCATATAATAATTTTTTTATAGAACTCTATATAATTAGTATAATGGTTAATTTAGTTAACTATCAAGAAACTTATATTATACTTTTAATTGCAAAGTCAACTAATGGTATATTTTTATTACAAAGGAATAAATTTCCTTTAATTTTCTATTGTCTTTTTAAAATTTCAGACTATATTAAATAAACCATTTTAAAAAAATATGGTCCGTAACATACCCTCGCCGAGTATTTACGTACCACAGAATTTCGAAATTTACTTAACTAGTTTATTAACCTATAATCACACCTTTGTTAAGATTTCATATTTTTCGCCTCGATCATTTAATAAAATATACAGGTTTGGTATTGTCTTTAATAAGGTTAAATTCAACATTTTTTTCATCATATATAGATAAGTTTATTTTTCTATAATCTAAATATTGAGAAGGATTGTATCCATTTAGCGTAAATTCGTATGTATACTTTGGATCCTTTTTGAATTTTATTTCCGCAGTATATCCACCTTGTTTACTATTTCTATATATTTTCTTCTCTAATATTTCTTCGTTAGTAATTCCTTCCTTATTTAAGTATGAGTTTATATTATTTTCAAATACCATCTTAGTAATAATTGTCAAATATAGAAAAACAGCTATAAATAAAATAGCTATAATATAAATATATTTTTTCATTTTTTTATTTTTCAACTTTTCCTCCAAATAAATTAATTAGTTTAATTTGGGAATATCATAAGTATATATACATTTTAGATTATAATCTAATAAAATTATAACTTTTCGTGAAAGTATTGTCAATACATTTTCATCATTAATAATGATTAAATATAATTAAATATTTAACTCTCCTAATCTTTTAAGCGTTCTGAAATTCAACTTTTCCTCCAAACTTTACATTCATTAATCTCCAATCCATACACCACTCTAGTTACTCCATTTTCCCTGCTTAATTTTATCCCACAATTGTCATTATTTAATATTTTAATTCGTTGGTCGACATTTGACATGCCTATTCCGCTAAGTTTTGTTTTGATGTTTTTGTCTTTAGCTTGTTGTGGTCCTATACCATTGTCTTCAACAATGATGAATAGAGTTTCATCTTCAAGGTAGGATTTAATGGTAATTTCGCCTTTTCCTTTTAATGGTTTAATACCATGATAGATGGCATTTTCTACTATCGGCTGTAATATAAGTTTTGGGACTTTTAGTTGTTCTGTGTCTTTTGAAATGTCAAACTTATATTCGAATTTATCGTCGTATCTGATTTTTTGAATTTCTAGATAATTTTTTACATGAGCGACTTCTTCTTCTAGTCGTACGAAGTCTTGATTTATACCAAGTGTTAGCCTTAGAATTTTTCCTAAAGATTTTGTCACTTCGATGGCTTTTTCATTTTCATTAAATTCTATTAACCACATGATTGTATCTAATGTGTTATAAATGAAATGTGGATTTATCTGACTTTGTAGAGCCTTTAGCTCAAATATTCTTTTTGCTTCTTCTTTTTCAGCAATGCTTAGTGTTAAATCCGATACCTTGGAAAGAAGTTGGTTAAATGCTGTAGTTAAGTCTTGTATTTCACTGGAGGATTTTTTATCAGATGGTAAAGGCGTTAGTTTGTGGTCCGTATTTTTTATGTTTTTAATAAGATTTCTTATGGGTTTAGTTATCCTATTTGAGATTAATAGTGAAATAAATATGCTTATTATTAAAACGATTATCGCCCAAAAGATTGTATTTGTAATGAGTACATTTTTTAAGCTGTTTATGCCCTCCATCGAGGTTACGCCTACGGCTATCCAATCTGTATTTGGAATGTTAAATGTTTCTCCTATAAAATCTCCTTCTAATGATTTCATTCTGGATTTTAAAAGCTCAATGTATTTCTTATTTTCTGATAGAGTATTTGTATCAAAAAGAAGTTTTTCCTGAGATGTCGCAATAAATCCATAACCATTGTCGCCAAAATTCATTTTTGTAATATAGTCTTCAATAAACTTATGTGATAAATCTATAATGATTATACCTTGGTGATTATTTGACGCATCCTTTATTTCACTTGTTATTGAAATGAGATTACCTTCTTGTTCAGAAGTTAATTTATGCTTTTCATTTGTAATGTATGGCATATTTTTATATTGAAGTGATTTTTGGTACCATTCTTCCTTATCTAATTGCTGTGATTGAGATAGATCTATTTTAGAAGAGGAGATTATTTTCCCCGTTTTTGACGCAATAATGATGTTTTCAATTAAATTGTCATTTTTCTGTATTATAGAAATGAAATTTTTTAGCGAAGTAAAATCATTATATTGTTTATCTGAAATCATCTTGATTTCATCATTCATAGAGATTAGATTTGCCAGCGATTTTATCTTATCTAAATAGGAGGAAATATAAATGCCGGCATTTTCTAACTCTTGTTTTGTCTGAATTCTCTTGCTTCTTATTAATAACTCAACCGAATTTTTGTATCCTGTATAAGAGATGAAGAAAACTATCATCATCGAGATTATAAAAAAGTATATACTAATTTTCATATTGAGCTTCTTAAACATCTTCTTCATCTACAATTCCTTGTCTGTATTGTTTTGGCGTTTTATTGAAATATTTCTTAAACCGGGTTATAAAATAGTTTACATCCTCTATACCTATTTCATCTGCGATTTCTTGATTTCTCATTTTTGTTGTAAGTAATAGAATTTTCGCTCTTTCCATTCTTACTTTATAAATGTAATCTTGAAATGTCATTGAATATTTTTCTTTGAATAAGACGCTCAGATAATTTGGATTGTAGCCTATATCCTTCGCCATTTTACTAAGACTTAACTCTTTATCAAATAAATTATTTTCAAGATAACTGCCAAAAATGTCTTCTTCTCCTGTATTTATCACATGTGGAATGTCTAAATTTTGAATTTTCTTTTTTTGAATTAATTTATCCACTGTCGTTTTTAAGACAAATTCGATGTCTTTTTTAGAAATAGGTTTTAGTATATAGTCATCAACCTTTGCTCTTATCGCCATTTGAGCATATTCGAAATAGTCATAACCAGTTAAAATGATTATATAGACATTGGGATTTTCTTTTTTTATTAAATCAGAGGCTGTCAAACCATCCATTTCAGGCATATTGATATCCATCAGTATAATGTCGATATCTTCATGCTTTGCTATATCTATAGCATCTCTTCCCGTTTCAGCTTCAAAAACATTTTTTATATTCAATTTTTCTAAATCTATAAGCGATTTAACACCTCTTCTCATCAAAGGTTCATCATCTACTAACAATAAATTAAACATTCTTCCTACTTTACTAAATATTCTAAATATCCATATCCTTCATCTTTCATATTTTCCAATGGGATGAATTTTATAGAAGCACTATTAATGCAATATCTAAGTCCACCCAATTCTTTTGGTCCATCTTCGAAAACATGACCAAGATGGGAATCCCCACTCCTGCTTCTTACTTCTGTTCTTTTCATATTATAACTTAAATCTTCATTGTATTTAATAACATCTTTAGAAATTGGCTTGCTAAATGATGGCCAACCACATCCAGAATCAAACTTATCTGCTGATGAAAATAGTGGTTCATCTGTTGCAACATCTACATAAATGCCTTTGTCGTGATTATCCCAAAATTCATTTGAAAATGCTGATTCTGTATTATTTTCCTGTGTTACCTTGTATTGAATATCTGTCAATTTTTCCTTTAACTCTTCCTTTGAAGGTTTAGGATATTTCGTTACATCAATGATGGGCTCATCTGACTTGATTAAATCAATATGGCAATATCCTCCCGGATTTTTCTTCAAATAGTCTTGATGATATTCTTCAGCTTTATAAAAATTATTTAGTTTTTCAACTTCCACAACAATTTTTTTATCATATTTCTTTTGTTCTTCTTTTAGTCTATTTTCGATAATTTTCTTATCATTTTCATCTATAAAATATACACCCGCTCTATATTGAGTGCCTCTGTCATTGCCCTGTTTATTTAAGCTTGTAGGATCAACAACTCTTAGATAGTAGTCTAATAAATTTTCCAAACTCACTTTTTCTGGATCATAATCTATTTTTACCGTTTCTGCATGACCAGTATTTTTATAGGAAACATCTTCATAACTAGGATTTTCTGTATTTCCATTTGCATATCCACTTATAGCATCGGCAACACCATAGATTTTTTCCATATACGCTTCTATTCCCCAAAAACAACCACCAGCTAAATAGATAGTTTTAAGTTTTGCTTTAGAATAGTCCACACCATCATTTGGATTTGTTACTTCTGAATGTCTCTCACTGATAATCTTATATATTTTTTCAGATATATTTTCACTTGAATTCATATTTTCATCCTCTTTTGTCACATTGCCATTATTTCTAGAGCAAGCTGTAAGTATGCCAACTAATACGAGAATAACCGCAATAACTTTTGTTTTCATAGCATCTCCTATCAATTAACTTCTTTCATAATACTTTCTACTAAATCCTTTTGTACATGTCCCGGAATAGTTTTTACAGTTTCTCCTTTTGCGTCAATCACAACACTTGTTGGCACTGATCTAATGCCATATTTATTGATAAAATCTCCAGTATTATCAAATAAAACTTTAATATTTTTATACTCTAATCCAGAAAACCACTTTTTAAATTCTTCCTTACTTTTTTCACCTAGATTATTAGGAGAAACAACAGAAATGACTTCAAAATCTTTATCTTCCATAGATAATTTGTTTAATTCATCTAGACCTGAAAGACATATTGGACACCAAGATGCCCAAAATTTCACATAAGTTTTTTTGCCATTTCCACCTAATTTGTATTCTTTACCTTCCATATCTTCTAAAACAACACTTGAGCTTGTTGCATCACTCATTTTTTCCTCTTTTTTTGTCTCTTTCATCTTTTTATCTTTCATCATATCTTTTTCTGACATAGTTTCTTTAATATTATTTGCATTACTACATCCAACTAATGCAAACAAAAGAACCATTCCCACTAAAAATAATTTTTTCATATCTCACTCCATCACATAAATATATTATTAAAAAACGCTACAACATTTGGTAACTGATTGCTCATCAGCACTATTCCCATGATTACTATTAGAAAACCACCGATTCTCTTAATCAGAATCAAATGTTTTTCAAAAAAGCTGAATTTATTGATTATAGCGCTTGATGCTATCGCCATTATTAAAAATGGTATCATCAAACCAATAGCATAGACTAACATTAGAAATGCTCCATACCATTGAGTATTGCTGCTTCCAGAAGTTATCAAAACTGAAGCAAGTACTGGACCGACACATGGTGTCCATCCTAAACTAAAGGACACACCCATCAAATATGTGCCAAGCACACCTTTTGTTTTAACATTTAATCGTACACCATTCATCCTATCCACTTTTTTCAAATGTATGATATCCATCTGATGAATGCCTAATAAAATCACTAATAAACCAGCAATGGTCAGTACCCATTTATTATTTAAAAAACTTCCTAAAAAACCTGCACCAAAACCTAATATCACAAAACTTGTTGAAATACCTAATACAAAAGCCATCGTCTTAATCAGCGCACCAATATTTATCTCCAAACCTAAAACCTTAATCTTTTTATATTCCCCAGCCTCATCCGTCATAAATCCAATATATACAGGGATTAATGGAAAAGTACATGGAGCAAAAAATGATAGCATACCTGCAAAAAACACCGAACTAACTATTATTTGATCTTGTATCATTTTTACCTCCTCATTTGTTAATTAAATTATACTATATTGGATTTTTATTATAATAGAATATAGTTTGTAAAAACTTTAATTTCGTTAGGAATCTTATATTTAAAAGGAGCTGTTGCAAAATAACTTTTTCGTCATTCTGTAACAACTCCTTTTTTAGAACATAATATTTTATCCATATTTTTGCTGATTTGAAAATTTATGTATAAAGTCAAAGAAGAGTTTATACATAAATCCTAATTTTTCTTTTCTATGTATAAGATTTTCAAAAATTTTATACACATTCTGATGATTTTAAGTACATATGTATAAGTTCACCAGCTCTTGTTATACACATATTGGATAGTATGAAGCATATATGTATAAAATCCGGAAAATTTTTATACATATATTTTTGAAAACTAGTTTTATGTATACGATCATTTTTATTTTATACATAAAATCTAATTAATGGAGTTTTATGTATATGATCTTGGAAAGACAACATCTTCTTTTAGCCATAATTAATCAAATTCTATCTTAGGAATAGAGTTATTAATTACATTTAACATTAGGGTAGCTATCAAAAAACGCTAAACATTAAAATTCCTCTCATAAAATACACCATTTTTAATGCCTTGTATTTCTTTATTTTTTTCAGCATCGATTAATCTTTTTTCTGCCCAGGCTACATAGATTTCATTTTGCTCTATTCCAATAAATCTGCGGTTTAGTTTTTTCGCAACGACTGATGTTGTACCGGATCCCATGAATGGATCTAAGATTAAATCATTTTCATTTGAACTAGCTAATATCAATTTCGCAATAAGTTTCTCGGGTTTTTGCGTTGGATGGGCTGTATTTTCTGGCATTGACCAAAATGGAATTGTTATATCATCCCAAAAATTAGAGGGATAGGTGTCCCTATATTTTACTTTGTCACTTTCTTTCCAATCTTTCGCCATTCCATCTTCTTTATAAGGGGCAATAACTCTCTTTCTCTTTTTTACATCTTCAACATTGAAAGTATATTCGTCTGATGCTGTCGCAAACCAAATATCTTCAAGAGCATTTTTCCAATTCGTTTTTGCTCCACGCCCTTTTTCTCGTTCCCAAGTTATCCTATTTTTAATGTTGAAATATTTAGCCAAAATCGGACCAATCATTAAAGAAGATTTCCAATCGCAGCACACATAAATCGAGCCGTTGGTCCTTAATTTATCTTTTACTTTCTCCACCCATTTGATGGTATATGCCTCGTATGTCTTTGCATTTTTCTCAGTAAAAACATTTCCATGGTAGTTTTTACGTAAATTGTATGGCGGATCAACGATTATTAAATCGATTGAATTGTCCTCGATTAAATCTAGCGCTTCAAATGTATCTCCGATAATATTTTTATTTATTATTTCATCAACTTTAAGATTTTGGTTAAATCTTATTGCATTTTGTAAGTACTTTTTTCCCTCTTCCAAACCAAAATCTATCGTTTTATTTCTGTCTGATTTTATCTTCATATCTCTTCCTTTTAGTATTCTACTTATATTTTAAAGTATATGAAAACTAATAACAAGTAGATTAGCCTAAAAAATGCAATCCATTCTCATCAAGCTCATAAGTTTTATCACAAACTTCTTTTATATAATTTCTGTCGTGAGAAACGGAAATTATCGCACCATTAAAGGATTTGAGAGCATTTATAATTTCTGGTTGAGAAAGTGGAGATAAATTTCTTGTAGGCTCGTCCAAAACTAAAACTTCGCATTTATTCAAATTCATTTTTGCAAAAAATAGCTTGGCTTTTTGTCCACCCGATAAAGACTTTATCTTTCTATACATCTCTTCTCTTCTAAAACTTAGTGCACCAAGATACGTTGAAATGTGGGAATGTTCCTCTTTTGTAAATGTCTTAGATAAATATTCTAAAGCATTCATATCGTATTCTTTTAATTCAAAATAAGTTTGAGGCATATAACCAACATTTAAATTGAGATTTTCTAATTCCTTAATTATTTCTTTTAATAAAGTTGACTTACCTGCACCATTCTTACCGATGATACAAATTTTTTCTGGTCCAAACACTTTTAAAACTATATCCTTAGATAAAATTTTTCCATTAATTTCAAGTTTATCTAAACTCATATCTAAGATGACTTTTCCATTTGGCACATTAATATTTTCATCAAAATCAATTGAAATTGCTTCTTCATAATCGGGTGCCTTTGCAAGGTTTTCTTTCTCCTTTTCTAGCATTTTCCCCATAGACTTAACCGTATGCATCTTATCTTTCAAGTTTTTACCTACTTCTGGATTATTTGGCTTGGTATCTCGTAATGCATGCTCCACCGCATCATGAACTTTCCTATATCGATGCATTTTCTTTTCAAATTCTTCCTGCTCTTTATTTGCACGCTTTGTCTGATTATAGATATTGGCCGACCTATATTCGATATATTCTGGATAAGTCATTGAAACAATTGTATGTTTTGCTTTAGTTCTCCTCATTATCTGTTCAAGATGAATTATCCTATTTGCAACATTTGACAAAAGTTTAATATCGTGCGAGATAAAAATTATTGGGATGTCTAAATCTTTCATAAAATCTTCAAGCCATTCGACCGAGTCTAAATCAAGATCATTGCTTGGTTCATCCATTAATAGCAAAGTTGGTGATTTCAACATTTCTATCAATAAAATATATTTAATTCTTTCACCACCGGATAAGGTTGAAATGTATTTCTCACGAGAAATCAGCTCTTCATCAAAATTAAATTCACCAATCAGTTTATAAAAAAGATTATAGTCAAAAATATCCAATGGGACATTCTCATATAAATATTCTTCAGTTGTCTTTCTTAATACTTCATCATCGATTGATTGTGGCAAATAGCTGATTTTTTCATTATCAGAATATATTTCACCAGAAATAGAACAAATATCCTCTATCATATTTTTATCATATATCGCCTTAATTAGCATTGATTTACCATTACCCTCTTCGCCGATAAGCGCGATTTTATCGGACTTATTGAGTGAAAAAGTGAAGTTTTCAAGCAATGGGCGTAAATCCTCCAATAAATATAGACTTAAATTATTTATTTGCAGCATAAATCCTCCTTATAAATTTGGAAATGTATGCCATGATAATTGGATATTTAAAATTGTAGAATTAGATTTTTAGACATAAAAAATCTGTTTATATGAATAAACAGATAGCTTGCGAACTAAATGATATCCTATAAAATGGCATACTAAAACAGCACAGGCACAAATTGTCCTGTAAAAAAATAAGTATTTAGTACAATAATCCATTTTATAAAATAATCATTCTCACTCTCCTTTTTTTATTTGTAATTACATTATAACTTTTTTTCACTTAACATTCAAACTCTTATTTATTCACCAAATAAAACAGTAAGTCATTGTGAATAACTCCATCCGTTGACTTAACTGCATTTTCAAGTCTTCCCTCTTGCGCAAAACCAAGCTTTCTCAATAATGCAGCACTGTATACATTATCCTCAAAAACTCTACAAGTGATACCTGATATGTTCTCCTCTTTGAAAAGATAATCTATAACCTCACGCAAAGCCTCTGTCATATACCCTTTATTTGAATGCTGCTCTCCAAGCCAATAGGACAATTCACAAGTATTTGTCTCAAATCTCAAACTATCACTGCGTTTATTTATTATCCCAATAACCTTTTTAGTATTTTTCTCTTCCATATACCAAGTGTTGGAATGTTTATCTTTTTCAAGCATGTCAATAATTTCATCTCTATTTTTCTTATTCATAACATTATTTTTCATTACAAAATCTTGATTATAAACGATATAGATATCATCAACATCCGTTTCCTTAGGACTTCGTAAAATTAGTCTTTCTGTAAGTAGTTGTTTCATGGGATTTTTACCTTTCTTTTTGATTAATAGTTATTTTATGTATACCCATAAGTAGAAAGTCTAGTAAAAATTAATATAAAAACCAGAGACCCTTTCACAAGTCTCTGGTAAAAACTTTTTTATTCAATTATTATTTTTTCTCCATCGGCACTGATCTTAACTTCTTGTTTATCTGATATTTCTCCCGCGATGATTTTCTTACCAAGTGCAGTTTCTATGTTTTTTTGTAAGAATCTTTTTATTGGTCTAGCACCATATATTGGTGAATAAGCATTCTCAATGATAAAGTCTTTGGCTGATTCATCAAGATTAATTTCTATCTTTCTATCTGCTAAACGAGATTGAATCTTTTCTAATTCAAGATTGATAATGCTTGAAATTTCAGATTTTCCAAGTGGCTTAAACATTACGATTTCGTCCACTCTGTTTAAGAATTCTGGTCTAAATCTTCTCTTTAATTCTTCTCGTACACTTTCTTTTGCATCTTCCTTGATTTCCCCATTGTTATCAATGCCATCTAAAAGATATTGTGAACCAATATTTGATGTCATAATGATAATAGTATTTTTGAAGTTTACTGTACGACCTTGATTATCTGTCAATCTTCCATCATCTAATACTTGCAATAATATATTGAACACATCTGGATGCGCTTTTTCAATTTCATCAAATAGGATTACTGAATACGGCTTTCTTCTTACCGCTTCAGTTAGCTGACCACCTTCTTCATAGCCGACATAACCAGGCGCAGCACCAATTAATCTAGATACGGAATATTTTTCCATGTATTCTGACATGTCAATTCTGATAATATTTCTTTCATCATCAAACATTAATTGTGTCAAAGCTTTTGATAACTCAGTCTTACCTACACCAGTTGGCCCTAAGAATATAAATGAACCGATTGGTTTATTTTCATCTTTAAGTCCTGATCTAGCCCTAATAATAGCATCTGAAACAGCTGTAACTGCCTCATCTTGCCCGATAACTCTTTTATGAAGTTCTTTATCTAGGTTTAATAATCTTTCTTTTTCGGATTCTACAAGCTTATTAATTGGAATTCCTGTCCATTTTGCAACAACTTCCGCAATCTCATCTTCGCCAACTTCTTCTTTTAATCCTGATTCTTCAGTTGATCTTTCTTGCAATTCCTTAAGTTGTCTTTCTAAATCTGGCAATTTACCATATTTCAATCTTGATAATGTTTCAAAATCGTAATTTCTTTCTGCTTGTTCAATTTCAATTTTTGTTTTATCAATTTCTGTTTTTACATCATTTTCTTTTTCTAAGACTTTCTTACTATCTTGCCATTTTGCAAATAGCTCATTGTATAGATCATTCTTTTCAGCATATTCTTTATTTAGATTTTCCAATCTTTCCTTAGAAAATTCATCATCTTCTTTCTTTAATGCTGTTATCTCAATTTGCATTTGCAATAGCTCACGTCTCAAATCATCGATTTCTTGCGGCATAGATTCAATTTCTGTACGAATCATAGCGCACGCTTCATCCATCAAGTCTATCGCCTTATCTGGTAAAAATCTATCTGTAATATATCTATCAGATAAAGTTGCAGCTGCAATTACCGCTGCATCAGAAATTCTTATCCCATGGTGGATTTCATATTTTTCCTTTATACCACGAAGAATGGAAATTGTATCTTCAACACTCGGTTGATCAACTATCACCTTTTGGAATCTTCTCTCTAATGCCCCATCTTTTTCAATATATTGTCTATATTCATTTAGGGTTGTTGCACCGATAACTTTTATCAATCCTCTGGATAATGCAGGTTTCATAATATTTCCTGCATCCATTGCACCATCTGTTTTACCAGCTCCAACAATCATATGCATTTCGTCGATAAATAGAACAATTTGTCCTGAAGAGTTTTCTATTTCATTCAATACATCTTTTAATCTTTCTTCGAATTCTCCTCGATATTTTGCGCCAGCAATCAATGCTGCCATATCTAAAGACAATAGTTTAATATCTTTTAGATTTTCTGGTACGTCGTTATTTGCTATTCTTTGAGCAATACCTTCAACTATAGCGGTCTTACCTACACCAGGTTCACCAATTAATACCGGATTATTTTTAGTCCTTCTAGATAAAATCCTAATTGTACTTCTTACTTCATCTTCTCTTCCAATAACCGGATCAATCTTTCCTTCTCTAGCTTCCTTAGTTACATCTATTGTATATTTTTCTAATGATGATTTTTCTCCCAACTCTTCACTACTTCCTTCTGGTTTATTAGCCTTTAATTCAATCACTTTATCCTTAAAGTTTTTATAATTTACATTGAAACTGTTAAATACTTTTTCTATTGAAGTATTTTTTTCTTTCAATAACGCTAAAAATATATGTTCTAAACCAACATAATTATCCTTTAATTCTGCCATTTCATCTTCTGCTTTTAATACCACTCTTTGGAATGTAGCATTTGGATAAACATTATCTGCTCCTGTTTGTTTAGGCATATTATCTACAATACTTTTTAATTGTTCTCTTATTTTAGAGCTGTCCGCTCCAATTAAATTTACTACTCTATATACCAATGAATCTGAGTTCATAAATAGAGCATATGCTAAATGATTTTCTGTTAACTGTGGATTTGAATTTTTAATTGCAATATTTTGAGCATTTTGAATAACTTCTAAAGCTCTCTCTGAAAATTTTTCTAAATTCATTGTGTACTCCTTTAATTATTAAATTAAGTCAAGTTTCTTGGATATTTTTTACCAATAATCTATTATGTAGTCCTAAAATTTTCTTGATAAAATTATTTCCTGACTATCTTTGACTTTAGTTTTATTATACCCACTTTTGAGGAAAATATCAACTCAATTAATTATTTGTAGAAATTGTTTGTAGAAATATTTTACTTAGAAAAATCCCCCTGTAAAATTGTTCTAACACTTGTTAGTTTCGTCCATCTCTGCGGAACTCGCTTACTGCGTAAGATCAGACATCCTCGAGTTGGGAAACTAATCGTCGTGTTAGAACAATTCTTTGGGGATTTTATGCGTAAAATATTTCTACAAATGCGCGACGGGTGGTGAATTCTTTTGACTGGCTTGTAAGGTATTAGGCGTATGGGTGTAGCTGGGGCATTTGGGGTGGTGATTCTTTTGGCGGAGTGGTGACTACTAAAGGGATGAGTGTAGCTAAGGTAGTTGAAATTGTGGTTGTTTTAGTTGGATAGTGGATATTTAGGGCGCCGGTGCATCTTGAGTTAGTTGAAGTTCTGGTTCTTTTGGCTGAGTAGTTACTTATTAGGGATGTTGGCGTATCCAATGTTAGCTTAACAAATGTAAATTTTAAATAAATTTCGGATATAAAGATTTCAATAAATAAATTGTACATTTTTATATTACCATCGACATTAGAAGTATGTGACCCTTGCGGATTACAAAAAAAGTAAAACACCAGGGTCAAATTTGAGGATTTTACCCCTGCAATTTCAGAATTTTTACATTCACTAGGGTAAAAAGTTGCATTTTTGCCCCTGCTAATTGGAAATTGCTAAATTAGCTAGGGTTATAAGCGCATTTTTCGCCCCTGCAAATTTAAAATTGTCGATTTAACTAGGGTTAAAAGAGGTTTTTCGACCCTAGCGAAATGCAGAAATTTAAATCCGCTAGGGTCCACAATGACAAAAATAATTTTATTGAAATAAAAAATGAAGATTTTTAAAATTCAATCCCATTCCAACAAAAATTGTTATAGCATCGACAGGACATTCCAACAAATCCTTAAACCCCATATAAAAACCAACATCAACTAGCAAATAAAATTCCCTTATCCCCACATAAAGCAAAGACATCCGCTGCTAGTCTAGCCGCTGATGTCTTCAATATTATTTTTCGCTTGTATTGATTGTTTTAATTTTCTTCCTTGTTAGATAAATTAATATTAGGAGAATTAGTATAAAGGCTAAAGCAATGTATAGGTAGATTTCATAGTTTGTTTTGCTTTTTGCTTTTTCTATGATTGATTCTTTAGCTGGTGGTGTGTAATCTATTCTCTTTCCTCTAACTAGGAGCCTGTGCGAGTTTACCATGTATGGTGTGCATGTTAGTAGGGTTGCATAGTCTTTACCTTCGACTACTAGGACCGGATCAAAGTTTGTTGGTTCTACCGTTAGGATTTGATCTACTTCATAGGCTAGGACATTGTTTAGGGAATGAATATAAAATACATCTCCTTTTTCCATTTTGTCTAAGTCTGTGAAGAGCTTAGCTGTCGGTAGCCCTCTATGTGCTGTAAGCACTGTATGGGTACTTTCACCGCCAATTGGCAATGAAGTACCTTCTAAATGTCCAACCCCTTTTTCAAGAATGGATTCCTTTGTACCTGCATAGATTGGTAAATTCTGATTGATTTTTGGTATTTCTATAAATCCAATCTTTTCTTGAACTTTTAACATGTTTGCATATTCTGTAACTGCTTCTTCTTTTTCTTCTTTTGAATATGGATCTGCTAATTTTGTAATATCTAATATTCCATTGTAGATTTTAGCTAATCTTAATCTTCTATCAATTTCTTTCTGCTCCATAACATCAACTTCATTTATATAGTCTATGATTTGATTGCTTGATTCTATTTCATAATATTTTTGTGAAATTAGCGGATAAAGAGCGATTAATCCCCCAACCAAAAATAGAAGTAATGGAGCAAATTTTTTTAAGGATTTTTTCATAGATCCCTTCTCTCTTCGTTATTTTCTTCTATTTTAGAATTTTCTAATTCTAGTTGTCTCTTCTTTGCCGCTTTTATCTCTTGTTCCGCTCTTTTCTTTTTTCTTCTTAGTAGGAATAAATAGAATAATAGCAATGCTATAATTGCTAAAGCACCATAGAATAGATATTTATATGTGAAGCTTGTTCTATTTTCAGCAATTATTCTTTCTTCTACTTCTGGCACATATTCAACTCTATGTCCTCTAACTAGAAGTCTATGTGTATTTACCATATATGGAGTACAAGTAAGTAATGTGACATAGTCATGACCAGGAACGATTAGAAGTTTTGAAAAATCTGTAGGTTCAATTACACTGATATCATCAACTACATATGCTAAAGTTTCTTTAATATTGTGAATGTAGAATTTATCACCAATTTTTACCTTTTCTAAATCAGAAAAAAGTCTTGCGGTAGGTAATCCGGAATGTGCTGAGATTACAGAATGCGTACTATTTCCCCCAATTGGAAGTGAAGTATTTTCTAGGTGCCCCGCACCCATTTGAAGCACTGTTTCTGAAGTACCAGCATATAGCGGAATTTTTATATCAATAGTAGGTATCTCGACAACACCAATCTTTTCATGAATTTCCAGCATCTTCGCGTAATGCGCCATACCTAATTTTCTAGTTTCTTCATCATATGGATCTTCCAAATCTTTATTATTTAAGCTTTGGTTATATGCCTCTGCAAGTTTCATTCTCTCATCAATCTCTTTTTGATTGATTTCAGATTTCCCTTTTTCAAAATTTGCGACCTGTTCATTCGCTTCAATTCTATAATAGATTCTTGAAATTTGCGGATAAGCAAGCACAAATAATCCTATAAGAAAAACAATAGTAAATAAAATATTATTTCTAATTCTTTTTCTTTTCAATCTTTTTTTCTTTTCTTCTGTCATTTTGTCCTCTTAATTACTAAAGGGATTTTCCTCAGAAAATCCCTATTGATTATACTTGTTTTTTGCTATCTTTTGAAAGTTTATAGCCTACTCCAAAGATAATTGCACTGAAAGCTAATAGAGCAATTACCATCATATCACCCGTCTTAGGAATGTCAATTGGTGGTTTCTTATTATTTTTTACTACAAGAACTTTTTGAGTAGAGTCCATTCCAACTTCAAATTTAATATAACTATTTAACTGAACGTGATCTTTTGGAGCTTTTGTCTCCCATAGATAATATACACCATAAGGCAAATTTTCTACTTGAAACTCTCCATTTTTATCACTTTCAACATAATAAATCTTTCCGTCTTTTAACACATTTTCGTATTTATCATTTACCTTTTTAGTTACCTTAAATTGTGCACCTTCAAGCGGAGTTTTCGCCTTATCATTTGAAATCTTTAAAAACTTAAATCCACCAATTTTTCCAGGAACTTTTTTATTGATAACTTCTAACTCTGTTAAAGTATTCGCCTTAATCTCAAATTTATTATCTTTTTTGACAATTGAATAGCCTTCAAGTTCTTTAACTTCTCTAAAAATATAATTAGCTACAGGCAATCCAGAAACTACAATTTCACCCTTTTCATCGGTAAATAGAACTTTATCTTTTTGTCCTTGAGGGGAATAATTTCCCGCATCATTTAATGGCACTGATTGTTCTCCATTTTCACTTATAGAAAACAGCTTAAATCCAACACCTTTTAATGTCTTTCCGTCATCAGATTTCTTAACCAGTTTTACATCACCATATTCTTCGCCATATTCAATTTCTGTAAATTTAGGATCAACTTTTCCTTTTTTCATACCATCAATATTATAGAAAATTTCTCCATGCTTCACATCAAATGGCAATGGATAAACAAAAGGAATCATAATGAATGGCTTATTGCCATCCTCAACTTCTCTAAAATAATAAATCCCATTTTCTAAATTATCCAATTTAAAAGTTTCTTTATTAAATGTCTCTGTTTCAGTTGATTTACCAAATTTATCATCTAGTTCTTGATTTGATAAACCAAATAATTTCTTTTCAATATCTTTTCTTTTTAAATTAGAAAATTCCTTTTCATCTAATTTCCAATATTGTAACTTTATGCCAACACTTTTCCCGTCTTTATCTACGCTAACCATGTCATAATTTTTTATTTCAAATTCTAAAGAATTATCGCCTAACGCGAATAATTTATGTGGAATGATTACTGTAAAAATCAGGAGAAATGCCAATATAATTGAAAATACATTTCTTATAGTTTTTTTCACGAATACCTCCAATTGAGAGTCCTATTAGTTTTTATTTACTAATATTATAACACAGGATGAGGCAATTCATTAACTGTTTTTTATCAAAAATTATGAAAAGAAATATAATTTTGCGAAATAGTAATAATTTGAAATAAGGAAATGAGAATTTACGGAAATTATCTTTTAGAAATTGCTAAAGTTCAGTATGAATGGAAGATTTGAAAATTATACTGAATGAAAAAAATTTGAAGCAGTATAAATATAGTAAATTGATTTTGTACTGAATATTTTTCTTAAAATGTCAGTATAATTTGATAAGTTAAGGAAAACTGCTGAATTATACCTTTGTAGATCTAAAAAAAGACAGTAAAAAAACAAAAAATAAATATTATGCTGACATTTTTGATAATAAAAGCAGTATAAATCCATAAAATAAAAATCATACTGAACAATTTTTCTTGTTGACAGTATGATTGTTAAATTACGTAAATTATACTGAACTCATTTCATTTTTTCTTATATATGTTTAAGAAATGTGTTCTTTTTTAATTTGTTCTTTATAGAAGTCTTCTGTTTCTTTATCAAGTGTTTTTGGATTTACTATTTTTATTTGTAAATATAAGTCGCCAACATTACCTTTCATATCCTTGAATCCTTTTTTAGCAATTTTTATTTTTTGATCTGTATTGATATTTTTTGGAATGTTTACTTTTATTTTACCTTCAAGTGTTTGCACAGTTTTTTTTGTACCAAAATATGCTTCCCATGGGTATATTTCAATATCTTTAGTGATATTTACACCTTCTAATTTATCTTTAGAATCTATGTGAATCTTTGCGTAGATATCACCGTCTATACCAAATTTATCCCCATTAATCTTTATTTTTTTACCATTTGTAATACCTGCAGGCCATTTAACATCAATTTTTGTTTGATTTCCTCCAAGTGATGCAAGGACTTGCTTTGAACCACCTTTATACGCTTCTTCTAGAGTGATATATTGGTCAATTTCATATCTATTTCTTGCTCTTTTTCTATTAGTTGTAAAGTTTCCAAATATATCGGACGCTGAAAATCCTCTTCCAGAACCACCGAAGCCTCTACCGGCATTACCAAATCCTCCACCGAAAATTGTTTCGAAAAAGTCTGAAAAGTCTCCACTACTTGTTGTGTATTCATAACCATATTGTGATGGGTCAAAGTTCATACCATCTTGATATGCAGATCCAAATTGATCATATTTTTTTCTTTTTTCTGGATCGGACAACACTTCAAATGCTTCATTAACTTCTTTTAATTTTTCTGCAGCTTCTTCACTGCCTTTATTTAAATCTGGATGATATTTTTTCGCTAATTTTCTATATGCTTTTTTTATATCTTGCGGAGTTGATGTTTTTTCAACACCAAGTATTTCATAATAATCTTTATACTTCATATAATTACCTCCAATCTATATATAATGAAACTATAGTTCAAAAGATTGTTTGACTATCTCTGACTAATAATATTATACATAAATCAAGCTCCAATTACAAGTAGAATTGTTACTAATATTTAATAATTGTGATATGGTAATCTCTATCCATTTCTTATATAATGAATTTAAGAAATTTTAAAGGAGTTGTTATGTTTCTAGAAAATAGAGTTTCAAAATGGTACAAAGAGTTACCGAAAAATATAAAAATAGCATTTGTATCCACTTTTATACTAGGGCTTATCTGCCATGCATATATGATGACGAATAAATGGGTAAATTTAGACGATATTGTCCAATTAGTTGATAATATGGAAAGAACATCTTCAGGAAGATGGTTTTTAATGTTTCCTTCTGCGATTGGTAGTGATTTTAGTTTACCTTGGCTGAATGGCTTACTTACAATACTATACTCTGCGATTATGTCCTCACTTATTGTTGCCATGTTTGATATTAAATCAAAAATTAGCACAATACTGATTTCCGGGATTATAATTACATTCCCAACGATTGGTGCATTGATGCCTTTTATGAACACACAAGATTCTTATCAATTTGGTGCAATGCTTGCAGGGATTGCAGCATATTTACTTGTAAAAAAGGAAAATGGATATATTATTTCTACCATTCTGCTGACCTTGTCACTTGGGATATATCAGACATATTTAGGATACGCTGGCGCTTTAATCCTAATTTATATCATGTTAGAATTATTTAAAAACAAGGACAACTACAAAGAAATGCTAATATTATTTGCAAAAACTGCCATTTCATTTGTTTTATCCTTAATTATTTACCTAATAATTTCAAGAGGAATATTTGGACATTTACTAGTTGATTATAAAGGTCTTGACACTATGGGATCTTTACCACTAAATCAACTTCATATAATTATTTTTAACGCATATAAGGGAATGTTTGATTTCTTTGCAGGATACGAATTTAATTATCACTTTGTATTTATGCCATATCTATTTTTAATAGGATTTGTGCTTACACTTTATCTAATCTACTATATTGCTAAAAAATCAGCAATGGAAAAACGTAAGGTCACATTCTTACTAATCCTTATCGCACTATTTCCTCTTGCAGTAAACATCATCTATGTGATGTCATGGCAAGCAGGAGTAATGTTAAGAATGGTTTACGGTTATACCGTTGCCTTTATGCTACCTTTAATTTTGATAGACTATATTTATAAAAACTTAAATAACGACGTACAATTTTCTGATATAGAATTAAAAAAATCAGAAGAAAAAAATACTTATAAAAAGAAACATTTAATATATTACGCAGTGATATTTTTAACTGTGATTTCTTCACTTGCTGTATATAACAATATTTATGTGACCAATAAGGCGTATTTCAAGGTCGGAGTGACTAATCAAAACTCTGAAAACTATGCAAATAGAATAATTTCAAGAATAGAAATGGTTGATGGTTATACCGAAAAGACAAAAGTTGTATTTTTAGGCAATCCTGACTCTAGAACATATTTTACTAAAAACTACGACCCAAGAGATGTACAACCTTTTATAATTGCAAATCATTTAACAAGACTTTATTCATTCAAATATTATCCTTCAAGATTTTTAGGATTTAACAATGTGATTAAAGACTATGATGAAATCACTGAAGAATTAGAACCATTGAGAAATGTAATTGAAAATATGCCATTGTATCCGGCGAATAACTCAATTCAAATGATTGATGATACCATTTATGTTAAGTTTAAGGATATAAAATAAAAAAATCCCCGCAAAAGTTGAAACTTAAAACTCAACTTTTGCGGGGCTATTTTATTGCTCAAATAAATTATCTATATTTCTTAATCTAACAACCATAACATTGTCAATTTGCTTTACCGATCCATAGTATGGATATGGCGGCATTTCTCTAACTTCTTTACGTTTTGCTAATTTCTTAGCATCTTCATTACTCACTATATGAATTTTTTTACCAACAAAATTTTTAATAAATGTTAATCTGATATTTTCTCTTAAGAATGTATCCGTATTTATATCATAATTAAACGATAAATCAGGATTTCGCCATAAATCAACTTCACTTTTATCTGAAAATTCTCCAACCAAAGCAATCATTCTTCCTTCAATATATCCTTCTGTTGATTCTATTCTAGATATTAAACGATTATAGTAATGTTCTGCATAACTCATCTTTGTTTTCAACGCTAAATAGTTACCATTTGATGACCAAATATAATTAATAATAGCTAAAGTTAGAATAGAATATGTTACCATATTTGATACTTTTATTAGTTTGATATCAAAATCATATTTATCTAAAAATAGTAAAGGTAAGATAAATATAAACACCAGAGTATATGACATTAATGAATATGTGTATCCTCTACTTGCCATGATAACTGAACTATTAAGTGCAAATGGTAAGACCAATATCAATGCTAAAAATAGTAATTTTAATTTCTTTTCTTTCATCTTTTTTAGTGTAAATATTACCATTATAAAAGAAACAATATATAAAATTAAAATTGAGAATTTTATTATTAAAGTTTTATTCACACTAAATATCATGTGGAATGGAAGTCTAACTATATCAACATAAGCAATTAACATCCTACGTAAAAGTTCAAAAACACCAACGCTTCCCATTGTATCAATATTTCTATATGATGATAGAGTCAAACCTGTAATAGCTAAAACTATTTTTAATATAATCATGTATATTACCAAGGATAAAACAATTGAAACAAGGTATTTTATTCCTCTCTTTAAGATATCTTTAAAATCCTCTCCTTTAATACAATCATTTATAGATTTTAAGCATAAAAGAGAAATGTAAAAAGGCAAATAAGCTTGATATATCCCAATTGCAAATGCCACTAATAATGTTGAAATAATAAATGAAATCTTTGATTCATCTATAATATAAGTCGCTATAAATACTAATAATATTGCGAAAATATAGTAGTGTGCTGTAAAAGTGTAAATCAAAGTTGCGGTTAAAGAAGGAAATACTACAAAAATTCCACTAATAAATATTGCATTAACTTTTTTATTAATATCAAAAATTAGTATCAATAAAACACTTATAATTGTTATAAGTATTAAAGAAACTGCAGTATTAAAAAATGGTATATTGTATCCTCCCCAAATTTTATCAACGGTCTCTCCCATAAATTGTAATGCCCATCTCCCTGACGTTATACCCGCTCCATAACCATTAAACAGTAAACTATCATGGTTTCTAATATCATTAACTAGTAAATAAACATGTGCAAATAAAAGAAAAATTACCGTAAAAATTATAGAAGGCACTATTAAATCCTTTTTAGATAAGATAACATTCCGTTGTTTTTCAAAATATTCTTTCAACTTTTACTCCTAATAATAATTATAATAGTCTTATTATTATAACATGTATCTTTATAATTAGCAATAATAGCGTTGATAATCGTTCTCACCTGTTAATTTTTTGTTATTTTTGACCATCTTTTCGTTTATTAAAAATTATTAATATTATTACATACTGCGATACAAAAATTAATTCCCCATAATCTAATCCAAAGTCTTTCTCTTAGACTTATCTTTCTTTTCAGTATTTTCTGCATCCATTTTTACATCATTATCTAATTTAATATTTCCTTTACTTAGATGTCTAAAAATCAAAAATATAATTAAAATTACCGCTCCAATTGTAGCAAAAACATTAAGTATCGTTGAAAATGTAGTCGTCTCAAATATAATACTATAACTATAACCTTGATTGTCCTTTTGCTTAAATTTTTCATTGCTTATACGAGTCAAATCTACAGTCTTTGAAACATTTTCAATTTTTTCAGCTCTCAATTCTTTAAATTGTGCATCTTCTACAATCTTCTTATTTGACTTAAATAGTTTCCCTTTTAATTCTTCTACAATTACACCATTTTTATATAACTTATTATGAATATCACTACCACTATCAAGTTTATAATTATACTCTATCTTTACACTTTCCTCTGAGTCAGTATAACTTATTCCTAGGGATTTCAAATATTCAACTAGGTTTTTATTTACAATCTCTTCTTGTCTTTTTTTAGGGAAATTAATAGTTCTGTAGAAACTATTCTCAGACAATTTTGTTTCAACTTCAATTTTGTCAAAGACTATATCAGTCTCAACTGTTTTTTCTATGCCTTGATTTAATTCATCTCTTTCAGCAAGTATAATCCTTTCCTTGTTATCCTGTATTTCAGACAAACCTTTTGGAAAAGTATATATTGCTTTTTTATCAAAATAGTACAAATATTTAACTTTAGCTTTTTTATCAATTTCATTTTCTTTAATAAAATCAGTCAAAGTATCAATTGTCTTTAATTTCTGACCACTATTTTTATATGTCATTGAAAAATTTGAACCCGTTGCAAAGAATTTTTGAGTTGCTTTATTTATCTCTTCTTGAGTAAAGTTTTCATATATAAACTTGGCTGTGCTATTTTCATCATCTTCTACAAAACGAACTTTATCATCTTCGATAAAATCATCTTCCCAGTCATTGTCTAGTTTAGAATAATTTTCTTTATTAAAAATAATAGTAATCTGTCTATTAAATTTGTTTGCTTCATTTGCACGTGAAGTGATTACATTTATCTCATTTGGTCCAATATATTTACTTTCACTATATTTACCATATTGAGAAAATGAGTCTTTGATATATTCCTTATCATTAATTGTCAAGCTATATTGCTTGGTATCCCATAATTTTTTAAGATCATCCTCATAAAATAACCCATCCTCCAATGCTTTATTTATTAGAGGACTAAGCAATTTCTGAACATCCGAGCTATCATTAAATTTTATACCTTTATTAAATCTTACATTTTGAACTTCAAAATCCAAATTAATATTTTCTTCTATTTTCCCCAGTTTATATAGTGTATTTACCTTATTTAGATAATCTTCTTTGCTACTAAATTTAAGAGAATATTCCACTTCAATTAAATTTGCTTCATCTTTAACATAATTTAACTCTAAAGGTTCTATCACATTATCAGTAAAGAATTTAATTACCGCATCTTTTCCACCTCTAGCCCTATTAAAAGTTTCAGCATCCATAGAAAGTAGAATAAGTCTTTCTCCCTTAAAATTATTATTAACTTTCATATTTTCTTTTGATTGTATGCCACAAGCCGAAAGCAATAATGTTAAAAATAAAAATAATATAATTAATTTTTTCTTTTTCATATCATATCCTTATTTATCTTTTTTGCTCTATAAATGTATATTTTAAATAATCAATCAAAATAATTATATCATTAATATTTTATTTTAATCAGTATAACTTTTCATAATATATTTAAAAATTGAAAAATCAGACCTTATCTATTAAATAAAATCTGATTTTTAATATTTTAGAGATTTATATATACTAAATATATTCATCTTCTCCATAAAACACTTTACCATCATCCGCAGAAATTCTGCCTTTGCTAATAGAAATTTCGTTTTTGTTAGAATTGGTTTTGCCTTTGTCATCAAAAACTTTTGTTTCGTTGGAATGTGTATCAATCTTGCTTGAATCATTGACATGTTTTGAAATATTGTTTATAGCTTTTTTACTTGAAGCACTTACGCGATTTACAGATTCAGAAACCTTCTCTTTTGCTGGTGCCAGGTATTCCTTTAATGTCATATTTTTCTTTTTAAGATTTCTTAAAAATAGTACAACCCCAAAAATTAAAGCTAATAAAATCAATGCAGATACAATGATTGGGATTATTTTCAATTGTTGAAATTCAACATTTGCGGATAATGATCCCCTACCTATTTTCCTATAATCTTCATTAATAATTTTTGAAAAAGTACCTGTTTTAAAACTATGTTCTATTTTTTCAGTGGCTATATCATTAAATATAATTTGTTCTGAAAAATATTTTGTTGTTCTAAATAGGGATTGTGTAGTATTCTTCATGTTAGGTAATTTCATTAATAATTTGTCATGTACTTCATTCTCTTTATCAAAATTAAATTGATAATTTATTTTTAATTCATCATCATTATCTGTGAATTTTATTTTTTTATCTTCTAAGAATTGCTTTAAATTATTATTTACAATATCTTTTTGTCCTTCTTTTGGAAAAATAATATCTCTTGAAAACCCATTGTTATTAACATCTGTCTCAATTTTAATATTGTTAAATATAATTTGATTTTCGAATACTTTTTCAAATCCTCCACTTAACTCATATGAAGTAACAGAATAGCTTCTATCGTCTCTAGAAATAAACATATCTATATCACGAGGATGATCTGCAATTTCTTTACTATCTACATAATAAATTGCATTTATTGAAGCGTTTTTATTAAATGCATTATTTGGAATTACATCATATAACTTTGTAGATTGCAATAAAGGACTAGAATTTTCTGATTCTTTCATTGAAAACTTAGTTTCAACACCAAAGAATTTACTAGTAATTTTATTTATATCTTCAGTAGATACATTTTCCATTTTTATCTTTTGAGTACTTAAATCTCTAATTTTATCTATCGTAACATTAAACCCATCAAAATATTCTTTTTCCCATTCTTCAGGTAAATTTTTATAGGATTTTTCATCAAAAATTAGACTAATACTTCTATTAAATTTGCCCTCCTCTTTAGATGGTGAAGTCACAATTGTTATCTCTTTAGGTCCGATATAATCAATTTTGGAGTATTCTCCATATTCATATGTTGAATCTTTAATTAAATCTTTATTGTCCACATTTAAATTATATGTTTTTGTGCTCCAGATACTAGACTTATCGGATTCCTTAATTAATTTTTGTTCAACAGCTTTATCAATTAAAAACTGAAATATCTTTTCAATATCTGTATTGTCATTAAATGTTACCCCTTTAGTAAAACCTGATTTTGATACTCTAAATTCAACTTCAATTTTATCCTTAATTTTCCCTAAATCATATAATTTCTTTATTTTATTAATATAATCTTCTTTGCTATCAAATTTTATGGAAGATTGTACTTCAAATAACTCAGGTTTATCTTTTATAAATTTTACTTCAAATAAACCTTTGACATTTTCTGTGATAAATTTTTTTAATGCATCTTTTCCACCTTCAACACGATTCATTGTCTCTTGATCGAAACTTAGCACAATATCTCTCTGACCTTTAAAATTTTCATCAACTTTCATCTTTTCATTGGATTTAATCCCACATGCAGAAAGAATGAAAACTATAAATAGCATTAAAAATGATAACTTTAGTTTTTTGTTTTTCATATCTACCACCCAAATCCACTTGGAAATTCGCTTGGAAAATCACTATGTCTTAGACGATTTACATTATTTGCTATACTACTTCCTATTAGAGTTATAGATAAAATAGTAAAGAAAATTGAAAATATAATTGCAAATATCAATAATCCAATTGCAAATGGCCAGAATGGTGATTTTTCAGGCATACCAAGATATTTTTGGAAACCTAGATATAAACCAATTAAGTTTGTAATTAAAGATACAAACATTACCATCATTGAAAGTGGCGCAAAAATAAATCCTAATAAAAAGCCAATTGTTCCTAAAACAAATGAAGGAATAGTATTTATAGCAATTAATTCCAATGCAGACATATAGCTAGATTTTGGTGATTTTACTGTCACTGCAATAACCTTAATTGTCAAAGCCAGCATTAAATAAAATGCAATTAAAATAACTAATGATGGGAATAATAATGCTGAACTTGAATCAATATTAAATGGTAAAAATGATGAGATTGTTGAATTAACACTCAATATAAATGTGACTACCATTACAAAAATATTTATCCCTAGTATCGTAAAAGTAGCTCCTTTTGATAACTTACCTGAAAATGCAGATATTGGTCTTTCTGAAAACCAAGCTTTTGCTTTTGCAATTATTTCAGCAAATACAGCAACTGCCCCATTTGATAAATCTTCTGTCTTGTTGGTATTGCTATGAGAAGAATTTGTAGATTGATCTAAGTTTTCAACTCTTTCTTCTGTAAACTCCTCTCTATTTTCCTCAGTTTCAAAATTATATTTGTCTCTTTCGTCCATTCCTGTCTCCTTTTATTTTATTAAGTGATAAAAAATTATCAATCAACAAAATTATAACACTATTCGCGTTTTTATGCTAGCATATCTATTAAGTTATTATCATAAAATTAACCAATACTAATTAGAAGTGTGTATATTTACAGTTTTTTTATTTGTTAAATAAATTAAAAAACTGGGGCTGTTACAGGATAACCAATAAGTTATTCTGCAACAGCTCCAGTCATTAATTTGAAAATTTATTTTGTGGACTTAAATATAAATAATTTTGAGCCTACATAATTTGCAATCAGTACAAATATATTTGATAATATCTTCATTAACATTCCATTAAAATTCAATACATCTACCCCAATATACATAATCGCTAAATCGAATAGACCAGTCAATAATCTCACGGAAATAAATGAAACTAACTCTTTTATCGCTATTTCTGGATCCCAGGATTTACTTTCGAAAACCCATATTTTATTTGTAATAAATGCAAATATTACTGCAAATATCCAAGCAATAATTGTACTTACAACATTTGAAATTCCTAAAACGTTAAAACATACATAATATGAAATTATATTGATAAAGGTTGTAATAGCTCCGAAAAATATATATAAAATTTGACTTTTATATTTTTCATAATAATATTTAATTAATTCTTTAATCTTCGTCATCAGGAATGTACTCCATTATATCAGCTGGCTGACAGTCTAAAACCTCACAAATAGCATTTAAAGTTTCAAATCTTATAGCCTTAGCTTTATTATTTTTTAATATAGAGATATTTGAAATTGTAATACCAACTTTTTCCGATAGCTCTGTAACAGACATTTTTCTTTTTGCTAGCATAACATCTAAATTTATCATTATCATATTGTCAAATCCATTTCTAATTGCATATCTGCACTTTTCTCAACCAACAAAGCCAAAGGATTAACTAAAATATGACCAGCCAAAAGAAAACCGATAAACACTAACCATAAAAACATAAATTGAATATTTGAAAAGCCTGTTATAGCCATAATTATATTTATGATTATAGAAAAGATAAGTGTTATCAATAATTTTTTATCAACTTTTCTTAAAATCTCAGCATTTTCATGTGTAAAGATATTGCCTTTTGATAAGTTTTTAAGCATCAATAATACATCTTTTATACCTAAAATTATCATGAAAGTAACAAAATATATTGAAATCATCCACACAATAGTATGAACTAAATATTTATCATATTTTTCACTCTGTATAATTTGATAACCAAAGTAAGTATTACATCCGACTCCTACGGCAACAACAATAAAAATAAATAAATACGCTAAGTATTTTAAATTAAGAAGTGATTTTTGCATTTTTCCATCTGTAAATGAGCTATTTTTTGACATTTTCAACCTCCATATATAGTGAAATTATATCAAATGTTTTATTGTTTTACAATATATTTTTATTGAAACTTAATTTATTTAACTACATTAATATTTTTCTCTAATATTTTTATCTAATTTTAATAATAATTTAGTTTTTTTATCATAATTAATATGGTACAATTATTATATTAATAAATATTAAGGATAGATTATGAAAAACACAGTTTTATGGCTCGTGATACCCTGTTACAACGAAGAAAAAGTATTACCTATCACAGCCCCTTTATTTTTAGCTAAATTAAAAACATTAATTTCAGAAGGAAAAATTTCAGATAATAG
Organism: Helcococcus kunzii ATCC 51366; assembly: GCF_000245755.1. Lineage (GTDB taxonomy): Bacteria > Bacillota > Clostridia > Tissierellales > Peptoniphilaceae > Helcococcus > Helcococcus kunzii. Next base: position 151,193 of record NZ_JH601088.1, on the reverse strand, counting down.
TAAAATTTTATTTGTTAATGATGGATCAAAAGATGAAACGTGGGAAATCATTAAAAACCTTTCAAAACAAGAAGTTCATTTTGAAGGCCTCTGTCAAAGTCGTAACCGTGGACATCAAAATGCTGTTTTGGCAGGATTAATGGAAGCAAAAAAATACGCAGATATTACCATTTCAATAGATTGTGATGGTCAAGATGATATAAATGCAATAGATAAAATGATTGAAGAATATCACAATGGCAATGAAGTCGTTTATGGAGTAAGAGACGATCGTTCTACTGATACATTCTTCAAAAGATTCACAGCACAAACTTATTATAAAATCCTAAATAAACTAGGCGCAGAAATCATCTATAATCATGCTGATTATAGGCTGATAAGTAAAAGAGTATTAGACGAATTTGCAAATTATAAAGAAGTAAACCTATTTTTAAGAGGACTTATTCCTCTAATTGGTTTCAAATCAACATCTGTATATTACAAGAGAAATGAGAGAATGGCAGGAGAAAGCCATTATCCATTCTTTAAAATGATAAGCTTAGCAGCCGATGGGATAACAAGCTTATCTATTAAACCTATCAGAATGGTGACCAGTACCGGATTATTAATAAGTATTTTAGGATTTATTGGAGTTATATGGGCAATCATAAGCTATTTACTAGGAAAGACAGTAAGTGGTTGGGCTTCATTAATTTGTATAGTATCAATTTTAGGCGGTATGCAATTAATTTCATTAGGTGTAATTGGTGAATATGTTGGAAAAACATATATGGAAACAAAATCAAGACCTCGATATATCATCTCAGAAAGAACTTATGAAAATAGTAGTAGCAACAGTGATTTCAGGATTTAACAATGGAAAAAATAAAAAAACTATTTAATAACATTTCAAATTATCTTACAATATTTGCCCTTATCCTTCTTCTAGGCTTTTTTTCTTTTGCCTCAATTAGGATAAGAATAAATGAAGCTGTAGGATATATTTCATTTAATTATCATTGGATAGTATTTTTTCTATTACATTTAATTTTCCTTCATTTCATATTAAAATACTCAAATAAAATAAGTGAGAAAAAGCTATTTATATCCCTCGCCATCATTTATTTACTCGTTGGCATATATTTAATAATTAATATTAGTTCATTATTAAGAGCTGATGCCGGAGCAGTATATAAAACGGTTAGAGATATGAGGCATGATTATTATGGTTTCTTTCAACCTAAAAACTATATGAATTTCTACCCTCATCAGCATGGATTAGTCTATTATATTTACTTAATTACAAGCATTGTAGATAAAAGCAAAATCATATTTTCAGTAAATCTTGTAGAAATTATCATAATTAATTTTATGATATATAAAATTGTTGATATTTTGGGAAATTCTGATAAAAGAAAAAATCTATTAGCAATTTATCTATCATTTGCATTTACACAACAACTATTTTTTATTGCATTTGCATACAATCTAATTCCAGGATTTTTCTTTATGATTAATGGGCTTTATCTTTTACTAAGTTATAAAAAAAATGGCAGTATTTATAGACTTATTTCTTCTATAATACTATTTTCTATCGCTGTTATTATTAGAAATAATTTTATAATAATGGTTATAGCTGCCTTCTTATATTTATGGTTAACTTCGGACAAAAACAAAAAGATTTTACCAATCGTATTTTTAATCAGCTTTTTAGTAATTAGTAAAACTTTTACATTTGGCATGAATTCATTAACGGAACACATAACTGGCGTAAAAGTTTCAAAAGGCATGCCAAAAATCTTATGGTTAGCAATGGGTACTGATCCTACAAATCTATATCCAGGACCAGGATGGTACAATAATTATACGCGTATAGTACTTGAGAATGTAGATTATGATTTAGATAAAGCTGCAGAAATTGGCAAAGAAAAAGTGAAAGATAATTTCAATAAATTTATACATAATCCACTTTATGGTTTAGGCTTTTTTGGTACAAAACATCTTTCAACTTGGGCAGATCCTACATTCCAATCAATTTGGAGTGGTCCATTACCAAGATATGGTCAATCAAGTCAAAATAAAATAATCCAATCTATTTATTATGAAGGTACGATATATTGGGCGAATTATCATTATATGAAGTCCATTACCGTACTATTATATCTAGGAAGTTTAATATATTTATTGAAAAAGAATCTTCACAAAAATAATTTATCATTATTTATAATATACTTCGTGGGTGGTACAGTATTTCACCTGTTCTGGGAAACAAAAAGCCAGTATGTCTACACATATGTCATAATGCTTATCCCAGTTGCCATAGAAGCTATAATAGATTTACATGAAAAATTTTTACAATCAAATCTATATAAAAGACTAAAGAAAATTTAATAAATAGAGAAAAGGAGCTACTGCAAAAAATTTTGCAATAGCTCCTTTATCTTTATATATAATATGTTTCAAAAAATGATAGTTATTTCCAACTATTTTCTATAGATCCTAATATTTCACTACATCATCTTTGCTTACTCTCGCCAATATTAAAGGCTCAAGTTCAGGTTTTTCATTTGATAAAGTATATGCTTCTAATAGCAATGTTTCTGCTTCTTTTATTGCAGATTCATTATTTGTATATAGGATTGCTATAGTATCATTTTCTTTGACTTCATCCCCTGTTTTCTTAACTAACTTTATGCCTGCAGCAAAGTCGATTGCATATTCTTTTGTTTTTCTACCAGCACCTAATAAAACTGATGAAATACCAATCTTTTCAGTCTCCATTTCATAAACATATCCAGAAGATTTTATTTTTACTTCATGTTCAAATTTAGCTTTTTCAAACTTATTTACATCTTGTATATAAGAAATATCTCCACCTTGTGCTTCCACAAATTTCACGAAAGTTTCAAAGGCTTTTCCGTTTTCTATAACTTCTTTTACTCTTGTTTTACAATTTTCAAGTGTATCAATTTCAGCCATATAAGCTAGATTTGAAGCAAGTTCTATACACACATCAGTTAAATCTTTTGGTCCATGGCCTTTTAAAGTTTCAATAACTTCCATTATTTCCAATGTGTTTCCAATATTATATCCTAGTGGAATGTCCATTTCAGTAATCAAAGCTATTGTCTTTTTACCAGCATTTTCTCCGATATTAACCATTTCTTGTGCAAGTTCAATGGCATCATCTAAAGTCTTCATAAACGCACCTGAACCAGTCTTAACATCTAATAATATCGCATCACTTCCTGCGGCTAATTTTTTAGACATAATTGAACCAGCAATAAGCGGAATGCTGTCAACTGTTGCAGTCACATCACGCAATGCATATAATTTTTTGTCAGCAGGGGCTAGATTACCTGTTTGACCAATTACTGATACACCAATCTCATTTACCATATCAATAAATTTATCAGCAGGAATGTCTGTTTTTAGACCTGGAATGGATTCCATTTTATCAATTGTGCCTCCAGTATGTCCAAGTCCTCTGCCTGACATTTTCGCAATTTTAGCACCTAATGAAGCGATTATAGGGGCAATAACCAATGTAGTTTTGTCACCTACTCCACCAGTACTATGTTTGTCAACTTTAATTCCTTTTATAGATGAAAGATCAACAACATCTCCACTATCTCTCACAGCAAGCGTAAATTCAAGAGTTTCTCTTTCTGTCATTCCCTTAAAATATATTGCCATAAGTAAAGCTGACACTTGGTAATCTGGTATTTCTTCATTAACAAATCCATTTATAAAAAATTTTATTTCTTCTGGATTTAATTCAATACCATGTTTCTTTTTTTCAATAATATCTAACATTCTCATAATTTAATCCTCTAAATTTTCAGGTCCAAATGAATGTGGCAGTAAGTCTTTTAATTTAAATTCTTGATAATTATCTTCATCAATAGCTATCACAACATCGAAAGTTTCGGGATCACAGTAATCACGTAACATTTGTCTACACACGCCACATGGAGGTGTATAGCTTGTTACTTTACCATTTTTCCCGCCTACTATAACAACTCTTTTAAACTTTTTTGAACCTTCTGTAATTGCAGTAAAAATAGCATTTCTCTCTGCACACACATTTGAAGTAAGAGATATAGTTTCTACATTTACACCAACAAATTTATTATCATTGATATCAGTTAAAACAGCAGCAACATTAAAATTTGAATAAGGGGCATCAGAATTTTTTAAATATTCTAACGCCATTCTTATATCTTCTTTAATCATATTAATATCCTTCAGCTTGCTCATTTCTAGCTAATTTAACTAATCTACTTGTACCTAATCTGTCTGCACCAAGTTCAATAAATTTTTGTGCATCTTCTAAAGTGGAAATCCCACCCGCAGCTTTTATCTTAACGTGATCTTCTACATGTTTATTAAATAATTCAACATCCTCAAATGTTGCTCCACCTGTAGAAAAACCTGTAGAAGTCTTGATGTAGTCTGCTCCTGATTTAGAAACTATCTCACACATTTTTATTTTTTCTTCTTCAGTTAATAGAGCTGTTTCGATAATTACTTTTAAGATTAAATCTCCACACGCTTCTTTAATTTCTTTAATTTCATTTAAAACATATTCATAATTGCCATTTTTTAGTTCATTGATATTTATAACCATATCAATTTCTGTCGCACCATTTTCGATTGCATCTTTTGTTTCAAAAACTTTAGTTTTTGTTGTTGAATACCCATTTGGAAAACCAATAACAGTACATAAAACTAATTTATCACCGATATATTCTTTTGATTTTTTTATATATGAAGCAGGAATGCATACTGATGCTGTCTTATACTCTACAGCTTCATCGATTAATTTTTTTATATCATCCCAAGTAGCTGTTTGTTTAAGTTGAGTATGATCTGCTTTACTTAAAATTTCTTTAATATTCATTATCTAGCTCCTTTTACATATGGTACACCGTCTGCTTTTGGCGCTTCTGATTTACCTAAAAATACTAATACTACTAATGTTAATACATATGGAATCATTGAGATAAATTCAGAAGGTATAACAGATTTACCACCTAAAATTACTGTTAATGCTTGTGCAAAACCAAATAATATTGCTGCACCGAATGTTCCATGAGGTGTCCATTTACCAAAGATTACAGCTGCCAAAGCGATAAATCCTTGTCCCGCAATGGCTGTTGGTGAATAGTTTGATACAAGAGACATTGTAACGGATGCTCCACCTAATCCAGATAAAAATCCAGAAGTTATAACAGCTAAATATCTAGTACGATAAACATTAATACCTAATGTATCTGCAGCTGCTGGGTGCTCTCCTACCGCTCTTAATCTCAATCCCCATTTTGTCTTATAGATGAAAACCCATAAAAATATCATCAGCAAAAGTGCAATAATTGCAGTTGAAGGGATTTTAAAAATCACTGGTAATTTCTTTTCTAAAATTGGAGTATCCGCTTTACCAAAAATTATTTTGGATAAGAATAGTGCCGAACCAGATCCTAACATATTAATAGCAACACCGGAAACAGTTTGATTTGCTCTAAAAGTTACAGATGCTATTGCATGCAAAAGACCAAATAAAGCACCTGCTAAACCACCAGCTAAAAATCCAATCCATGGATTTGCTGTTGCATAGCCAACTGCTGCACCGGTGAACGCTCCGATTGACATCATTCCTTCTATTCCGATGTTTACAACACCAGATCTTTCTGAAATCATGCCACCTAAACCACCAAAAATTAAAGCAGTAGAATACATGATTGTAATTGCAATGATTGTTGTTATATTATTCATTCTTCTTCTCCTTCACTTTTCTACTTGCTATTTTATCCGCTAAAACTGGTAAAATATTTGCCAACGCTATAAAGAAGATTATTATACCTATTAATACAGAAATTAATTCTGAAGGTGCTCCTGTGTTTAATTGCATTACATTTCCACCAATTTTCAATATAGAGAATAGTAATGATGATAACACTACACCAGGTATTGAAGATCCCGCCATTAAAGCTACTGAAAGCCCATCAAATCCGTAATTTTCAAACATAGCTATTGAGTTAATCTTATGTGGTGAAATAGCCATAATATTTACAGCTCCTGCTAATCCAGCAACTGCACCAGCTATCGCCATTGATCTAATAATATTTTTATTTACATTGATACCAGCAAATTCAGCAGCGTGTTTATTGAAACCTACCGCTCTTAACTGATAACCTAAAGTTGTCTTTTTAATGATAAAATGTAAAACAAATATTACTATCAATGCAACAAATATCCCATAGTTAATGTCTGTACGTCCTAATATTGGTCCAATAACTGGGACTTTTACTAATTCAGAATAATCACCTGCAGCTTTTTGTGCTGCAAATAATTTTATTTGTCCCGAAACATTGATCGGTGCAGTTCCTGAAGTTTCTTTTATAAACAATGGTGAACTCAATGATACATACATTTGTAAATAAAATGCTATCCAGTTTAACATAATCCCAGAAATAACTTCGTGCACACCGAATTTCGCCTTTAAAAGTCCTGATAAACCACCAAATAGCATCCCTGCTACCATACCCACAATAAGCAGTAAAGGTATTTGGATAATTGAAGGTAAATCCACTAAAATACCAACAATACCAGCTGCAACAAACCCAACAATATATTGTCCTTCTGCACCTATATTAAATAATCCTGTCTTAAATGCAAAAGCAATAGATGCACCAGTTATGATAATTGGAGTTGCTTTGATTATTGTTTCAGCAATATTTCTTGGATTTCCAAATACTCCTGAAAACATGCCAATATATACTGAAATTGGATTTTTTCCTATAGCTAATAGTACAAATCCTGAAACTATAAATCCTAATATTAGAGCTATTGTTGTAGCAAATAATTGATTAGAAAATAGTTTTTTTAATTTATTTTCTTTCATTTCTACCTCCAGCCATCAATAGTCCAATTTCTTGTTCTGTTTTCTCACCTTGTAAAAATTCCTCTTGAATTACACCTTTATAAATTACTCCAATTTTATCTGAAACATTCATAACTTCATCTAATTCAAATGATAATAATAAAATTGCTTTTCCATCATCTCTTTCTTTTATCAATGATTTATGAACATATTCTATCGCTCCTACGTCTAAACCTCTAGTAGGCTGTACAGCGACTAATAAATCTGGATTAGATGAAACTTCTCTTGCAATAATAAGTTTTTGTTGATTACCACCAGATAGTGATCTTGCTAACATAGAATTGCAATCTGCTGGTCTAACATCATAATCCTTAATTAATTTATCAGTATATTTTTTTATTTCTCCAAAGTTTAATACACCATTTTTAGAATAAGGTTTTTGAGCAAATCTCTCTACCACAGAATTTTCTGAAACTGTAAAGTCAGGCACTAAACCTCTCTTTAATCTATCTTCATGAATAGTTGAAACGCCATTTTGAATCGTATTTTTTGGTGAAGTATTTTGTATTTCAATACCATTAATGCGAATACTTCCTGATTTTGTCTTTGTCAGATTGGTAATTGCCTCAATTAATTCTTTTTGGCCATTTCCATCAATCCCAGCAATACCGTAAATCTCTCCTTTTCTTATGGATAAATTTAAACCATTTACAACATCAATGCCACGATCATCTTCAACAACTAAATCTTTAATTTCAAAAACTACATCTGTAGGACTAGCTTTATCTTTTTCAACAACTAAATTTACTGAATGACCGACCATCATTGTTGCCAAATCTTCTTTTGTAACATTTGTAACATCAACAGTATTAATGTATTCTCCTCTTCTGATGATTGTACACTCACTTGCTGATTTTTTTATTTCATCAAGTTTATGTGTAATGATAATAATTGTCTTACCTGATTTTGTAAGATTGTTCATAATTGCGATAAGTTCATCAATTTCTTGAGGTGTTAATACAGCTGTAGGTTCATCGAATATTAAAATTTCAGCATTTCTATATAAAGCCTTTAATATCTCCACTCTTTGTTGCATACCAACTGAAATATTTTCAACTTTAGCATCAAGATTAACATTCAATCCATATCTATCAATTAAATCTTGTACTTTCTTTTTACCGTTTTTATAGTCTAAAAATCCATTATTTGTAACTTCACTACCCAAAAGAATGTTATCCACTACAGTAAAATTATGTACCAACATAAAATGCTGATGCACCATACCAATACCATGCTTTATAGCAGTACCAGGATCTTTAATATCAACTTCTTGACCATTTAATTTGATAGTTCCTGAGTCTGCTTGATATAAACCGTACAGAATATTCATCAATGTAGATTTACCTGCACCATTTTCACCTAAAATAGCATGAATGGAAGCTTTTTTTACATTAAGTTTTACATTATCTAGAGCAGTAAATGCACCAAATGTTTTAACTATATCTGTCATCTCAACAGCATAAATTTCATTTGCCATTTCTTCTCCTTCAATATTTTAAAAAGCAGGGGATTAACCCCTGCTAATTTTTTTATCTTATTGTTGTTTTGATTGGTATTCTTTGAATGTTTCTGCATTAAATGGAGGTACTAATTTACCATCAACAATTTCTTGTTGTTTAACCATTACTTTATCATATACGTCTTTTGGATATAATGATTTTTCTGTCCATTCTGGTATACCAACGAAACCACCTTCAGATGCATAAACTACTGTTGTACCACCAACTTTTTCACCAGATAAAATTCTAGATGATAAGTCGTAGATTGCTTTATCTACTCTCTTCATTGCTGATGTTAACACATTTTCAGGAGCTAAATATGATTGATCTTGATCAACGCCAATTGCAAATTTTTTAGCTTCTCTCGCAGCTTCTATAACACCGATACCTACACCACCAGCTGCATGGAATACAATGTCAGCTCCATTTGCAAACATCTTAGTTGCAATTGATTTACCTATAGCTTGATCATTAAATGAGTTTGCGTATTGTACAATTACTTCAACTTTTTTACCTAATTCTTTAGCAGCATCTTCAACACCTGCTCTAAATCCGTAATCAAATTGACTAATTACAACTCCTTCTTTACCACCAATAAATCCTACTTTATTTGTTTTTGTTTGGTGTGCTGCTAAATAACCTACTAAATATGAAGGTTCTTGAGCCTTAAATACTACACCAGTAACATTTGGTAAAGTTTCTGGTTTATCATATGCCATATCAATAATAGCAAATTGTTTATCTGGAGCTTGTTGAGAAGCTGTCTTTACAGCATCTCCTAATAGGAAACCAATCCCCCAAGATAAATCTGCGTTTTTATCTAACAATTGATTAATATTTGGTATATAATCTGAATCTTGTTTTGATTGTACGTAAGTAACTTCTGCTTTAGTATCTTTTTTTAATTCTTGTAAACCTTTCCAAGATGATTGGTTAAATGATTGGTCATCAACCCCACCTGTATCAGTTACCATACCAACAAGTTTACCAGTAAAGTCTTTTGCTTCCCCAGCTTTTTCTCCTGTTGTTTCTTCTGAATCACCTTTTGATTCTTCAGTTGATTCTTTTGTAGATTCTCCAGCTGACTCCTTATCTGATTCATCTTTTGTATCTGTTGAGGTATTACATGCTACTAATGAAAACATCATCACTAGTGATAATAATAACGCAACTAATTTTTTTGTGTTTTTCATATATCCCTCCGATATTTGATTATGAAATTGTAATTATACTTATTGTATAATAATACTATATTATTTTTTTGAAAATTTTTCAAGTAAATAATGCTCTAAATTTTGCTAAAAATCAAGCAATAGGGCTAAAATGTTGAATTATCAAAGTTTAAATTTTTTTCTAAAATTTTACTAATGTTAAATTTTTGTATTGTTTATTTAAAATCTGTGTAAACTTTTTCATTATATGGAACTTTTACCTTGCCAGATTTTATTTTTTCTGACATTTCCATCACCTTTTTATTTATATCTTCGCTATATAATGATTTTTCTTTATCAAAAGTTGTTAATCCAGTCGCATCTTCCTTTAATCCAAAATATAATTTTTTCCCAAATTCCAATGAGCCCTCATTATATTTTTTTATAACCATACTTCCCACAGTATCGTATTTTTTTATCACTGATGTAAGCATATTATCTGGAGCTAAATAGGATTGATCTAAATCATAGCCTATTACAAATTTATTGTGACTTTTAGCACTGTCAATCACACCCAAACCTGTTACACCAACGGTTTGAAATATAATGTCAGCACCTTTTTCATATATCTCATTTGCAATTAGCTTGCCATCATCATAACTATCAAAGCTATCAATTAATTTTGTGAAAATTGAAATCTCTACATCTTTTTCCTTAGCAGCAGTCAATACTCCCGCCTTAAAGCCGAATTCATATCTATCGCTTATTAGCCCTCTTTCAAAGCCTATATATCCGATCTTATTAGTTTCAGTTTTAAGTCCAGCTAGATATCCCGCTAGAAAAGAAGATTCATGTGTATTAAATAGTATTGATGTCACATTATCCAAAACTGGATCAATCACAGAATCAATCACAACAAAATTGCTATCCTTATTTTGTTCAGCAACTGTTGCAGTTTCATTATTTGTTAAAAAACCATTAGAAACAATCAAATTATATTTATCTTTTGTTAATTTCTGCAATTTATTAATATATTCTTGACTAGTATTTACATTATCATATGTAAAATTAATATTTTCATATGAAGTCAATCCGTTATAAACAAGCTCTGTCCTTGTATTTTTCTTATTTTCTTCATTAAAGGAGATAAATGCTAGCTTATTATTTTCATCTTTTTTACCTTGGCAAGAAACCATTACAATAGAAAATAAACAAATAATCCCTACAGATAATATTTTTAATAATTTCGTCTTCATTAACTCCCCTTATTCTTCTAAATATCCCATTTCATCAAGTTTTTCTAAGATTTCCATCCATTCCAAACTTATCTCTTCTTTCTCATTATTTAAACTTTCTATTTTCGCACTAATCTCTCTAGTCTTATCAAAATCTTCAAAAATTTCAGGCTTTGTAAACTCAATATTTAATGCATTTACTTCGGCATCAATCTCAGAAACTCTTTTCTCAATATTTTTTGCTTTATTTTTAAATTGCCTTACTTGCTTTTGCTCTTCTCTCTCTTTTCGTGCATCTTTTCTCTTTTGAGTTTTATTTTCTGAAACTTCATTTTGACTTTCAATATATTTCTCTTGTTTAGTAAGGTAATAATCATAATTTCCATTATAGATGGTAATTCCCTTATCTTTAATTTCAATTAATTTATCACAAACCTTATTCAAAAAATATCTATCATGAGAAATGATAAATGCTGTCGCTTTATAACCATTCAACGCATCCTCTAACACTTCTTTTGAATCAATGTCTAAATGGTTTGTCGGCTCATCCATCAATAAGAAATTAGCATCAGAAAGCATCAATTCAAGCAATGTAATACGAGATTTCTCTCCACCACTCAAATCACCCACTATCTTAAATATATCATCTCCGATATACATAAATCGCGCAAGATAAGATCTTAATTCATAATGCGTTAGATAAGGGTATTTATCCCAAACCTCATCTATAATTGTCTTATCTAAATCAAGTGTTTTTTGTTCCTGATCAAAGTATTCAGGAAAGACAGACTCACCTAATTCAACATCACCTTCATCAGGTCTCATCTTGTTTAATATCATCTTAAATAGTGTAGTCTTACCAGTACCATTCCCACCGATTAAACCAACTTTTTCTCCTCTATATATTTCAAATGAAATATCTTTATATAGAGTTTTCTGATCAAAGGATTTTGTTACATTGTTTACCCTAAGCACATCTTGTCCACTCGTTCTAGCAGGTGTAAATTTAAGTGACATCTTTTCATCAAAAAATTCTGGCTTCTCAAGCTTTTTCATCTTGTCTAGAAGCTTCTGTCTTGATCTCGATTGAGCTATTCCTCTTTTTCTTAAAGAACCGCCCAGATTAGCAAAACGTTCAATAATTTCTTCCTGGCGTTCTATCTCTTTTTGCTGATTTTCATAAGCTCTCTGCTCAACTTCAATCTCTTTTTTACGCCTATTAATGAAATCCGTGTAATTTGTATCATAGGTACGCATTCTACCATTTTCTAGTAAAAATATCCTATTCGCAACCTTATCTAAAAAATACCTATCATGAGAAATAAACACCACCAGCTTTTTTCTCTCTTTAATCAAATTTTCCACAAATTCAATAGTTTCCATATCTAAATGATTTGTCGGCTCATCCAATAGAAGAATGTCCGCATCAGAAATTAAAAGCTTGGCAAGCTCCAATCTGGACTTCTCACCGCCACTTAAAGTATTCACCTTATCGTGAAATCTCTCTTTTGGAAATCTCATCCCCAATAGTAGAGACTCTATCTTAGACTCAAAATATTCCCCACCTAAATCTGTGTACTTTTCTATAAGCTCAGTATATCTAATTGTATTTCTTTCTAATCTCTCTAAATCTTCATGATCATGTAATGCTTCTTCTAAAACTCGTAACTCTTCTTCTATTTCATAAATATAATTAAACTCTTCAAGCATCTCTTCATATATAGTTTTATCAGACTGAAGACTTGTATTTTGAAGCATATATCCCAATTTTAAATTATTCTTTATATAAACATTACCATCATATTCTTTATCAACACCAGTGAGAATGTTAAATAGTGTGGTCTTACCGGCACCATTAGGTCCCACAATGCCCACTTTATCAGTCTCATTTAAATGAAAACTCACATCTGAAAATATTTCATCTATTCCAAAAGATTTAGAAAGTTTACTAACTGTTATCTCTGCCATAATTTACCTCAGTGTTTATTATATCATGTCTTATATAAATAAAGGTATAGAATCCTATATTTTATTCTATGATAAATATTGTAACATAGCTTTTAATTTTATTGAGGGAAGTGCGTATCGGGTGTTTGATTGGGATTTTTGAGTTGGAGTATTTGAATATGGGATACTTGATGGAAGTTATTTGTATTTGGAATGGATTTTTTAGAAAGTTTCATTTGAAATATTTATTTTCGAAATCTTGCATTTTATAATGCTTGCCTTTGGAATGTTTAACATTCATTTCATGGTCCGTTTTATACCCCCTAGGGGTATTTTGAGACCATGGAAATCCACTCATAACCATTAGAACCCCGACTGAAATTGATGAAACAAAAAAAACTAGGTAATCCCAATCTAATGAAATCACCTAGTATCTCGGTTTTAATAGTGTTCTGGATTTGACATATAGAAAATTAAACTATAAAGTGATTCACTAAGGTGAATATTTTCTATAGCTACATCGCCTTCAACTTCTACATTTGTTGGCGCAAAGTTCCAAATACCTTTTACGTTTTTGCCAGATATCATGTCGCATATTTTTTGTGCTTCATTTTTTGGCACACCTAGTACGACTATATCTACATCATTTTTTTCTAAAAAGCTTTCTAACTTATCTATGGATTTAATTTCTATCTTGCCTTCATCGTATGTGCCTTCTTCTAAGTCAAATACACCAATTACATTGAATTTTTTAGTATCAAACCCTTTATATTGATATATTGCTCTACCTATACGACCAAAACCTACAATTACTACATTATACTCTTTATTTAATCCAATAATGTCTGCTATTGAATTTTTTAATTCTGTTACTCTGTATCCGTATCCTTGTTGCCCAAACCCACCAAAATGGTTTAGATCTTGTCTTATTTGAGAGGCAGTAAATCCAGTTATTTCACTTAACTGTTTAGAAGATATTTTTTCAACACCTTCATTCTCTAAATTTGTTAGAAATCTAAAATATTTTGGTAATCTTCTTACTACGGCAGAGGATATTTTGTTTTTTTGCATTATTCTCCCCCTTATGGTTACCTACATAATCTGATTATATATTAATTATCATTTTTTTGTCAATCAATATTTATCGTCTTAGATAATTTTATCTTAAATGTTGACCCTTTACCTAAATCACTTTCTAAATCAATTGAACCTTTATGAAATTGAACAATATTTTTTACAAGTGATAAACCTAGTCCAGTTCCGGACTTCTTTCCTCTTGATTTTTCTGCAACATAAAATCTTTCAAAAATTCTTTCTTGATCTTTCCTTGATATACCTATACCATTATCTTTGAAAGTTAAAACAACATTTTCCAATGTATCATCAACAAAAATATCAAGTCTCGGTTTTTTATCACTCGAATATTTTATCGCATTTGATATAAGATTCGCAACTAAATCGTAAATTAATTTAGGATTTCCATAATATTCCACTGGTTCATAGAAATAATCAATCTTCATGTCCTTTTCTTCAGCTAAAAATGAAAGAGATTCAATATTATCTTTTATAATTTTACCAATATCGAAAGTTTCAAAAGTTTCATTAGTTATATGATTACTATCTAATTTAGAAAGTTCTATAGTCTCATCAATTAATTTCAATAATCGATTACCTTCAATATATATCCTTCTGGCAAATTCTTGGGTGTCTTCTCCATGACTCATGCCTGAAGCTATCATTTCAGCATATCCATTTATACTTGTTAACGGACTCTTTAATTCATGTGATACATTCGCGGAAAATTCCCTTCTAGCTTTTGAATTTTCCTTTAACAATTGTATACCTTTTTCTATTTCATCAAAATTGTAGCCATATTTTTTTAGAAGTTCTACAATTTCATCACTTTCTGTTATATCTTTTTTTGGATCAGGATAATTTAATATATTTTTCGCCAAATAATTTGAAAACTGATTGAATGGCTCAATCATCCTTTTTAGCAATTTAAATGCTATCACATAAGATATAAAAGCAATGACAACTATTACTACTATTAGGTAGGTAACTAGTTTTTCTGTTGTAAACTCAGGTTTGAAACCATAAAAACCAACCACTAATGCTGATATAAATAAAAAAAAGGCTGTAAATGAAGTAAATAATATCCAATACAGTCTTTTTCTCATACTATTCTCCTAATTTATAACCGACATTTCTTACGGTCTTAATTAAATCACCATATTTATCAAGTTTTTGTCTTAGTGTCCTTATATGCACATCAACTGTTCTAGACTCACCTTTATAATCAAATCCCCAAACTTCATTCATTATTTTTTCTCTACTGAAGACCATTCCCTTATTTACAATAAAGAAATATAATAGCTCAAATTCTTTATATGTCAGGTCAATTTTTTCATCATCGACATATACTTCTCTTTTTTTATAATCTAAAAATATACCTTGTATTTCATATATGTCTTCAGTTTCAATTTTTTGAGGAAATCTCCTTAAAATAGCCTTTATTCTTGATATCGTTTCAAGTACTCCGAATGGTTTAGTGATATAATCATCAGCCCCCATATCTAAGCCTTTAACTTTATCATATTCATTATCTTTCGCAGTAAGTATGATTACAGGTAAATCTTGATATACACTATTTGCTCTTACTTTTTTCAATATATCATATCCACTTTCACCCTCAAGCATAAGATCAAGGATTAAAAGTGAAGGTCTAATCTTATCAATTTGGGCGTAAAGGTCTTTAGCACCGGGCAATCCAACCGCCCTAAAACCATTATTATTTAACGCATAAACCAATAAATCCCTTATATTTGTATCATCTTCTACGACTATAATATTGTGCATATTTGCCTCTTACTTTACTTATATTCTCCTGTTATTGAATAGTAGATTTTTTCTGCAAGATTTTCTGCATGATCTCCTATTCTTTCAAGATATTTTGCAATCATTAAAATATCTAAACTGTTTTTTGTTGTGAATTTATCACTTTTCACATCTGAAATAACTTCTTTTCTAACTCTATTGAAATATTCATCGATTTTATCATCCATTTCAATAACAGATGCAGCTAAATCAGCATCTCCATCAACATAAGCTTTTACCACAGTTTCTACCATCTCTTCTGCCATCACACCCATTTCAATTAGTGAACCTAAATCACTTTTTTGATATGTTCTATGTGACATTTTAACATTTAAGAATGATATATCTGCAGCTTGATCACCTATTCTTTCCAAATCTGTAATCATTCTTAAAGTAGAAGTTACAAATCTAAAATCTGAAGCTACTGGTTGCTCTTGTAATAAAAGTTTAAGTGCTAAACTTTCGATATCATTTTCTTTAGAGTTAACATATTTATCGCCAGCAATTACTTCTTCTGCAAGTTCCGAGTTTTTATTAACTAAAGCGTCCATTGATTTGTTTATCGCATCAGTAACCATCTTACCCATAGTAGTGATTTCTTCATGCAATAAATTTAATTGATTATCATAATTTACTCTTAACATATTCTCCTCCATTAACCAAATCTACCAGATATATAGTTTTCTGTCTGTTCTTCACGAGGATTAGCAAATAATTCGTCTGTATTGTTAAATTCGATTAATTCACCTAAATAAAAGAATGCTGTATAATCTGAAACTCTTGTTGCCTGTTGCATATTATGTGTTACTATAGCTATAGTATAATTCTCTTTAAGGTCAAAAATCAAGTCCTCAATCTTATTTGTTGCAATTGGGTCAAGGGCAGATGTAGGTTCATCAAGTAAAATTACTTTTGGTTTAACCGCAACCGCTCTAGCGATACAAATTCTTTGTTGTTGTCCCCCAGAAACAGCTGTTGCAGACTTATGTAATTTATCCTTAACTTCATCCCATATTGCCGCTTGTTTTAGTGAAGTTTCAACAATTTCGTCTAATTTCTTTTTATCTTTAATACCATGTGTTCTTGGTCCAAATGCCACATTATCATAAATTGATTTTGGGAATGGGTTTGGTTGTTGAAACACCATCCCGATTTCTCTTCTTAATTTATATTCGTCATAACCATCATAAATATCTTTACCATTTAATAGAATTTGTCCTTTTTTATGGAATGATTCAACTAAATCATTCATTCTATTAATAGATTTCAAAAGTGTTGATTTACCACATCCAGATGGTCCAATAAATGCAGTAACTTTATTTTCTTCAATATTCATTGAAACATCCTTTATAGCTTGGAAATCTCCATAAAAGACATCAAAATTTTTAATTTCAATAATATTTTTACTCATTAATTCCCCCGATTCTTGATCCCAGTCTAGATGCTAACCAGTTAATCAAAATTACAAATAACAATAACACAAATGCTGATGCATATGCTTCTTTTGTATGTCTACCTTCTGCTGTTAAGTTATACATAAATACAGCCAATGTTGAACCTTGTTGTGTTGGTTTTGCAATTTGTTCAAAAGTACCAGCTGTAAATTGTAATGCTGCAGTTTCACCAAAAATTCTTCCTATTGCAAGAATTATCCCGGAAATTATACCGTTCATTGCAGGTGGCAATACAACATTAAATACCGTTCTTAATTTTCTCGCACCTAATCCATAGCTTGCTTGTCTCAACTTGTCATCTACAGCAATTAGCGCTTCTTCAGTAGCTCTAATTATCAAAGGTAAAACCATTATTGTAAGTGTAAATGTACCAGCAAGAATTGAATAACCCAAACCGACTACTCTTACAAAGAATATATACCCAAATAGCCCAAATACTATTGATGGAATACCTTGTAAAGTTTCAGTTGCCATTCTCACCACTTTTACAAATTTACTTCCCCTTGGTGCATACTCTACCAAATATATAGCAGTAAACAACCCTATTGGAATTGATATAGCTAAAGTAATCACTATAACTGTTAATGTATTAATTATAGAAGGAAGCATAGATAAGTTTTCTGTAGTAAATACAAGTGAGAACATTTCCTTTGTTAACTTAGGAATCCCTTGTAATACCACGCTTCCGATTATCCATAATAAAAGTGCAAAAGTAAATACTACAAACACATACATTATTGCTTTCATTATTGATGAAAATGATTTTTGTCTTTTATTCATTATTCACCAACCTTTCTATTTTTCAACATATTAAATGCTAAGTTTATTAATAGAATAAATACAAATAATACCGCACCTGTCGCTATCAATGCATTTTCATGTTCAGCTCCAGCATATTTCATTTCAAGTACAACGTTCATAGTCATTGTTCTCATACCTTTTACTAAACTTTTAGGCATAACAGCTTGACCACCAGCAACCATTGTTACCGCCATTGTTTCACCAATAGCTCTACCGATACCTAAAATGATTGAGGATAATACCCCAGATTTTGCTGCAGGCAATACTACATTCCAAATTGCCCTTTCTTTACTTGCTCCAAGCCCGATAGCACCTTGATAGTTAGCCTTTGGAACTGCCCTCAAAGCTGATTCAGATAATGAAATAATTGTTGGTAAAATCATTACCGCTAATAAAAGAATTGCAGCAAGTAATGAAAGTCCCGTACCACCAAATAACTCCCTTAACTTTGGTACTATAATTGTTAAAGCAAATAAACCATAAACAACTGATGGAATACCAGCCATTAAGTTTATACCTGCTTTTAATACTTTATAAATTTTTTTAGGTGCATAAAATGCCATATACACAGCTACGAAAAGCCCTATTGGAACCCCCAAAATAATAGCGCCGAGAGTAGCATAGATACTCCCGACGATAAATGGTAATATTCCGTATTTAGGTACTTTAAATGTTGGGCGCCATTCAGTTCCAAATAAGAAATTTGAAAATCCATGATCTCTAATAACTGGCCATGCAGTTGAGAACAAGAAATAAATGATAAACCCTAGTGCCACGATTGATGCGGCTGTAGCTATGATAAACACTACTCTGGCAAATTCTTCACCAAAAGTTTTACCACTAGCCTTTGAATTCATTTCCCCTCCTAATACATGTATTGCTACATATATAATACTCTAAATATTAATCTGCTATTAACTATTTTACATCTTTCCAATCAGTAATTTCACCTAAGTAGATACCTTTAACTGAATCTAATGAGATATCTTCCATTGGGTTATCTGGTGATACGATTACTGCAATACCATCTTTAGCAATAACTAATGGTTTTAATACAGCTTTTTCTTCATCTTTTAATTCTCTTGAAGCCATACCAAAATCAACTACACCGTCAGCCATAGCATCTTTCATACCAGCTGATGAACCTGTTTGGTTAACTACGATTTCTACATTTGGATTAATTTTCTTATATTCTTCTGCTGCTGCTTGTACTAATGGTCCTACTGATGTTGAACCAGAAACTTTAACTGTTCCTTTTACATCTTTCTTTTCAAATGCTTTTGCATTTGGATCAGATTTAACAAAACCTTTTTCAACTGCAACTTCTTGTCCTTCTTTTGACATCATAAAGTCAATAAAGTTTTGAGCTGCTTCTGATAAAGAACCATCTTTATAAGCAATGTTTAATGGTCTTTGGATTGAATATGAACCATCTAAAACTGTATCAGGTGTTGGTTCAACGCCATTAACTTTTAATGCTTTAACAGAATCATTTCCTTCAACTGAACCTAAAGAAGCATATCCGATTGAAGCTTTATCTTTTGATACTGTTTCAATAACTTTACCAGTACCATCTTGAATAACTGCAGATTGAGCAGTCATATCATTACCGTCTCCGTCAACAACACCAACGATTTCTACGAAAGCACTTCTTGTACCAGAACCGTCTTCTCTAGAAATTACATTAATTTCACCTTCAGCTTTTCCACCTGCAGCATCATCTTTAGATTCTTCTGCAGCTGTATCATCTTTGGATTCTTCAGCAGTTGTATCATCCTTAGATTCTTCTGTTTTTGTATCTTCCCCTTTTGATTCGTCCTTTGTGTCTCCATTGTTACCACATGCTACTAGTGAAAATACTAATACAAGTGCTAAAAGTAATGATAAAATCTTTTTCATTTAACTCTCCTTAAATTTTTTTGCAATTCTATTGCATATATTTTTTATCCATAACATTTCGTTACAACTTTATATTAGGACATAAATGTTAACAGCATATTTAATCTATGTTAAATCTATGTAAAATCTTTTAAAAACCACCCCTTATTTTCAAAAATACAGCCCCTAACACTATAGGTTGTATATATTGATGAAATAATAGATATATTGTTAAATTGAGATTGTTAAATTTATGTAGTAATTAGGGAGAATGGTATTGAGGGAGAATGGAATTCATGTTTAAAAAACTGAAATTTAATCTAAAATCAGTAGAATTTCGGAAGAATAATGAAAAAATATGCTCTCGTGCATATTTTTTCATTTTATTATTAATTTATAATACATTTTCTCAAAATCTATGGTCCTTTTTTACCCCCCTGGGGTATATTTTAGACCATGACCTTTTTTTTATGGTCCCAGTTATACCCCCTAGGGGTATATTTAGACCATGTTTTAGAAGCACGCCTAAAAATATGTGATCCGTAAATACCCCACCCCCGTATATTTCAGACCATATATTCCAAACTTTCAGTGATGCATATGGAATGTATAAGGAAATCTATGGTCCTTGTTATACCCCCCACGGGTATTTTCGGACCATAAAAATTTTTTTTATGGTCCATATTATACCCCCTCCAGGTATTTCTGGGACCATAAAATCCATTCCGAATATAAAAAATATACCCTATGGGGGTATATACTTACCTCAAATACAAAAAGACATACCCCGTAGGGGTATACATTTCTCCATTAATGTCAATCCAACAGATAACACCACTCTATCTAAAGCAATCCTATAAACCCATTCCCACATACCTCATTAATCTTTGAGGAGTCTGAGGCAAGTAAGCCTCCCGGAGGGCTTGTTCTTGACTTTCCAAATCTTAAAAATGTTAAAATTAAAAATACGAAGACAAGAAAAACAATTACTTAATCTCTGTGTCGTCTTTGGCAAATACAGCGGAACATTTTTAAGATGAAAGTCAAGAAAGGCTTACCCATCTACTAAATCTGCTATCATTTACGTAATTACATTATTAATTTTCTCGCCCCTAATCATTACCTCATTTTCCAAACAGTAGAAGCCTACCCACCACTATTATAAATTCTTCACCATTACCTCACCCCTCAATTCCCAAACAGAAATTAATGAACAAAAAAAGACCCAACCTCCTTGAATCTCTTCAAAGACAGTTGAGTCTCTCATTTCTAATTATTTTTTAGCTTTGTATCTTGCTTCTGCGCTCAGGATTTTCTTTCTCACTCTAAGGTTTTTAGGTGTAATTTCTACTAATTCATCTTCTTCGATAAATTCTAGCATTTCTTCTAAGCTCATTTTCTTTGCAGGTGGCAAGTTTGGAGCATCGTCGGTTGCGGAAGATCTAATATTTGTTTTTGCTTTCTTTTTACAAACATTAACTTCGATGTCTAGTCCTTTCGGATTTTCACCAACAATCATTCCTCCGTAAACTTCTTCGCCCGGCTCGATAAATACATTTCCTCTCTTCCAAGTGGAATCTAGTGCGTATCCTGTAGCTTTACCAGTTTCTGTAGCGATTAGTGAACCATATTGTCTAGTTGGTATTTCACCTTTGAATGGTTCGTAGGATTCAAATTCAGTGTTGATGATACCTGTACCTTTTGTATCCGAGATGAATTCTTGTCTATAACCTACAAGACCTCTGGCAGGCATTCTAAATACTAATCTTACATAGCCGGAAGATAAGTTTTCCATGGATGCCATTTCAGCTTTTCTTACACCTAGTTTGTTTATGATGGTACCAACATATTCTTCGTCTACATCAATTGTAACGACTTCCATTGGTTCAAGTCTTTTGCCATTTTCTTCTTTAAATAGTACTTCTGGTTTTGAAACTTGAAATTCGTAACCTTCTCTTCTCATATTTTCGATTAGAACGGATAAATGCAATTCTCCTCTACCACTAACCTTAAATGCATCAGTTGAAGAAGTATCTTCAACCTTTAGACTTACGTCTGTTTCTTTTTCTTTCATCAATCTCGCTCTAATGTGTCTTGAAGTAACATATTCACCTTCAAGTCCTGCGAATGGTGAATTGTTTACTAAAAAGTTCATCGCAAGTGTTGGTTCGGAAATTTTAACGAATTCGATTGGTTCCATGTCTTCATTTTCTGTCAGAGTATCTCCGATATGGATACCTTCTACACCAGAAATTGCAACAATTGAACCCGCTTTAGCTTCTTGTACTTCTACTCTATTAAGCCCTTCAAACTCATAAATTGTTGTAATCTTAATCTTCATTTTCTTTGATTCATCATTATAGTTTTTGATATATGCTGGATCTCCAACTCTTATGATACCTTGAGAAACCTTACCGATACCTATTCTTCCTAAATAGTCACTATAGTCGGTTGTTGAAATCAACACTTCGAATGGTTTATCATTTTCTCCAGATGGTTCTGGAATGTATTCTAAAATTGTATCTAATAAATCTTTTAAATCATCTTTCTTTTCGTTATAGTCTAAGCTTGCCCAACCATTTTTACCTGAAGCATATATAATTGGTGCGTCTAGGTATTTGTCAGGAGCATTTAGACTGATAAATAAGTCGATAATTTCATCAACTACTTCTTCTGGTCTAGCTCTATCTCTATCAATTTTGTTTAGACAAATAACTGCCGGCAAGTCTAATTCTATCGCTTTTTTAATAACGAATTTTGTTTGAGGCATAACACCTTCAAAGGCGTCAACTAATAAAAGTACACCATCTGTCATCTTAAGCACTCTTTCAACTTCCCCACCGAAATCAGCATGCCCAGGAGTATCGATAATATTTATCTTATATCCTTCATACTTGATTGCAGTATTTTTTGAAAGAATGGTGATCCCTCTTTCTTTTTCAATATCGTTATTGTCCATAACTCTTTCAGTTAATTCTTGATTTTCTCTAAAAATACCACTTTGTCTTAACAATGAATCGACTAAAGTGGTTTTACCATGATCTACGTGCGCTATAATTGCTATATTTCTAATTTTCTTCATCTTGACTCCTATGTTTTTAACATATTGATTTTATCACAAAGAAGTAGATAAATAAACAGAAAACTCCATATTATTTTTTAATAATAACTATGGAGTTAATTCTATCATGCATTCAATTATATTTTTATTGTATGAAACCTTATCGGCAAGAGCTTCAACAAGCATCAATCCTCTGCCATCTGATCTACATTCTGCAGGGTTATAAAGTCGTCTATCTTTCACTCCATCCCCTTCATCTTGTACCTTTATGATTACATCATTTGTATCAATTTCTAATTTAATATTTATCTTTTTTCTGATATCATGCTTATTTCCATGTTCATGACAATTAATTAATAATTCATTTAAAATTAAACGAACATCAAAATAAATATCATCATCGTTAATGACAGGTTGGATATCATGAAGTATTTCTGAAACAATACCATTGATGATATCTATACCGCCGAATATTTCTTTGTCACATGAATACCCCATATCCTTTCTCCCTTTCTAATTACTTCTCCGATTTCATTAGTTAATTTACCCATCATATCAATGCTTTAATCAAATTTAATAATTTAATTTTCTTTTACACCATAAATATTATTTTAACATTTTTATATCTCACATTTACACTATTTTATCAATTTTTTGACTCAATTACTCAAATCCAAGTCCATTCCCACTTTCAAAATCTCATATTCTCATTTTTGATAGAAGATTATCATTGAGTATTTTGTAATATATGAGTATAATAAAAATATAATCAATCAACGAGGAGGAGATTATGACAAAATATGAATGCGTAGCTTGTGGCTACATATATGATCCAGAAATAGGTGATCCAGAAAACGGAATTGAACCTGGCACATTATTTGAAGAGCTTCCAGACGATTGGGTTTGTCCAATTTGCGGTTTAGATAAAGGTGAATTCCAAAAATTTATATAGTACATATACAACTTGACACCAAAAATGGTTACATAATTTAATAATGAATTAAACGGATTGCATACAGTTAAGACTGTGGAAATCCGTTTTTTTTTATTTCAGTAATTTTTTTCAGTAAGAATGTTACACAATAAAAAAGGACCATCTTTCGACAGCCCTTCATTTTCTTTTTTATCTCTTTCCTACTAATTTACCTTCTTTAGTAAATTCGTACCATTTTCCATCAATAAATTGTTTACCGTAAACTCTAGTACCTGTGCCTTTTCTGAAATAGTTCCAAGCACCATCGATGAATTGCCATCCGTAAGCAAGTGTACCTGAACCTTGTCTAAAGAATCTCCAATTCCCATCTACAAATTGCATTCCTTTAACCATGGTACCAGATGATGTTCTAAAGTAATATTTAAATCCATTTTCAGGATTTGTCCACCATCCCTTGTGATATCTTGCATCTGGGCCTTCTAGTGAAATCCAAATCATTCCATTTTCTTTATAGAATTGATTAATTGATTCACCTTTATAGTTGAAATATTTCCAAGTCTTATTAATCCACTTCCATTGTGATTTAACTTTTTCGCTATTTTCATAGTAAGTCCATTTATCTCCTTCTTTTGTCCAGCCTTTTGGTGTTTCTGGCTCTTCAGGAGTTTCTGGTTCTTCTACGTCTTTTCCATATAGAAGATAGTTTTGACGAACTTGCTTAAATTCTTCTAATTCGTCTTGCCATTTTTCAATGATTTTAACAACAGGCACTCCAGCCTTCAAATCTTCTTCTATATATGACTTACCTGTCAATTTCGCTAACCATAAATTAGTTCTCCATTCAAGTTTTCCAGGATATAGCTCATCAAGCTTCTTAATCATTGACAATCCTGTATAAATTGGATCATAAGTCTTAGTGTCTGTCACATAAACTTCAACACCTTGAACAAGCTTACCAGCAAGTTTTTGTCCTGGTGCAGGAGTAAATGCTGCAGCTCTAAAACGCACACCTGGAAGTTCTAATTCATTCATCGCGCGAGCATATTCAGTACTGTTTACAAATTCTGCCCCGATTAGTTGGAATGGTTTTGTAGTTCCACGACCTTCAGAAACATTCACAAATGTTTCAAAGAAACCTGTCATAGGATAGACATTTGCTGTATCTGTAGTTGGAATGTTTGGTGAAGGTAAAACAAATGGGATACTCAAATCAGCATATCTTAAGCTTCTATCATAATTTTTCATCTTAACAACTTTAAGATCTGCACCTAATTTAAATTCTCCATTGAAATATTCTGCAATTTCACCAAAAGTCATACCGTGAATAAGTGCTAAATCCTTCAATCCTACAAATGAAGAATTTTCCTCTTCAACTTTTACAGGACCAGCAACCATTTCTCCTCCAAGAGGATTTGGACGGTCTAACACAACAACTTCTTTATTATTTTCCGCCGCTGCTTCCATTACATAATATAAAGTCCAAACATAAGTATAATAAGTTACACCAGCATCTTGAATGTCAAATAAAAGAACATCCACACCTTCTAACATTTCAGCGCTTGGCTTTCTTGTCTTACCATACAAGCTATACACTGGCAAACCAGTCACTGGATCTTCATAATACTCTACATAGCTTCCCGCTTCAGCATTCCCACGAACACCGTGTTCCGGTCCATATAAAGCAACCAAATTAATATCAGGATCATTATATAAAAGATCGACAATACTATTTAATTTTTGATCTACACCAGTTGGATTTGTCACCAAACCAACTCTCTTACCTTTTAGCAATTCTTTTTGTTCTTTAACTAGCACCTCTGCACCAAACATAAAACCATCTTCCGCATGGCTGGTTGCAGGTCTAAAAACAAATAAAACACTTGGTAACACTAAAAGTGCCACTAAAAATTTTACAATATTAGAATACAAAGATTTGTGTTTTTCCATATTTATTTTTCCCTTTCCTTATTTTTCCTATGTAAACGTTACAAATAATTTAACAATCTACATATTTGCCTACAAAAACTTCCATAATAAATCTAATAGCATCTTCTTAAAAATACCATTCTCCCCATTGGCTCAACTACTAGATTTACTTACCATTAAAAATATATTTTGTTGATCCCCCTTTATCAACCATGAACCAAATTCTCCATCTAGTCCTATATTTATTTTGATTATATCATGACAGGAAAACCTATTCAATTTTAAGAATGGCTATTTCATGCGATTTGTAATTATAAAACTTTATTTCTTATTTTTAAACTCACTTTTCACATATATATTTTTTTAAGAAATCTCTTAAAATTTTACCAAATTTTTAACAATATTATTTTAAATACAGTATAATAGAATTTATATGGGTAGGAGGAATCATGAAAAACAAAAGCAAAATTATTATACTTTCATTAGCAATACTTGTAACTTTTTCAGGAATGTCATCCGCACATCCTGGACGAACAGATAAAAATGGCGGACATACATGCCGCACAAATTGTACCGAGCGCTGGGGACTATTCTACGGTGAATACCACCATCACGCATCAGATGGCTCATACACAAACTCAAAAGGTGAAAGATTTGATAAAAGAGGAAATAAAATACTAAGCACAAGCGATCAACTTCCAAAAGAAGACAACTCTTCCTCAAATATCAAAACACAATTTGCAGAAGTCGACACATCCGCAGCCGAACAAGCAAAACTAGACGAAGAAAAAAGATTAGAAGAATCTCGTAGAGAAGAATCAATAAAAGAGGAATCAATAAAGGAAGAATCCATTAAAGAGGAATCTATAAAAGAAGAGTCTATCAAAGAAGAGTCTATCAAAGAAGAGTCTATCAAAGAAGAATCTATCAAAGAAGAATCTATCAAAGAAGAATCTATCAAGGAATTAGAAAAATCAGCACTTGAACTAGAATCATACAAAGAAGAAGCAAAAATAGCAAAAGAAAATCTTGAAGAATCAGAAGGAAAAATCGAAAGTCTAAAAGAAGAACTCAAAAGTGCAAATGCTCAAGCAGAAAAGACACAAAGTGAACTTGAAAAACAAAAACAACCTTCCCTATTAGAAGGAGTCGGCGCACTATCCATCCTTGGAGCTGGCGGCGTAGGTATAAAGAAATATAGAGATAAAAAAGGAAAGAATAAGTAGCTGAATAAGACAAGTTGGTGTTTCTAGAAGACTGTGAAAGGATTGGAAAGAAGAAGTTTTGACGAGCATTGAGGATTGAATGTTTGAAGATTTAGAGATTTGAGTTGGAGTTGGAGTTTTAGAATTTGAATTTTATAAGGATTTCCTGATTAAAATGGGATATTGGAATTAGTCACGTAAAAATTTGTGGTGGTTTTCCTGATTATAGTGCGATTTTGAAATTAGTCAGGAAAGAATTTGTGGTGGTTTTCCTGATTAAATTGCGATTTTAGAATTAGTCAGGAAAAAATTTGTGGTGGTTTTCCTGATTAAAATGGGATTATGGAAATAGTCAGGTAAGAATTTGGGGTGATTTTCCTGATTATATTGAGATTTTAGAATTAGTCAGGTAAAATAGGAGAAAATCTTTCCTGATGAAATTGAGTTTTTGAAATTAGTCAGGAAAAATGGGAGAAAATCTTTCCTGATGAAATTGAGTTTTTAAATTTAATCAGGAAAAAAAGGAGAAAATCTTTCCTGACGAAATTGAGTTTTCGAAAATAATCAGGTAAAACCACTTAATTATTTACTTGTTAATCCAACAAATATTTTATATAGCGAATAAAAAAAGAAACCAAGAAATATCAATATTTTTCTAAGTTTCTTTTTATTGTTCTAAAAAGATAAGAACAATTTAAATTTTATAGAAATTATACATAACTTTACTTATATTACTTTGTATTATTTTGATAGTTTATTAAAATTTATCATTGGTAAATTGATTGTTGGCATTCCAGATAGATTTGTTATTGTTGAAATATAGGATCTGGAAATTTGTGATAGCAAAGCTACTCCATTTAAATCTAACATTTTTTCAAAAGTATCTAAATTTAATTTCTCTACTTTACCTGAAAATGCTCCTGATATAGAAAAGCTTATATTAAACTTTTCAGATAAAAATTCTTCATTATATCCGTTTATTTTGATCTTAAAATTTAAGATACTAACATAAAATTCACCGTTTTTTTCTACTTCACTATGATCAAAGTTAATATTATAATTAACATTAATAGTTTCAGTTTTATTTATCAATAAATTTTGTAAATCGAATTCTACAACTTTATATTCTATTAATTGAAAATCTGCTAAAGCATTATCCACATTCATCATGATGCTAAAACTCCATATTCTCTATCAATATTTATGATTGTTGGTGATTCATAAACAACTTTTTGCTCTGTATTTTTACTACCGAATTCTAAATTAAATATCAAATCTAATTTATTTGAAATTTCAACTAACATCTTTACAGTAGGATTGTAATCTCCACTTTCAAGTTTAGAAATCATAGCTTGTGTCATATCAAGCTTTTTTGCTAGCTCTTTTTGACTTAAATTATTTTCTACTCTATATAATATTATCGCAGAAGCAATATCTACTAATATTCTATCTATTTCAATTTTTTCTTTTAACTTTTTATCGATATCCTTAAATAAATCAAAAGGGTTTTTTAATATTCCATTACTCATATTTTTTCCTTTCTAACAATTAGAATTAATCTCCTCAATTCTACTATTGGCTATTGATATATATTTTAGATAATCTTTTTTATCTTTTTCAGGGAAAATAGTTAACAATATAGCTTTGTCTACAGAATTTATTTTTGTAAAATAGAATAAAGCTCTTAGATTAAGCTTACCCTTTATCCTCATACTATATAAATCTTTTTCCCCCAAAAGCTTTTCAAAATTATTTGGCTGCATTATACAATTTTCTTTCAAATTTATTAAAAATCTAAGACATTTACTATATCGTCTTGTATAATGTTCTTTGTTACCAGACTTATCTATTATCTTTGAAAATTCTTCCTCAGATTTTACATGCACTATAACATATTGATTAATTAGATTTTTTCAAAAAGGATATAATATTTTTTTTGTTTTATATGACACGCTCCCTCCATATATATCCATGTATTTATTATATAACTTATAAGTTATATTGTAAACTTTTTTATCATCGATAAATTTCTTTCGAACATTTGTTCTTTGATATTATTGTATCATATAATTTAAAATTATCATAAAAAATAATTTTGTAACTTTTTCTTAGTTTTATTTATCTAATTTAATGTTATAATAAATAAAGTGAGAGGAGGAAGTTTTAATTTGAATAACAAAAAACACGAAAATAAGAAGAATAGTAAAGAGTTTGAAAATGTTGATGATGACTCAAAAGAATCATTTATTGAAGAGAATAAAAATTTAAAATATAAAATTAAAGATTTTACTCATAGAACCGATGATGCTGAAGAACAGAGATATCAAGAGAAGCAAAGTAAGCGACTTGAAGAAATTAAGGCTGAAAAGTTGGATGAATCTGTCGCTAAAAAGAGAAAGACCATACATAGAATTGGGATAGGTATCGCCATTATAATAATTGCGATAACTGTCTACGCTTTTAAGGAAGGCTATTTTGTAGACCAAAGAAAATTTGGTGACTTTTTAGCTAAATTTGGTTTCTTTGCACCGATTGTATTTATTGTAATACAGGCATTTTTCACTGTGTTTCCTGTTAATCCTTCTGGTATAACGAATCTATCCGTTATCTTAGCTTATGGACCGATATATGGTTTCTTATTGAATTATATCGCCATAATGATTGGTTCAATTATTAACTTTGCCTTAGGTAG
This sequence comes from Helcococcus kunzii ATCC 51366, assembly GCF_000245755.1. Classification (GTDB taxonomy): domain Bacteria; phylum Bacillota; class Clostridia; order Tissierellales; family Peptoniphilaceae; genus Helcococcus; species Helcococcus kunzii. The sequence continues at coordinate 121,611 of NZ_JH601088.1, read as the reverse complement.
AAGATATGGTAAGAAATTTGTTGGACTTCTTTTTAATGAGGAGACCATAAATAAACAGATTGATTGGCTAAATAAGGGAAATAAAATAGAAAAGATGTTTATAATTGTATTAATTGTACCATTCTTACCGGATGACATTTCCTGTATGATATGTGGTATGACTAATTTCAAATTTTCTAGATTTTTAGCCATAACTGCATTCTTTAAGGTTTGGGCAATTGGATTAATACTATTTATCATGCAATATGGATATGAAGCTTTATATAGAATAATTTTTTAAAAAAACTCCGCCAAAAGTTGACACTTAAGATTCAACTTTTGGCGGTTTTGAATTTATATTATCAATAAGAGACATTCAGTATTATGCCCATAACTTTCTTGGATACATTCCCGCGTCTAACATTTCATCAAATAATTTTTTTGCGGTTTCCGTATCTTCTTTATATGTAATGCCTATCCATTTTTCATTTGTGTCAATGATTTTAATTTCGGCTAAATTATTTGAAATTAATTCATCCATCATTGTTGGTAGGACATATTCACATGTATTTAAATTGTCTTTGTTTTCTTCTAAATAGTTTATAAATGATTTTTCAACATATTCAAGTAAGTTTGGATAAGACGCCCAAGTATTCATAGATACTAAAGTATTTAAGTTAAATATATCTTCTGAAAGTTCCAAATCAGATACTAATTTACCATTTTCTAATTTAATCCCCCTAGTCTCGATTATCTTAGTCAAATGATTGTTTTCATCTGGAATGGATATCCCTCTTGTAACAGTTCCATTATCACTTAAAGTGTTTTTTAATTTGTATCCACACATTGCAATAGCATATTTATCATTATTTGATCTATCTACATCTAAATACGCACTCACATCTTTAAATGCTTGTTGTCCATAGTAGTCATCAGCATTGATTACTAAAAATGGTTCGTGGATATAGTCTTTTGCAGCAAGTAGTGCATGTACAGTCCCCCATGGTTTTGTACGATTTGCTGGTAATTCAAAACCTGCTGGCAAATCATTTAATTCTTGATAAGCATATTCCACTTTTACATGTTTTGAAATATCATTTCCTATTAAATTTTTAAAATCTTCCTCTATATCTTTTCTAATAATAAATACAACTTTATTAAATCCATATTTAATCGAGTCATAAACAGAAAAATCAATGATTGTTTCGCCTTCGTCAGTCATCTTTGCTAGCTGCTTAACCCCTGCTCCATATCTTGAACCAATACCAGCAGCCATAATTACTAAAGTTTTATCCAATTTTTTCTCCTTCCATCAAAATAAATATTGTCATAATAGTTGTTTTGATATTATATATTATTTTATCAAAGTACATGACTAATTCCAATTACTTTTATATATAAATAAACTCTATTAGTATTGTTAATAAAATAATTAAATCTTTATATAATAAAACATAAAAAAATGATTATACTTTTAACTAATAATTATAAACTTTTTAATTATCGAATATTAAACGGAGCTAATTTGTTGTTAAATCAGCTCCGTATAACTAATGTTAAATTCGTTTTAGTATATATATTCTGTTTATTTAGTCAGTAATCTTTGTTGAAAATATTCCGCCATATGCTTCTACTGGAGTAAATGTTGTATGTTTTTTTCCATTAATTTCTAATGAACTATTATGAATTCCTAAAGCATGATATTTATTATTCTTATAGTGATAATAAGGGCCACCACTATCGCCACCTTTAGAGTCTCCCCTTACCATTCTGCATAAAACTCTTCCTTTAATAATATTTTGACCTAATTTACTACTATAGTTTGTATCTTTTATCTGCACTACAGCATCTTTTGTAGTATGCCCATATTTTGAAACATATAATCCTTCAACTGGATTTTTATCTATAGCACGCAACCTCCTAAATTCACCATTCTTATATCTAATAACATTTGAAATTTTAAAATACGGATTAGTAACTTCAATAATACTAAATTCACCAAATGCACCATTATAAAAATTTTTAAATATCACTTTCCCTAGTACTCTACCATCATATTTGACAGTATCACCTACTGAAAAGCTTGCATGTCCAGCAGTCACTATTGCTGGTCTATTCCCATAATGACCTGAAAAACCAACGGTCATTCTACTTCCATTATAGGCAATATCGCTTCCACCCACAATACCAGCATTTGTAACTTCATTTGATACTTTTAATATTGTTACACCAGGAATATCTTTCATATTTTTACTTACATTTAAATCTACATTTTTTATTTTTATATTTCTATTAAGATTTAGTGTTTCTAATTTATTTTTTGCTTGAATTAAATCATTATCATCTGTGTAAATTTTTGCATTATTATTTCTTATATCTACAGAAAATCCATCAACATTATTTTTCATCGCAAAATTTTCAGCATATTCTTCAAGTTCTTTATATGAAAACTTTACTAAATCTATCCTATATCCTTCTTTTCCTAACAATTCTTCTATCTCTTTTTTAGCCTTTTCAGTCGTTACCTTAATTACTAAAATATTATCATCATCTATATACATTCCACCAAAATAATCTGGATACTTATAATTGTTATTTTCTTTTTTAAAACTATCATTCAACTTATCCGCTAATTCTTTAGGAATTGTTTGATCAGGAATATTATCTTCTGCATAGTTAACTTTCATATTACTTAATAGTGCTAAAGACAATACCATTATAGATAAAAATATTTTTAAAAATTTACTTTTCATAGATCTCTCCTTAATATTATTCGTTATTATATTAGCTACAGATTTTCCCTCTTTTAATAACATATATACTAAAAATTTAACTATTTAAATATAAACATAAAATATACCTGGTTTTCTACTCCTTTATTATTTTGCACATTTTTCACAATCTTATATTCCCCTAAATCAAACTTCTTTTTATCAAAAATATCTACCATACTAAGTTCTTGTTCAAAGTCTTTATCTTTTGTAATCATTATGCCTTCATTAGTAACTTCATAACCACTCGGAGTTATATTTTTCCATTCTGATTTATCATTCTTTCTATAAAAGAAATCCCATCCCTTTCCAGTTAAGTACTCGTTATTTGATTTATTCTTAAAGATTATATCAAAAGTAGCATAGCTTTTTATTTTAACATCTATCTCTATATCTGATATTTCTGACTCCTTATCTATTATTTCTATTTTATTATTTGTTTCTTTTTGACTCTCTTCTATATTCTTTTGCGAACAAGCAGTTGAGAGTATTAAAATTAAAACTAAAAATATAATTTTTTTCATACCATCCTCCTTTATATTTATTTTAACAAAAATAAATATAAAAGGAAATCGTATTTCAAAATCTTAATATCTTTATTACAATTTGTAACTTTTTTTTATATCTACTATTATTGTTTTTTTAATATTATCATTAGATATAAAAAGCTTGTCATACTTAAATAAAATTAAGTGTGACAAGCTTTCTTCTAATATCATATATTTTATTGAGATTTTTATATTTAAAGATTATTTACTATATCTCAATCACAAAATTATCCAAGCTGTCTCTTTGTGATTTTGCATATTTAAATTCATCTGGGAATGAGCCAATCGCTAAAACTACAGTTAGATTTTCTCTTGGACTGATGCCTAAAAGTTCTCTCATTGCTTTTTCTTGATCCATCGCAAAGGCTGCACTTAGTGGACAGTTTGCTATATTATAGTTATTTAGAGCAAGCATTAATGACATGGAAAACATCCCACCGTCTACATAGGAAAGATTTCTTTCATACTCTTTGTTGTAATATTCTACACGGTTTGTAACAACTAATGCACCTCTAATATTTTTAGCATTATGTGTCAATCCTCTTTGGATTTTAATTATTTCTCCAACTTTTTCTTCATCTTTTACATAATAGACTTTGAATGATTGTCTATTACAAGCGGATGGTGACCATTTTGCTAAGTCGATAGCTTTTCTTACATCATCTCTTGAAATTTGTGCTTCTCCAAAGTCTCTAACACTATGTCTATTGTGCATAAATTCTGTAAAATTCATTTCAGAATATTTAGTGGAGTTTTTATAGTCATATATGCCAAAACCACCATTATTGTAGATTGTAGAGTCTTTGTACTTTTCAACCTTATCATAATTTTGTTTTACAATTTCAGGATAATCTTGAGAATTCTTTTCATGTAAATCAACATATGATTTCACAACTGATAAAGCTTGTTGAAATCTACTATCATTTGTGTCATATCCCTTTTCGATAAATAAATCCATTGTCTTAAATAGCTCAGTAAAAGCTCTTTCACCAAAGCCGTATCTTAAATTTGCATTACTTAAACCTTTTTCTAATGAATGGTAGAAGAAAGTCATTTTTGCTCTTAAATTTTCAATACTATTTTCTTCGCCTAAAGCATATGAATATTTTACAAATCTGCTATAGTCCCAATCTCTTAACTCAAATAGTCTATCATTTGATCTTGATTTTTGAATTTTTTTAACTATACCTTTTGGTAATACTTTTTTTGCTAATTCTTTCATCTTTTCCTCCAATATATGGATTAATTATTTCTTACGTGAAATAATCTTTGAAACTAATTTTTTAGTTTGTTTTAATCCAGTAATAACCTCTTTTTTATATATAAATAATAAAGCTGCAAATTCCACTGCTAATAATATACCCTGAATCTTGTCGAAGTAAAACAATGTGATACTCATCACTATAAGTATCGCTGTGGAAATTAAACCTTTTTTATCGAATAGTTTTATTACTAGATATTTTCTTGTATGTATACCTCTAAAAATAAACACTAGGAAATAAGAGATACCTGTAGCAAATGCTGCCCCGGCAACTCCAACTTGTGGGATTAATGCCCAATTTAGTATAACATTTAATATTGCACCAACCATTCCGGAGATTAAAAAACCTCTACTATCTTTATGAACTGTATATGATGTAGATAGGAATGTTGCAAGTGTTAAAAACATAAAACCAATTAATAAATATGGTGTGTACTGCCATGCTTCAAAATAACTCTTGCTTACATAAACGCTAAGTAATGGTTTTATCGTTGCTAAAAATAGCCCTGTAAGTAATGTTAATGTAACAAACATCTTTCTGTAAATACTATTGCTATAAGCTTCACTATCGTCACTTTCTGATTCTCTAATCGCTGAATATGACCATGCTTGGTTAAAAATTATAGAAAATGATGAAAGTATTGATGGAATCTTATATGAAATAGCATAAATACCATTTGCTTTAACCCCTACCATACTACTTACCATCACCCTATCGGATGAGTTCATAATCCACCACATTAATGATGTAGGGATTAAAAACATGGAATATTTCACCATTTCTCTAAAAAGTCTATTGTCCACTTTCCCAAATCTAAGTGCTGTGTATGCTTCACCTCTGTAGAATGAAATCAATGTAACAATAATATTCGCAATGATATATGAAGTAAAGTAACCTTCTATTCCTTGTTTTAACACCACTAAAAATAATATGTTTAGTACGGCTATTAAAAATGTTTGTAAAATATTTATAAGTGAAAAGTCTAAAAGTTTTTCTTTACCTCTTAAATTACATATCGCTATTACTGAAAAACCTTGACTTAAACAATATAGCATGATGATAATTGGTGAAACGCTAAATCCATTATATAAATATAGTAACGGCATTAAAATAAGGGCAATGACAATACTTATCGCCATTGCTATCCAACCATTTTTCATTATTGAAAGATTATCTTTTCCACCCTTATCAAGTGAAAATCTCATAACCGCCTCACCAAAATTTAGCGTCAGTATAGGCACTAAAACTGTGGCAAGTGTCACTATAAGGTCAACTTCCCCATATTGAACCGGGGTTAAAACATTTGTATATAAAGGTACTAATAGAAATGTTATAAATCTTGACCCAATATTACCAAGCGTAAATAACGCTGTATTTTTTAATAAATATCTCTTTCTGTCCAATATTTTCTCCATTCACCTTCTAAAATTTTCATTAGAAAATTATTTTCTATCTAGATATTTTGAAAAATATTGATTTGCTTTTTCAGTATATTCTGATATTTTTTCGTCGATATTTTCTTTATCAATGTCCATTTTAAGTATTTTACTTATATCTGTATAATTGTTTACTTTTCTATAAACTAAATCAAATTTATTTAATAAATCTGTTAATTTTTGATTGTTGCTATCTCTAACAATTGTTGCAAAAGGTACTTTTGATTTAATTGAAAACACAGTACCGTGGAATGTATCTGTTAGTATATAAGTTGCGTTTTTGAAATAAGCTAATAGCTCAAATGGTGTACAAACAATATTTTTATCTGCCCACGCTTGAAATACACCGGCAGAAATAATTGTTAGATTATTTTTCTTAGCAAATTCTTTAGTTTCTTTAATTACATTTTTATCGCTGATTCTATCGTCATAAGCATAAATTAAAATATAATCTTTTTCGTCAATTGTCACATCTTTTAATTCTTTTTCAAATGTGTAAATTAACGTAGGATCGATATGATCATACACTTCTTTATCAGTTAATGATTCTACAAACTTTCTTGTATTTGCATCTCTAACAGAAAACGCATCAAAATTGCTTAAAGCTTTTTCTACTTGATCTTTAATATTTAACTCTTCAACTCTTTCTAAAGTAGTAAATCCGCAAGATGCTGCATAAGATAAGATGATATCAGAATCTATACCTTCACCTAATAAAGTTTTGGCAAATCCCCATGGTGCAGGTTGTGTACAGTTAAACACTTCATCACTTCCGATAACTACTGCATTATAATCAGTTGAATAGTCTATTTCTCCTACCCCTAAAATTGGGAAAAACTCTTCTTCAAATCTTTTCTTTCTTTCTCTAACTAGATTATATCTTTTCGCTTTTTTGAAAAGATCTCCATCTAATTTTTGTTTGATTTTTTGAATGATACCTTCATTTTCTCTAATTCTTGTATCACCTAAAATTTGTTCGCCCGGTTTTATATCTATAAAACTAACTTCGTGACCTCTATCTTTCAAGTAATTTTTCAGGGCATATCCTTGCAGGAAGGAACCATAATTAATGACCCTCTGCATACTTAAAATTCCAATGTTCATCTTAACTCCTCTAATAATATTATTTATATTTTTTCTTTTTTGCTATATAACTCAACAGTATCGAAGATATAAATATAAATATAAATATCATGATTTGAGTTTCTTGTAGTAATCTATTTAAGAAAAATGTATAGCTTGATCTTGGTACAAAGAATAGGTTTCTTGTCATAATTAGCATAATCGCTACAATATATGTCTTTGTACTAAAGAACATCTTTCTTAATTTATTTATAAAATAACCATAAAATGCTGACCCTGCTATTATACCAAATATACCAAGGTCTATATATAATTCTGCTATATAACTTGATCCTGTACCCAATCCCTTATTTAAGTACTCATAAGGTGATTGTATAAATGTAAGTGCATGACTTAATTGTGATTTACCTAAAAACACTTCATAAGATTGACCTTGAGGTTCAGCAAATCTCATGATTTTTCCGACTACTGAGTATTTTACAAAATCAATTATTTCTCCTAAACTATAACATTTATGTGGTATCTGTCCGGAAAATTCTTGTGCATTTCCAATAACTCTAGCAGATACACCTTGATTATATAAAAATTTTAGTAGTTTATCTATAATACCAGAGCCTTGTTTTTGAGCTTCATTTAATGTACCTCTACTGCCTTCCACTAGCATTAATATAATAATTAATATTGGCGCTAATATCACTGCAACAGTAAGGATTCTATTTATTATTGTCTTATTTTCGATTCTATAAACAAAATAAACAAATAAAATGAAGAAATCTAACATGATATCATTTCTTGCTCCAGATTTTAATCTAAACACTGAAGGTATGATAAATATCACAGATAGTGCAATCACATATTTTAATTTTGGCTTAGTTGCTATAAAAATCATAAAAGAAGTAAAATACATTCTACCAACAATGTCCATAATTCTTTTTGTTATAGGAACTGAAGTTTTATCAATTAAAAATGATTCTCTATAGCCAACTTTACTTATTAACTTTGCATCTTCAAAACTTGTATATATCTTTACTAAAACGGAAACTATAAATATAGTAAATGAAATTATCGCTATATATTTTTTTATTTCTTCTCTATTTTCTTTTATATATAAAACAAATTTGTTTTTTGATTTTGTTTTAGTAACTTTGTTTTTCTTTGGAAGTAGTGATTTAATACTTTTTTTGAAAAAAACGATAATCGAATCGATTATACCCACTACAAAACTTTCTGTCTTAACATCTTCTTTATCTTTACTATAAAAATATTTATATGCTAAGGTTAATGCTATAATTGAGAGATTTATAAAATAGATGATATTCACAGTCACATCCTTTGTGAAACTCATCTCAAACATGCCACTATATTCAAAATCAGCACCAAATATCCCACTTGCAATAAATCTTGACATTAAAAAGACGGTAAAAGTAACATTAAAAAGTAAAAATATTACATGATCTTTTATATCTTCAAGCGACATGATGACATTGCTTAGTATAATTATTGTAGTAGAAAATAGAAAAGCATATGGATTTTTGGTGAAAATACCAAAAATCGTCAATATAACCGATAAAGACGTCATGCATCTTCTAATTAAATTTGTATAGTAATTAATTCTTTGCTTCATAATATTTATTACCTTGATTTTTATTAATTAATTTATCGTACTTGTCTAAATCTAAGATTAAATTTGTAGAGTAGTCATATACTACATTATATTCTTTTCCTTCTTCATTAACAATTCTCATAAATGATTCCTTTGGAACCACATCTTTGATTAATCCTGATTTTGGAGCCTTTGCCACTATTTTTTTTGATTTTTTTCCCTTAGGTACATTATCAAATTTTAGTGAATAATTTTCTCCAGTCTTTGCGTCTTCATAGATGAATTCATAATCTAAAACATCAATTTTTGTTACATTATACATATATGATTCAATAAATTTTTTCCCATTTTTTTCAACAATATTAATCTTTGGTACTAAATATCTCGCCTTACCCTCTCTAAAATATGGCATTTCTCCAACGAATTCTGATTCTAATTTATCATCATTTACAGTAAAAGAGTATATACTATTTTTGTAAGAATAAACCCCATTTGACAATAAAATAAAATCTTTTGAAGGATTTATTTCATCTTTATTTAGAAAAATACTATTTGAACGTGAATATTCTGAAACAGCTTCTTCAAAATTTATTGGTCTTTTAAATCTATTCATATCAAATACTAAAAAGTTCGCTTTGATAATATTAGCTGGAGTAGAGTTTTGGTAATTTATCTTATATTTATCTTCTTCAGCATCATACTCTATATTTGGCTTAATATTCAATAGTGTTTTATCCAAACTGTCAGCCTTTTTTTGTTCTTTAACTGTTGTCACTTCATTATATTTATTTAGTGTGACTATGGATAATACAGAAAGTACTATTGCTAAAACAATGGTAATTATTATTTCCTTTTTATCTATGTGTATCTTGGATTTCATCTTTCCTCCATATCATATATTACCTAATTATTTTATCACGTTTTTAATTAAGTAATGAGGTCTTTTTTTCACTTCAAGATATGTCTTAGCTAAATATTCTCCAATAATACCTAAACTAAGCAGTTGAACTCCTGCAAAAAACAAAATTAAACAGATTATTGTTGCAAATCCTTCTACTTCTATTCCAATAAATAATTTTTGTATTATTACAATTATTAAATATAATATTGAAATAATTGATGTAAACATACCTAATATCGTAGAAAACTTCAATGGTGCAGTACTATATCCAACAAATCCTTCAATAGCATATTTTGTTAAGCTCTTAAATGACCACTTTGTCTTTCCATGTAATCTCTCTTCTACAGTGTATGGAATGTATTCGATATTGTACCCAACCCATGCAAATATACCTTTTGAAAATCTATTGTATTCATTCATAGAAACAATTGAATCTCTTATTTCTTTTCTAAATGTCCTAAAATCAGAAGCATCTTTTCTTAGCTTAACATCTGAAAGCTTATTTATCCAGTTATAAAATAAAGATTTAAAAAACTTAAGTACTCCGCCTTCGTTTCTAACATCTTGATAAGCTGACACACCGTCCACGTCATCATTATATTCTAAAATATCAACCATTTCATTAATATATTTTGGATTTTGTTGTAAATCTGCATCAATCAAGGAGATATATTCACCATTTGCATAGTTTAATCCTGCTAAAATAGCAGATTCTTTACCAAAATTTCTTGAAAAATTGATACCAATAATGTTTTCATTAGGATAAATTGATTTCAATTCTTTAATTTTATTAAAAGTATCATCACTACTGCCATCATTTACAAAAATGTATTCATATTTGTGTTCATTATTTAATTCTTTTTTACATAGTTCAAAAAAAGGAATAATATTTTTTTCCTCATTATATGAAGGTACTATTATACTGATGTTTTTCATTTATCCTCCAATAATTTTACCTTTTATTAAATGTTTCATCTTTAGTTTTTTTAGGTTTTATTATATAAAAATATGTGACCAATGCTATACTCAATAGACTTATACCTAAACCGATATAAAATATCTTTGGTACATATTTAATTTCAACTTTATGATTTCCCTTTTCTAGATAGACTCCCATTAAGGCATTATCAATCCTTAATGTCTTGACTTGTTTACCATCAACGCTAATCTTCCAGTTTTCACTATATGGTATACTCAATCCCAATACACCATTTTCCTTATTGTGAATGTCTCCTACTATTTTATCATCTTTCATCACTAAATTTTCTAAATTGTACTTATTTAGTTTATTTGTCCACTTTTCATAATTTTTGTATGAACTAAAACTCAAATCAATATTTGAAAACTTATATTCACCAGGAGTTAGACTAATTACAATTTGATCAGCCTTTCCATCCACTCTTATTGTAAAATCATCTTGTAAATATGTCCATTGATAAGTGTCTTTGTATTTATATATTTTTCTATCATTTACATCAAGTACATATTTTAGTCTTCTATCTTCAATATTTTTATTAATTAAGTCTAATCTAAAACTAATTAAATATTCTCCATTTTCCTTTTTGCCACTCAATGGAATGATTATTTTACCTCTATTTGCATCTTCAGCATGTTTTCCTTTTTTATAAGGTATTTTTAATATACCATTTTCAAATTTTCCATCTATAATCTCTGCAGTATTTAAATCAACATCAATGTTTTCAATCGTTTTATCTAAATTTGCTTCATCGATATTTAATTTATCTTCAATCACTGCAGACTGCATAAGTGCAGCATCTTTTTGGGCGTGACTAAATTTATCATATTTTTCCTTTGGAATGTAATTATCATACCAAAAATCTATACCTATATTATTTGGATTTTCATAATATATTTTATTATCTTTTGTCTTTTTATCGTAATTAATTTGATCATTATCGAAGTTTACTTTATATTTTACACCCCATATTGTTTCTAAAAACAATCTATTATCAAGACCTCTAAAATGACTTGGTGAGGTAAAGAAAGTCCATATATTATGATCTTTCTTAAACCATTTCATTAAATCCTTGTTAACTACTGAGTTATACACAGTAGTACCTCTATTTCCTAATATCATTTCAGAGTTTTCTCTTCTGATAAAGTCATTATTTTCTGCTTTTTTATTTGCAATTCTATAAAAACTATCATCATTAAAATCTATCCCATATGTGCCTGTAGCTTTATTTAGATAATAGTTATTGTCTTTCAACACTGGACTTCTAGAATTGATATAGCCTCTATTATAAATAAGTGAAACTCCTAATACGAAAATCATCAAGAAGTCGATCATGTATCTTGTTTTATTGATAAATAGTAAAATTATCAATACTATAAGTTCACAAACTAAAGCATAGAAACTATAAGGATGTCTTCCTAATAAGAAAATCATACCAATTAATAAAATAATTGCGTAAATTATCTTCATATTAAAATCTATAGATTTTGATTTTTCAATAATGTTATGTAAATTATATGGAAGTACAAAGCAAATAGCAAATGCGATAAGATAATACCACCTATCTGATTCATATGAAAAACCATTCATTATAGAGTGAGCTAAAGGTGAGAAAAATAAAACACACCAAAGTAATGATATGATATTTTTCCTCAATACGTTTTTATTTAACATGAAACTATAAATTAAGATGATAAATGCTAGGAAAATTGCTCCACCTATTACATTCGGATTTAAAAATAGTGAGCTTAATTTATATTGAATTTGATCTAATTTCACAAACAATCTGCTAGTTGTCTCAACTGGTTGTCTATCTGAATGTAAAAATGCATAAACTGATGGTAAAAATCCTATTGCGCTTATACCAAATCCTAAAATAACTAATTTTGCTCTTTCAAATACTTGAGATATAAAGTTCTTAAAGCTTGTATATTCAAATGAGTAAATCATCATAAATGTAAAGATGAAAATACAATTCATAAAAGCAAAATAGAAATTGCTCATAACCATTATTCCAAAAGAAATGATGAAAAGAAGTGGTTTTCTTTCTTTATCAAATTTTCTAATGCCATAACAGACTAATGGAAGATAGACAAATGATTCTGCCATGAAATCAAAACCTAGATATCTATATAGTAAATATGTAGTCGTACCATAAATGATACTTGAAATAATGTTTAATTTTTTCTTTCTGATATCTCCGTCCTTATTGTATTCATATTCTAATAAGATATACATAAAGATTTGAGATAGTATTTGTGTCAGTATGCTTGCCAATAACACTAAATGCATGGAAGAAAGGAAGCTTCCATTGTAAATTCTAGTAATTCTACCAATAATCGCTACTAAATAAAATATAGGTGAAGTTGTGTAATAATAAGATAATTCTGTAAAGAAATCTCCACCTAATCCATAACTAAAGGAATAAAAAAAATTCCCTCGTGCAAAATTCTTTATGATAAAATGCCTAAATGGATACATCTGCGCAATAGGATCTCCATGATCAACACCTAATAATAGCCTGCCTCTTAAATATGGTGAATGTATTATTAAGCTGATAATTGTAAATATTGCTATAACAAATATTAAATTTAGTCTTTTATCTTTTGCATTCGGAAATTTTCTTTTCATAGTAGTATTTTCTTTAATTCCTTAACATTTTTATTTATATCAAATCCTTTGTCTCCAATGATTTGTGTAAAGTCTTTTCTAGGATAATCTTTAGATTTATCAAGTATTTTCTTAGCCCAATTTTTAGGACTATCTGATAAATCGTAGAAATATACTTGATCTATAACTTTATTTTCTTCACTAATATTTGTAGATGTGAAACATATCAAACCTGATGCTTGTGCTTCTACCATGGATAAAGATAGTCCTTCATATTTTGAAGGAAAGACATATGCATCCATTGCGGATAGTATCTTATGAGCATCATTTCTCACACCTAAAATTTTTACTTTTTCGTTTAGATTTAGTAAATCTATTTTATTTCTTATTTCTTCTTCTTTTTCTCCACCACCGACTAAAACAAGTCTTGCTGAATCATCTAATTTAGTTATTTCGTTAAATACATCAAGTAGAAAATCATGATTTTTAACATCAGAAAATCTACCCACATGTCCAACTACAAATTCGTCATTTAATTGTAACTCTTGTCTTATCTCTTCTCTACTTTTTTCATTAAACTTAAATTTTTCAATATCGATGGCATTATATATTATCTTATAATCTCTATTTTCAACAATGTTTCTATCAAAAGAATATTCTGTCGCACCTTCTGAGCAACTTAGATACACATTTGTATATTTCTTAAATATCATCTTATTGAAATTATGCGCAAGTTTCATTTTCCAGCCACCTGATGCATTTGGAGAATGCACATGCACAATCCTATTTGGGACTCCTGCCTCAAATGCACATTTCAAAGGATAGATATATGAAAGTGTACAAACATTAAACCAGATGGTATCAAAATCATATTGTTCAAATAATTCTTTTGTTTTTTGTCTATTTTCTTTTAGATCTTCTCCACGTCTTTTTACAAAGTGAAAAACACCTCCCATTTCTTTTATCTCATCATAAAAAACTGGTGCTTCATAAACTAGAAAATGTAATTCTAATCCTGATTTGTCCATAGCTTTAAGATGATTGTATATAAAAGACTCTATTCCTCCGTGATTTTTTGTTAATCCATAAATTAATATTTTTTTCAAATCTACAACCTCTAATTAGTCAAAATGTCCTTTAATTCTTCCCTAATATTTTCTCTAAAATATTTAGTTGCTGTTGTATATGCATTGTCTGACAATCTTTCTTTCTCTACTTCATTTAATGAAAAATATTTTAATATGGTTTCATATAGTTTTTCAGAGTTATTTACTTCAAATTTAAATCCATTTACTCCATCATCAACTATATATTTTGGCGCCGCAACATCACTTACAATAATATTAGTCTTTGTAGCCATAGCTTCTATACCAACTAAACCTAAACTTTCTGAAACTCTGGATGTTGGAAATACAAATACTTCCATCACATTATACAGCTTTGCTAGCTCAGTTTGTGGCACTTGCTCAATATATTTAACACGATTTTTTAAGCCCAAATCTTCTATCATTTGTAGGAATTCTTTTTGTTGCTCTCCATTTCCTACAATTAATGCATCTAAATCTTCTAATTTATTGCTTTGAACAACTTTATTCATAGCATTTAGAAATACATCCCAGCCTTTTCCTTCGGCTATTCTTGAAACAAAACCAATATATTTTTTATCTTTATCTAATTGATATTTGTTATAAAAATCGTCATCTATTTCTATCGGTCTAAACACTTCGTTGTTGATGCCTCCAGAAGGATACATTCTAAATTTATCCTTTGAAATGCCGAATCTTTCAGAAACTAATTCCATAAAATAATTTGATGGGACGATTATCTTGTCCGCTTTAACTAATAGTTTCTGTACGTATTTTTGCATTCTGGCCTGAGTTTTTGTCTGAGGCATAACATCACTTCCGTGAGCATTTGCATATATTTTTACATTTCTTCTAAAAAACTTTACTATCAATGCTGGTAACGCATTGTGTGAAACATAGTGAATATATAAGATATCATACTTACTGAATATTCCCTTAAATATAAACTTCAAGAAATAAACTAAATACGAAATCAATTTATTGACTTTACCTTTTTTCAAATTAATAAAAACAGTGTCATAATCTAACCCTATTTCGTCGAGTTCATTAATAAAATTTTTTACAAATACCCCTAATGCTTTGTAATCTTTCGAAGGATATAAATTAGAAGCTACCAATATCTTCATAAAATTCTCCGCTAATTTCTATAAATATTTTTACTCTTAAATACCGCACCAATTGTTGCAAAAAAGATTTTTACATCTAGTAAAAATGAGATATTTTCTACATAATATGTATCATACTCTATTCTTTTTTCCATTGATGCTTCATTTCTAACATATGCTTGGCTATAGCCGGTAATACCTGGCTTAACTTCAAACTTTCTAAAAAATTCTTCACCATATTGAGTTTTATCACCTAAAGGGCTTGGACGAGGTCCAATCAAACTCATTTGTCCAATTAAAACATTAATAATTTGTGGCAATTCATCTATACTTGTTTTTCTTATAAATCTACCAACCTTTGTAACTCTTGGATCATTGGCAGAGTTGTAAGTTGTGCCATCTTCATTTCTTATATCTGGAGCATTAACCTTCATTGATCTGAATTTATACATAATAAATTCTTTCATATCTTTTCCATATCTTCTATCGAAATAGAAGACTGGACCACCATCTTCAAGCTTTATAGCAAGTGCAACTGGTACAAATACTATACTTAAAAGAAGTAGTGCTATAAATGAAATGATAATGTCCAACAATCTCTTCACAAAATTTCTATACATTAAATCACCTGTTTATCGCCTTTATAGATAAAATAGCCAATCTTTTCATATTGATTATTTACAGGTCTTATATTGTCGCCTTCTTTGTAATAACAGAATGATTCAAATTTTTCTAACTCTTCTTTATAATCTCCATATTTAGCCGCTGTATTTGGCTCTTGGCAAATAAACTCTAAGGTATAATCTTCTTTCTTTCTATTGTAGTTGTCTAATTCGCTTGTATCCCCATTCAAAAGATGATTAAATACAAGCTTCAATAGATTTACACCTGTATATTTTGTAAGAATGTTCCACATGTGGCAACCGTCTAATCTTGGTGTAATTTCAATGATATATGGTGTATCATTTTCAACTTTTACTTGTGCATACATCGGTCCATTATTGATACCTACTTTTTTACAAGCATTTTCTAATATCTCTCTTAATTTATTTTCTGAATTTTCTGTAAGTACTTTTGCTGGTAATTCATGTTTATGAATCAAACCAAAATATTCGTCCCAAGTATCTCTGTCAGAGGACTCCATAAATACCATTTTACCGTCTAACATATAGCAGTTAACAGAAATCTCTGTACCTCTAATATATGCTTCATTTATCACAAGTCCTGATCTTGAATATGACAAAGCCAATTCAAAAGCTTCTTTGTATTCATCTTCATTATTTACGATTGTAATACCTCTTTGTCCTTGTGAATCAGCTGGTTTTACAATAAATGGATACACTAAAGTAGGTTTTTGTTCTAAACTATCTACAACTTGAAACTTAACATTTCCTTCAAAGTCATTGCCTAAAGTTTGTCTCATAATTGTTTTATTGTTACATATCCTAGCTGTTTCTTCAGAAACAAATCTAGGCATATCTAGCATTTCACTTATTTTGCTTGCTTGTGGCATTGCTAAATCTGAACCAACAGAATACACAACATCGATATTATGTTTTTTAATGTATTCTATTGTTTTATCCGTATCCATGAAGTTAATTTCTTCAAAAAAATCAGCATAATCTGCACCAACACCATCTCTCTTTTGAGCGATAGCATGTACTTCATACCCTTGTTTTTTCAATTCAATTATTGCATCCATTTGAACGGGCGCAACACCAAATATCAATACTTTTTTCATATTATTTCTCCAAATATGCTTTAGTAATTTCTGTGTATTTTTCAATAATATAGTCTACTTCTTCATCAGTCAATAATGTGTGAAGTGGTAGTGTAATTTCATTCTTATAGTGTTTGTAGGCATTTGGATAATCTTCAATATTGAAACCTAGATTTTTATATGCTGTTAATAATGGAAGTGGCTTATAGTGTACGTTACATGCAATTCCTTGTTCAGCCATTTTTACAATAATCTCATTTCTTTCTTCTAGTTCAATATTTGGGACCCTAGTGATATAAAGATGTCCAGAAGATTGATGTTCTTCTGTGAAATGATCCAATGTTTCTATGCCTAATGGTCTAAATGCTTCATCATATTTTTTAATGATTGATTTTCTTCTTTCAAGCATTTCTGGATATCTTTCTAATTGAGCAAGTCCAATACCTGCCATGATATCTGTCATATTCATCTTATAAAGTGGTTCAACAATGTCATATTCCCAAGCGCCAAGTCCCATTTTTGACATAGCGTCTTTAGTTTGACCATGTAGTGAAAGCAATTGACCTTTCTTATAGATTTTTTCATTGTCATATCCTTCGATATCTCTCCAAGTTAGAGAACCACCTTCTGCAGTTGTAAGGTTTTTTACCGCGTGGAATGAAAATCCTGAAAAGTCAGCAACGCTTCCTGTCTTTTTACCTTTATATGACGCGCCTAATGAATGTGCTGTATCTGCAACTACAGCAACTCTACCAATTTTTTCTTGTAGTTCATTATTTGGTTTAAATAAATCTTTTTTTCTTTCAACTATTTCAAATATTTTATCATAATCGCATGGTATCCCCGCAATATCAACAGGTATAACTGCTTTAGTTTTTTCAGTAATTGCAGCTTCTAATGCTTCATAATCCATTTCTAAACTATCTTTTTGTGTATCAATTAAAACTATTTTTGCCCCTACATGATAAATGATTGAAGCTGAAGCTGTATATGTGTAAGCTGATGTGATAACTTCATCTCCTTCACCAATACCTAAAATTCTCAATGCTGTCTCAGCACATGCTGTCTGAGAGTTTAGACAAATTGTTTTTGATGTATTGTAAAACTCTGAAAGTTCTCTTTCGAATTCCTTTGTTTTTGGACCTGTTGTAATCCATCCTGATTTCAATACTTCTACAACATTATCTATTTCCTTTTGAGTAATGTGTGGTGGTGAAAATTTAATATCCATAATTATATCCTCGCTTCTATTTTATGTTCTTCTTCAAGTATATTTTTATTTGTTTTATCTACATCATAAATTGGTCGCCAAGTAATCTTTGAGTACAATTTATCTACATTTACTTGATTTGTCTTTTGTAAATCGCCCTCAACAAAACTTAGCTTTCCTTTGTATTCATGATTTACTAATTTCTCAACAGATTCATAAATATCTTTCGCAGAATATTTATATCTTGTACCTAGATTATAGTTTGTGTTCCATTCAAGTTTATCATATTCGTCAAATATTGCTTTAAGTGCTAAGGCAACATCGCAAATATCAATGTATGAATAGATTTGTTTATCTAAATTAATTTCGATATCTTCATCATTTAGATATGCTTTTATCAACTTATTGTTTAATCTAACATCTGTATTTGGCCCAACCACTGAGGCAAGTCTTAGATTTACATAGTTAATATTTCTATCTAAACAATAACTTTCAGTAAATCTTTCAAAATATATTTTCGCATATCCATATAAATTAAAAGGTATTGGATATGTTTCTTCAGTTGCTTCTTCGATTCTATCTCTATCATACACACTTTGACTTGAGATGTTTACGAAATATCTAGAACCTAAATCATACAATTTCTGATACATGTTTCTAGTAAACTCTAAAGCGCTATTAATTAGCTCAACATCATTTCTTGTTGGAAAAGCCAAATTTAAAAATATTGAATCCTCAAAATCTTCTTCCAACTCGAAAAAATCATCGTTTAATATAGGTCTAATATTACCCTCATTATATTGCGACAATTTTTCAAGATTTGATGTCATTGCAAAGACTTCATAATCAGTTTCTTTCAATACATCTAGCAGAGCTTTACCCACTCTACCGCTTGCACCCGAAATAATGATTTTCTTCATATGTCCATCCCTTTCGTTTTAGTTATCTTGATACTTTCATTATATATTATTTTGCTTCACTATATAACTCGTCAAATTTTTCTTTATTTGCTTCTATATCACTCTCTGGTGAATGGTATGTTGGCACTATATCTTTAACAACTCTATGAAGTGTTTCTAAATCATTATTGCTTAGATTTTGTAATTTACTAATTTGCTCAATAAATTTAATAGAATCAAATTCAATAGGTTGTCCAATGTGGATTAAGTCGTTATCAGTACTCTTTAGTCCCTCTTCTGACATTAATTTTTCTTCATAAAGTTTTTCACCTGGTCTCAATCCAGAGTATACAATCTTAATATCTTTATCAGGCTCTAATCCTGATAATTTAATCAAGTTTCTAGCAAGTGTATCAATCTTAACTGGAGCTCCCATATCTAAAACAAATATTTCCCCACCGCTTGCCATATTTCCTGCTTGAAGCACCAAACTTACTGCTTCAGAAATTGTCATAAAATATCTAATAATATCTGGGTGTGTAACTGTAACTGGTCCACCTTCTTTAATTTGATTTCTAAATAAAGGAATAACTGAACCATTGCTACCCAAAACATTACCGAATCTAACAGCCACAAAATCTGTTTCAAATTCTTTTCCTTTATGGCTATTTAATATCTTTCTAATCTCTTCAGGATAAGTCATTATCTTGTCTTGAAGTATTTCAATCTCTCCGGTCTTTGATACCTTATCCATAGTTTGTATAACCATTTCGCACATTCTCTTAGTTGCACCCATTATATTTGTTGGGTTTACAGCCTTATCTGTACTTATCAGAATAAATCTCTGTGTATTTGATATCAAGGCACAAATTGCCACATTAAATGTACCAAACACATTATTCTTTATAGCTTCATAAGGACTTGTTTCCATCAATGGTACATGTTTATGTGCTGCCGCATGATATACAATATCTGGCTTAAATTCGTCAAAAATTTCTTTAAGTCTTTCAATTTCTCTAACAGAGCCTATCAATACCTTTAGATTTAACTCTGGTTTGCAACGTTTTAACTCTTGTTCAATTTCATATGCGTTATTTTCATATATATCGAAAATAATCAATTGATTTGGACTATGTTCTGCAATTTGTCTACACAATTCAGAACCTATAGAGCCACCACCACCAGTAACTAATATTGTCTTTCCAACAATATATTTAAAATCTTTAGGATTTAACACATTTATTGAATCTCTTCCCAATAAATCTTCAATCTCAACGTCTTTAAGAGTTTCGACAGTTACTTCACCTGTCACTAATTGATAAATACCCGGTAATTTCTTAAGTTCACATCCCGTTTCTTTACAAATCTCTAAAATCTCATTAATCTCTTTTGGTGTCCCTGAAGGTATAGCCAAAAGAATAGTATCTATATTATAAGTTTTCGCTACTTCAATTATCTTATCTCTTCCCCCCACAACTGGCACAGAATTAATAAATCTTGACCACTTGTTTGGATTATCATCGATAAAACATTTTACATTGTACTTAGATGCTGATTTATTAATATCAGACAAAATCAATTGTCCAGCATCACCCGCACCAATAATCATTGCATTCTTGGTTTCTTCTTCGCTAGTCAAATTATCTCTCTTAGATAAAAATACCAAATATGCCCTATGTGAAAATCTCCCCAATGCAGCAAATGCAAATTGTAACAATCCACCTAAAGCATAATAAACAATAGGCATTCTCTTAAAGAATATTGCAATTATAAGGGTATGTAAGATAAATGAAACCAATACTGCCGTCATTATCCTAAACAACTCAAAAACGCTAGCAAATCTCCACATACTTCTATACAAATTAAACTTAAAGTATATGATTACCGACAATATCACATTTATTGGAATAACTATTTTAAGACTATTCAAAAATGTCTGAGGAATATAAGAATACATAAAATCATATCTTAAAAACATAGTAATCGTGTATGAAAAAACTATTGTTACTATATCATATATCACTAATGCTGCGGCAACCAAATGCCATTCCTTAATTCCTTTACTTCTATAAAACTGCTTCATTTCTTTCCTTCTTATCTATTACTTTTATTAAATAAAATAGAGAATAACTTTAAATCTCAAATCTAATAAACAATTATTAAACTCTATTAACTCATATCATTATACTATATTGAGGATATTTAATAAAATTTTTATATTGCTTTTGTCTATTATCCATTAAAAAATTAAATTCTTTTTTTATATTAATATTTTGGGAGAAAAATGTAAAGATATGGATAGGAGGGGGTGTTGGAAGAATGGTGGGTATTGACCGCAAGATGGTGGAGCGATGATTGAATGGGAATGCGTAGTTGTTGTTCCAGGACACAAGGGCATGGAATAGTGTATAGAATGCTGTTTAATAATATCTAGTAACGAATTTTGTATCTATTTCTCCTAAATCGGAAAGCTCTTACGGAGCTTTTCTTCCTTTCTTCGTTTTGCTCCGTAGTAAAATAGCTGGTTGTACGGTGCTTTTTGCACTTTATTGATTTTGCTCTGTAGTAAAATTGCTGGCTGTACGGTGCTTTTTGCACTTTGTTAATTTTGCTCCGTAATAAAATAGCTGATTGTACGGTGCTTTTTGCACTTTGTTAATTTTGCTCAGTACAATCAGCAGCTTTTTAAACCTCTCATTTTTACATTTTACTCATTTGCTCTGTTTAAACGCACTTTTTTGTACCACTGCTTTTGACATTTCGGCAATTTGCTCTGTTTAAAGGTCATTTTTTGTACCACTGCTTTTGACATTTCGGCAATTTGCTCTG
>NZ_JH601088.1:21828-99432 GCF_000245755.1 Helcococcus kunzii ATCC 51366 | reverse complement strand
AACCCTAGTGGATTGAGATAAATCAAAAACGCTAGGGTAAAAATCGGGCTGTAAACCCTAGTGGATTGAGATAAATCAAAAACGCTAGGGTAAAAGGAGCTATTTTTGCCCCTGCTAAATTAGTAATCTCATAAAAGCTAGGGTCAAGGACGTGATTTTCGCCCCTGCTAATTAAGTAATTTTATAAACGCTAGGGTTAAACATGCTATTTTTGCCCCTGCTATTTTAATAATTTCAAATTTGCTAGGGTCGAAAATCTAACTCGTTCTCAAGCACCCCCTGCTAAATCACTAATTACAAAAATGTCAGGGTCAAAAACACCATTCCACTCCAAAGCACTTCCGGATAAATCGCTAATTACAGAAACACTGGGGCCAAAGGCGATATTTCACAGTTTTGAGCTTTTTTGAGAAGTAGCCGCCCCGCCCAAGTTGACACTTAAGACTCAACTTGGGCGGGGCGGCGGTGTGCTAAATACTTTCTTTTATTATATTATAGATATATTCTCTATTCTCCTTTGTTTCAGATGAATAGTATATTATTTTCTTTCTGTCTTGGATACCAAGCTTTTGAGCTATTGTTTTGATATATTGTTGCAGACGGGATTTGCCTATTTTATCTAGTTTTGTGGCGATAACGTAACCTGAAAAGCCCATTTCTAATATCCAGTTGTACATTAATAGATCGTCGTTGGTTGGTTCGTGTCGTATGTCAACTAGTAGTACAACTTCTTTTAAGTTTTCTCTAGAGCTTAGGTATCGTTCAATGGTTTCAGCCCACTTATCTTTCTCTGATTTGGATACTGCTGCAAAGCCATAGCCCGGCAGGTCGACAAGTCTAAACTTGTCGTCAATATTGTAAAAGTTGATGGTGCGTGTTTTCCCCGGTTTTTGGCTAGTGCGCGCCAAATTTTTTCTATTTATTAAAGAGTTGATAAGTGAAGATTTCCCAACGTTTGATCTGCCAGCAAGTGCTATTTCAGAGAGATTTGGTGCTGGATACTGGGATTCTAAAACGGCTATTTTCTCTAAAGTTGGATTAATTATTTTCATTGATTCCTCTTTCATTTGACTTTCTTTTTTTATAATAAGTTTACCCATCAGGACGTTTCTGCTGATATATTTTTCTCCACAACGATTCTAACTTTTCCTAATTCCATTCGCCCTAAAATATTGTTTCATGACAAGACTTTCATACTCTCTCAGAATTCTTTCAAACTGATATATTTTTCTCCACAACAATTCTAGCTTTTCCAGATTCCATTGCCCTAAAACATTGTTTCATTACAATACTTTTATATCTCTTAAAATCCATTCAACCCGAAAAATTTCCATTCCCTCTAAATCTGTTTTATATTTAGTGCTTATTCCCCTTTTACCAAGGCTATGTCTAAAACTTCTTCCATTGTTGAAACTGGGTAAAAGTTCATTTCGGTTAAGACTTCTTTTGGGATGTCTTCAAGGTCGGGTTCGTTTTTCTTAGGTATGATTATATTTGTTATGCCGTATCTTTTTGCGGCAAGGGATTTTTCTTTTAGTCCTCCGATTGGTAGTACTCTACCTCTAATGGTGACTTCGCCTGTCATTGCAACGTCTTGACGAACTTTTCTGCCTGTTAGGGCGGAGATGATGCCAGTAGACATTGTGATGCCGGCGGATGGACCGTCTTTTGGTGTTGCACCTTCGGGTACGTGGACGTGAATATCTGTTTCATCGAAGTTTATATCCTTTATACCTAATTTATTTTGGTCGGATTTGATGTATGAGATGGCAGCCATGGCTGATTCTTTCATGACATCGCCTAAAGAACCGGTAAGTTGTACGCGACCCTTTCCTTTCATACTGTTGACTTCAATTTGTAGCAGTTCTCCACCGACTGAAGTCCATGCAAGACCGGTAACTATTCCGACTGAATCTTTTTTAACTATATCGTCATCTAATCTCTTTTCTCTACCTAAGAAGTCAGAGTAGTTTTTAACTGAAACTGAGACTTTTTTTGCACCTTCCACGATTTTCATCGCAGCTTTTCGGCACAGTTTTGCGATTTGTCTTTCAAGATTTCTTACACCTGATTCTCTTGTGTAGTTTTTTATGATGATTTGTAAAGCCGCATCGGACACAGTTAATTGTGAGGATTTTAGTCCATTCTCCTTGATTTGTTTTGGCAATAGGTATTTTTTAGCAATGGATAATTTGTCTACTTCTGTGTATCCTGAAACGTAAATTATTTCCATTCTGTCTAAAAGCGCTGAAGGAATGGTTGACACATCATTCGCAGTGGTTACAAACATTACTTGTGATAAATCTACCGGTATTTCAATGTACCTATCTAAAAACTCTGAATTTTGGTTTGGATCTAGTACTTCAAGCATGGCAGATGCTGGGTCTGCTCTGTAGCTTGTAGAGATTTTATCTAGCTCATCAAATAGAAATACTGGATTCATTGTTTTTGCTCTTTGAAGGCTTGTGATGATTCGACCCGGCATAGCTCCAATGTAGGTTTTTCTATGACCTCTGATTTCGCTCTCGTCAGAAAGCCCACCTAATCGCATGGAAATGTATTCTCTGTTCATACTTTCAGCGACAGATTTTACGATGGATGTTTTACCAACCCCTGGAGGTCCGACAAGACACAAAATGGAGCCTTTTACATTGCTATTTAGTTTTCTAACCGCAAGGAATTCTAAAATTCTTTCCTTAACATCTTTTAATCCGTGATGATCTTTATCTAGAATCTTTCTTGATTTTTCAATATTGATTTCATCATCGGAATATTGCCCAAAAGGAATGTCTAACACATTGTCCAAATAGGTCTTTATGACATTTACTTCTGGTGAAGCTGATGCCATGTAGTCAAGACGTGACACTTCCTTTAATAGATGCTCTTTGCTGTCTTCTGGAATGTCTAACGCTTCGATTTTTTCTTTGTATTCTTCCGCTAAACTTTCAGGACTTCCGCCTTCTTCTAACTCTGATTTAATGATTTGAAGTTGTTCCCTTAGGAAGTATTCCTTTTGCCCTTTATTGATTTGATCTTTAACTTTAGTATTTATCTCATCTCTATATCGATTGATTTCTATTTCATCTTTTAAAATATTATTTAATTGTTCTAATCTTGTGTAAACATCAAGTTCTTCAAGAAGAGTTTGCACAACTTTTGGTGATGGATTTATATATGTGACTAAAATGTCCGCAAATTTTGACATATTGTCAATATCTTGTAATACAAATATTGCTTCCTCTGGAATGTCATTTTTAAATTGAACATATGGTTTCAATAAATCCATTGAATTTCTTTTAATCGCTTCAAGCTTTGCATCATTTTGCTCAGCAAGGTATTCCATTTCTTCAACTTCTACTTCAAAATATTCTTGTATTTGCGTGTATTGTTGAATTTTCGCCCTATTGATACCGTCAACTAAAACTCTATAATTTCCATCTGGAAGTTTCACACTCTGTCTAATCCTTGCGACAACGCCAAAATCATTAAAGTTATCTATTTCCGCTTCTTCAGTAACAGAATTTTTTTGGGTAGATAAAAATACTAGAGAGTCTTTCATTTTAGCTATTTCAACAGCTTTTTTCGAAAATTCTCTACCCGCATCAAAACTTATTGACATTTCAGGGAAAATCCAAAGCCCTCTTAAAGGTATCATAGGAATGGTTACCGTAGATTTTTTATATAGACTTTCCATTACTTCTCCTTATCTTAATTTTTTCATAATTACTTTTGATATAAATATCAGTGATAGTACCATGCATGTAGCAGCTATTGATAAAATGGTTATTTGGGTAAGATTTAAGCTTACTAATTGGAAAAATCCCGGTACAAATAACACAACCGCTAGCATTATCACTACTAAGCTGGATACTAATATAAGTTTGTATCTATCCAATGGTTTTGAAATTATAACTATTAAATTAATACCATTGATAAACGCTAAATATGTTGCCATAGTTGACATAAGATGTCTTGATTCACTTCCATCTCCATAAAAAGCGTGTAATATAAGGCCAACTACTAAAACTGTAGCAGCTAGTACAACAGCGGAAGTGATAGACCTTAAAAGCACATCTTTCATAAAATGAGCTTCAATTTTCTTTTTCGATTTTTCTAAAGTTAAGAAAAATCCTGGTATACCAATTGTTAAATTTGATATCAATGTTAATTGAATTGGTATAAATGGGAATGTGATTGAAGTTAGTATGGATATTAAAGCAAAAATAACTGAAAGGAATGTTTTTGTTAGAAATAAGGTTGAAACTTTTTGTATATTATTGATTACCCTTCTTCCTTCCATTAAAATATCATAAAGATTTTTAAAATTATTTTCTAGTAAAACAATGTTTGATATTTGCTTTGCTGCATCACTACCTTTAGCCATTGCAATACTTACATTTGCTTGCTTTAATGCAAGTACGTCATTTACCCCATCTCCCGTCATGGCAACAGTTTTCCCATTTTCTTGTAGACAGTTCACCATAAATTTCTTTTGTTCTGGTGATACCCTACCAAAAATATTATTGTTTATAACTGCATCTTTTAACTCTTCATCGTTTAATTTAGATACATCTATTGCTGAAACTTCCTTAAGTCCAGCTTTTTTAGCAATTGCACCTACTGCAAAAGGATTATCACCACTTATTATCTTTACTTCAACCCCTTCATTTCTAAAAAATTCAAAAAGTTCAGAAGTATTTTCTCTAACAACATCTGATAATATGATAAATCCTTGTATCTTGCAATCTTCCGGTATCTCTTTTTCTATCTTATTTTTAAATTTTGCTAAAACTAAAACTCTAAATCCATCTTTAATGTATTTTTCAACTAAATCCGCATCTTTTTTATCGGGATTTTTTACTATAAATTCAAATGCACCCAGTGCATAAGTCCCTATCTCTTCAAAAGTCACTGCGGAATATTTTCTTGCACTTGAGAAATCTATCTTAGAAAGAACTTTGTATTTTTGCTTTTTAGAGAATTTTTCTATCATTGCCTTATCACTAGCATTTTCATAGTCAAATGCTGATAAATATGAAGGCATGATATCTTCTATATCTCCAATGGTTTCAACAACTTCCATTCTTCCTTCTGTTATCGTACCCGTTTTATCTACACAAAGCACATCGACTCTTGCTAAACTTTCAGTACAATAAAGCTGTTGAATCAAGATTTTCTTTTTACCTAAATTATATACGGAAACCGCTAAAGCAACTGATGTTAAAAGAATAAGTCCTTCCGGTATCATACCAACTAAAGGCGCTGTAGATTTTAGGATTAAATCCTCAAACGGCAACTTGAAAATGAATTTATTTTTTAGAAAAATTAAAACACCAACGGGAATAATTGCAATAGTTACAATCTTTAATATCCCGTACATTGTATCTCTCAATTTGCTCGGATACTTTCTATCAACCTTAGCACTTGAGCTTATCTTATTTGTATAGGAATCCATTCCCACCTTTTTAACTAAAAGTTTCGCCGTACCACTCACAACAATGGATCCAGAATAAACTTCATCATCTTTGTTTTTATCTACAGTCTCACTTTCACCTGTTAGATTGCTCTCATCCATTTCTAAATGTCCATCAAGTATTATGCAGTCCACCGGCAATTGTTCCCCAGTTTCCACAAATAGGACATCATCTAGCACAATTTCATTAGTATTTATATCTTCTTTTTTTCCATCTCTTAAAACTGTTATCTTATTTTTACTTAGAAGAGTTAAACACTCTATCATTCTCTTTGATCTAATTTCTTGAAATATGGCAATAGATGAATTGCACACTACCACGAGTAAAAAAAGGATATTTTTAATCTGGCCACTAAATAGGATTAAAATCGCTAAAATTATATTTAGGATATTAAAATAATTTATCGTATTAGATAAAATGATATCTTTAGTGGATTTGGTCTTAGAGTCAACCTCTGTATTGATTTGACCCTTTTTTACTCTTTCTTCGACTTCTTCTTTTGTTAATCCGTCCATACTGCATCCTATAAAAACTAGTATTCATCAGTGTCATAAAATGTTGTAATGAATCTAGCGAATTTTATTTTATTAAAAGAAAAGGGCTAAGCCCTATACTAATATAGGAGACTTATCATCCCTTATAGTTTCAACACTTACTAGACATTTTGAAATATCCTTTCTATTTGGGATTTCAAACATTATATCTAATAATTTGTCTTCTAGTATCGCCCTTAGTCCTCTTGCACCTGTATTTCTTTTTATAGCTAATTTTGCTATTTCTGAAATTGAACCTTCTTCAAATATTAGTTCAACTCCATCTAATTTAAATAATTCTTCGTATTGTTTTATCAAAGCATTTTTTGGTTCAGTCAATATCCTAACCAATGCTTCCTCGTTTAATTCTTCAAGCGTAACAATAATAGGTATACGACCGATAAATTCTGGGATTAATCCATATTTCATCAAATCTTGTGGAAGGATATTTTTTAAAACTTTATCCTTTTCATCTTTTGAATTACCTAAATTTGAACCAAAACCAATAGTCTTTTTATCAGTTCTACTTTCGATAATTTGCTCAATACCTTCAAAAGCTCCACCAACAATAAATAGTATATTGCTTGTATCCACTTGAATATATTCTTGATTTGGATGCTTTCTTCCACCTTTTGGTGGCACATTTGCAACAGAGCCTTCAATTAATTTTAGTAATGCTTGTTGTACACCCTCACCACTGACATCTCTTGTAATTGATACATTTTCTGCTTTTCTTGTTATTTTATCAATCTCATCAATATAGATAATGCCTTTTTGAGCCCTTTCAATATCGTAATTTGCTGCCTGAACTAGCTTCAGTATTACATTTTCTACGTCCTCACCAACATAACCCGCTTCTGTTAAACTTGTAGCATCGGCAATTGCAAATGGTACATCTAAAATTTTCGCAAGTGTTTGTGCTAACAATGTCTTACCTGAGCCAGTAGGTCCTACCATGCAAATATTTGATTTTTGAATTTCTATATCTGTTTCTTTAGCATGCTTTATTCTTTTGTAATGATTATATACGGATACAGCCAGTGTCTTTTTCGCCTTATCTTGCTTGATTACATATTCGTCAAGATATGCTTTTATTTCACTAGGAATAGGAAGATCAGAAAACTCTAGATCTTCCATAATCTTTTCTTCCTCATCCAAAATTTCTTTACACAAATTAACGCATTCATTACAGATATATACATTATTTGGACCAGATATTAATCTAACATCATCTGATGATTTCCCACAAAATGAACAAAAAGCTTCATTTTCCTTAAATTCAGACATTAAATCTCCTTGTGACTATCTATAACTTTGTCAATTAGTCCATAATCTAACGCTTCTTGCGCTGTCATATATTTATCTCTTTCAGTGTCAAGCTTGATTTGTTCCATATCTTGACCTGTACTATCTGAAAGAATCTTGTTTAATCTTTCTCTAATTTTTAGAATTTGTTCTGCAACAATGCTAATTTCTGTCGCTTGACCTTGAGCTCCACCAAGTGGTTGATGTATCAAGATATTAGCATTTGGTAAAGAATATCTCTTTCCTTTTGCTCCACTTGTAAGTAACACAGCACCCATTGAAGCAGCTTGTCCGATACAAATTGTTGATACATCTGGTTTGATGTAATTCATTGTATCAAATATTGCAAGTCCTGCAGTAACGGATCCCCCTGGTGAATTGATATATAATTGAATATCCTTATCTGGATCTTCAAATTCTAAAAATAATAATTGAGCGACAATGATATCTGCCATTTGATCATTAATTTCACCTGAAACGAAAATAATTCTTTCTTTTAATAATCTAGAATAGATATCATAAGCTCTTTCGCCTCTATTTGTTGTTTCAATAACTGTTGGCACTAATGGCATAATTGCCTCCTTCTAATACACTCGTCTGTATATATTATTCTTCTGTATTTTCTTCTTTTTCTTCAGTTTCTTCTGTATCTTGTTTTTCAACAAATACTACATTTGATTTAAATTCTTCAACTGCTTTTCTTCTTTGTAAAATTGTTTTAATATCTTCAGGGCTTACTTGAGCTTTTAACATCTTCATAAACTCTTCATCCCCTTCTTTTTGATATTGTTTTGCAACATCAGAATATTCAGCTTCAATTTCTTCATCAGAAACTTCATAAGTCTTATTCTTGATAATATTATCTAAAATAATATCAATTCTTACTTTGTTTTCTGCTCTTTCTCTTAATTGATCTTTAATATCTTCAACAGTCATACCTGTTAATTCTAAATATGTCTTCATATCTAGACCCATATGGCTGATTTGATGTTCATATTCGTGTAATTCATCATGTAATTGATCTTCAATCATTTGATTTGGCACGTCTAATTCTGTACGTCTAATAACTTCTTCGATTACTTGATTTTCTAAATCAATTTCATTATTTTTATCTAATGTTTCTTTTAATTCTTTTCTAACTGAGTCTTTGTATTCATCAACTGTGTCAAATTCAGAAATATCCATTATAAATTCATCATCTAAATCTGGATAAATTTCTTCATTAACTTCTTTAATTTTTACCTTAAATACAACTGGTTGTCCTTTTAGACTTTCTTCTTGATAATCTTCTGGGAATGTAACATCTAAGTCAAATTCTTGACCTTTTTCTTTACCGATTAATCCTTCTTCAAATCCTGGTATAAATGTTTTTGAACCAATCTTTAAGTCGAAGTCTTCAGCTTTTCCACCTTCAAATGATTCCCCATCTTTAAATCCTTCAAAATCGATTGTTACAAGATCACCGATTTCTACAGGACGTTCAACTGGTTTAATTACTTTATTTTTTTCTAATTCTTGTTGAATTCTTGCATTAACACTTTCTTCATCTATTTCTGTTTCTTGTTTTTCAATTTCAATATTTGTGTAATCTGCTAATTCAACTTCTGGGAATGTTTCAACTTCAAATTTAAGTGTGATATCTTCACCATCTTTAATGTCACCATCAATATCAACAGATGGTTGTGCTACTGGTCTTAAGTTTAATTCTTCTAAAGCTTTTTCATATACTTCAGGTATGATTAAATCTAAAGCATCATTCCAGAAAATTTCTTTACCGTAATTTGCTTCAATGATTGCTCTTGGAGCTTTCCCTTTTCTAAATCCTGGGATATTAAATTTTGATTTATTTTTATTGTAAGCTTCTTTTACTTTTGCATTAAAATCTTCAGATTTTACTACTTCTGTAAATTTTGCTACGTTTTTTTCATGTGATACTAATTTGCTCATATTCATCTCCTATTTTGTTTCTTTATTTTAGCTTGTATATTATAACATATAATTGTTGTTTTTGAACACTCTCCTGATAATTCCGGAAATCATTCCTCAAATTTTATATTTTTCAAATTTTCTATATTGTCCAATCCAACAAACTCATTTAAATATATACCCTCAATCCTATTATTTATTATGGAAGTCACATTTTGGGTCGATAGCACAACATATGGTACAGTTTTTTCAAATGATTGTTTCCATCTATCTGATATCTGAACGATAAAAGGATCATCCGTATTTGTCTTTATCTTTTCTAGAAGATATAAAAAACCATCTTCCATAATGCTCGTAATTGTGTATCCTTCCACTTCCTTATAATTTTCTTCATATTTGTACTCTGGCACTTCAGACATCTTTCTTTGAGATACATAGATATCATAATCAAGCTTTCCACTTATCGCCTTGTACATATCCTTTGTAGATAATGATTGGGCTTTAACTTTAACCCCATTATCTTCAATTGATTTAATAAAATCATCCAAAATTCTTTTGAAAAAAATGTCATCTTTGGAATACACCAATCTTATATCTAAATCTTTATTTTTATCATCAATAAAGTATTTCCCCTGCTTTTTATACTTCTTTGATAATATCTCTTCTAATTTTTCAGTATTATTAAATTCTACACCTTGCTTATTAAACCAAGAATTTTCATAAACGGGTATATTGGGAAAAGTGTAAATATCCTTACCAATATTCGATTCAACCATTTTCTTTATATCAATCGAATTTCTAAGACCTAGTCTATTTCTCTCATCGTTAAATATCTTACTATTTTTATGAAATCCAATATAATGATAATTATATGACTGATTGTCTATCGTTTTTGCAAATTGAAACAATCTTTCATCCATATAACTATCCAGATTTTCGGTCCTAGCATATTTGTGCAATATATCTAATTCCCCTTTTTTAAACTTTTCAATCGCTTCAATATAATTTAGACTAAAAATCTCAATATTTTTTACTCTTATATCTCTATTTTTTGGAATGTTTTTCAATTCTAATTTAACACTTTTTTCATTATAATGAGATACGCTGTATGTACCAGCACCATCTAAAATCTTGTTTCTATCTATCTTATAAACCTCATTATATTTATAGTCGTCATCATCTATATTTAAAATAGGATACAATAAAGCATTGATATTTGAAAGATTTGCCGTCTTAAAGTGGAACTTTATATAATAGTCACCTAAAACTTCTACACCTTCAAAAACCTTTGTCAGTTTAACTTTATAAGGATAATATCCTTCAAGGTTTTCAAGCAATGTAAATTCATTCCCATTAAATGAAGGATCAGCAAGTACTTTATATGTGTTTAATATATTTTTTGTAGTTAACTTTTTTCCATTACCAAATTCAAAATCATCTCTAAGCGTAATAGCTATTGTCTTTCCTTCATTTTCGTACCAATAATCCTTAGCAATTTCCTTTTTTACATTGTTACTTTTATCTTTATAAAACAACGAAGGATTAACCAATCTAGACAAAAGCGAAACGTCCGTTTCGCTCTTTTCTAGCATACTTAAATTATTATTAGTTTTAGGGACAGCAATTTTTAAACTATCCAAATTAGTCAGTAGCCTAGGATTCACAACATAATTTTCATCTTCACGCTCAGCCACTTCCTTTTTCGGAATAAAATATATGGAAAGAAAAACAAAGGCTAATATGATAAATACTATATTCCCCTTAGTTATTTTTTTCATATTAAAACGCTATGATTATACCGCCGTCATTGGCATAAGTTGAAGATAGTGCTGTTCCCGATAAAACATTGATTTCTTTGAAATCATATTTTTCTTCAATTAAGTTTTTTATTTTATTTGCTCTTTCTTTATTTCTGATATAAGTAATGAAAATATTCTTATCAGAAAATGTATCTGTCATTTCGCCAATTAAATTACCCATTCTATTTAAGGCTGATTTAATGCCTCTTGGTTTTTCTTTAACTTCTATTTTTCCATCATTTCCAATACATACAGGATAGATGGATAATGCTGAAGCGATAAATCCGCTTAATTTTGACATTCTACCATTCTTAATTAAATTATCAAGATTTTCAAGAACAAAAATTGTGTTTAAGTTTTTTATCTTATTTTCAACATTTTCTACAATTTCTTCAAAACTCTTATTTTGTTCCATTTCTTCTTGTATCCAAGTGATAACCTTAGTTTCACCACATGCAGCTGATTTTGAATCAAATACATGTACTTTAACATTTGGGTTTTCATCTTCTAACATTGTTTTAGCAATATGTGCATTGTTGTAGGTAGTAGAAAGTTTTGATGAAATTGTTACATAAAACACTTCATCATATCCCTTGGCTGGACTATAAAATGAATCAGGTGTTGGTGCTGCTGTTCTCACTGCTTCTTTTGACTTCGCCATCAGTTCTACTAAATTATCAATGTCCACACTTTCATCAGCAACCATACTTACATCTAAAACATCAATGAAAAATGGTGCTATTTCAATTTTACTTTTGTTTTGCATTTCCTGCGTAATTTCTGCGCATGAGTCACTAACTATAATACGATTCATATATTCCCCTTTAATGTATAGAGTATATTTTGTTAAGCAACATACCCTTTATCTTTTATTACTTGAACTACCATATCAACATATTTCTTACATGTTTCATCGTCAACTGCTTCCACCATTACTCGTATTAATGGTTCTGTACCTGAAGGTCTAACCAAAGCTCTACCTTGACCGTGTAATTCTTCTTCTACTTGTTTTACTGCTTTTTTCACATCTTCATCTTGAAGTACAACAGTTTTATCCTTCACAACTACATTCTCTAATAATTGTGGGTATATTGTCAATTCCTTTGATAGAAGTGAAAGTGGAGCCTTTTGTTTAACCATTATTTCAATCAATTTTAATGATGTTAAAATACCATCACCTGTAGTTGCATATTTAGATAAAATGATATGTCCAGATTGTTCTCCACCTATACTATAGCCTTCGTTTTTGATTTCTTCTGAAACATATTTATCACCTACTGCTGTTTTCACAGTGTTGATATCTAAAGCTTCTAAGGCTTTATATAATCCTAAATTGGACATTACCGTTGTAACTACAGTATCTTTACTTAATTCACCGATTTGTTTTAAATATTTACCAATGATATACATGATGTGATCACCAGTAATTAATTCCCCATTTTCATCAACAGCTAGGCAACGATCAGCATCCCCATCATAGGCAATACCTAAATTATAGTCACCATTTTTTACTTGTTCAATTAGCGCATTCATATGAGTTGAACCAACATTTTTATTGATATTGTAACCATCAGGATTATTTGCCATCATTTCAACATCTGCACCTAAAATATCAAGTACATTTTTTGAAATTTGATAAGCCGCACCATTGGATGCATCTACTAATACTTTTATACCCTTGAATGATTTTGTAACAACTGTTGAAAGATAAGCTATATATCTATTTCTTCCAACGATATAGTCAACTGTCCTACCAATATTTTCACCAGTAGCCAATTCAACCTCTTCAGTTTCACCATCAATATATGCTTCAAGTTTTTCAATTAAATCATTTTCTACTTTATATCCATCACTATCTATTAATTTTATACCATTATCGTAAAATGGATTGTGACTAGCTGATATCATAATACCGCCATCAAATCCTTCTGTTCTTGCTATATAAGAAACACTTGGTGTTGTAGTTACATGCATCAAATAAGCATCTGTACCGGTTGAAGTTAAACCTGCTGCTAAAGCACTTTCAAGCATATAGCTTGATCTTCTTGTATCTTTCCCAATAACAACTTTAGCTTCTTTATTGTTTTTCTTGTAATATGCTCCTAAAAATTTTCCAATCTTAAATGCATGTTCTACTGTTAAGCCAATATTAGCTTCTCCACGGAAACCATCTGTTCCAAAATATTTCATACTAATCTCCTCTTACAATTTATAAAAAAATTATATCATAATAATCAAAATATATTATATTATATCAGCAAAGTTGTTCAATAAAAGATTTCACATCATTTGAATTAGCAAAATGAGGATCTAAATGACATAAAAAATGCCAATCATCTGTATTTGTTTTTTTGTATAAAATAGCTTCACCATCTTCTGAACCAAAGTAAGCTCTGCAAACTTCATAATTTTTTTCTTCTAAATATTGCTTTACTATAATAAAGTTTTTTTCTCGTTTATTTATATAATCCTTAACTTCTAAATTCGCAATAGAATACGCATCAACTAAAGTGGCTCCTTTTACTATGCCTTTTCCTTTTTTTGTTAAATCTGGAATCTCTTTCCATAATAAGTATATATTTGAATCTGTATGGAACATATATCTTGTAAATGGAATAATATGATTATTATACTTTAATTCTATATAATTAGGTATTTGTTTTGGAATAATATATTCATATATAATACCATTCTTTTTTTCTACTCTATATCCTTCCAGTTGAGAAATAAATTTTACACCTTGTTTGATACTATTAAATAATCCTATTTCAGTTCCTACACCATCTTGATTTAATTCTAATATATACATTATTTTCTCCTATTTTTTAACCTTCAATGTCTAATATCTCAATCATAAATACAAATTTATCTTCGTCATGTTTTACTTTGTATCCTATATTGTAATTATTTAATATATTTTTGACAATATATAGTCCTAAACCATTACTATCTTCTTTATTCAAATTAAAATCTACTTGAAATATTCTATCTAAATCCAATTTTCTCTTATCATTAAATGTATTTTTAAAACAAAGCCACCCGTTCTGAATTTCAATATCAATAACTCCATTATCATCAGTATATTTGACGGCATTACTAATCAAATTTGATATAATAATTTTTAAAGAACTTTTACCAATATACATATTTTCATTTAATATATAATTATTAATTTTTATATTTTTTTTAGATGCTAATAATTGATATTTTTTAATTATACCTTCTAATACGCTGTTTATATTTAAAATCTCTTCATCATTTTTAAATGTCTCTATGGAAGACACCGATAATATTTGAGAAACACGTTGTGAAAGTTCATCAACAATATCAATACAATCTGATATATATATATCCCTATTCTTATATTTACCAATATTATATTTCATATTTTCTAATATAATTTTCAAACTTGATAGTGGAGTTTTCAATTCATGAGAAGCACCCTTAAAAAAATCATATTTTCTCTTTTCTAATTTTAATATTTTCTTATTTTTTGAATCTAAGTCCGAAATAGATTTTAATAAAGTAAAATATAGATCATTAATCTGAGCTTTTAATTCATCAATTTCATTTTTTGAATTCACTTTTAATTGTACATCTTTATCTAATAGCATCATTTTATCTGTTATATTTTTTATGTCTTGTATATTATTTTTAATAAATTTCGCATATACTAATGAAACAATTATAGAAAATAAAAATGATATCATCAGTGAAAAAGGAAAAAACTTAAAAGTTAATTCCTTTGCATCTTTTTGCATATCAGCAGTAGAAACAAATTGTAAAAGTATATTCTCTCCAGACTTTATTTTGACAATCCTATCCTCAATAATTAAAGAATTGTTTTCACTTTCTATATCAACATTTAACTCCTTTCCTAATCTTAGTTCATTATTATTGTTTTTTCCTTTTATAAAAGCCTTTATTTCACTACTTTTAGAATATAATTCTAAATATTCTTCAATATATTTTATTTCTTTTCCATTCATATTACTAGATATTTGGCTAGCTTTTTTAGATATTTCTTGCTTTCTATCTTCTAAATATACTTTTGGAAACACGAAAAAAACCAATGAATGAATTAATACTATCACTAGCATAAGTACAAAAAAAATCTGAATAAACATCTTAGGAAATATCTTTAAATTTTTCATTTTCTCTCCAACATATAGCCTACATTTCTAACAGTAATTATACAATCTAAATTTAATTTTTTTCTTAGTTCTTTAATATATACATCTATTACACGATCAAATGGAATTTCTTCACTTTCTTTCCAAACATCATCAATAATTTGCATCCTTGTTAAAACTTGACCTTCATTATCTAACAAACATTTTAATATTTCTAATTCTTTTGCATTTACATTCACTTTCTTTCCATCAACCTTTGCAGTATAACTTTTAAAATTAACTTCAATATTGTTATACTCAAAAATATCACAAACTTGGTAATTCTTTTTAATCAAAGATTCAACTCTAGCTTTTAATACCTCTAATGAAAATGGTTTCTCTATGTATCCATCTGCAAAATTAGTAAAAGCTTCAATTTTATATGATTCATCATTAAAAGCTGTCAAAATCAAAACAGGCAAATTACTCTTCTTTCTTATTACTTTTAATACTTCTAATCCGTTCATATATGGGATTTGAATATCTAAAATAACAAGATTAATATCACTATTAAATTTCTCTAACGCCTCTCTTCCATCTTTTGCGTCTATAATATCATAGCCAAATTCTTTTAAATACTCGCTTATACCCTCTCTTATATTTTTATCATCTTCAACAATAAATATCTTCATGCCACCCCCTTAAATGGAAACTTATTTATAATAGATAGCTAAAATTGTACTTAATTTTATTGAAATTAATCTTATAATTTTTTCATACAACCAAGATATAATAAATATAATTATAAAATCACACAAAAAGGAAATAATTCTATTTTGAGTAAAATTAATTAGTTTTTCAAATAACATAAAACCTATAATCATTTGAACACAATATAATTCTAAACTTATTTTTCCGAATACTCGTAGTTTTTTTAAATTAATTGAACCTTGTATAAAGTCTAAAAATAAAATACAGCCAAGGACTAAAGGTAATGATAATATATAAAAAGACTCCACAAAAATATAATTATATTTTATCTTAAAAAAATATATATAATTAACTATACTTCCTATTATCAATAATAATATACTATAAATCCCTTTTTTTCTATATATAAACCT
Organism: Helcococcus kunzii ATCC 51366; assembly: GCF_000245755.1. GTDB lineage: Bacteria > Bacillota > Clostridia > Tissierellales > Peptoniphilaceae > Helcococcus > Helcococcus kunzii. The sequence goes on along the minus strand of NZ_JH601088.1, from coordinate 83,159 downwards.
ACCTTCATAATTTGATAATAAAAAACCTAAAATAATAATAGGAAATCTAAACAAAAATATATTAATTGATTTATTGACACTATACTTATATGATAAAATTATAAACAATAAAAATATAAATATAATTACAAACAAGACTTTTCTTTTATCATATTTAGTAGATAATTTTTCGTAAATAAGTAATAAACTATACAAAATTAATATTGCTGGTATAAACCATAGAAATGATCCTCCCCATTTTAGAAAAAAATCTATTCCTATTATCGTCATTAATGTTTGTTTTATACCTATACTTCCCATAAGAAAATATATAAAAGTTGATATAACAAAAATAGGATATATCTTTATAACTTTTTTAATTATAAATTTTTTATAATTAGTTTTATCAGAAAATTTATACATATAAGCCGAACAGAAAAAAAACATATCTACTCCTAACTGAGAGTTTTTTATAATATATTTTTCTATATTATAAAACATACTAGTATTTGACACAGGATAAATATGATATAATAGAATTAATATAGCTGCCAACCCCATGATTGACAGCCTTGATTTTTTTAAACTCATAAGAATTATAAACTCACTTCCTAGATTATTTAATATTTATTGTATTTATTTTTTGATTTCCCATTATCTTTTCAAAGTTATTTTTTAATCCTTCAAAAGACTCTTTATTTGTCATTATCAATATGACATACTCATTTGTATAAAGTACTTTTCCTACTTCCGCCTCTACGCATACCCATTTCTTTAAGTCAGCTTTTTTAGATATTTCTTTAGATATTTTTTCAGTTTCATTTTTTTTCGATTTTAATAACACAATAGAATGCGCAGAAGTAGATATTTGCCCTTCTGATACAGCAGCTTTTAGCGAATCTTGCCATGCTATAAAGCTATAATCTTCAAAATTATCTTTATCTAAATCAAAAGTTTCGGAAGATGGTACGTTTACACCTTTTATTATATCTTTTAACATATCAGACATTTTTTTATATTTTTTTTCTAGGTTATTATGGTCTTTATCCTTATCTTTAATTTGTTCAGTTTGATTTTTATTCTTTTTTTTATCCATTTTTTTATTATCTGTTTTATTCATACAACCTATTAAATTGAATATTAAAACTAATGATAATAATCCAATTATTATTTTTTTCATAAAACCTCTTGTTATCAAATCTATAAAATACAACAAAATTATAATGTCTATTTTGTATCTATTAATAATTCTTTAGGATTTTTTCTTAAATTCTTTGATGATGATATTATTAACGAAATTATTAATATCAATGTCATAAATAAAATCACATATATAAGCGATTTTGGTTCTATATTAACGTCTAAACTTGTTAAAGTCTTATTAAATCCATCAACCTCTGCTCCTCCTCCAAGTTGACTAGAAGATGATTGTTTTGCAATTTGTTTTGCTATTTCACCAGTAACCTTGCTAAGAATATTGTTTCCTAGTATTTTTCCAGTATATGTTGCTAAAAAGTAAGATCCAATATAAGCAGGAATTGATATCAGTATTAATTCTATTACAAACTGACCAAAAATGTTAATTTTGGACATACCTATTGAAAGCAATACTGCAATTTCTTTTTTCCTTGCATTCATCCATAAAAATAGTAATAAAGAAACAACAACTCCAGCGAATATCAATGATCCAGCAAATAATTTATTAGCTATAGAATATATCCCTGAAATAGATTGTTGTAAAGCAGGATAATTTGATGAGCTTTTTATTAAATTATACTCTCTCCAATCAATATCAAGTTTTTGAAGATCATTTATAACATTATCTAATTTTTTATTTCCTTTAACAAAAAATGTTGCATCTTGATATACTGCAGTATCTTCTGAGTTTCCATATACTTTAGCAGCAGTATGTATATCAGTAATTAATGTGTTTTCATAAAGTTCTTGAGCTGCACTTACGCCACCATTATTATGGCCATCAAAAAGTCCTTTTATTTCGACTTCTACTGTTTCATCTGCTCTTTTTTCATTATCCGCATCAAATAAATTAGATTTAAGTTTTAGCTTATCACCAACTTTTAATTTATTTTTATCCGCTAAATCCTTATGTAACAACACCTTATTTTTGTCTTCATTTTCTAAATGTTTACCCTCAACTAACTTATAAGCTCCTGAAACAAATTTAGTTTCTTTTGATGAATCATTAACTCCAGTCAACATAACTGTTCTCTTAAAGTTCTGTGCTCTTTCTGGAGATTGATTTGCAAGAGTTTCTTGGGTCTCTATAATGTCATGATTAACTAAGTCTGCCACACTATTTATTCTTTTAACATAATTATCTATCTCCTTGCTTTCAGCAATTTTTTTTATATCTTGCCCTTTTACATTACCTCCTCCTCTTGGAGTCCCTGGGTTCACTTGTCTATTTATTTCCATAGAGAAACTATTTGTTATATTACCAAAAGTTTCTTCAGAAGCCTTATTTGTAGCATCTTTTATAGACAAACTGATTAAACTCAACGATGACATAGCTAATATTACTAATAATATTATAGCTGATTTTAATCCTTTTCTTGTTACATAAGCAAAAGCATTTCTTAACATAATTAACCTCCTAATTAAGTTTATTATTTATCATCTTTAATTTTTTACCACTTAATTCTAAAATGATATCCGCAGCTTCAGCAACTTCTTTACTATGTGTTACAACAATTACACATTTATTTCTTTCTTTAGCCAATTTATTTAATATATCTATTATTTCACCCGCTGTACTACTATCTAAATTACCCGTTGGCTCATCAGCTAAAATTATTGGAGCTTCTGAAACTAACGCCCTAGCTATAGCTACTCTTTGTTGTTGTCCTCCTGATAATTTCATTACATTTCTTTTTGTTTGACTGTTATCCAAACCTAGTTCAAATAAAATTGTTTCTGGAGCATTTTTATTTACTAATCTAATATTTTCAAGTGGTGATAAGTAGTCAATTAAATTATAATTTTGAAATACTAAAGATATATTATTTTTTCTATGATTACTATATCCTTTCTTTTGTATGTCTTCTTTATTAAATAATATTTGGCCACTATTAGGTTTATCCAATCCAGCTAATAGTGATAATAAAGTCGACTTACCTGTTCCAGATTTACCAATAATCGCATAAAATTTTCCTAATTCAAATTTTTGATTTATATTTGATAATATTTTTTCCTTAGAACTTGAATAACTATAAGTTACATTTTTCATTTCTAACATTTCCATTTTACTCTCCTAACTAATCTTTGATAATATTTCTTTTGGTTTCTTTACTAAAATCATTGCAGATGCAATAATAACTGATATTATAATAATACTAATTAATATTCCATAACTTTGAGCAAATATTATTATATTTTCTGAAACTTTTTCATTGTTGAACAAATTATTTGTAAATGCTTCTATATTGTTCGAGCTTAAAAACCCACTCATTATTTGTTTAACTAAAAAGTTACCAATGAAAACAGAAAATAATATGCTCGGTATAGAAATAAATATTAATTCAATAATAAATTGAAGTATGATGTTAATTTTTTTTATCCCTATGGATAATAATATTCCTATTTCATATATTCTCTCTCTTAACCATAAAATCAATATCAATGACAATACAATAATTCCTCCTAGCATTATTAAATACGTCATCATTTTGATAATTTTTTTAATACCTCCTAAGGACTCTAAAGTTTCATCGAAAGCTTTACTATCTTTTTCAAGATCGTATTTAGACCAATCAAAATTCAATTCTTTTAATTTTGTTAAAGTTTCTTTCGCTGATTCAGGACTATTTGAATAAATAACAATCTTATTAGAAATATTATCATTTTCTTTGCCTAGAGCTTTTTGAGTCGATTCATAATCTGTAAACATCATATTTTCTGAAAAATCAGATGATAACCCTGTATATGTTTCTTGCTTTTTGCCTGAGAAAATCCCAACAATCTCAAATTCAGATTGTTTTCCACTACTTGAATTATCAGTTTGAAATAATTCTAAATGAATCTTATCTTTTAATTTTAAGCCATTTTTTTTCGCATATTCTTCATGGATAAGAATCTTATTTCTATCATTTTTATTTATATGTTTTCCTTCCTTAAGTATAAAAACACCACTAGTAAAAAGAGTATTTTTATTTGTATTACTTGTAGACTCTATTGAAACAATGTTTTTCAGATTATTTGACAAATTGTCCATTTCAATCCTTTGCTTACCTTCTACAACTTTAGTTTTTTTAGGCCTTGCTAATCCAGTATAATAATAAATAATCTCTTCAATTTCTTTAAATTTTTTTATATCCTTAAATTCTTTTATATTAAAATAACTATTATCTTTTTTTGTTATAGATAATGATGAATTTGAAGACTTATATAGAGATTTTTCTAAACCATCACTTGATTTTATTACACTTAAACATGAGTATAGACATGAAAGAACCATAGTTAATATAATAAACACAATAAAGGTTCTATTTTTTTTTCTTGTTATATATGCTATAGCATTATTTATCATATTTTCTCTCCCCCTTTTTTACTTCATTAAACCAAATATAATTAAATAAAGGCTTTAATTTTTTACATTCTCTATTTACAAGTTTTATATTACGAGATATTTATGAAATCTTTATGAAATGTAAAACAAATAATCTAAATTTAAAGTGATAAAATAAAAAAAATTAAAATAAAAATATGGGACTGTCGTATAATGACATAAAAATCACTATGTAATAGTCCTTTTTCTTTTTTTCTGTAGATATTGATATTACTTAGTTAGATTAAGATTTTAGATTATAAAAAATTTTTGATTTTTTAGACTACAATGGAAAAATGAGTGCAAGAAATGAAGATATGTTCTTTAATGTTTTTTCTGAATTTACGCTATTATTTTCCGATATTTGATATCTTGTTGGAGCATAATCTTTATTAAATATTTTATTTGTTAAGGTGTTTAGATTCATAGCTATTGCCATTATATTTATCTCGATTACTACATTTGTTAATCCTTTATGATTAAACCTTTTGTAAACCAAGGCTTCTTTTAATTTCGAAAACGCACCTTCAGCTTGTATAGACCTGTTTATCCTCTCATTTATACCTTCTTATAAAATTATGTTTTCTAAAGAATTTAACCTGTATTTCTCAAATATTTCTGTAAAATATAGAGATTTTTTCTTAAATCCATCTTTGTCACAATCAAAACATTTGTATACTTTAGATGTTGAAATATAGCCGCTTTTCTTTACTCTTTTTTTAGCTTTTATTCTTACAAAAAAATCACCATCTTTACTTTCGTAACTGTCTGTCTCTTTATTGTATTCTTCTATTTTATTTATTGAATATTCTACAAATTCATAATCTTTTTGGATTTTCTCTTCCCTTCAACAAAAACAAATTAAATTTTTTGAGATTTGATAATGTCCCTAAGCTCTTGTTTTTCCTCTTTTAATGCCATTATTATTGACTTTTCATCCGAAAAATCAATAATAATGTTCAAAATATTTAACTATCTTTTCAAGTAAGTTATTCTTAAATTTTATGACTGATTATTTTCAAACAAAAGTATATTTATTGGCATTGACTTCAATTTTAGCACCTTCAATGTATATGCTTGAAGCATCTAGAAAGTCATTTTCTAACAAATACTGATTATTTAAATAAAGTATTTTCTCAACGAAAAGTGCTAATTTATTTCAAAATCTATTTATTGTCGAATGATCCGGTGATTTTTTCCCTTCAATAAGATACAAAATTCTTAAGTCATATTTACATATTTTCTCTATTTCTCTAGAAATTCTAACTTCTTCTGAGTAACAGTAGATTAAAATCTTAAACATAGTATTTGGATCAACTAATGCCCTCCTTAACGGAGTATGCATCTACTATGAAACTTAAGACCATCTCCTCAACAAATTTTTGCAAAACCAAGAGCTTTAAATCATTTTCAACAACATTATCTAGATTAAACTCCATTTTTAAATGAATTTCTCAATGATTTAGGTTAGAATTAAACACAGATAAAGTATTGTATGTCATAAAACTATTTTATCACAAAAAGCCCTGAACGCTTAGAATTCAGGGCTTTTTCATTATATTTACTAAATTATTTTAATTTAAAGAGGCTATTTTGCAACAGCCCCATAAAAAATATAATATATTTTTACACTTTATAGTATTAAATTGTCAATAAATCATTATATTTCAATAGATAAATTATATACTCTATTTTTACTTATATCTAATTCTTTGGAAATTTCTTTTACTGCTGTCTTTTTAGTTTTTCCATTTTGAATTTCTTCTTTTAATTTTTCAAGAATGTATTCGTCCGTTATTTCAATAATTTCCTCATTCTTATCTACTAAAATGACAAACTCACCCTTTTCTTTAATATCCACATTTTCATAATCAGATGCCTCAAAAATAAGAATCTCTTCATAAATTTTTGAAATTTCTCTGACAACTGCAATCCTACGATTAGGAATGACTTTAGCAAATTGCTCAAGTGTTTTTACTAATCTATGAGGAGTTTCATAAAAAATTAATGTTTCATTTCGATTTTTTATTGAATCTATAAATCTATTTCTTTCTCCTGATTTAGATGGGATAAACCCCAAAAAAGTAAATTGTGTATTATCAAAGCCACTCAAAACAAGCGCTGTAGTAAATGCACTTGCACCAGGTAAAACGGTATATTTTATATTATTTTCAATCAAAGCATTGATTAAAATATTTCCTGGATCTGATATCCCCGGCATACCAGCATCTGATACCACAGAAATCTGCTTTTCCTCATTACTTAAGGAAATAATTTCCTCTATTCTACTAAATTCATTAAATTTATGATATGAAATTAATTGTGCCTTTATATCATAATGATCTAATAGCTTTTTTGTAGTTCTCGTATCTTCACAAGCAATTATATCGGACTCTTGAAGCACTCTAAGCGATCTTAAGCTAATATCTTCTAAATTGCCTATTGGTGTTGGTACAAAATATATCATCCTATTTACCATGCTTTCTTTTCTTTATTTTAATAACAATATTTGTCACTATAATTATTATCAATGAGATAATTGCAATTATCACAAGTATAATATCAAATTTAGAATACTGAAATGCACTATAATCCGTATCTAACTCTACCCCAAAATATTTTGCCAATTCATTTTCCGTAATAAACTCAGGTAAATCTAAAAGAATCAATTGCCTAATGCCATCTCTATCATCAAATTGATACCACGCTTGAAATCCATCCGGTCTAGTCAAATTAACCAAATATTGCTTCTCAAAACCAACTCTATTTATACTATATCCTTTAGCATAATTTAAGTCTTGTATTTGAACACTTTCCAAATTAAACAATACCAAATCTTCATTAAATATCTCGTTAAATTTTTCTTGTCGGAATGTCTGACCGTTGATATTTACAAAATTTTCAAACTTAGTAAATATCTCTCCCTCAGTTGAAAAAGTGTACAACTCTGGTAATTCATCCTTATTTTGATGTTTTAATGGTATAAGCAAATTACCAAATTCATCTTCATAAACTTCAAATTCATCACCTTGAATTTTAATTTTCTGAGTTGGTAAATTTTCAAACTCTTGCCTATTATAAGGATCATAAACTAATTTTTCTTCACTTTCCCCATTCTTATATTTAAAAACCTTAACTTTTGGCTTTTCCCATTTAAATGTATAAATCACTTCCGTATCCTTATTAGAAACAGAAAGCAAATTCATTGTCTGTGAATTTGGGTTTAATGAAAGTGTTCCATTAATCTTTGTATCTTTACTATCAGCTTGAGCCTTAAACTCTATCTTTTGCGCATTATCATTAATTTTTAAGGTATATTGAGTCCTGTTTTTATCTAATTTTTCAACGATTTTCGCATTTGTCACTTCTAATTTAGCAATATATGGACGTTTAGTATATTCATTAATCAAATCCTTATTGCTTGTTTTAAGCTTTATTTTTAAATACTCTTCAATCTCATCAGAATTCATTTTTTGTCCATTTTCTGTAACAAGAAAATAAACAGTATCCACACGACTTAAATCTGTACCTTCTTTAGTAGATACATTTACCTCTATGTCTAATTTATATAATCCCAATTTCTTTGGCAAAAACTTCACCTTTACAGGCACGGACTGTACAAATTTGGACTCTTTTACATCGCCCACTTTTTCTACCTTGTCTGCCGCACCACTCACAATGACACTACCATTTACAGGCTCGTCAAACTCGTAAGTCCTGCCAAATTCTATCTCTTCATTGACCTTATATGTATCATCAGCAAAGACATCCGCCACCGGCATAAATAAGCATAGTAAAAATATTAAAATTATCCTTATTAATTTATCTTGTTTTATATCCATTACTCTTACTCATTTTCTCTATGATTGTAAAAATTAAATCTTCCATAGCAATTTGAAAATTAAGATTAACTTTTAACATTTCCTTAATATTTTCTATCTTTATGATAATCTCTTCAATTGATGTAGTCGAAAATTTAGAAATCTTTTCCAAAATACTTTGATATTTAATATTATCTGAACTATTTTTTAATAGCGCATCTGAAAATATCTTTGTTAAAACAAATAGTGTCTCATGCTTATATTCAGATAATTCCTTAATCAAATTTCTCTCTTTATTAATAATATAATAGTTTCCTTCTAAAACTTTATTAATCAAACTGAAAATATTTTTCGTATTTTGAGCTTCAAAATCTATCCCATCTCCCGAATTGATACAAATAACCTGACTCCTTGAAATGATGGTATCCAATAACTTAAATCTATTATTTGTTGTCATAAAAACAATGGAATAATTTGGCATCTCTTCAAGTGTTTTAAGCAGAGCATTTTGCGCCTCCGCTCTCATGAAATGTGCATCCTCAATTACAAAAATATTATAATCATATTTAACAGGCTTTTTATATATTGCCTTAGTTATCTTTCTAATTTGGTCGATTGTAATATTGTTGTTTTCAGGACTTATCACTTGGATTAAATTATTTATATCTACATTATCCGTCAAAGCTTTTTTTGAAAACTCAATGTACTGTTCTTCGGCGTCTTGCCTATTTCCTTCAATTATGTAAGAATGGAAAATATTATTATTTTCAATTTGCCTTTGTAATATATTATTTAGCATTATAATTTTAAGAACTGATCTACATCTAATACAAATACTGTAGCGCCACCAACTTCAACTTCTATAGGAATGGATTGCATAACAACTCCTTGTGTTGATGGATTAATAAAAGTTGTTGATCTTCTCTTTTTGCAATTTCTATCAATTAAAGAGATACAATCTTGCACTTTTTTCTCATCAACCCCGATTAAAAGTGTAGTGTTTCCTTCTTTTAGAAAACCACCTGTTGTAGCTAATTTTGTTACTGAATATTTGTTTTCAACTAAATCATCCATCAATAAATTAACATCATTATCTTGTACTATTACGACTAAAAGTTTCATTTTTCCTCCAATATTTTTTTAATATTTTTAATTGTCTGATCTACAACTTCTTCTATTGGTTTTGAAGCGTCAATAACAATTAAATTTTTTTCATTTTCGATAAGTTTTTTATACCCAATATAAACTTTTTCATGAAAATTATTTCCTTCTTCTTCTAAACGATCCGCTTCAACTTGTGATTTTTTTCTTTCCAAAACCGTGATTGGATCTACATCTAAAAAGAAAGTATAATCTGGTTTAAGACTACTTGTTGCAAAGTCGTTAATTGATCTAACTCCATCAACTCCCAAACCTCTCGCATATCCTTGATAAGCAAGTGATGAAAGCACATATCTATCAGAAATAACTAATTCTTTTTGTCCTAATTCCTTTTTTAGTTTTTCTTCAACACTTTGCGCTCTTGCAGCTGCAAAGAGCAATGCTTCCGTCTTGTCATCCATTTCGGTGTTATCATTGTTAATCAATATATCACGTATCTGTTCTCCGATTTTAGTGCCACCCGGCTCTCTAGTTATGATATATGATATATTATTTTCCTCTAAATACTCTCTAACCTTTGACAGTACCGTGGACTTGCCAGAACCATCTGATCCTTCAAACGCTATAAACTTGCCTCTCATCTTCCCCCCTATTAGTAAGTTATATACTGTCTATTAATTATATAATGATTTTACATTTTTTTCCATTGTTGATTTCATTAATCACGCGTTTTCAATTTGTAAATATATTTAATTCTTTTCTTTATAATTTTGTAATGATAGTGTATACTTATGTTAAATACAGAAAATGAATCGGGAGGAACTATGGCAAAAAATATTGATAATTTAAAAATGTTTGAACACGATCCTTATTTAGAAAATTTTAAGAATGACATTCAATTAAGAATAGACAGCTACAACGCAAAAAGAACTCAATTAGTAGGGAAAAAAGGTAAATTATCATCTATTGCCAATTTTCACGAATACTATGGTTTCCATAAAACAAGGACTGGCTGGATTTACAGAGATTGGGCTCCAGCTGCTGACGAAGTCTACCTAACAGGTGATTTCAACAATTGGGATAGCAGAAGTCATAAACTTGATAGAATAGATGAAAATACTTGGGAAATCAAAATTAAAGGTATCACAAGCATTCCTCATAACTCAAAAATTAAGACGATTATTCGTAAAAATGGTATTGATCACTATAAAATTCCAATGTTCATAAATAAAGTTGAGCAAGTTCAATACGAACATGGCAGACTTGATTTCTTTGGACTTATGAACAATCCTAGAAGAAGATACAAATTTAAAAATGATTTTAAAATAAAGAAAGATTTCAAACCATATATCTATGAAGTACATATTGGTATTGCACAAGAAAAAGAAGGCATTGGCACTTATAAAGAATTTATTAAAATACTTCCAAGGATTAAAAAACTTGGTTATAACGCAATTCAAATTATGGCAGTTGCATCTCATGCATACTATGGTTCTTTTGGATATCATGTAACTAATTATTTCGCTGCATCTCATTGGTTTGGTGATGTTGAAGACTTAAAACGTTTAGTAGATGAAGCTCATAAATTAGATATCGCGGTATTTATGGACATAGTTCACAGCCACGCTTCAAAAAATGTTTATGACGGTATTAATCTTTATGATACGACTGATTATCAAATTTTCCATTCCGGCGAAAGAGGAAATCACGAATTATGGGACTCCAAACTATTTGACTACGAAAAAGAAAATACCATTAGATTTTTACTATCCAATCTAAAATACTATTTAGAAGAATACAATTTTGACGGATTTAGATTCGATGGTGTTACTTCCATGATTTATCACAATCACGGGATCGGTCAAGCTTTCGTTTCATATAACGACTATTTCTCAATGAACACCGACATCGACGCCTTAACTTATCTAACACTTGCAAATGAATTGGTAAAAGAAGTTAAGCCATATGCAATCACTATCGCAGAAGATGTCAGCGGTATGCCAGCATTATGCCTTCCAATTAAAGAAGGGGGCGTTGGTTTTGACTACAGATTTAGTATGGGTATTGCCGAGCATTGGGCAAAAGAGCTAGATTTAGATGACCACGACTGGAATATGAATAAAATGTGGCACGAGCTAACCACAAAAAGAGAAGATGAAAAGACAATCTCCTACGCAGAAAGTCACGATCAAGCACTTGTCGGCGATAAAACAATAATATTTAAACTTTCTGATGCGGAAATGTATTGGAATATGGATATTGAAAATAGCAGTCACATTATAAATAGAGCTATTGCTCTACACAAGCTAATCACCAGCGTTACACTAAACACCGCTTCAGATGGATATCTAAACTTTATGGGAAATGAATTTGGTCATCCAGAATGGATAGACTTTCCATCTGCACAAAACAATTGGTCATACAAATACGCTAAAAGACAGTGGAGCTTAGTAGATAATGAAAATCTTAAATATAAATGGTTAAATAAATTTAACGAGGATAGCATTAAATTTTCACAAGACCACGACCTATTATCCTACAATCCACATCTTCTAATGATTCACAATGACTTCAAATTGTTGGTATTTGAAAGAAATGGACTAATCTTTATTTATAATTTCCATCCAACTAGATCCTACGAAGGACTAGTAATCCCGGTATTAAGCAATGGAAATTATCAAGTAATCTTTAATAGTGATGACAGTATCTATGGAGGAAATGACAGAATAGACAAAGAATATATCTATACTTCAGAAAAAATATTTGGATACGACTATCCAGCAAGCATCAGAATCTACTCACCAAGTAGAACAATGATGATATTAAAGAAATTAAAATAATTTAAAAATAAACGAGGCAACATCAGTTGCCTCATTTATTTTTACTACCAATAACTGAAGGAGAAATCCGAAACAGTCATTAATGTATAAAGCACCTATCGCTAAATCCAAGTGAGTTTATTAGTTTTTTAAATAGAAGGGAATAACAATAGGTGCAATATTATATTAACATAAATTTATTAAAATTTAAATACTTATTTTATTAAATTATTAACATCCCTTGTAAATCCTACAATGTCATCCACTTTAAGACCAGCAATCAACCTAGCTTGATTATATAACACATTTGTAATAGTTTTAATTTCCTCTTCATCATTCTTAGATAATAAATCCATTAATCTTGCATATATTTTATGATTTGGATTTATTTCTAACACCTTTTCAGCCTTAATTGGGAATGGAGTTTCTTGCATTGAAAGTGTTTTTTCCATTTCAATTGAAACTTCTCCTTTTGCAGATAAAAATGCCACATCATCAACAAGTCTCTTACTTGCTTTCACATCAACAACTTCGCCATCTAAAATATCTTTCATCTTTTTAAATAGCTCATCTTGATTTTTTTGTTCTGCTTCATCTTTATCTTTTTCGTCTTCTTCTTTATCAAGCTCCAATTCTTCATCAAAAGCAGACTTAAACTTAACATCTCTATAATCAGACATCAATTTTATTACAAACTCATCTAGATGTTCTTCCAAGTATAAAACTTCGATTTCTTTATTCTTGAAAATTTGCAATGCAGGCATACTGTCAATATTTTCGTATGACTCACCTGTAGCATAATAAATAAACTCTTGATCTTCTTTTTTATCATCTAAATATTCTTCTAAAGTCTTCACATCTTTTGATTTTGAAGTTGAGAAAAGTAGTAAATCTTCTATATCCTTCTTCTTAGCCCCTTGACTTTCATAAATACCAGCCTTCAAACTAAGACCAAATTCCTTAAAGAATTTTTCATATTTTTCCCTATCACTAGAAATCAAACTCTTCAATTCAGATAAAACTTTCTTTTCAAGATTTTTTGAAATACTCATCAATCTTCTATCATTTTGAAGTATTTCTCTTGAAATATTTAATGATAAATCTTCACTATCAACAATTCCCTTTACAAATGATAAATAATCTGGAAGTAAATCCTCATTCTTTTCCATTATCATTACACCATTAGAATAAAGCTCCAAACCACCAGAATAATTACTTGTATAATACTCCATAGGTTTTTGAGAAGGAATATATAAAATCGCATTATAATTTATCATTCCCTCTGCATGCAAGTGAATCCAAGCTAAAGGATCATCAAAGCCATATCTTTGAGCATGATAAAAATTAACATAATCCTCATCCTTTAACTCACTCTTATTTTTCTTCCAAATTGGAACCATTGAGTTTAATGTCTCAATCTCATTGTATTCTTCAGTTTCGCCCTCTTTATCTGGCACCGGTCTAGACTTCACTACATCCATCTTAATTGGATACTTAATATAATTAGAATATTTCTTAACCAAATACTTAATAAACCCTTGATTTAAGTACTCATCAAAATCATCATCGTCCGTATTTTCCTTCAAATACAACTTAATCTCGGTACCAATCTCTTCCTTATCTATTTCTTCAATCTCATATCCGTCAGCACCCTCGCTGCTCCACATATATCCATTCTCGCCCTCTTTTTTAGTGCTCACTACAATCTTATCCGCCACCATAAATGAAGAATAAAACCCAACACCAAATTGACCAATAATGGAAATCTCATCATCCTTATTTAAATTCTTAAAATCTAAAGAACCACTCTTAGCAATTGTCCCCAAATTACTCTCTAAATCCTCTTTAGACATACCAATCCCATTATCGCTAACAGTTAAACTTCTCTCATCCTTATCAACATCAATCCTTATCTCTAAATCCTTCTTATCAAAAGCCTTTTTCGCATGCATAATATCAAAATATCTCTTATCCAACGCATCAGATGCATTTGAAATTAGCTCCCTCAAGAAAATTTCCTTATTAGTATAAATAGAATTAATCATCAAATCTAAAATTCTCTTAGATTCAGTCTCAAATTGTTTTTTCATACTTACCTCCCAATTTATTTACACATATTATTATAGCACATTGTTATCACTCTGTGTAGTCGAGTGATAGGGAGAATGGGTTGGGAGTGTTTGTGGTGACTTTGGAGGAAGTGGAGTTTGGAGTGTGGGGGGTTGTTTTGTTAGAGGAAGCGGAGATTGTGGTGTGGAAGGTATTTTGGGATGGCGGCTATGTGTGGCGAGATGTGCGAATGGGGTGTTTGGGGAGTGCGGCGTTGTGATGGATTGAATTCTGAGAATGGGGCGTTTAGGGAGTGCGGCGTTGTGATAGATGGAGTTGCGGGAATGGCGGGTTGGTCTACACGGTGACCGTTGTTGGTATGAAGAGTAACGAGGAAGCTAGACAATAATCGTTCCCTAGATATTTTAATGAAATTAGCACAAAATTGGCCAATTCTCAAAAAGGTGCTAATTCTACTAAAAAATTCTAGCACCATTTCTACTAATTTAATATTTGGTGCTAGTTCACATTAAATAATTAATTAAAATGATACTTAAATTTATATTTTAAAATTTAGTTCCAAAAATTTCGAGTGAGAATGGTACTTAAATCGAAATTTTAATATTTAGTTCCAAAAACCCCCTGAATCCAACGATTCAGGGGGTTACCTTTTTATATCTGTTAAAATTTCTACCTATAATTCGCATTCAATATCGCGTGAAGCATTCTTCTTCATCCGATAATATCGATGCTTATTTAATTATCTTGAAATTATTCCAAAGTTTTTGGCTACTAGGTTCATAAATTCTCTAGCTAGTCTTTCTTGGTTATTTAGGTAGACTTGTGAATCTTGTAGGTTTGTGTGGAATACGGATTCTAATAGCACTTTTTCTTTCGCGCTGTTTCCTTTGAATACAAACCATGTGTCGTCTTTTGAGCTATCTGGGGATAGTGCGACATGAGAGTTTCCTCTTGCGTCTTTGTAGTCGTACATTACTCCTCTGTTTGGTGTGGACATGACTTCTGACCAAGTTTTTGTTAGGTCGTTCGCGAAGTTTTGGCCTGTTTTGGAGTTTTTTTGTGAACCCCACGCTTCCACTCCTCTAACATTTGCTTTTGCAGCGTTTGAGTGAATGGATACGAATAAATCGGCACCATTGCCAGCTTTTGCTCTATCTTCAAAAGAAGGATCTTCTGAGTTATATGTTCTTGTTGTTTTCACAATAATATTGGAATATTTTGAGGCTTCATTTATGATTGATTGAGTGAACTTATAGTTTTGATCACCTTCATTAAATAGTAGTCCACCTCTATTGTGAGCGATACCTTCGCCATGGCCTGGGTCAAGAACTAAAACAAATTGTTTTCCAGTTTTTATTGTGTTTGAATCTGTTTTTACACCTGATGCTGGAATGGATTTTACATCGGCTATGATCCAACCGCCAGGTTGACCTTTTTGTGCGCTGATGTTGATTGTGTTTCCATATGTTTTGTAAATGTAGTATGTTCCTTTTGAGAATGTTGCTGCAGGATTTGTACCACTTATCGCATCGTAAGCATTCCCATAAACCTTAACATCTGTATTTAATAAAACTGTGTCGTTTATGTTTTGAACAGGTGCTGGTTTATTTGTGTCTTTTTTGTTGTTTGTGTTTAATTTGCTACCATCAATCCATGAACCTGGTTGACCTGGTTGAGTAGTGATGTTTATTGCTTTTCCATATGATTTATATATGTCGTATGTGCCTGCTGACCATGAACCTCTTGAGTTTGTGCCATTAAGAGCATCAGCAGCAGTCATATAGATATTGATTCTGCCTGAAATAACAACCTTACCATTTGAAGATGTAATATTTGTTGGAGCATTCTTTGAAGGTTTGTTTACCACTTTACTTGAATCTGGTTTTTCGATTTCTGTTGGGGTAGCATTTGATAGTGCTGACTTTGGCACCCACGCTCCTGGTTGGCCTTTAACTTTTGTAATATTAATGGCTGATTTTGTTGATTTGTATACATAATATGTGTCAGCACTGTAAGAAGCTTTTGAATTTACACCATTCACCGCTTCTTCCGCTGAAACATACACTTTTGTACCCTTGTTTAATTTAACTGTTGCAGCGTTGATATTGCTCACATTCCCTGTATTCACCTTATTGTTTGATTTGGTCTTGCCAGCTAAATCTCTAGCATTTATCCAAGATCCTGGTGAATTTGTTTGTTTGGAAATGTTAATCGCACCATTAACTGATTTATATACATAATATGTACCTGCAGTATAAGGTTTTAATCCATGTGCTTTATTGTTTGCATCTGCAGCATTCCCATATCTTGTAACAGATTTTGTGATTTCAATTTTCATATTGCTAAGGTCTACATTAAATCCATAAGTGTTCATATTTTGTTGTAGACTCGCTTTAGTTTCGGATGCTTCTGAATAAATGCCCGTAAATATAAACGGCAAGATGAATGCTAATATCAAAACCGAAACTATAATTTTTTTACTAATAGTCTTTGTTTTCATGTCCCCTCCCATGTAGCAAAATTCTTCTTTTCCTCTAATAATTTGATAACAAAATTATAGCATAGAATTGTCGAAAAGGTAACATTTTAGTTACAATTATTCCACTTTTTCTATTTTGAAAATGGTAATTTTTACGTTATAATATGTTTGAGGTAAAAATAATGATTAATGAAAAAATTGAAAAATACATAAATGATGATACATCTAGTATAGTCACCCCTGTGTCAAACATATCTATGGTGTTTGAGGAAAATAATCTTGCACACGCAATGTTGATATTAAAAGAATCAAATTATACTCAAATTCCCGTTTTAAATTATGACAAAAAGTTTACAGGTTTGATTTCATTCCACCATATTTATAAAAAATTGGGGGAAAAGCTATTTGATAATTTTGATAATTTCGACAACTATTATGTTAAGGATTTTATCGATACTCACAACGCAATTGTAAAAGAAGATTTTAAATTAGAAGATGTTTTAAATTTATTGATTAATTACAACTTTATCAATGTCGTATCTGACGATGGTAAACTTGTAGGCATGATAACTAGAAGTTCAGTGTTAAAGAAGATGAATCATTTATCACACAATATCGACAAAATACTTTATTAAAGCTTCATGCGATCCTTTCTGTAAAATGGTGGTGGGATGCTATCTCTTTGGAATAGCATCCCACCAACTTTTTGATTAATTTTTGTTTTTGAATTCTAAAATATTGTCAAGACCTTCTGTGTTCCATTTTTCAGTGTCGGTCGCCCACAATACATTTATTTTTTCTTTATAATTTTCAAGAATTTTTTTCGCTTCATCTTGGTCAGATAAATATAGCGCGGTTGATAACAAATCGGCCAAACCTGAATCTTCCGTAACAATGGAAACGGATCTATAAATCAATGCCGGTTGTAATGTTTTCGGATCAATTAAATGGTGATATCTCTTACCTTTATGCATAAAGAATCGTTGATAATCTCCACTTGTTACAACAGACATAGTCCCATCCAAATCCAAGATATCTAAATATTCTGTACTTTCTAAATCTGGATTTTGCAGAGCAATTTTCCAAGGCTTTCCATCTGGTTTCTTGCCGATAGTCTTCACATTCCCACCAGCATTAATTGAAGCACTCTCAATCTTTTTATCCTCAAGTTTTTTGGAAATAAACTCTACCGCATAACCTTTCGCTGTAGAACCTAAATCAATGCTCACCTCTGGGTCCTTGATAAACACACTCATATCTTTTTCATTTAATTCAATCGCGTTTATATCAGTATGCTTATTTGCTTCTTCCAATTCTTTTTGTGTAGGAATAATGGTTTTACTCTCTTCCACACCTTCATTATTTTCCCTCACATCATGCCAAATCCTAAGCACTGAACCCATAGCAATATTCACTTTTCCTAAAGTTTTTTCATAATTCTCTTTAGAAAACTTAATTAAATCAAATAGATCCTTATCAACCTTTACCGGCTCTTTCCCAGCATTATCATTAATTGTTTTTACGTTATTTATTCCTTCATAGTTCTTATAATTGTCATACAACTTATGCAGTCTAGTAAATTCTTCTTTAACAAATTTAAAGTTTTCATTAAATTTATCTTCAGACTCCGCATATTCTAAATACTGGATTTGTGTATCAAAAGTATCATAAAACATTTTAGAATACTTTTCTTTTGGTTTTTGTCCACAACCAACTAAAAACAATACTAACGCAAGGATTATTAAAAATTTCTTTTTCATCTTAACTCCCCAATTTTTTCTTAATAAAACCATTATACTACATTTGAGGGAATATAATAAATTGATTGAAAATCTAAATAAAAAAGGGTGCATTTTCGCACCCCTTCTAAATTTATTTTAAATTATTTTGCTGTTTGAATAGCTTTTGCAAGGTTTTCTACATATTCTGTAATAGTAATTGTTGTAGTTGCTAATAAGTCAGCATCTTTAGCTTTACCCTTGTCAAGTTCTAAGCCTGAGATATCGTCAGCTGTTTTACCAACTGAGAATGCTTGTAAGCCATCAATTTGTTCAAACCATTCTTTACCAATCTTTGAAGCTTTCTTCATGTCATATTTGTCGCCTAAATCTCTCTTTGTAGTTCCTGGTTGTGTTAAATCTGTTTCAACTGTACCATCTTTTTTGAATGCAATTGAATTTTGTGCTGTATTGATTGATGAGTTTACAACTTTACTATCTTTATCAACACCTGCTAAAACTGCTGATGTTTCAAATTGTACTTCTGCACCTTTATCATCTTTTGCTGCAGCTGTAGCGTGTCCTAATTTAGTTGAAATTGATAAACCTAATTTTTCTGCACCTTTAGCTTCGATAGCATTTTCCCAAGCATCTAAAACTGCTTTTTGGTATGCTCCAATATCAATAGTAACTGATGCTAATAAGTCTGCGTCTTTTGGTACGTTTAAGTGATGATCATCTTTTTTAGCTGTTGGAATTGCAGCAACTTCTTCAGCTGTTTTACCAATTATGTATTCTGCAAATGCATTAGCTTGTTCAAAGTATTCTTTACCGATTCCGATTTTAGCGGAAGTTTTTTTCATTCCGTATTCATCGCCTAATTCTTGTTTTGTTTTGAATGTTGCATTGTCAGGTTCAGTTTCAAATGTACCATCATCTTTAACTGGAAACTTGCTTTGAGCAACGTCTATGTACGCTTTTACAATTTTTCCATCTTTGTCGAATGCTAATCCAGCGATAGTAACGTTAGAAGTAGTTTCACCTTTTCCTTCTTTTAATTCTTTAGCATCTAAACCAACTGACATACCTAAACCAATTTTTTCAATTGTACCTTCGCCAGTTGCAACTTTTCTATCAAATTCTTTAGCTGCTTCATTTTGAGATTCATCCTTTGATTCTTCTTCTGTTTCATCTTTGGATTCTTCTTTTGTTTCTTCTTTAGTTTCTTCTTTGGATTCATCCATAGATTCTTTTGTTGTTTCTTCTTTTGTATCAGCTGGATTTTTCTTTTCGCCACAAGCTGTTAAAGAAAAAACTAGCAATAGTGCTAATAATAAACTTGTAATTTTTTTCATTATTCTTTCCTCCCATATTGTTATTATATTGACACAATAATAATATACCCTATTAGGGTATCGTTGTCAAACAAATATCAATATTTTAAAGCAACTTTCTTCTGTCCTGTAAAGCTTTGCTTAATGTGATTTCGTCAAAGTATTCTAAATTGCCACCTACAGGGATACCGCTAGCGATTCTAGTAATTTCAATTTTTTTATTCGCCAACAATTCTTTAATGAAAAGCATTGTTGTTTCACCTTCAACTGTTGGAGAGATTGCAAAGATAATTTCTTTAACATTTCCTTTATTTATTCTCTCTAAAAGCTTATCTACACCAATGCTTTCAGGATTAATAAAAGAATTTGGGTTTAACAAGCCGTTTAAGACGTGATATTTCCCCTTAAATGAATTTGTATTTTCTATTGTCAGTAAATTTGTTACATCCTCAACAACACAGATGACATCATCTTCTCTATTTGGATTGCTGCAAATACTACAAATTCTATCTTCTGTAAGGTTTGAACATATTTCACATTTGTGAATTTTGTTCTTCACATCTTTCAGGGATTGTATCAATGCATCAAGACTTTCGTCCTCCATTCCAACAATATGAAGAGCCATCCTTTGGGCGGACTTGCGCCCTATTGATGGCAACTTTCTAAGATTTTCAATTAATTCTTCGATTGATTCTGGATATTCAAACATAATATTCTTTCTTTAGATTAGAAAATTCCAGGTAAGTTCATTCCACCTGTAATTTTACCTAATTTTTCTTCTGATAACTTCTCAACTTGTGAAATCGCGTCATTCACAGCTGTAAGCACCATATCTTGCAAAATTTCAACATCTTCTGGATCTACTGCTTCTGGATCAATTTTAATGGAAATGATTTGTTTCTTACCATTAGCTTCAACCTCAACCATTCCACCGCCTGATGTAGCAGTTACTGTTGATTCCTCAATTTCTTTTTGAGCATCTTCCATTCTCTTTTGCATTTGTTGTACTTGTTTCATCATTTGGCCCATATTGTTTCCGCCGCCAAATCCGCCTCTTCTTGCCATAAAATTCTCCTTATTTTTTCTCTCTAATATTCAATTTCCCATCAGGGAATAATTCTTTTAATTTTTCAATCGTATCCTCATTCTCCTCCTCCACTTCTTCTTGATTTGTGGAAGGTACAAATTTTACAGAATACGCTTTATCAGTCTTTTCTTCCAAATCCTTAAGCGCCTTATTTACGAAATAATTCATGCTTACACTCATCGGCATATGCTCTTCATCAAGAGTAAAAATTATATTATTTCCCTTCAGACGAGTATCAACCAATCCCTCAAACATGATATTTGTCGCAGGATATCTCTCATCTAAAATAGACATCAACATATCCACATGATTGGTTTCTTCATTTTCAGCATGATTATCTTCTTCAAGCGAATTTTCTTCAAGATGATTGTTACCCATTTCATGTTGCTCAGCTTCTAAAGATTCTTCAGATTCTTTTTCTACAACTTCTTCATTATCTAAAAAATTATCAGATTTTTCAACATTTATATCTATCTTTTTTTTCGTAGGAATGCTACTTCTTTCTTTTTGCCTTACACCAGGATTTTTAACTCCATTTTTTTCAAGAAATTGTAACCTTTCCTCAAGATTAATAATCTTGGCTTCTAGTTGCTTTCTAGGCATATAATCAATAATTTTTATACTTGATAATCTAAATAGAATCGCAGCACTATCTGATTTTTTCATCAATTCTTCATATTCTAAAAGTAAATCTACCGTATTTATCAATTGATCTAAACTGTTCTCATCAGAAATCCCATTAAAAACGTCCTTCTTAATGCCTACCTTTATATAAATCAAATCTTTGAAAAATGTGATAATATCTTTAATGAAATTATGCGGATCCTTT
The DNA here is from genome assembly GCF_000245755.1 of Helcococcus kunzii ATCC 51366. Taxonomy (GTDB): domain Bacteria; phylum Bacillota; class Clostridia; order Tissierellales; family Peptoniphilaceae; genus Helcococcus; species Helcococcus kunzii. The sequence goes on along the minus strand of NZ_JH601088.1, from coordinate 61,358 downwards.
CCTTTATCAAGCTCATTATCAATTGTTTCAATCAGCAATTTGATATCTTTATTAAAAATAGCCCTAGCATAATTTATTTTAACTTCATCACTAAATATTCCTAATAAATCTGTCACTTCACTTGTAGTAATTGATTCTTTCCCAATCGAAATAACTTGATCTAAAATTGATAAAGCATCCCTCATCGCTCCGGAAGCAACACTAGCAATTATCTCAATCGCCCTATCTTCCATAGAAATATTCTCCTTATCAAGAATAAATCTAATTTGATTTTGTATATCTTCCTCAGATAAAGACTTAAACTCAAATCGTTGAGTTCTTGACAAAATTGTATCCGGAATCTTTTCCAACTCAGTAGTAGCCAAAATAAACACCAAATGTTTTGGTGGCTCTTCCATAATTTTCAGCAAAGCATTAAACGCTTCCCTCGTAATCATATGAGCTTCATCGATAATATACACTTTATATTTCAAAGTTGAAGGTGGATAAATTACCTGATCCCTCAACTGTCTGATATCATCAATCCCCCTATTAGAAGCCGCATCCATTTCAATAATATCCATATTTTCCTCAGAAATTATAGACCTACAATTTGCACATTCATTGCAAGGATTGCCATCAATAGGATTTAAGCAGTTAATCGCTTTTGCAAAAATCTTCGCAGTTGAAGTCTTCCCAGTACCTCTCGTACCTGAAAATATATACGCATGAGAAATTTGATTATGTTTTATTTGATTTTTCAGTATATTGACTATATTATCCTGTCCAAAAACCTCAGAAAAAGTCTGTGGACGATATTTTCTATACAACGCTTGTCTCATATTCACCTCATAAAATATTATAGCATAATATTTTTCTGATTTCAGACAGTATTAAATTTAATAGGAGCTGTTGCGAGATATTTTTTATACACATATTACTTGATTAGGGAATTTATGTATATACTAAAAAAACTTTTATACATAGATTTTAAATTCTCATTTTTATGTATAAAATTTTCGAAAAATTTATACATCTTTCGATGCTATCAGCCCATATATGTATAAACCAAAAACTTCATTTATACATATATTGGTCAAATTGTAGGAACCATGTATAAAATTCGGAAAAATTTTATACATAGATTTTTAAAAAGCAGACTTTATGTATAAGAGGAATTTAATTTTATACATATATTGTTAAATTATGGAATTTATGTATAAAAGATTGAAAGGACAACACATTCTGGTGATTTTCTGGAGCTGTGTAGTCTTGACGGAATGGAATTCAACACATTTGGCCCTTTCAATAAAAATGTGTTGTTCTTTATAAGAGAAATTCAACACATATCGATAATTTATATTAAGATGTGTTGTCTCAAACATTGTAATTTCAACACATTCCGCCATTCACGTGTGAATGTGTTGTCCTTATGCGATTATTTTTCAACACATTTTGTCAATAATACGTAAATGTGTTGTCCGGTCTTCCTCACATTCAACACATTTAGCTAATATCTTCAAGTTGTGTTGTTCTTATAACCGGGAATTTCTATCCCCCTCTCATATACCCAAAGCAAATCAAAAAAGACTGTTACAAAATAACTCTTCGTTATCTTATAACAGTCTTTTAATTACATAAATTAATTTACTTGGTATGGTAAAATCGCTATTTGTCTAGCTCTCTTAACATTTTTAGCTATAATTCTTTGTTGTTCTGCATTTGCACCAGTTACTCTTCTTGGTAAGATTTTACCTCTTTCGCTGATGAATGATTTTAATGAATTTGCGTCTTTATAATCAATTCTTTTAACTTTTTCTTGATCTAAGACTTTTTTTCTTTGTCTAAATTTTCTAGCCATTTATTCCTCCTCCGAATTATTTCATCTATTTATCTCTTATAGATGATTGTATCTTTAGAATGGAATTCTTTTATCTTCTGTTGGGTCAAAGTCGGCTGAGTATTCGAAGTCATCATCAATTGGAGCAGTGAAACTATCATTTTGTGCATTTGAGCTATTTGAATTGTTTGAATAGTTATTGCTTGATGAGTTTCCATCTTTCCAATCTAAGAACTCAACATTTGCTGCTTGAACATCTGTTGTATAAATTCTTTGTCCATCTTTTTCGTAAGATCCTGTTTGTATCCTACCTGTAACTAATACTCTTAATCCTTTACCAGTATATTTAGCAACATTTTCCCCAAGTCTACCCCAAGCAACAATATTTATAAAATCTGCTGTTGGTTGATTTTTAGATTCCATCTCTTGTCTTTTTTCTCTTGAAAGGTTTTTATCTACAGCAAGATTAAATCTACAAACTGCTGTATTGTTTGCCCCTTGTAAATATCTCAATTCTGGATCTCTTGTTAATCTACCCATTAGTACCACGTTGTTCATTAAATCCTCCTTAATATTAGGACTCTTTATTCACTACTAAATATTTGATAATTGGATCTGCGATTTGAGCTCTTCTTTCTAATTCTTTAATTAGTGAAGGATCAGCTTCAAAATTAATTAGAACATAATTACCTTCTGAAAACTTGTCAATTTCGTAAGCTAATTTTTTGATACCCCAGTCATCAACTTCACCTAATGTACCATTTTCATTAATTGTATCGTACATTCTTTGTAAAACTGTTGATTTCACGTCATCTTCTAAATTAGGCTTTAAAATAACAATCATTTCGTATTGATTCATATTATTTCCTCCCTTCGGTTTGTAACCCCGCTCTTTAACGGAGTAGAGATTTGCCTTTTATAGCTATTGTAGTATACCAAATTATTATCCAGATATCAAGCATTTTCCCTATAATCTTTCATGATACTTTCAAATATTTCAGAAGTTGAAGGTGGAGTGTAAGTTATCGCATTTGCTCCCGCTTCAATCGTTTCCAAAATCGTCTTATCATTTGGTCCACCAGTCGCTATAATTGGGAAACTTTTACCGACACGGTTTCTAATTTCTCTTACAACTTTAGCCGTATTTGCTCCCGCCGATACATTAAGTATCTGCACGCCCGCTTCAATTTTACTCATATAATCATCATTTTCAGAAACGACCGTTGAAATGATTGGGATGTCCAAAATCCCCTCTATGTTTTTGATATTATCCGGCTTCATTGGCGCATTTACCACAACTCCGTACGCTCCCATCAATTCTGCTTGCAGTCCGATGTTTTTTGATCTCTCGCCAGAAGTCACTCCACCACCTATTCCTACAAAAACAGGTATATTTGCTATTTGAAGTATTGCCTGAGTTATGTTTAGTTGTGGTGTGAATGGATAGACCGCCATAACGGCATCCGCATTGGAATTAAGAATTATTGTGATATCAGTTGTAAAAATTAATGATTTAATATTTCTTTCCAAAATGGTAATGCCCGTTGCTTGAGAAATCACTTCCGGTACAACAACCATCCTCTTTTTTAATTGATTGTGTATTTTAGGAGTTGAAAATGCTGAACCCTTTGATAACTCTTCATTCGCCCCAATATTTCCAACATTGTCTATATCGTATTCTGCAATATAATGGTCACCATGAGTTTCAGTGTGAATAGTCCTTAATCTTCCTTTATTTCTTAATCTTTCTATAATTGATACTTTTTTCTTGTTTTGTTTATTCATGTTCTCACCCCTAATATTATTCTACTAAATTATATCATATTAAAAGTGTCATTATTGTTAAATAAATTTAAAAATTTGTAATTATATTGTGTTTTCTATAAAATTATAACTAACAGATTAATTCTATTATGTGGAGGAAATATGAAAAATTATAAGCTTATCGAAGAAAAATACTTAGATAACGAACAAAGCGATGCCTTAGTATATCAACATAAAAAAACTAAAGCGCAAATTTTTGTAATGAAAAACGACGATGAAAACAAAGTTTTTGGTATCGGGTTTAGGACACCGCCTAAAAAAAGTGATGGTGTTTGTCATATAATCGAACATTGCGTGTTGAATGGTTCTAAAAAATATAGGACAAAAGAACCATTTATGGATATGATAAAGGGCTCATTGTACACATTCTTAAATGCGATGACATATCCAGATAAAACCATTTATCCAGTAGCATCAAGAAATGATAAAGACTTTAAGAATCTAACCGATTTATACCTTGACGCCGTATTTAATCCAAGAGTTTTGGAAGAGGAAAAAATCTTTAGACAAGAAGGCTGGAGATACAATTTAGAAGATGGTAAATTGACATATAAAGGGGTTGTTTACAACGAAATGAGAGGCTCCATGTCTTCTCAAGAAACCCAAGTTTTCAAAAATACTAATGCTGAATTATTCCCAGACACTATTTATGGACTAAATTCTGGTGGGGACCCATATGTCATTCCAGAGTTGACTTATGAACAATTTAAAGAATATTATAGCGAATTTTACCACCCTTCAAACTCCTATATTTTCCTTTATGGAAATATGGACCACGAAGCATATCTAGAGTACATCGATAAAGAATACCTTTCAAACTATAAGTTTAGATATGTTAATTCCACATTACATTATCAAAAACATTTTGATGCCGTGAAGGATAATGTTAAATATATCAATACCGCTAGAGAAACCAAACCAAATGAAGCATTTGTATCATATTCTGCAATTATCGGGAAAGGAAACGATTCAAAAGACAGAATCATTTCAAATATTTTATCTTCAGCGTTGATTGATAACGAAAGCTCTTCATTAAGACAAAAATTGCTTTCCTCTGGAATGTTAGACGTGGTATTTTCAGCAAGTACAACAAATCTAGAAGCGACATTCTCCATTATTGCTAAAAATATTAATCCAAAAGATAAAGATGTATTTGTGCAATTAATTGAAGAAGAATTGTACAATATCTCAAAAGTGGGCATTGATAAAGACTTAATCTTAACAGAACTAAACGCATATAAATATGATCTTAGAGAAAAAGGAAACTCCGCAACCAAGGGAATGGTCTACTTTACAAATGCGCTTGATTCTTGGCTTTATGATAAATCTCCAATCGAAGCTATCGATATAAATGACGATTTACAATTTATAGAAGATAATATTGAGAATGGTATTTTTGAGAAATTCATTGAAGAAAGAATACTTGCAAGCAAAAATAAATCCATCGTTACTCACATTCCTCAAAAAGGCTTAAATGAAGAAAAAGATGCACAGTTACAACAATCTTTAGATGAAAAATTAGCATCTCTTTCAGAAGAAGAGAAAAAAGATTTAGAAAACTTTAGAATAGAAATGGAAACATTCCAAAATAGGAAAAATACGGAAGAAGAAAAAGCAACCATTCCAATGTTGAGTAAAGAAGATGTAAATACACAAATCGAGAGAATTGACAGAGAAGTTGAAGACAGAGATAACTATACACTTCTAAAACATAATCTACCAACTTCAGGTATTGACTACATTTCTCTTGCATTTAATATTGATCACATCTCTTCACCAGAAGATATTAAATATCTTTCATTGCTATGCTCTATCTTAACAATGATTGATACAAAAAATTACCATTACTCCGACTTAAATAAATATATCTACTTAAATACGGATGGTATCTCATTTAGTATCGCACAATATAGAGATGATAAGGCAGATAAAATTTATAGAAAACTAATGGTTACAACAAAGACTTTCTCAGAAAACATTTCAAATGCAACTGATATTTTAGCTGAAATCATTCACAATACTATTTTCGAAAATAAAAAGAGAATTAAAGAAATAATTTCCATGATTAATGCAGGCAATGAAATGAATCTGCTTCACATGGGTCATGTTTACATGATGAATAGAGCAGCTTCAAATCATATTGAATACCTAAAATACAATGAATTAGTTAAAGGGATAGATTTTTATCTATTTGTCAAAGAGCTTAATGAAAACATGCCAGACGACATTTTAACTAAACTTGAAGAAATATTTCATAAAGCATTTTCAAGCAATAAATTAATCGTCGATCTTGCTTCAACTTTTGAAAATAAGAAGGTTTTAGAAAATTCTATTGACCACTTAGTTTCAACTTTGGATGACACAGTTTATGAGGAATCTCCTTTTGAATTCACACCTGAAGCTATAAAGGAAGGTTTTGCAACAACAGCTGATGTAAACTACGTTTCTTACGGAAATAAATTAAGTGAGGAATTTACTGGAAAATACATTGTACTGAACAACCTAGTTTCAAACGAATTCTTATATAGAGAAATCAGGGCAAAAGGTGGCGCTTACGGTGCGGGTATGACAACAAATCAAGTTGGAAGCTTTGCAACCTATTCCTATAGAGATCCAAACTTGGAAAAAACTTTACAAACATACAATGGCATTCCAAACTTCTTAGAAGAGACACAAATCACTGATGAGGACTTGCTTCCACTAATCATTGGAGCAGTTGGAAAGCTAGATCCACCAAAAACAGAAAGAGCCAAGGCAGCATTTGATTTATCCTTCTATATAGGTCATCGTGAATACGAAGAAATCGACGATTTAATCAAAAACGCCTTAGAATCAGATATTGAAACCCTAAAATCAAAGGCAACAATTCTAAAAGAAGCTATTGAAACAGCTTCTCTTGCAGTTTTAGGAAATAGCCAATTGATTAATGACAAAAAAGATATATTTGATAGAATAATTGAACTTTAACATTTAGCAATTTTATATTACTTGGTATTATAGATTTTTCTATTTTACCAAGTATTTTTTATATTTATCGTCTATTTTCTATTATGATAAAAATTTGACATAGTCTATCTCTGTGATACTATGATGATGTAAATACTATTGTGCGAGGAGGCAAAATGAAAAAACTCAAAGTTTTATTATTAACACTTTTTCTAACATTATCTTTGGTTGCTTGTGGAAATGCAAACAACACAGATGATAAGACAAAGAAAGAAACTATCGATACAAAAGATAGTGTTGAAACAGAAGAAAATACAGATAAAGAAGAAGCTTCACTTAAGGATGGTACATATACCGGAAAAACTGAAGGACATCAAGGTCCTGTTGAAGTAGAAGTTTCCATTTCAGATGGAAAAATCGCTGATGTAAAAATCACAAAAACATCCGAATCTCCTGGAGTTGCCAAAGCATTGGAAATCATTCCAGAGAGAATAAAAGAAGCTCAGTCATATAATGTGGACGTTGTTTCCGGTGCAACATTCGCAAGTAACGCAATTACCAGAGCGACGAAAGATTGTTTAGTCCAAGCGGGAGCTAATGAAGACGACTATTCTGAAAAAGTTGCATTCCCTACAAAATATGAAGGACCATTCGAAACAGATGTCATCGTAATCGGTGGCGGAGGTTCAGGACTTTCTGCAGCAATCAGCGCGGAAGAAAATGGTGCTAAAGTAATTGTCGTTGAAAAATTAGGTCAAGTTGGTGGTTCTACAGTCTTCGCCGGTGGTGCATTAAATGCAGCCGACACTGAAAGAGCAAAATCACTAAAAATGACAGACTTAAATATCAAAACAATTGAAGAAGCAATTAGTCGCGAACCAAAAGATGAGTATGAAGCAAAACTTCAAAATCAATTAAAAGTAGATTATGACAAATTCAAGAAGGACGGCTCCAAGGGAATGTTTGACTCTGTAGCATTCCACGCATTACAAACATACAATGGTGGAGATTATGAAGGAAATTCTGATTTAATCGACACACTAACCAAGGAAGCTCCAAATGCTGTAGATTGGCTAATTAAAAATGGTGCAAAAATCGATGATGAACTTGGTTCCGCAACTGGTTCATTGTGGCAACGAAGCCATTACGGTACAAAGGATTTTCCAAACGGTACTTATTTAATCAATACATATGCGGACAAAATTGAAAAATCCGACAATATTCAACTTCATCTAAATAGTAAGGCAACTAAACTTATTAAAGAAAAAGACAGAATCGTTGGTGTAGTTGTTGAAAGAGATGGAAAAGAATACGAGTACAAAGCTTCTAAAGGCGTAATCATTGCCACTGGTGGCTTTGGTGCAAATGTTGAAATGAGACAAAAATACAATGAACAATGGGATGATTTAGGAAAACAAATCGGTTGTTCAAATTCAGCCGTTGCAGCCCAAGGTGATGGTATTGTCATGGCGGAAAAAGTTGGCGCAGAATTAATCGATATGGGATTAATCCAACTTCACCCAAATGGTCAACCTGGCACAGGAATGATGATGGGACAACCTCACACTTCAGGCTTAAACAGAATATTTGTCAACACAGAAGGTAAGAGATTCGTCGCTGAAGATCAAAGACGTGATGTTTTAGTAGAATCTATCTATAAACAACCAGAAGGAGTTATGTGGATTGTCGCTGATGGCACAAGATATCCTGAAGGTGACGAAAAAATAGCAAACGATGTTGAAACAGGTAAAACATTCAAAGCAAACACTATTGAAGAATTAGCAGAAAAAATGGAAGTTCCAGTAGAAAATCTAAAACAATCCATCGAACAATACAATAAAATTGTAGATGGTGAAAAAGATCCATTAGGACTTCAATCCTATGACAAAAAACTAGGAAAAGCACCATTCTATGCTGCTAAAAGACTTCCAACCGTGCACCACACAATGGGTGGACTAAAAATTGACACATCAGGTAGAGTTTTAGACAAAAACAGCAAGCCAATATCTGGACTATTCGCTGCCGGCGAAGTCACTGGTGACATCCACGGCGCCAACAGACTTGGCGGTAACGCTATTACTGATGTAGTAGTATTTGGTAAAATAGCCGGCGAAACCGCAGCCAAAGGTGAATAGATTTTTGTAAAATACAGATTTGTAGAATGTTTTATTGGTTCTATAAAGTTGAAAGCACTTCGGAAATTTTCCGAAGTGCTTCTGTTTTTTTATTGGAGGGGGCGGTTTGGTACTAAATTTTGGTTTTTCATTTTTAGTACCAAATTTATTTGGTGATTTTGGTACTATATTTCAATTTTTCTTTTTTAGTACCAAAATTTTCTTAAATTTTTGGTACTTAATTTAGAATTTTGCTTTTTAGTTCCAATTTTGAGAAAAAATTTTGGTACTAAATTTTGTTTTTTGCTTTTTAGTTCCATTCATGCTATTACGAATTATAAAAAGAGTAAATGATTTATTAATTTAATAAGTAAATCCCTTAGAAATCACACTTTTATTATAAGTATCGCATGATTTAAGTGATGAAATTACATAATTTTGATGAGTTTTACGGATTATGTATTTTTATATATAATTAACGTTACTTATTCTGTATTTTATGGTCCGTATATACCCCCCGTAGGTATATTTTCAGACCATAGCCTATTTTTTATGGTCCTAATTATACCCCCCAGAGTATCATTAGGACCATAGATTTTAGAAATATATTTTTTGATATGGTCCTTGAATACCCTACCCCGGTATCTTTGGGACCATTTTGGGTAGATTATTTATGTATTTAGCAGATATTCATTAAATTCTATGGTCTTTTATATACCCCCTACGGGTATTTTCAGACCATAAATTTTATATCTAAGGTCTTTTATTATACCCCCTGGGGGTATTCTCGGACCATAATACGAGAGACTAGCCCACATAGGTATTCTCGGACCATAATACGAGGGACTATCCCACCTCGAACCATACTACGAGAGATAACACATCCCTGTACTTTTCCTCAACCCATAATACTATTTACTACCCTACCCATCCGTATCCTAGAGCCAAAACAATATTTATTATACATCTCCATATCTATCCCAACCCTAATACTATTCACTACCCTTTCCATACATATCCTCGGACCCACTTCCCAACAATCTCCTAAAACTCATACCCCTGCTTTTCGGCAATTCTTATAATTTTAGACCTTTTTATTCTTTGATTCTTATACTTGTCGTAAACTTGTTCGGTAAATTTATCTAATGGCTTTTTATCATTTCTTAAGTCGTAATATTTGGCCATTTCTAAATCATAGTCCTTTAGTTGTTCACGGTAATTGTCAAATTTCTTATATTTGTCGGTGAAGATTCTATATTTTTTGTTCATTCGTGGTTTTAATTGTGGCTTTTGGTCTGGATAGCCTATTCCTAAGCCGACAACGGGCATTGTTCTTTCTGGTAATTCTAAAATGTTGATGGTTTTTTCAGGATCGTTTAGAATAGATCCAAAGAATACTATTCCTAAGCCTAGTAATTCTGCAGCGGTTGCAACGTTTTGCGCCATAAGGGCTGCATCGGTAAATGATTGAAAGAATTTATCAGCATCGTTGGTATAGTTTCTTTCGGAGCTTTGTTCGCTGAAGATTCGGTGATTTCTGTAGCCGTCAGCGACAAATATCCATAGTTCTGGGGCGTCTACTAGATATTTTTGTGTAGAGACTTCTCTCAACTTTTCTCTTTTTTCTTTATCCTTGACTTTGATGATTGAGGCAAGTTGCATTCCCTCTGAAGTGGAAGTTCGCATCGCGACTTCTGAAAGTGTTTCAATGATTTCTTCTGGGATTTCTTTGTTTTTCCATTTTCGAATGGTTCTATGGTTAAGCATGTTTTCTATCGTTTTATTTGTTAACATTACAATACCTCCAATATAAAATGTTTTTCATTTCAAAGATATAGATACCCCAAGCTTAGTTTTTGTCTAATTTATATGTTTTATAGTCATATAATTTGATAAACAGATAATCGACTAAAAGATACATCTGATTTAGGGGTGCGATTGTCACGCCATATTCGTTTATATATAAGTTTTCTGTAGAATAGTGCAATGAATAGTCAGATTTTCTGCTTAAAGTATTTATTCCTTTTTCCGTAATGGATAACACTTTAGCTCTATCACTTACTTTCTTTACAAGCTCGATTGCTTGAGCATTTTCTCCAGATAGGGATATGACTATGAGCATGTCATTTTCATCAATAATCTCTTCCACTATTTTTCTTTGCTCTTCTCCTTCTATATGAATGATATGTATATCCAAATACATAAATGAGCGGATAAATTCCAGACAGACAATGTTTTGAATGTGACCCGTACCATAGAGAAATATTCGCTTAGACTTTATCAAATCCTCTAATAACTTATCATCTTTTCTCGCTCTAAGATCACGTATTGTGTCATTTATGTTAAAATACATTTTCTCAATATCAATTTCTTTTTCAGAGCTTTCCAATGAAATTATTTTTTGTAACTCTTGAATGCTTGAAATGCCAATTTTATTAAGCGTCTTATAGATTTTATCTTTCGGAAAATTTGAAATTCTAGCAAAATCATCTATTGAAATGTTGATAATTTCGCTGATATTAGTCTTTATGAAAAGTAACAATTTCACATCTTCAGAGTTTAATCTGTCAAAATTATTGTTAATTAATTTATCAATCATTTTTCCTCCAGAAACATTCCATATCTTGTAGCTATTATTTCGATTGCAATTTCATAGGAAGCTGTTGAAAATCCTTGACTATTGTTAAGATAAAATTTACTTAAATAGTAGTAATAGTCTATTAAGATATCATCGCTTATGATATTGACATCAGAAAGCATTAGGATTTTCACTTTTTTATTGTTTAATCTCTTTATCAATTCAATATTGCCTTCACTTAATTCACTAGTTAAAATGAAAATAAAAAAATCTCTAGAATCTGCAGAATTGATGACTGTGTTTGATTCTAACTCGTGACTTAAGTTTACAAAAAATTTGCCATATTTGAAAAATTTATTCTTCATTGATTCTCTAATTGAAGATGATTCTTTATTGGATAAAATATATATTTTATTTGAATTGTATATGTCTTCAAAAAGATTCTTCATATCTTTTGTAGAAAAAATTGAGATAACTTCTTGATATAGTTTGGAAAGTTTTTGAACTGGATTTTTAGTGTCATATGAGCTTAATGTCTGCAAATATGTCTTAAATGGTTTGTATCCACTAAGCCCTAGCTTTTTACAAAATCTTAAAATTGTAGTCCTAGAAACATTGCACTTTTCACCTAATTCATTTATGGTAAGTTTTTTTGATTCTTCCACATTTTTAGAAATATATTTCCAAATATAAATATCTGTATCCGTCATTTTTTCAATATTATTTATAAATAATAGCTCTAACAATTAGCACCTCACAAAACAAAAAAAGTAACATCTCTGTTACTTTAATTGTATTCTTAAATTTTAAAATATGCAAATTGTACGAATATTGAAATAAGGATAAGAAGTATCGATAAAATAAATTCTAGCTTTATCTTTCCCAAATTTATATTAGAAAACACATTTTTTAGACTAATATTTTCATCTCTTATAATGAAGTACATCAGGATTATAAAGCCAACAATAAGAGCTAATTGTTGCAAAATAGCATTGGAGATTAAAAGCATAGCAGTCAACACTATTGCCTCATTATCTATTTTCATTTTATATCTTTCCCTTATCTTAAAGAATAATAAAAATGAAATAATAAATAAAAATATACTCATAAATCTTATTGTATACATCAAGTTATTTTTCAGTAATTCTTGAAATGATTGGTCGGGTTTTTTTATCAAAATTAATGAAGCCATCTGAAATATTATTGATGCAATATATATAAAAATGATTGTATTCGATACTTTTCTTATCCTACTCATATTTTCCTCTATTTTAGTTCAGGCCAAAATTCCTTATTTGCTTCTAATAAATCATCTAAGATTTGTTTAGCAACACTTGCACTTGGCACAGTTTTTGAAAGTATTAATGCTTGCCATAGTTTTTGATATGATCCTTCTATCCAAGCATCAACAACTAATTTTTCAACACTAACTTGTTGTTCCATCAAACCTTTTTGGAATTGTGGTATATTTCCTTGAACTATTCTTTCATAACCTTTTTTAGACACTATACATGGTACTTCAACCATCGCAGTTCTGTCAAAGTTTTCTATAGTTCCTTCATTTGGCACTATCAATAAGAATCTTTCATGTGTATTTTCCGCTAAAGCACAAGCCAAATCAACAATATATGATGCGTGCGCATCTAGTTCTAATTTTGTATCAACAGCTGTACCCTTTGAAACGATTGATCTACATTCCCCAAATACAAACTTTTCTCTACCTTCAATTACTTCATTAGCTCTTGTATGTTCAGGGTTGGAATGGCTAACTACGTAATCAGGGAAGAAGTAATATTTCAAGTATGTGTTAGGAATGGTTTCTGGATCTAATTGTTGAATGTCTCTCGCCTTCTTAAATGTTTCTATCCAGCTTGGATCCACATGTTGATTTGTGTCTGATAAAGCACCTGCAAAACCATTTTCCCCAACTTCTTTTCTAAGCTGTGGCATTAAATCATTTCCTTCAGAATCGTAAATTTCTGTCCACCAACCAAAATGATTCAATCCATAATATGAAATTTGCATTTCTTTTCTATCCTTAAGACCAACCATTTTAGCCATTTTTTCCATTAAATCAATTGGCATATCACAGATATTCAAAATCTTTGAATTTGGTCTAAGTCTTCTTGTCGCTTCAGCAACAATTGCCGCAGGATTTGAATAATTCAACATCCATGCATCTGGACTATATTTTTCCATATAATCAAGTATTTCTAATACTCCACCAATTGATCTCATACCATATGCAATTCCACCAGGTCCACATGTTTCTTGACCTACAACCCCATATTTCAATGGAATCTTTTCATCTTTTTCTCTCATCGCATATAGTCCAACTCTAATGTGAGCAAACACAAAATCCACATCAGTAAATCCTTCTTCTGGATCAGTTGTATAAGCAAATTCAATTTCTGGAGCTCTTTCTCTTAATATAATTTCACATGCCTTTGCAATAGGCTCTTGTCTTGAAGCTAAATTGTCATAAAACTTCAACTTTCTGATTGGAAACCTATCTAAGTTATCTAAAAGCATTAAAACTATACCCGGTGTAAAAGTACTTCCTCCACCTGCAACTACAATTGAATATTTCTTTTCTGTCATCTTTACTCCTCCTTATTATTTATTAACTTTTTCTTCTACTTTTTCTCTAACTTTTGGTACTTTCATACCAATAATTACCTGTACATTATTACCACTTACAATCGCACCATGTGATCCGATCGCCTTGAAGTAATCATCATCTTTTACGATTGAGCTATCCTTAACATTTACTCTAAGACGTGTCATACAATTAGAAATTTCATCGATATTGTCTTTTCCACCTAATCCATCGATTATATTCATAGCGTAAACATCCATTTCACTAACATTTCCGCCCTTTTCCTTCGCCTCTCTGTATTCCTTCTTAGAAATTAATTTAGCCTCTATACCCCTACCAGGAGTTTTCAAGTCCATCTTTTCTATCATTGTCTTGAACACGAAATACCAAACAAATGTAAATACTAAACCAATAACTAGTAATAGTAAGAACTGTTGCCAGTGATTTCTAAATAATGGAATAAAATTAAATGATGCCATTTCAATTAATCCACCAGAATACACCCCTGTAATTCCAAATAGATTTATTACAGTTGATAATGTTGCCGCCAACAGAGCATGCACAACAAATAGCATTGGTGCAATAAATAAGAATGTAAATTCTAATGGTTCAGTTACCCCTGCAACAATCGCAGTAAGTGTAACTGGTATCAGCAATGCCTTAATCTTTGTTTTTTGATCTTCCCTTGCTGTCTTATACATCGCAAGTGCAATCCCTGGTGCCCCAAAAATCTTTGAGAAACCTGTAGATGTAAATCCAGCTTCAGGCATTAATGATTTCAATGATGCTGTACTATTCGCAATCTCTGGCAATCTTCTTGACCATTCCGCGTAAATCCCTCCCGGAACCAATACGCTATCATAAAATATTGGTGCATATAATAAATGATGTAGTCCGAACGGAATTAAGATTCTTTCTAAGAACACGAACACCCAAACTCCTACTGCGCCCGCACCTTTTATAAATGTTTGGAATGATAATATTGCCTTTTGAAATTGTGGCCACAATAGTGCTGATAAAAATGCCACTGGAATCATTACAAAAAATGAAATCATATAAACAAAAGTTGATCCTGAAAAAGTACCTAACCATTCTGGCAATTCTGTATCATACAATTTATTATGTAAATACACTGTTATCCCAGAAATCATCAGCGCACCAATCATCCCCATGTCCAATGTCTTTATACTTGCAATATTTGCTAAACCACTCGCTCCGCCAACTTCCTTACTAAAATCAATACCAAAGCTTGGTCCCCATGTAGACAAAATGAAATTTAAGAAATAATTAAAAGTTAAATATACTACCAATGCCTCCATAGCAGCCCTAGCATTTTGCTTTTTAGCTAATCCAATAGGAAGACCCACAACAAACAACAGTGGCAATTGATTAAACACCGTCCAACCACCGGACAATATCAATTCCCAAAAGTTTCTCCATAAACTTCCCTCTTTAGCAATAGATCCCATAATAACTTCTGAAGTAAACAGAATCCCCAGACCTATTATGATACCAGCAAAAGAAAACAACAAAACTGGTGTAAACATAGCTCCACCAAATTTTTGAATTTTCTTCATCATTATTTTTTCCTCCTTGTTATTTGATATTTTTATAGTATCACCGATAAATAAGACTTTCAATAAACGTGGTAATTTAGGGATTATTCACTAATAACCAGTTTTATATTGTATAATAGTGTGAATTTTCACACTCCAGTTCTTTATGATGTGTCTAGCGTGATATCGTAGGTAAATATACATAAAAAAAGATGCCGAACTCAATCAGCATCTAATGTTAAAGTTTATTTTATTTTTCTTTGCTCTTTGCAAGCTTATAGCCTACACCAAATAATGCAACTGATGATATCAATAGTAATGGTATCATCAAATCACCCGTCTTTGGCACATTTATTTTTGGTTCTTTATCATTTTTTATTATCAATACTTTTTCTTGACTTGTTTCATTAACTGTAAAATCAATGGCTTTACTTAGTTTTTTATATCCTTTAGGAGCTTTTACTTCCCATAATTGATATTTCCCATAGTCTAATCCATTTATCTCAAATTTTCCTTCTTTATCTGATTTTAGATAAACTTCTTTACCATCTATTTTTACAGCTTCATCTTTCCCATCTACTTTTCTTGTAAGCTTAAATTCTGCACCTTCTAAAGGTGTTTTGTTTTTATCATTTGCAATCTTTAAAAACTTTAATCCACCCTTTTCGTCTTTTATATTTTCAACTTTTAGTTCTATTAGATTATTATCTACTATCTCAAATTCTATTTTTTCTTTAAGTAATTTATAGCCATCTAACGCTTTTACTTCTTTGAAATAATATTTTCCATAAGGAAGATTTGAGATATTTATTTCACCATTTTTATCGGTATATAAAATTTGGTTTTTGTCACCTTTTTCGTTGTAAATATATGTTCCAATTAATGGTACTCTTTCATTTTGAATGTTATAGAGTTCAAATCCTACATTTTCTAGTAGATTTGTATTTTGATCTGTCTTTATTAATTTCACCCTACCATTTTCTAAAGGTTCAGTTTTCACTTTATCTATAAGAATGATATTTGTAGCTGAATCAAGTGGAATTTTTACAATAAATGAAAAAATGTATCTGGTATTTTTTTCTTCAACAATATTTCTAAAGTAGTAAAATCCTTCTTCAATTCCTTTAAGCTTGATACTATCTTTATCAAAAGTAGTTTCAATTTTATTTGAGTTATATTTTTTACCAAGTTCTTCATCAGTCATCTCATAAAGTTTTCTTGAAATCTCATCTCTTTTTTCAAAATCTTTATGATATTCATAGTCTTTACTTATATCCCAGTAAGTAAATACTGTTGATTTAGCGCCTGATAGTTCTTCTTTTTGTTCATCAGTCAAATTTGATAATTTTATTTCTATAGTATTAGCAGATGTTGCTTCTACCTCTTTTACACCAAATATACTTACAAAGAAAGCAAGAGCCAGAACATAAGCTAATATTATTCTATTTTTCATACCGGCCCCTTTCTAATACAGTCATAAAGCCTGTGTAACTCAGGCTTATCTGACTAATTAGGTTTTTACAATTATGCTATTTCATCTTTTTTATTGTTCTTTACTAATACAACGCCTGCTCCTGTCATTACTACAAGACCAATTATTGTAAATACTAATGTACCAACGCCACCAGTTTGTGGAATTGTAACTTTCTTATTGATTACTTTTTGAGCATCAGTTTTACCTGAACCGTCTACATATGCCATATCGCCTTGTGCGTATGAACCTTTTGCAATTGAGAATGCTACTGGTCCTTGTAATTTAGCATATCCTTCTGGAGCTTTGATTTCTACTAGTTGGTATTCACCTTCTTTTAGTCCTGTTACTTCAAATTGTCCTTGTGCATTTGATGTAATGATTAGAGCTTCTTCTTTAGTATCAACCCAAACGTATGAAGTTTTTGCTGCGATGAATGCTTTATTGTATTCTTCTTGTGCGTTTGCAATTACTGCTAAATCTGTACCTTTTATAGCTTCGTCTAAATTAGTTTTTGCAGTTGCTAATGCTTGTTGTTCTTGAGTTGTTTGTTCTGATGTCTTTGGTGCTAAGAATTTATTGTCTTCTTTATTTTGTACAACGAATTGTGCACCTTGTAATCTTTCATTTGAATCATTTGCTTTTACAAATTTCTTACCAAATGTTTCAACTTTTGGTTCTTCTGGATTTACTGGTTTAGGGTTATTATCTTTCCAGTTTTTAACCCCAATTTGTCCATTACCTTCTGTAGAATATTCTGCTGAATATCCATTAAATGTTTCTACTACTTTATATTCTGTATCATTGTCTAATCCAGTAAATTTATGTGATGTTTCACCATCTTGTAAAGTATATCTTGCAACTTCTTTACCAGTTTGTGCATTATATAATACAAATTCTACTTTTACACCTTCTGGTGCTTCACCTTCTGCCCAAGTTTTTGTAGCAGTGATTTCACCATTTGATGGTTTTGTAGGAATAGGTGCATTTCCGTGATCTGGGTTGTTACCATAGTTAAATATAACGTCGTTTGATTCTGGGACTTCTACCATTGTTGCTGAATTTAATGTTGCAGTGTAGTTAATTTGAATTGTTTGAGCTGTTTCTTGACCATTAACTTTCTTAAGTCCTTCAGCTGTTAATTCTAATTTAAATCCATTTCCAGATTTTGTAACAGTATAGTCTGTTTTTACAGTTAAATCTTTTCCGTTTAATGTAACTTTCACATCATTATTAAATGTTAGACCTTCTGTCATTTGGTCTGACCATCTTGCTGTTGCATATTTTGCATCTTTAGGAATAATTGTTTGGATTTCGTAAGGAACTGATTCACCAATTGTATAATTTCTTGTTTCTGATACTGTAGCATCAGGGTTTTCTGCATTTGCTAAACCTTTAAAGTCTTTGTCAACTTGTGGTTTTTGTTCAGTATTTTTTGGATATACTTGAGCTACTTCTACTAAACCATCGCTATTATACATAGGTAAAGTAATCATAACTGGTACTGCTTTTTGACCTGTTAATGTTTCACCGTTTTCACCAACATATGTTGATTTTTCTGTAACTTCTACTATTTGATATTTACCTTCTGGTAATTTTGAAGTATCTAATGTTAATCCTGTAGCTGTAGTTAAACCACCTAAAGCTTTATCTACTGAGTCTACTTCTTTACCTTCAGCATCTATCCATTTACCTGCTTCTGTTTGGAATGCAAAGTAAACGCCTGCGATTTCTTTTAGATCTTTTCCTGTGTTATTTGCTAATTCTTGTATTGTTTGTGTACCATCATACTTTTCTTCTGTGATTGATTCTGGATCCCAATCGGATAATTCAGATTCTGACATTAATAGCTTATGAAGTACTACCTTATTTGTCTTTCGTTCCGTTGGTGATGCAGCTTTTGTTACTGGTGCGATAACTGCAAACGACATTACAAATGCTAATAATAGCAATAAGATCCTTTTTGTTTTATTAATTTTATTCATTTTTTCCCCTTTTTATTTTTATTATATGATTTAAGTTTAAGTTTTCTAAATAATATATTAGACATATATAAACAAACTAGTTTGTTTATCTAGCTAGTTTATATTCATCTTTTTTCTTTTTAAGTAAATATATAACAGTGATATAACCATCATAGCTCCCCCAAATTGATGGTATTTTTTACTTCCAAATCCACCAGTGGATGGATATTCACCTTTATAGTTGTAAACATAGTTAATTTGTTTTTCTCCAGTATCCACAGATACTTTTTTGACTTCTCCAAATGTAGAATTTTTATATACAATATCTACAATTGTGGAATCTTTAATTGTAAACTCCGTAATGTATCCACTAGGGTTAATATATGATACACCATCCGAACTTACAGGAGCTTTTGTTTCTTTTACTGCATATTTTCCATCTTCTAATCCGTCAAATTTAAATATTCCATTTAATTTGTCAGATTTAACAGTATAATTTTCATTTGTTTGTTTACCCGTACTAGAATCTTTCTTTTTATATTCTATAAACTTATCATCGTTTTGTGATGCATCATCCCATTTGTATAAAGTAAATTCCGCCTCTAAATAATTCGGATTTACATCATTTCTAGTTTTTCCATCGATTTTTACAAACTCAATTCCTGTTTCAGATTTTGAATTTTCTATTATTTTGTTTTCTGGTGTAATATTAATTATTTCACCGTCTATATTTACTTCAAATTTCGCAACAGCTTCAATTGGCAATTTATATCCTTGCCATGTTTTTGTTTCAAATAATTGATAAAATCCAGTTTTCAATTTACTATAAAATATTTTACCATCTTTAGTGGTTGTTTTTTCACTATTTTTAACTTTTTCATAAATTCCATCTTTATTAGATGAATATCTTAATTCAAAGTTTACTCCACTAAAATCTTTTCTTTTATCATCACTAATATCTTTTTTAGTAAATTCAATTACATTAGGATAATTAGTTAAGGTGATATCTAAATATCCTTCTGTTTCACTGATATTTGCCTGTTTCGTAACAGAGGCTGTTGCTATATGCCAATGATTATACTCAACTTGATTTCCGTATACATCATACTCTATCCATGCATTATATAGTTTTACAGATGGATTTAGTGGTTTATCACTATCCATATCCATCTTACCATCAACTACTAATGCTATTTTATATCCATCTATAGGTTTATAATTTATAAAGTTGATTTCAACTGTTCCGTTATAATTTTGTCTTATATAGTCTACACCTTCTCTTAGCTTATATTTTCCATTTGTATCAAATGAATAACTTTCAGCAAAATCAGATAGATTATTAACTAAATATAAATCCATCTTTGTAGTATTATTTACTATAGCAGAACTATTTTTATCTCCATTTGTATCAAATATATACGATAATACAGTTCTATCACCGTAATACATTCTACTTCCATATGGATTTAGATACACAACATGTTTATAGTAAGATTTTGAACCATCATATTCCGTTATAGTTGAACCTAATCCTGAAACATTGTCATAAAGAGCTAAATTGCTATAATCAACCATTAATTGTTTAGACATTATAATTTTAGAGCCAATTTTTTGTGTTATCCATTGATTTCCTGAAGATTTAACAGTATCAAAATCAATATATATATATGTTGTCAACTTAGCTTCATTAACTCTATAGTTAGATATATATTCTGTAAAAGTATATTTAATAGAATGCGTGCCTTGTATCCATTTTCCTTTAGCAAGTAAACCTGCTGTACCAACAATATTTAAATCCACATATTGATTTGGTGATAAACCACCCACATCTACATTTTCAGAGTAATCGACAATAAAATAATCTCCTGGTTTTATGCCTGGTCCAAATTGGAAAGTATTTCTTACTATAATTTGCTCAGCATTAAGAGGTTTTATTAAAGTTTGCCTTTTTCCATCTACTATAAACTCACTATTTGTCGACGAAACTCTATCTGAAACATCGTTACCTACAACATTAGGTATTTCAAAGTCTTTTCCTATCAAAATCTTTTTAGGTTTACTATCAAGTATATATCCTTCTTTTGATTTTAACTCTACTAGAGAATATTCCCCAAAAGGTAATTTATCAAATTCAACTTCACCTATTGAATTTGTGGTTTTAATAGCTACAGTATGACCTCTCGAATCCACTAACTTAAACTGGACATTGGACATCGCAATATCTTTTTCATCCTTCTTTTTAACAGTAACCTTGTTTTCTCCTAATGGTATGTTAGTAATAACTTTATCTTGCGGAGATATATTTATTATCTTCCCTGAGTTATCTATAGTAAATTTACCTACTTCAGAATTATCAGGGAGTTTATATCCTTCTAACGCCTTTATTTCATGTAGTTCGTAATCCCCAGACCGCAATTCTGAAGTGTCAATTGATACTTTACCATCTATATTAGAGTAATATTCTTTAATAATCTCACCCGATTTTTTTCTAAGCTCAAATTTTACTCCATTTAATTTTATATCATTATTTTCTGAATCTACTTTCTCAAATACTAATAATTCTTTATCATTGGTAATAGTTAAAGGCTTGTCTTGAGTAATTTCTTGCAACTCTTGACGATTATCCTCCTTTGCTTCCATATAAGAATTATTTATAGTAGCTTTTTGTAAAACATAATCTTTAGAATTATATGAAAAACTAGCTTCTACATCTATTTTTGATTGATCAGTATATTTTCCTTTAACATCAATTACCGCTACTGACCCATCCTCTAAAAGTTGATAAAGATATCCATTATTGACTACATTACCAAATCCTATCTGTGCTGTATTGCTTTCAAAATTAATATTTGCATTCGGTTGAAAATCATAAAATAATCCACTGTTAAAATTTTCAATATTCACTTTAGGCAGATAACTATCATAAATCGCATATTGAACATGAACTTTACTCATAGTTACAGATTCAATTGTTACATTGGAACTTGTTTTAATATTCACTTTTGGATTTTGATAATTGTAATAAAAATAAACTGGATTATTGCTTTCTGTCCAATCATTCGCATATAACCTATATATAAAAGTATTATTTTTTTCATCAACGCTAACAATTTTACCCGTTATACCTGCTAAACCATTATATGATTTATCTGTTTTTAATGCATCAGGGATTGTAGATTGTGATTCCTTCTTTTGTTTATATTTATATACTTTTCCTCCGCTAATCAAAATTTTTATTGGAGTAAATGTTTCTCTATAGCCATCTGGAGCTTTTGTTTCTTCTAGAAGATAACTACCATTTTCTAAATTATCAAATTTAAGTTTTCCATCTGAACCTGTTGATTTTTCTCTTATAATTTCTGTTTTACTTCCATTATCTGCTAATTTAGTAAGACTAAATTTTGCATTTTCTAATTTAACTGCGTTATTTTTACTATCAACCTTTTCAATTTCAAAACTAGATTTTTCTTTTAAGTTTGTTACGTCTAATGAAGCCTTTCGTCTAATATAGCTTGTTCCACTTCCATAAGTACCCCCACTATTAACAGCAATTGCTAATATTTTAGAAACATAAGCATTGCTACTTCTTAACACTGCCGTTTGAGCGAGAAAAGTCCCTTGTATTACCCCAGTAGGATACTTCATGTTACTATCTATTTTTACTAAATAAGACTCTGAGTTTATAGGCTTTGAAAAACTAATAGTTGCCTTTCCATTTATAATATTTATTTTTCCATTAAATTGAGTTGTTACATCAATCAATTTAGTCTCATCGAAAATTACCGCTTGATCAAATTTAGCATTAACATCTTTTAGCTTATATATTTTTATCGTCGTATTTATAGGATCAATATTTGCAACAATATTATCTATGCTTTTGTCAACGCCTTGATGGTTAATATATGGAGTAATTTCCAAATTTGTTGAAATGTTAATATTATTTTTTAACGGATTTACATAAACCAATTGTGTATATTTACCATTTTGATCATTTGTATAATAAAATGAAGTGTCAATATTTATAGGATTACTTGGATTGTTATTTACCGTACTCGGTCTATCGAATAAAACATTTACATTTTTGCTTCCGGTTATAGAACCTATGTTAACCGTAATATTTTGATTTCCTGCATTTCGTGCGTTATAGTAGTCTATACTATACCCACCAAATTGTATATCAAAATCTAAATCTCCAACAATATCATTTACATAACCAGTAAAAGTGTATCTGATTATCTTTTCTCCTCCCAAAGATGTTTTTATTAGTTTTGGTCTAGCTATCACTTTACCACTACTATCCACAATTGTTGGTTGATTTGGTTTATCGTACTGCAACATATTATAATGGATATTAGGTGAAAACTTTACATCAAAATAATCATTTTCTTTTACGCCATTTACATTTAAGTTTGCTGTTACACTTATTGTTTTACCATCTCCTATTGTTATAGAATCTGGTGAATTAATAGATATATTACCAGAAATTTTTTTGCTTACATCCTGACCTTCTGAAGGCACTATTATGACATTGTCTCTTTTTTCATTTACAAATATTGCCCCATTTGGACTTACATATACTGACCATTGAGTGCTTATCTTTTTGTAGTTTTCAGGTGGTAAAACTTCTTCAAGGATATAGTTTCCTGGTTGTAAACCATCAAAACTTGCTACTCCTGTATCTTCACTTATTTTTTCTACACTGTATTGTGTACCATCTAATTTCGTACCACTTAGCTTAAATTTAGCATTCTTCAAAGGTGAACCGTTTTCATCTTTTTTATTAACCGTCAACTTCGTAGTATCAGAAGCTATCGTTCGCACTGGTAATACATTATTATTTAAGTAATAGAAGCTTCTAGGAGTAATACTTGAAGCAAATATATTTACACTATTTTCAATATCTTTATAGTTTATATCTTGAGCTTTTTCTGTATTTAATTGTATATTATCCATATACTTAACTGAAGATGATTTTATACTAATATCATCTTTTAATAAACCACCTGATAAAATTTGACTTTCTACCTCTTTATTTTCAAAACTAAGAGATTTTATATTATCAGTTTTATTTACATTGTTATCATAATCAATGTTAAAAGTTGATTTTTTTAAACTATCTTGATGTGTCTCAAAATCTATTAATTTTTTTACCTTTTCTAACTCTATTTTTTCATCATTAATTCTTTTTTGAATTTTTCCTATTGGATCTGTCAATAGATCAGAACCTAGTAACGATATAAAATTGATATCTTTTTTTATATTCAATTTACTTTTTAAATCCGCAGTAAATTCCAATGCCAATAAATCGCCATGAAATATTTGATTATCATTAAAACTAAAAGCAAATTTTATATCTGATGGTATTTTCCCAAAAAAATTTTTATCTTTTACTAGTTTTATAGCATAATAGTTTTCATTATATTTTAAAGGAAATTTTTCAGGATTGCTTTTATGTTTTTCTATATATTTTTTTTGTTCTTCTACATAGTTTTCATCAATTTTTAATCCATAGTCTAAAAGGTTATAAATCGGTTTAATTTTTCTTAAATCTTCTATCAATTTAGCAAACTTCAATTTTTGTTCATTAAGCTTACTCTCATCTAACGAATTTTCGTTAATTTTAGACTCTAAAGCATCTAAAGAACTTAATATGAATTTTATCTTAGATAAATCATCGTTTCTATAAACTTTTCCATTTAATTTTATTGATTTTTGTAACACCAAGGTATAACTATCTATCTCTTCATCAGCAACTTTATTTAAGTCTAGATTTGCATTTACAAAGATTTTATTTTCATCAACGTATAGATTATCTTTAGATTTATTTAATGATAATTTTATTGGAGATTCATTGATTATATCATCCTTAGATTTATAATTACTTCTCGTAATATACTTATAATCTTCATATGTTTTTTCTAAAATTTTCGTGTTAATCTCTTGATTACTTGTAATTTCAAGATTTTCAACAATATTTTTATACTCTAACCTTAAATCAATTTTAGAATCAAAATTTAATTGATTTTTAATGTTTTTTGAATTTTCTTGATTTTTGTTCACTTCTATAGTAGTTTTTTCACCAGTCGATTCATTTACATCTTCAATCGTTTTTTTCTTAATTACTTCAGCTTCATTTTCGAAATTGCTTTCTTTAATCTTTTCAAAACCTTCCGCAAATGATTTCATCGGCATACTACTTACCAAAATCAAAATAGAAAGAAAAATAAATATTTTCTTTTTTATTTTTTGCATTTAACCTCCTTTTCAAAAATATAGAATTTAAATTATAAAAAGCTATATAAACTTACACAACTTAATACATATAATAATACTTTTATAATCTATCATATATTATATCTTTATATTATTTTTGTCAATATATTTTTTTATTTATTAATATTTTTATATACTCAGTTAAAATTTTTTTTTGTAAATTTAGAGGATATATTTGTTTACAAAATGTAATAGAAATGTTCAATTTGATATTATTACTATCATTTCATGATAAAAAAGTTCATCAATTACTGTTAGATTTCTCATAACAGATATTGATGAACTATTAATAAAGCTTTTTTTATATTTTTTTAGTGTATTTAATCTCAATAATTTTGTCTGTTTTATCTTTCTTATTTTGTGCCGAATAATCTATCCCCAGCATCACCAAGTCCTGGTAAAATGTATGCTGTATCACTTAATTCTCTATCTTTAGCTGCAACATAGATATCTACATCAGGATGTCTATCTTGAATGTATTGTATACCCTCTGGTGCTGCTACGATACAGATTAATCTAATTGATTTACAACCTTGTTTCTTTAATTCTTGTATAGCATCATCTGCTGATCCGCCTGTTGCTAACATTGGATCTAATACAAAGATATCTCTATCATCCACATCTTCTGGTAATTTTGAATAATATGGTACTGGTTTTAATGTATCATGATCTCTATACATACCAATATGACCAACTTTTGCGGATGGAAGCAAACTTAACATACCGTCAACCATTCCTAAGCCAGCTCTTAAAATAGGTACTAATCCTAATTTTTTACCTGTTAATCTATAACCAGTTGTTTTTTCTAAAGGAGTTTCTAATTCAAATTCTTCCAATTGTAAATCTCTACAAACTTCGTAACACATCAATTGAGAAATTTCTGTAACAACTCTTCTAAATTCATTTGTTCCAGTGTTTTTATCTCTTATAATGCTTAATTTATGTTTAATTAGTGGGTGTTCTAAAACAGTTACTTTACTCATATTTTCACTCCTTTTTTAATTATTTTTCTAATTTATCAATTCTTTTTTGGTGTCTACCTGCTTCAAATTCAGCATTTAAGAATTTATCGACAATGTCTTTAGCTAATTCATCACCTATTATTCTTGCACCTAAGTTTAATATGTTTGCATTGTTATGTTGTCTTGTCAAAGATGCACTCAAAGAATCGGAGCAAAGTGCTGCCCTAATACCCTTTTGCTTGTTGCAAGCAATACTCATACCAATACCTGTACCACAAATACCTATTCCTAATTCTGATTCGCCTTCAACTACGCTTTTTGTAAGCTTTTTAGCATAATCTGGATAATCCACTGAATCTGTATTTGATGGACCAAAGTCAATAACTTCATGCCCTTGACTTATTAAGTATTCTATTAACATTTCTTTCATATCATAACCAGCATGATCAGAAGCAATGCCTAATTTCATTAAATCCTCCTTACGTTTTGAGAAGCTGCCTTTTTAAGTCTATTCATAATACTTAATCCGTAGCCATCCTCTTCAACACCTCTTACTATTATTAATTCTACACCATTCTCATCCATTTTTCTCAATGAATCAAATAGTATCTTGCCCATATAGGATAAATCTTCTTTTTCTCCCATATAGATCACATCTTTATTATTATATAACTTTTTATCGTTATCGAAAACCATCAAGCCAATTTTTTTACTCTCATTTTCTAATAATAATTTATTTACTTCTTTTCTAAATGAGTCATCATCTCCGATTAATACTAAAACTTCAGCATTTGGTGCATAATGTTTATATTTTTGTCCTGGTGATTTTGGTGTTATATTTTTATCATTTAAACCTAAATCAATATAAACTATCTCCCAATATTTTTCAAGCATTTCTTTTGTATAATATCCAGGTCTTAATATTTTAGGAGCTTCCTCTGTCAAATCAAGCACTGTTGATTCAATGCCAATTGTACATGGACCACCATCAATTATTGCATCAATTCTACCATTCATATCTTCATAAACCGCATCTGCTGTTGTTGGAGATGGCTTAGTAGATAGATTTGCGGATGGAGCTGCTAATGGAGTATCACAGATTTTAATAAAACTTCTAGTAATTTTATTGTCAGGCATCCTTATCGCAACCGTATCTAGCCCTGCAGTTACCTCATCCGGCACTATATCACTTCTATTTAGTATCACAGTAAGTGGACCCGGCCACAATTTTTTCAAAATCTCAATATCTGTTTCCTTCACATCTTTAGTCAACTCATAAACTTGAAAAATATCCGATATATGCAAAATTAAGGGATTATCCATAGGTCTATTTTTTGCAATAAATATTTTCTCTAGCGCCTCAGGATTTAGTCCGTCTGCCGCTAAACCATATACCGTTTCAGTCGGAATGGCTACCAATCCGCCATTTTTTATGATTGAAGAAGCCTCTTCTAAATCTTTGTATTCAATTATATTTTTAAAATTATAGATTTTTGTTTTCATAATTCCTCAAATCTTTTAACTTATTCTAAATCAATTTCATCAAAAGCACTTTCGTCTTCCACTTTCTTAAAATGGTCTTTATTTAGTAAATAACTAGGGTCCATATGAATATTTAGATAAATGTCCGTCTCTTCCTGTACTTGTTGCTCAATATCATTAATTATTTTATGCATAGAATACACATCAATATTTGCAGGCACTTCGACATGGCAAGAACCGCTCAATTGACCTTTTCCATATTCATGAACCTGTATATTGTGCACACCTTTCACATATTTACCTTGTAAAACTATCTTTTCCAATTTCTTCAATTTATCTTCTGAAATTTGTCTACCAATTAGTACATTACCCATTTCAAGAAATATCTCGATACCCGATTTAATTACAAGTATTGAAATCATCAAACCTACATAACCATCGATATTTACTTTCAAATATCTAAATATCAAAACAGAAATTAATACAAATGAAGTCGCCATGACATCATTTATCGAATCGGTCGCAACCCCTTTATTTAATGCACTGTCTGCCATTTTCGCAGTTTTTATATTGTAAGAGTACATGTAAAACTTAAGTAAAATCGAAAATATCAATATTATCGTTGAAATCCATGAACTTGTTATGACTTTAGGACTTATAATACCTTCTATTGAACTCTTAAAAAGTTGAAAACCCACTAAAGTGATAAATAAACCTACAACAAAAGTTGCGATATATTCTGATCTTCCATGACCGAAAGGATGATTGTCATCTGCTGGCTTTTCTGATAATTTCGAGCCATAAATAGTTACAACGCTAGTTAAACAATCCGATAAATTATTAAGCGAATCACTTATGATCGATATAGAGTTGGAAAATATACCAATCAATATCTTCATACTAAATAGTAATAAATTTATAAATAAGCCCATTATACCTGTTAGTCTAATGAGCTTATCTCTATTTGTTTTTTTATTAAAATCTCTTGAATCAATAAATTTATCGATTAATTTATCTAGCATTATTCACCTTCAAAAATTAAATCTATCTTTTCTTTTAACTCTTCAACTCTATCTACGATATAGTCAGCTTCTGTTTCTTCTAGAAAATCTCTATCTCTAAATCCCCATGTCACCGCGATAGTCTTTAATCCTGTGTTTTTCCCTGTCTTTACATCTACTTCGCTATCTCCGATATAAATAGCATTTTCTTTTTCTACGCCCAATTTTGCAATAATCTTATTAAGCACTGTTGGGTCCGGTTTTGATGGTGAATTTGGCTGAAAACCTAAAACTATATCAAATAGATTTTCTCCAAAAAGTGAAACAATCAATGGTTGTAAAACTACATCCGGCTTATTGGAATAAGCTGCTAATAAATAATTTTCGCTTTTTAGAACTTCTAATAAATCTTTTATTTTTTCATATGGTTTTGTCAAATATGTTGGATCTGCATTGTATCTATCAGTGTATTTATCTAATATATCCTTAGTAATATTTTTATCATAAACTTGATTGTATTCAGAGTCTAAGGATTTTTCAATTAGATATTCTGATCCATATCCTAAAATCTTTCTCATATATTGTTTATCTTCAACTTTATAAAAACCATTTTCGTTTAAGGTCTCATTTACATGATACATTATTGTATCTAAAGTATCCAAAATTGTGCCGTCTACATCAAATGCTATTAATTTCATCTTGTCTCCTAAATTCATATAATCCTATTGAAGTAGCTATAGGCAGATTTAAACTATCCACCTCTTTACTCTGAGGAATGAATACTTTTCGCCCAAATTTTTCAAAACTATCAGGCAATCCAGCTCCCTCATTTCCCATAACCAAACTGTATGGCGAAACTACTTTCGTATTATAAATACTGTCTTTTTCATCATTTGAAAGCATAAAAAGATATAAATTATTCTTATGCTTTTCAATGTACTCTTCCATTGTATCAAAAAATGAAACTCTTATCTTAAAATATGATCCCATTGACGCTCTTATAACTTTTGGATTGTAAATATCGCAAGTATTTCCAACCAAAGCTAAGTCAAAAACATTAAAAGCTGCCATTGACCTAATTATCGTCCCCAAATTTCCCATATCAGAAATATTGTGAAGTACGACATGATTATTTTCTGAAATAATCTCTTCATTTGTTTTATTAAAGACACCCACAACATAAGTATTATCTTTTTCAGCAATTCTTCTAATCGCTGAAGGAGCAATTTCATAATAGATTTTTTTCTTTTCTAATTCATTTATTAATTTTTCTTTATCATTGAATCTATCATCGATAAAAATCGCAACAATATTTTCACTATTGTTGTCTATAAGCTCCCATGTTGGGAATGGTCCCAATGTGTAAGAATATTTTTCATTTTTTGCATATTTTTTATATTTACTCATAATATCTCCCCATATAATATATATTATATAAATAAATTTAGTCAATTGCGACATTTTATTATATAATTATTTAAAGGTTAACGGAGGAGTAAATGATAAATAAAGAAAGAAATCTTAGTCTATTGATGGACTACTACGAATTAACAATGGCTAACGCCTTTTTTAAGAATGGACAACAAGATACAATAGCGCATTTTGACTTATATTTTAGAAAAGCTCCAGATGATGCTGTATTTGCAATTGCTACTGGTTTAGACACTGCAATTGAATATATAGAAAATTTACATTTTTCTGATGAAGAAATAGAATTTCTAAGAAAGAAAAATATTTTCTGTGAAGAATTTTTAGAATATTTAAGAAACTTTAAGTTTGAATGTGATGTTAGAGCTATAAGGGAAGGTTCTGTAGTATTTCCAAATGAACCTCTTATAACTGTTAGAGGACCATTCATACAAGCTCTACTTTTAGAAACTATGCTTTTATTAATTATCAATCACCAAACAATGATTGCAACAAAAGCGAATAGAATCGTGAGATATTCACAAGGTAGAACTATTATGGAATTTGGTTCTAGAAGAGCGCATGGACCAGATGCTGCAAATCTTGGCGCAAGAGCTGCATACATCTCAGGAGTTGTAGGTTCAGCAAATACCTTAACTGACTACGCTTATGGTATACCTGCTTTAGGTACCATGGCACACTCATGGGTACAATCATTTGATTCAGAATATGAAGCTTTCAAAGTCTATGCAGAAACTTATCCAGATAATACAGTGTTATTAATTGATACATATGACACTTTAAGACATGGATTACCTAACGCAATCAAGTGCTTTGACGAAGTATTAAAACCATTAGGAAAAAGACCTAAAGGTGTAAGACTTGACTCTGGTGACTTGGCATATTTATCTAAAAAAGCGAGAATAATGCTTGATGAAGCAGGCTATGAAGACTGCCCAATCGTTGCATCCAGCTCATTAGATGAATTCAAAATTAAAGACATCATTGACCAAGGCGGTAAAATTGATTCCTTCGGTGTTGGAGAAAAATTAATCACCGCAGAATCAAACCCAGTATTTGGTGGTGTCTACAAATTAGTTGCCATAGAAAGAGATGGAGAAGTAATCCCAAGAATAAAAATTTCAGAAAATATTGAAAAAATTACTACCCCAGGTATAAAACAAGTTTATAGAATTTACGATCAAGAAACAAACAAAGCAAAAGCCGACTTAATCACATTGTCACATGAAACTATAAATGAAGATGAACCATTAACAATATTCCACCCTCTTTACACATGGAAGAGAAAAACAATAAACAATTTCTACACAAAACCTCTTCTTGTACCAATTTATGAAAAGGGTAAATTAGTTTATGACAGACCAAGTCTAAATGAAATCAAAGAATATTGTAAAGAAGAAATTGAATCCCTTTGGGAAGAATACAAGAGATTAGATCAACCTCAACTTTATAAAGTCGATTTATCTCAAGAACTTTGGGACTTAAAACACAATCTGCTTAACCAAGCAAAAAATAATAATTAAGGAGCGACAATGATTTACACAGTTACATTAAATCCTTCTTTGGATATAATTTACACATCAGATAAATTTGAAGAAGCAGGCTATACTATCTCCAACTCCACCCATAGATATGCTGGTGGTAAGGGCGTAAACATTTCCAGAATGCTACACAATCTAGGCATTCCAAGTTATGCTACAGGTTTCATCGGTGGTTATCCAGGAAGCTTCATTAAACATTGGTTTGAAGAAAACAAAGAAGATCATTTCTTCATCGAAGTAGAAGATAGCTCAAGAATCAACACAAGATTAAGAACAGATGACAAGCAATTTACACTTGTGGGAGTAAATCCATCCATTCCAAATGAAAAATTAGAAGCCTTACTATTTTTCCTTTCAAGAATACAAGAAGGCGACGTAGTAGTAATGGGAGGCTCAATCCCAAACAACATCGATGACGACATCTACACAAGAATAGCTGAAATCTGCAACGCCAACAAAGCAGAATTTGTAATAGACGTCCCAGCAGAAAGATTATTAGACCTTGCAAAATACAGACCACTTCTAATCAAACCAAATATAGAAGACCTTGCAAAAATGTTCGGACTAGAAAAAATCAACACAGAATCAGACATCATAAAATACGGTAAGAAAAGTATCGAAGCCGGAGCAAAAAATGTCATCGTTTCAGTGGGTGCCGAAGGCTCATACCTATTTACAGATAAAGGCGAAGCTTACCGTTCATACGGTGTTGAAGGCAAAGAAATAAACTCCTTTAACTCAAGACCGGCAATGATCGCCGGATTCCTAAGCATCTACATGAGAAAACAAGACATCATCGAATCCTACAAAATGGCAGCAGCCGCAGGATCCGCAACAGCCTTCGTCGAAGACCTAGCCGACATAGAACTAACAAAAGAAGTTCACGAAAAAACAGTTGTCGAAGAAATAGAATTATAGAGATATAGTGGAATGCTACAAAGTAGCATTCTACTTTTTTTTGGAGTGTTGAGTTTGTGTTGTCGGAATTTGTTGGGAGGATGAGGTTTGGATTTTTATATTACGGAAGTTTGACTTGGAATTTTGTGGTGAGGGGCAGGCTTTTTCAGATTTGAACTTATGGGGAACAACACATTTTGCAGATATTGGCAGAATGTGTTGAACACGCATTGCTAGAGACCACACATCCCTTTAAGATTGACGAAGTGTGTTGAGTTCTTCATACAAAAAGACAACACGGTTTGGATAGAATTATTAAATGTGCTGAAAATACAACAGTCGAGACAACACAACTTAATAAAAAGCCCCAAGATGTGTTGAATTTTTCTTATAAAAGACAACACAGTTTAGATAAAAACAGTGAAATGTGTTGTCTTTTCAAACTTTTATACATAAATTGCACTTATTGGGAATGTATGTATAAAATAAAATTTATCATATACATTAAATCATCTTTTTTTAATTTATGTATAAATTTTTCCGAATTTTATACATATATCCTCTAAATTACACGAGATGTGTATAACAGTGCTTCTGAAATTATACACATACCACCCAAAATTAACAGATTATGGATAAATTTTTCAAAAATTTTATACATACAATAGGAAAATTGAAATTTATGGATAAATTTTTTTTGAATATATACATAAATCGCATATTATGACAAAAGGTGTATAAAGTATTAGCTATTAACAAATCTACATACCAAGCATTTCTCAAAACGCTAAATTGTCACATAAAAAGACCATTGCAAAATTGCAATGGTCTACATTTTTCAATTATTGTATTTTGAATGTAAATTCTACTTTCTTCTGTTCTTCTTTGGCTGATACTATGTTTTCAGCTTTATATTCACCTTTTTCTAACTCTTTTCCTTTAAATATTTCTGTAAGATTTAATTCTTGATTAAAATCTTTGCCTGCCTTGATAGCAAGTCCTTCTTGTGTAACTTTGTAATTTTCAGGGACTAGTTCTTCCCATTCTGACTTATCATCTTTTCTGTAATAGTACTTCCAACCTTTACCAGTGTAATAATCTTTCTCTGATTTGTTAGCATAAGTAATATTGATTAAAGCAAATTCCTTGCTTTCTGCTTTTAGTTCAACGTCCGGAGTTTCTGATTTCGTCTCTAATATTTCAATTGTTTTTCCTGTTTCTTTCGTACCGTCTTCTTTGCCGCCCGACGAGCAGCCAGTTACAAATATTAACATACAAATTAATAATATTATTTTCTTCATTTTTACCTCCTATGTTATTTTTACCCGATATGTCATGAACATAGGTTCAAAATGAATTTCAGAAATATCTAGAGGTTGTTATTTAACTAAAAATGTAAAATATACTTGTTTATCTTCATTTTTGTCATTCATAATAGTTTTTACAAGCTTGTATTCACCTGCATCGAATTCCTTTTTATTAAAAGTTTCTGAGAAATTAATTTCTTGTTTCAAATCTTTATCTTTTGTAATATTTACACCTTCATCGGTCACTTCATATTTATCAGGAGTAATATTTTTCCATTCGTCTTTATTGTTCTTTCTATAGAAGAAATCCCATCCCCAACCAGTTAAATAGTTATTATTTGAATTATTTTTGAATGTTGTGTCAAATAGTGCAAAGTCTTTCACTTTAACTTCTAATTCAATATCCGGAGTTTCTGATTTCGTCTCTAATATTTCAATTGTTTTTCCTGTTTCCTTTGTGCCAACGCCTTTATTTCCAGATGTACAACCAGTTACAAAAATTAACATACAAATTAGTAATATGATTTTTTTCATATGCTCCTCCTATATCTTCATTTTAACAAATAAAAATAATATAAGTAAACGTATTTCAAAACTTTAATATCTTTATTACAATTTGTAACCTTTAAATAAAAAAAGACCCATCCATATGTAATGTAAGTTTCCTTAAAACACATATGGACGAACCTTTTAACAGATATTGATGTAACTTATTACCATACTCAAAACAGTGCTAGATTACAAGCACCGTCCATCTCTACAATTCCCTCTCAAAATTTACGACAGAAACATATTTTCCATTTTCATCTAGAATTTTTCTCACGCTTTTATTGAAATCTATTCGTTTCATCCAGATGATTCTATTGCAGCCTAGACATTCTAATTTGAAGTCCACACCAGTACGGAGTACTCTCCATTTGTTTTCTCCACAGGCGTGACCTTTTTTTAATTTTACTATGTCGCCTAAAATATATTGCATTATTAATCCTTTAACAATCTCGCAAATGAAATGTTTGCATTTTGTAATTCTCTGACTATTTCTCTTCTAATCTCACGTTGAATTTCCCATTGCTTACCATTTGGAACTTTTGCAGCAATTAAGACTTGATATCCCATACAGTCAAGTTCTTCGATGCCCCAAATTTCAGGTTTTGTAATGTTGTTATTTTGAGAATAGACCGTTTCGCAAGCTCTATCTAAGGCTTTTTCAACATATTCGTAAGGCTTATTGTCTGAAATGTATACTGTAACCGTAGCCCTCATGTCATTAATAGAATAATTTATTACTTTATTGATTTCTCCATTTGGAATGATTATCTCTCTGCCATCAATATCTTCAAGTTTTGTCACTCTCAAGCCAACATTTTTCACGGTCGCTGTTGTATCTTTAATTGTAACCAAATCTCCAATATTGAATTGATTTTCCATGATTATGATAGCACCAGAAATCACATCTTCGATTAGTGATTTTGATGCGAATGCTATAGCCATACCACCAACCCCAGCAACCGCAATGATTGAAGAGGTATTTATATTAAACACATTCAATATATAGGTGATTGCGATAAAATACAAAACAAAATTTATTATACTCTTGACTAATGAAAAAACTGTCTTTTTCTTTTCATTATTTTTACCATTTTCTAGTTTTGATTCAATCCTTGTATCAAACACATTTTGAATAATTCTCTTTATTAAAACAAAGACTACAAGTATGATAAGAACCTTAATTAATTTCGATAGTAAATTTTGACCATTTATAAAACCTTGTATTTCATCCATGCCATTCCTCCTTTAATATGCATTTACCTTAACAATTTTATCAAGGAATATCGTATAAAAGACTTGATCATTCTCAAACCAATTTACAACTCCGCCTATATCAGCATCAATAACATTTCCATTTTCATATACAAACAATTTTTCATTTCCAATCGCTACTATCGAGTTTTTACGAATGGACAACTTGTCAGCATCCACTCCTATTGTCTTTTTATCAATCTCTTCCAAATTCTTATCAAATATTATTAGCTGTTTATCGTCTACAACAGCCAATTGTTCATAATTAAAATCAATCGCCGAAATATCTTTTAATAATATTTTCTTTACAACACTATTTCCATTAATTAAGTAAATGTAGCTATTTGAAACCATAATAGTATTATCATCAATAATTTTTGTAAAAAGAAATACTTCATTTGAACTTGAAATGGAAAACTGCGTATTGTCATTATTCTTTACAGTAAAAATGGAAGACACTACACCATCACTCAAATCCATCTCAAGAATGGCTTCCTTCGTATCTGTAAAATCGTACTTTATTGGATTTCTCAAATCTGAAACTTCATTCACTTTTTCAAGCTTATCACTTAAAACGCTCACTTTGTCTGGATGATAAACAATTAAATTATCACCATTTTTCTCGATACTCTCAATACTTTTATCAAGCTTAACCTTCTTTAACTCTTTACCATCATTTCGGTTAAGTAATCGGATACGACCAGAATTTTCCACTAAATAAATATATTTATCATAAATCACTTTATTGATATCCAACACATTTATTTTAAACTGTTCACCATTCTCAGTATTTGCACTAAACACGCCATTATCAATCTTATAGTATTTATTGTTTAGCACACCAATATTATTTGTTTCTTTAGTGAAGTCCACATTGAAAGTTTCCACTTTAGAATCTAAATTATTAAATTGATAAATTTTAATAACAAAAAACAGTACAAGCGCCAAAATAGCGATCAACAGAATCCTAAAAGCATTAAGATTTATCTTTCTTTTACGTCTTTTGATGGTTCTTCTTCTATCCATGTCAACTCCACCTAAATTTATTTTAGAACACTAAGAAATAAAGTAAAACTAAAATCCCTAAAACTATTCTATAGTAACCAAACACCTTGAAATCATTCTTTTGAATGTATGCCAAGAATTTCTTAATAACGACATAAGCCACAATAAATGACAACACAAATCCTAAAGCGATTAGCCCCCATTGTGCACCTGTCATTGCCCCAGCCTTCACAACTTTCAACAAAGTTGCACCAAGCATAGTAGGAATGGCTAAGAAGAATGAAAAGTCTGCCGCTGTTTTCCTATTTAATCCTAAAATCATACCACCTATAATGGTTGCGGCTGATCTAGATGTCCCTGGCCACATCGCAAGCACTTGAAATAGTCCGATTAGAAGTGCTGTCTTATAGCTCAATTGCATAACATCAGTAAATTTATAATTTGCCTTGCTCTTATTTCTTTCTTCTAAAAATATAATCACGATACCATAAAATATCAACGCAATCGCCACAGGGATTGGGAAAAATAGCAATCCTTCAATCTTATCGTCAAATAGCACACCTAACACCGCTGCTGGTATCACTGCTACAATTACCTTTTTCCACAACTCTACTGTTTCATTGTGATTAAACCAATAATAAAGCTTATTGACAAACTTTGTCCACCCTGACATTTGCTCTACTTTTTGAGGATATGCCCCTCCATCCAATTTATCTTTTCCAAAAGGACTTAACCTATTAAAATAAATTGCAATTACCGCCAATATAGCTCCTAATTGAATAATGACCATAAATGTATCAGAAAAAGCCTTTGGCTCCAAATTCACAAATTCATTCGCTAAAATCATATGACCAGTTGATGAAACCGGCAAAAACTCTGTAATTCCTTCAATTATACTAAGTATAATTACTTTTATTATATCTAACATATTTTCTTCCTTAATTATTATTTGTCTATAAATATATTATAGACTATTATTTATTGTACAACATTGAAGATTAACTTGAAACCAAAAATTATAAAACAGCTTATCGTCAATTTTATTCTCGCATCTATTTCACAAAATCCTTAATCAAAAATAGGTAACTTCAGAAAAAATATCACCATACTTATTCTTATTATTTTTTATCGCCTCAGAAATAGACAATGCAGAAAATGGATCAAGCTTATATGCCAAGTATGAACTTAATAAATATCTCCCCAGTCTTCCATTCCCATCATAAAAAGGATGAATATACTCAAAAATATAATGAGAAACAATCGCCTTAATAATATAAGACTCATCCTCTTCATTCATATAAGATAAAAGCTTAGTTAAATCTTCAGTAATCTCTTCCTCATTACTATCCCCTACATGAACCTTTTCTCCATATAATAAATTCGATATAGAAACTTCATTTTTTCTAAATAATCTACCATCAGGATAATTCTCTTTTTCAATTTCCTCTAATACAATATTATCGTATAACTTTCAAATTTCCTTCAAATCATAAATATATGGTTTTTCAGAATACAAAGTTCTCAAATATTGTTTGATAGTACTTTTAAATCTTAAATCCTTACTAGTATTTCTAGCATTAATCGCGTCCTCTAACTCTTTCCTTGTCGATTTAACCCCTTCAATATCATTACTACTTTTTATCTCTGTAACTAAATGAGAAAAACTAATTTTTTCCTTCGCAGCCGCAGGTAATAAATCTAACCTTTCCGCTATCTGTTTTGACTTATTATTAATTTCCTGAATCATAGCTAAATGTTCAGGTAACAACATAAAAAATAAAGGATATTTTTCATCCAATAGACGAATTTGTTTAGTTTTTGAAAAAGGATGAATATTAAAATTAATTATAATGGCAGAAGATGACTCTATCCTATTTTTGTACTCATATTCAATAATCTCTTCATGACTTAAACCTTTAAATCTTTCCTTGTCTTTAGCAACATATCTAAACTTAGACAATAAATAATGTTTATTAATCATCACCCAACCTCCACATCTTGACCATATTTTAGATTTAACCCATTTTATCATATATCTATTTTAAAAAATAACCTATTTTTTAAAATAGGATTAAAAATATATGATTTGAATTTGCAATATTGAATATAATTTAAATTTCATCCATACAAAATATATTATTAATTTTGATTCCATTAATAAAATTTTATTTAATAATTTATGGATTTAGGAATGAATAGTTATTTTTAAGGAATAGATTGTGTTTCGAATTGTAGTAATGCGAGATTATGGGAATATTATTTGTGGAAAATAGCATGAGTAATAATGGAAGCGGTTGAAGTTTTACCTTTTATTAGAAAAATTGTAAATTTTTTTGGAAATTCCTAATAAATTTTGAAATTACAAGAATTTTCTTTGCTTTCCTGCTGGTGATATTAGAATTATTGGAGTTTGAACGAGGATTTTCTTCATTTTTACAATTATCCTCGTAGGATTTTTGCTTTCGGACGAGGATTTTTTTTCGCATTTATCATCGTAGTTTTTTTAGCTTTTGAACGAGGATTTTTTCGTTTTTCGCAATTATCTTCGTAGTTTTTTTAGCTTTTGAACGAGGATTTTTTCGATTCTCACGATTATCATCGTTCACGCACTCAATTCTATACGATGATATTTTTGTTTTTCGCATTTATCATCGTCCATTTACTCTTTTTTATACGAGGATATTTTCGTATTTTACGATTATCCTCGTCCGATCACTCATTTTTATACGATGATATTTTTGCCTTTCGCATTTATCATCGTCCCATCAAAATTTTTTATAATATTCTAACTCACCAGCCCGAATCACACCAATTCTTATACCACTCAAAGTGTCATCCAGACACATCCCCTTTCGAGGGCACAAGCCCGAGCAAACCAAACTCAAACCCACACACCCTTATCGATTTTTCTGAAAGTCTTTCATCGCGAGGAATTTCGCGCGAAGCGCGAACCGGAGCAGAAA
>NZ_JH601088.1:0-21689 GCF_000245755.1 Helcococcus kunzii ATCC 51366 | reverse complement strand
TCGCGAGGAATTTCGCGCGAAGCGCGAACCGGAGCAGAAAGACCTTTCAGAAAAATCATTTATGATATGGCTCATTCTTCAATATCCTAAATGCTCTGTAGATTTGCTCTACTAGTATAACTCTCATCAATTGGTGCGGAAAGGTCATTTTTGAAAATGAAAGTTTCAGTTGACCTTTTGACTTCACTTTTTGATGAAGGCCATATGAACCTCCAATAATGAAGCAAATATCTGAATATCCGTCGATTGTGATTTTTTCTATTTTATCCGCAAAATCTTCTGAACTTAGCTGTTTACCTTCAACGCAAAGAGGAATTATATAGGCGCGATCTTTTATTTTTGAAAGGATTTGTTCAGCTTCCTTTTCCATTCCCTCTGTGATTTGAGAGGAAGAATGTTTGTTGGGAAGTTTGTATTCGCCCACTTCTATTATTTCTATATTTACATATGGTTTTAATCTTTTAGTGTATTCTTTTATCGCGTCAGTGAAGTATTTTTCCTTTATATTTCCCACGCAAATTATATCGATGTTCATGCTATTTCTCCCCCAAGTCTAGCATTCTGCCTGGTTGAAATTCTTTTGCAACACCTAAGTAGATGTCTTTGTCGACATTGATTCCAATACTTTCTAAATTTGTTCTCATACTGCTATATGCGATGACTTCAGTATTGTTGGTGGTGCTCAAATGTCCTAGAACTATTTTTTCTCCGCCTGCTCTTATTATGCTTTTCATAATTTCTGCGGAACTGTCGTTTGAAAGATGGCCGTATTCGCCCCTAATTCTGTATTTTAGTTGTAATGGGTATGGACCATTATCAAGCATCGATAGGTCATGATTGGATTCTAGGATAATGACATCTGAATTTCTCACGGAGTCTACCATTGTTTGAGAGACGATGCCGGTATCTGTAAGCACACTGATTTTTTGTCTATTTTGGTAAAAGATGAAAAATACAGGGTCGGCAGCATCGTGAAATGTGCTAATATTTTGCACGTCTAAATCCCTAAAAGTAAAAAATGTATTCGATTTAAATACATTTATATTTTTAGGATTTATTTTCCCTATTTTATTTTTCATTGCAATCCATGTTTTTTCATTTGCGAGTATCGGTAAATCATATTTTCTACTCATAACTCCAACACCTTTTATGTGATCTATATGCTCATGTGTGACAAATATCGCATTTAATTCACTCGGATTTACTCCAACACTCTTTAATAATGTTTCAACTAATTTACCTGTCAATCCACAATCTAATAGAATTTTTGATTTTTCAGATTCTATATAGATTGCATTTCCAGATGAACCCGATGATAATGTACAAATTTTCATCTAAGCCTCCTCTTCATTATAGTTTACATTTAACAAATTCATTTTTCAATAGACTAAAATTCCATTTCATAATATAATTTATGTGATGGAGGTAATTATGAGGATATTGTTTTTCTCGATAACAGCATGGATGATTGCACAATCAATGAAGGTTATATCTCTTATGTTATTCAAAAGAGAATTTAAACCCTCACTATTCTTTTCCTCAGGAGGAATGCCATCTGCTCATTCAGCATTTATGGCGTCAGTTTCAGCACAAATTGGCCTCATAAGTGGATTTAGTTCAGATGTGTTTGCACTTTCATGCGCGATCACAACAGTTGTCGTATATGATGCATATAATGTTAGACGTTCTGTTGGATTACAAGGAAAAGCCTTAAACAAAATGATAGAATATGCGAAGGAAGATCATGATAGACCAGAGATACAAACTCTAAAAGAAGTTATGGGACATACACCGCTTCAAGTTTTTTGTGGAGTTTTGTTAGGAATAGTTTACATTATATTCTTAAATACACTGGGTCTTATTGCGTAATTTCCAAAATTATGATAAAATTCCTTTAATTATTTCATTAATAATTATGGTAATATTACTCTTAGGGGAGTAGCTTATTAATATTTAGTCGTCAGTACGGACAAAGTCCCGGCTAAATTCCGAAAGGAAGCAAGACCTAATTTTACAAAATGAGGTCTTTTTTTATTGCATAAAAGACCAAAAGCTAAGATTTTGAGAACTCCAAATCAAAATTTAGCAAAAAAAATTACGGAGGTATAAATGGAGAAATTTTATTTAGGCGATAAAAGTCAAGTGCTTACAACCTTGTCTTCTGATAAAGATAAAGGACTGACGAGTAGCGAAGCACAAACACGACTTGAAAAATATGGAAAGAATGAGATTGAAGAAAAAAAGGGAAAATCATTTTTCCAAAAATTATTAGAACAAATTCTTGATCCAATGGTGCTTATCTTGCTTGCAGCTGCTTTTATTTCATCACTTACAGGCGATATGATTGAAACACTTATTATATTAGCCATTGTTGTGTTAAATGCTGGAATGAGTTTAATCCAAGAAGGTAAAGCGGAAGACTCAGTTAAAGCATTGCAAAAAATGTCCGCTCCAAACGCGAAGGTCATTAGAGATGGCAGATTAACAAGTGTACCAGCTTCAGATTTAGTACCTGGTGACATTGTTAGTCTTGAAACAGGTGATATTGTTCCTGCGGACATTAGATTATTAGAAAGTCAAAACCTTTCAAGTGATGAATCTTCCCTAACCGGTGAGTCCGTCCCAGTTGATAAAGATTCTGAAATTACATTTGAAAACGAAATTGAAATTGGTGATAGAGACAACTATGTACATTCCTCATCAATTATCACACGTGGTAGAGCGATTGGTGTTGTAGCACAAACTGGTCACAACACTGAAATCGGTAAAATTGCGACAAATATTCAATCAACCGAACAAGACGCCTCACCATTACAACAAAAATTAGCAAAATTATCAAAAACATTATTTATTTTAGTAACTGCCGTTTCCGTTGTAGTGTTTGTAGTAGCAATACTAAGACAATTCAAAGTAATAGACGCATTAATGACAGCAGTTTCTTTAGCAGTTGCAGCCATTCCTGAAGGTTTAACAGCCGTTGTAACTATTGTTTTATCTATAGGAATGAACAGAATGGCAGCAAAAAATTCCATTGTTAAAAAACTTTTAGCTGTTGAAACTCTAGGTACCACAACTTATATTTGTTCTGATAAGACTGGTACTTTAACACAAAACGAAATGACTGTTAAGAAAGTATTTACAAATGAAGAAACATTTGATGTTGAAGGTGTAGGATACGCTCCAGACGGAAGTTTCCTAAAAGATGGAAATGTCTACAATCCTACAGAAAATCCACATGTTGAAATGTTACTTTCTGCAGCAAGCTTAAACAGTGATGCGAAATTAGTTCAAAATGAAGACAGATGGGAAATTGTTGGTGATCCAACTGAAGGTGCTCTTGTCACAGTAGCTGCAAAAGCAGGGCTTACAAATGAAGGTCTAAATTCCGCTTATCCAAGAGTCAAAGAATATCCATTCGACTCTTCAAGAAAAATGATGACAACATTCCACAAGGGATATTTTGAAAATGACTATATAGCATTCACAAAAGGTGCTCCTGATATCATTTTCGAAAGATGTAGCCACGTTTTAGTTGATGGAAAAGAAGTAGAATTTACACCAGAGTTAAAACAAAAATATGCTGACAAAAACATCGAATTCGCAAAACAAGCACTTAGAGTTTTAGCTTACACATATAGAAGATGGGAAAATTTACCAGATTCCAACAAGCCAGAAGATGTTGAAAAAGATTTAGTTCTAATCGGTCTTTCTGGAATGATTGACCCTTCAAGACCAGAAGCTAAGGTTGCAATCGCGGAATGTAAAACTGCCGGTATCACACCAGTAATGATTACAGGAGACTATTTAGAAACAGCCCTTGCAATCGCAAAAGATTTAGGCATCGCTGACCGTGATGACCAAGCAATCATGGGTAAAGAACTAAACAATATGTCTCATGAAGAAATCAGAGAATTAGTTAAAACAAAGAGAGTATTCGCAAGAGTATCTCCTGAAAATAAAGTACAAATAGTTACCGCACTTAAAGATAATGGCGAAATCACTGCCATGACTGGTGACGGTGTAAATGATGCCCCAGCTATCAAAAAAGCCGATATTGGTATCGCAATGGGTATCACTGGTACAGACGTTGCAAAAAACACTGCAGAAGTTATCCTTACAGATGATAACTTCGCAACAATCGTAAACGCCGTTGAAGAAGGAAGAATAATATATTCAAACATTAAGAAATTCGTATCATTCCTACTTTCATGTAATATTGGTGAAGTATTAATCATGCTTATCGCTATTGTTGCAGGACTTCCAGTACCACTAACAGTTATACACTTATTATGGCTAAACCTTGTAACAGACTCATTCCCAGCCCTAGCGCTTGGAGTTGAAAAAGGTGACCCAGATATAATGAGACAACAACCAAGAAAGACAGATGAAGAAATCATTGATAAAAACATGATTGACAATGTATTAGTACAAGCAGTAGCCATCTCAGTAGCTACACTTGGAGCATTCATCATCTCACTAAACTTCCTATTTGTGAACCTAGACCCTGAAATCAAAATCCAAGCAGCACAAACAGTTGCTTTCATCACTCTGATTTTAGCTGAATTATTAAGATCATTCTCATCAAGATCTGAAAAATATTCAATCTTTGAATTAGGTCTATTCTCAAATATGACTTTAGTGTGGGCATTCCTTGGTTCATTTATATTGACATTAGTAGTAATTTACGTACCATTCCTAGAACCACTATTTAACACATACGCTCTAGGCTTAAGAGATTGGTTAGTAGTACTACCTTGTGCATTCCTACCATTTGTTGCAGGAGAAATCCACAAAGCAATCGAAAGAAAAATGGGCTTGCATGATATAAAAAGTAAATAGAAAATAAGTAAAATACCTGCCGGAAGTGTAGCCTTCCGCAGGTATTTTTTCGTTCATCAATATATGTTGGTGGAGTAACTTCCATGAAGTATTTTTTTTGAGGGGGGGGATGATGGGGTTGTGGAAATGGTGAGTTTTGGGATTGCTGGGTTTTGGGATTTCTGGGTTTTAGTCCTTCTTGAAGTAGTTTTCCATTACCCAAGCTTCATTTACCTTCAACTAAACAAAATTTGGCGTAATATAAAACTAAAATACCCTATAATTTTTTGGGGAGCTCATTTCCATGGTCCCAATATACGGGGAGGGGGTATATTTTTAGACCATGCCTGAAATTTTATGGTCCGTAGATACTCCCCGGGGGTATAAGTTGGACCATAATTTACAAAAATTAACAGTGTATGTATTTATAATCTCTA
This sequence comes from Helcococcus kunzii ATCC 51366, assembly GCF_000245755.1. Taxonomy (GTDB): domain Bacteria; phylum Bacillota; class Clostridia; order Tissierellales; family Peptoniphilaceae; genus Helcococcus; species Helcococcus kunzii. The sequence goes on along the minus strand of NZ_JH601088.1, from coordinate 16,434 downwards.
GTAAAATGGTCCTCAAGATACTGGAGGGGGGTATATTTTAGACCATAAATATAAAGAACATACTTCAAAAGATGGTCCGAAATATACCCCCCTTGGGTGTTTTCGGACCATAAAAAAAATAAACCATGGTCTTTTATATACCGGGGTGGGGTATTTTGGTACCATTATTTGTATAATATTTAGTATGTTAAATGATATATTATACATCTTCGTTAAAAAACTCCATCCCATTCAAATTTCAATTACAAACACCATCCATTCCTACAAATACAGCCCCTCAATCCTACCACATCCAACATCTCAACATCTAACCATTCCCAAAAACAACCTCTCAATCCCACCCTATCTATTTCCCAATACCATCCATTCCCACAAACAAACTCCCCTCAATACTACCATATCCAACAACTAACCATTTCTACAAAAACAATCTTTCCAAATAAACCCCATAGTCCCCCAATTCCTCCAAATCCCAACCCACCACTTCCAACCCTCCTATTCATTCCACAATAAATGGGTAAAATATAAGTATAATAAAAAAGTAAAGGATTTAATTATGGAACATATTTATAAAAAAGGACAAGCAGGGCATCCGGTTTTCGTCTTATTGCACGGGACGGGTGGAGATGAACATTCATTGTTGCAGGTGGCGAATTTTATGGATGCGGATGCCACTTATTTAGCGATAAGGGGCGATGTGAAGGAAAATGGCATGAATAGGTATTTTAAGAGATATGCGGATGGCTCCTATGATGAGGAAGATTTGTATATGAGGGGTGATTCTTTGATGAAGTTTATTGAAGAGATGAGTCAGACGTATGGGTTTGGTCTTGAGGATGTTGTATTGGTTGGATTTTCTAATGGAGCGAATATTGCTGTTAATTTATTGCTTCAGGACGATTCTAAAATTAATAAAGGTATTTTGATGTCCCCTCTTTATTCGATAGACACTAGTCACTTGACGCAATCAAAAGAGAAGGTTAATGTCTTTATTTCAATGGGTCGACATGATCCAATTTGTTCAGTTGAGGAAAGTGAGCATGTCGTTTCACTATTTGAAGACAGAGGTGCAAATGTTGAGGAATTTTGGGGCAATTCGCATGAGGTGACGGTAGAGATTTTAGAAGCAGCGCGAGAATGGTTGGAAACATTGAAATAGTTTAATTATTAACATATTGAATATTTTTATTGCCAAATTAATAATTATATGGTAATATATAAATGTGATATCGATATCACTATAATTACGAAAAGGAGTTGTCATGTTAAAGTTAGCGAGCAAGTTTTATACAAAATTGGTTAATTTGATTTATCATAAAGGCTATGTAATTGAGTTTAAGACTGAAAAAGAACCTAATTTTAAAAAATTAAATTATTTACTTAATACAATAGGATCTTGGATTACTAAACAGGACAAACTCTGGATATGTACTAGTTCCATTAAAGATAAAGACGAATTTATTAGGAAATTTAGTAAAATTACAAAAATTCCTGAAGAGGAATTTACAATTGAAGAAAGATATTTTCCGTTTGTGTTAAAATATTAATTCATTTATACTCCATTAAAAAAAGACTGCAGCAAAATTTTGCTGTAGTCTTTTTTTGCGTTAAATCTTATATACCCAGCTATTACGCTGAATGCTCATCTTTTACATTTCTTCTTGCCAATTTTGTGCGGAGGAGACCATTTTATCTAATACTTTTAGAAAAATTTCTTGTTCTTCCAAAGAGACTCCCTCTAGGCATGCATCTCTAAATTCTTGGGCTATATCTGTTAATTTTCCTGTTAGCTCTTGTCCTTTTTCTGTTAAAGATAAAAGATTTTTTCTCTTATCTTTTTTATCTTCAGTACGCATTATCAAATCCTCTTTTTCAACACGATTTAATATGCCTGTCACCGTCGATTCTTTAGCACCCATTAATGTAGCCAGATTTTTTTGGCTAATACTTTTTTCTCTATTTATATAATATAAAGCAATCCATTGAGATTTTGTAACATTATGTTTTATTAATTTGCTATTTAATGATTCTGACAATTTTTTTGAAGCAAGATTAGTAACAAATGATACACAATAGTCTAAATCAAACAATATTTCCCCCTATCCCCATATTGAATTAATTTCTTTATCAATCTGAATCTCCGAATATTTCTTATTTAGCAAACTTTGCTCTAGCTTTTCAATCTTGTCCAATTGCAAAGTATCACTATATATATTTAATTTTAATATTATATCATTTTCAATCCAAATTTCAAATTTGCATGGTTTATTTTCAATATTGTAAGTTTTTTCAATATTTGCCTTTTCATTTTTACCAAAAATCCATTCTGAACTTTTTAACTTGTTATAAATATCTTTGTAGAGCTCAAATGCCTTTGGTTTCTCTATAGTAGAATTTGGATATTTTTCACAAAATGTTTCTATTAAAGCATCGCTTAATTTTTCTATCGAAATATCTCTCTGCTTTTCTTTCAGATTACAAACCCTGCTTCTTATTGATTTTATCCCTTTTCCAACGAATTTACTCATATCTGGAGTGAGGCATTGATAAAGTTGATTTAAGTCCAAATCTACCATTAATGTCCCATGAATCATAAATTTATCTTCATCATCAAGCCATGCCATTCCAGAAAATTTCTTACCGTCAAGTAGTAAGTCATTTCTACCTTTTCTCTCAGAGGGAATGTGTAACTTCGATAATGCAGTCTGAACTATTTCCATCCACAACTCAATATCCTTATATTTTTGAGGAGAAATAATTGTAAAATTTAGATTGCCTAAATCATGATAAACCGCACCCCCACCTGTAAATCTACGCGCTATATTTATTTCTCTTGATTTGATATATTCAAGGTCGAGTTCACGATAGACGTTTTGATTTCGTCCCATAATGACAGATGGAGAATTTTGCCATAATAGCAAAATGACTTCATCTTTCAATTCTAAGAAATATTTGTATTCTTGGGCAATGTTTTTATAAACATCGTTGGAATCAAGCGTAATTACTCTACCCTTCATTATTGATGAACTCCTCTACCAATAAGATCTAGGCATGCCTCGTGAATCACTTCGGATGTGGTAGGATGAGCAAATACTGTATGAGTTAATTGTTCAACATTCACATTATTTTTAATTGCAATTGTCAGACTTGATATTAAGCTAGATGCATCGGGACCTATTATAGCAGCGCCCAAAATCTTTCCATCTTTATCTGCCAACACTTTTACAAAACCTCTATTTTGGTCCATTGTTAGAGCTTTTCCATTTGCAACAAAGTCGAAACGAGAAGATTTATATTCAATTTTTTTCTCTTTAAGATCTTCCTCGCTATATCCCACAATGGCAATTTCAGGATTTGTATACACAACAGAAGGAATGGTTCTTTCATCTAAAACACGCTTTTCTCCCAATATGTGATCCACCGCAATCATGCCTTCATGAGATGCCACATGTGCCAATTTAAGATTTGATGAAACATCGCCAATGGCATAAATATTTTCCACATTAGTCTGTTTATACTCACTTACAGGAATATTTCCACTTTTTTCATCAACATTTACACTAGTATTTCCCAATCCTAATCCAGCAGTATTGGCCTTTCTCCCTGTTGCCATCAATATCTTATTTGAAACAGTGGAAAGTATTTTTCCATCTTTTTCAAACGAAACAATCAAGTCCCCCTCAACAGTTTCGCTTATTTCCTTGACTTTACTTGAAGTCATGACTTTTATACCTTTTTCTGTCGCAATATGTTCTATCTCTTCTGCCACTTCTCTATCAAACATTGGAAGCAAGCCATCTTGATATTCAATCAATTTCACATCGCTACCAAATGCATTATATATAAAAGCAAATTCAAGTCCAATTACACCCCCGCCGATAATTGTCAATGAATCAGGAATTTTCTTCAAATTAAGGGCATCAGTCGAATCCATCACCCCATCTAAATCATTCCCTTTAACATTTATCTTCGCAGGAATGGAACCTGTGGCGATAATAATTTTTCTCGCCTTAATCACTGTTTCATTAACTTTTACAGTTTTATCATCAATAAAACTTGCATTTCCTCTGATTAATTGAATTTTATTTTTCTTTATAAGAAATTCGATTCCAGAAATTAAAGTAGAAACTACATTCTCTTTTCTCTCTAAAACTTTTTTCATATCAATGCTAGAGTCAGCACCAATCTCTATTCCAAATTTCTTCATCTTTCCTAATGATTCAAAGTGATCCGCAGTTTGAACGAGTGACTTCGTTGGTATACATCCAACATTAAGACAAGTGCCACCTAAACTTTCTTTTTCTATCAGTGCAACATTCACCCCTCTTTTTGCCGCATAAATAGCTGCAACATATCCTCCAGGACCTGCACCAATTACCAATAAATCCTTCTCAACTTCAGTTTCCCCAATATTAACTTCAAGTACTTTTTCTTCTGAAATGTTTTCCTCTTTTTGGTCAGAATGCTTATCTTCGCCACCATCTTCTTCTACAATCACCAACACATCATTGGCTTTTACCGTTTGCCCCTCTTCGACAAGAAGTTCTTTTATTATCCCCGCTTCCTTTGACTTTATCTGGCGATTTCCTTTTGAAGTTTCAACAGTAAACAACACTTCATCTTTATCAATCTTATCGCCCACGCTATAGTCAATCTTTCCAACAATATTTGGCTTAGTTCCCGGAATGACAGGCATCTTTATTTCCAACATATGCTTTTCCTTTCATTAAAAATGCCCGTTTTCCAACGGGCAATCTTTCTCTTATTCAACAACAACCTTTGAAAGTTTCAATGGTACACCGTTTGTTAAACAATCTGCTACAGGACATCTTGATTCGATAAACTTAGCATATTCTTCTAATTTTTCTTGACTTTCATCAGATTTGAAATGCATTGTATATCGAATTTCTTGGAATCCATTTCTCACGCCTTCTGCTAATCCCATAAATCCGTCTGGATCTAAATCTCCTTCTAATTCTACGCGGAATCCATCAAGCTTAACTTCATTAGCTTCAGCAAACGCATAAGCAACAATCGCTTGACAGGAGCCTAATGCACACAATACGGCTTCCACAGGATTCATTCCTTTATTTGTACCACCCAATGATTCTGGTTCATCCATTACAATCTTGAAACTTCTAGCATCAGATTCAACTTGTAATCCTTCTGGTAACTTCTTCGCAACAACTTTGAAAGTTTCTTTCATTATCTTCCTCCATGTTTTTTATGTATTTAATACTTAGCGTGCTATGTATTGAATATATAATAGTATATAGGAATGATTTTGTCAAGGATTTAACAAAATTATATTGCTAAACATATATTAATAAATTTATATAATTAATTTAACTTTTATTATGTTAACTTATTACAAAATATTTGATAAAATAGAAATAGAATTTATTAAGAGGGATTAAGATGAAAACACAAAACGAGTTACTATCTAAAAGTGGAGCTACAACTTCAATTCTATCAAGACTATTCATTGAAGTTGAGCCCATGGGAAGAATTAAAACTGTAACTGAATATTCAAAACAATTAAAAGTTTCAAGAGGAACAATTCAGAATTCTATAAAATTTTTAACTGATAATGAAGCTATAAAATTAGAATCTCGAGGACAGCTTGGTACATTTATTGTAAAAAAAGATATCATTAAGCTTTTACAAATTTCTGGTTTAGATTATATTATTGGAGCTATGCCTTTACCATATTCAAAAAGATATGAAGGCTTAAGTACTGCTATTATTCAATCTATTGAGAATAATCTAAATATACCTATTAACATGTCATATATGAGGGGATCAAAAAATCGAATGGAAATGGTATTAAGTGGCAGATGTGATTTTGCTATTACTTCAAAGTTTGCTGCTTTAGATGCGATTTCTAAAAATGAAAATCTTGAAATTGTTAAAGAATTCGGTTTATATAGTTATTTAAGCGGACATGTTTTAATGTATATAGATGAAAATTTTACAGAAATAGAAGATGGCATGGTTGCAGCTATTGATAGAGATTCAGTAGATCAAGAAAGACTAACATTACTTGCTTGTAACAATAAAAATATAGATTTTATATATACAACTTATAATCAATTAACAGAAAATTTGGAAAATTCCAAAATTGATTTTGCAATATGGAATGGTGATGAACTAAAAGATAAACATTCTAAAATAATGACTAAAAAATTAGATGTAAATGATTCTATTAATACAATTGCTGTAATTGTTATAGATAAAAAACGAATTGAAATGAAAAAAATAATACAAGATTATATTGATATTGATTTTGTAAGAGAAATACAAAGAAAAGTGATAAAAAATAAAATGATTCCAAAGTATTAAATTACAAAAAATTTAATACAATTTTATATTTTAACTTAATAATAAATAATAGTGAAGCTAAAATCTCTTATCTAAGCTTCACTATTATTTTCGTATTAGTAACTTTTTCGATCTATTTTATAAACTCATTAACTATTTCATTTACAAATTTAAAAGTTCCATTATATGAACCTTCTTCATTTAAACCTAAGTTTTGTTTATTAGTTAAAATAATAAATGACATATTTTTCTCTGGATTAATTATTATGTGAGTTCCGGTAAAACCATTATGTCCATAAGAGTTTTTCACTTTATCCCCCATATATTTAGAATTTAATTCAAATCCATATCCCCTATTATTTTCACCCAAATAATTTTTTGTGAATAGGTCTATAGTGTTTTTGTCATATATTTTTACACCGTTAAATTCTCCTCCATTTAACATCATTTGTGTTAAAATAGCTAAATCTTCGACATTTGAAAATAAACCTGCATGGCCTGCTATTCCATCTGAAGCCATACCTGTATTTCCATCATTAACTTCTCCAATTAATGTATGTTTTCTCCATCCATTAAACTTATTAAAAGCTTTTTGATCTGCTGTTGTATCATAACCAAAATCAGGATAATTCTTTTCATCAACCATTCTATATTCAAATGGATTTCCTAAGGAAGTTGCTGCAATACTTTGTTTTGAAATTCCGTGATCTAAAGGTTTATAAAAAGTATTGTTCATTCCTAATGGTTGATAGATTTCTTCTTCAACATATTTATCTAATGTTTTACCTGAAATTTTTTCAACAATATAGCCTAAGGTCATAAATCCAAAGTCACTGTATTTATAGTCTCCTTTATCAAAAATTGGAGTTAAATTATTGATATATTCTAGTAATTTCTCTCTATCATTATTTACATAAAAGAATGAAGGAGCCCATTGTGGCATGCCTGATGTATGAGTTAATAAATCTTTTATAGCGATTTTGTCTTTTCCATTTTTACCAAAATCGGGTAAGTATTTTACTACTAAATCATCAACACTTAATTTTCCCTCATAGTTCAATTTCATAATAGCTTGTGTTGTTGCTGTCACTTTTGTCACAGAAGCTAAATCAAAAAGTGTATCTAGTTTCATTTCCCTAGGATTATCTAATTTTACTATTTTGGGATTTGCTATATCAGTAAAATCTTTAGCATCATTTAATTGTGCATAGCCATAAGCTTTTTCAAAAATAATTTTATTATCTTTTGTTGCTAATATAACTATTCCTGGTACAACTTTCTCTTCTAAACCTTTTTTCACTATTTTATCAACATTTTTTTCATATTTAGTATCAATTTCTTTTATTAATCCTGCTTGTTTACTATCTTCTTCTTTAGTTTCCGTTTCTTTCACCGTTTGTTTTTCTTCAGAGCTTGTTTCCTTACCCTTATTTGAACAAGATGTAGCTAGTAACATCAAAATTAAACTCAAAAATAAAATTTTAAAATTATGTTTTTTCAAAATTTCCCCCATATACTAAACCTCGCAAATAATTAAATTTTAGTGTTTTTTATATTATTTCATTTAAAAAAGATTTTCCATTTTTTATTTCAGTACCAAAATAATCGGCTGCTGTTTGACCAACATCAGCCATGGTTTCTCTATATCCAATATCTATTAATTTATTATTATTTTTTCTATACACAAGAATTGGAACATTTTCTCTTGTATGTCTTGTATGCCCAATAGTAGGATCATTACCATGATCAGCCATAATTATTAGAACGTCCTCTTCATTCAATAAATTCATTAAATCTCCAATTCTTCGATCAGAAATATTCAATACATCAATGTATCTTTCTGCATCCATTGCATGACCAGATAAATCAGTTTCTTGTATGTTTACAACGAATAAACCCTTGTTATATATTTTTAAATCTTTTATTAAGCCGTCAAATGTGTCATTCGTATCTACACAAGGAAATCTAGTTCCATTAGGAGCATAAATAATATTTTCAGCTTTACCATATAAATGATTTTCTACACCTTTATTTGCTACTGCTATAGGCACTTGTTCATTTACATCTACACCATATCCTATGTGAGTTACATGATAATTTTTATCATAAACTCCAGATTTTGGAGCATCAACACCAATAAATCCATCTTTTGTAATAATGTTTTCTTCGATTCTTTCAATTGTGACATTTGAGCCTCCAAAAGCAATTACCCTTGGCACTCTTACGTGTTTTCTAACAATATGGCCCACTTCTTCTATCATTGAAAATCCACAATAATCAAGTGCTCCAACAACATTTATAGCTTGACCTAAATCTGTTTCCATGTTATCGCCGATACATATCATGTTGTTGACTTTTAATAATTCTAATCCATTTTTCTTAACACGTTGTACTTCAAAACCTTTATTTAATAAATCTTGTTCTAATTCATCAATAAATTCTGATAGTTTTTGAAATTCTGGTTTTTTAGGTTTTGTTCCCATTATTTCTTGATGTCCAAAATAAGAATCAGCTCCAAAGTGTACTAATTTACTTTTTCCGAATATTGCGGTATCTGATTTCTTAAAACCATCTACATCTAACCCTAAACTATTAATTAAGCCAAGTTTTATTAAATTATTCCATTGTTTTTTTCTGTCATATTCTAATAAATGTAGGCATGTATTAGACCCTATATCCGCAGGTCTAACTTGAGAGACATCGTCCATTTCACCTACACCAAAACTATCTAATACTATAATAATAAATCTACCTTTATTCATCATATTTCCTTCCTAAAGCATCATAAGTGCCTACTACTTTATAATTATCTTCATCTAATTCTAAAAGCATCACTTTACTTCTTGTAACAAAAATTTGAAATCTAAAAGACATGATTACAGTGTCTCCCACATTATGTTCTTGACTTAATTTGAAGTAATAGTCTATACTTTCAGGATCCATTTCTAAAACTTTATCATAACTTATTATCTCACCATCACTTACAATTGCATTTTGTACATGAGATCTTCTATAATATCCACCACCATAAACAAAAGCATTATTTTTGAAATTATGTGATACTTCACTTAAATAGAGTACACATGGAATCTCTTCTAAATAATTATAAACATGAGCTGGTGTTGTCCCAGAAAGTCCATGGCCCGGTTCTCCATAAATATTCTCACCATCAAAATTTTCTATAATATTATTTATACACGTTACTGATGGTAAATTGACATGAGTTACTTCTATATTATTATCTTCTAATATCCTTTTCGCACGATATACAGTAAAATAATTGTTTTGTTTTTCTATTTTATTGGTATTTTTATTGAATAGAAAAGTAGGAAAAGAAGTTATTCCAATGATATTAATATTATTAAGTGATTTAGCTTTTTTTACAAAATCACTTAGTTCATTAATATTTATTCCCGATTCCTGTCCGCTATAAAATAAATCATCATCTGAGTATACTTTAATAATCACATTTTGTTTCTTATTTAATTTATTTGCGTAATAGTTAATACTTTCTAATTTTTCCATAGAAAAAATTGTAATAACTCCAACACCGTAATCTATTATTTTTTCTAACATAGCATTTGGGACTTGTACTAAATTTCCCACATTTCCAATTGGAATATTATTATCCATCATAACTTTTGCTTCGTTAAAATCAACAACAACTGCACCTTCATATCCTAATTCTATTAATTTTTTTGCAATATATGGATTTCTTCCTAATTGTTTAAGCATAAATAATAACTTTACATTTTTTTCTTTTGCAACGTAAAGCATTTTTTTTGCATTATCTAATAAAGTATTAAGATCAACAATATAAGAATCAGGCATAATTTCACCATTTTGATGCATTTCTATAGTGGCATTTATTAAATTTTTATTTCTTTCTTCTAATTTTTTAAGAAACATTTTTCACCTTTTCAATTGCTCTTTTCAATATTGTTATAACAGTATCTGCACTAGATTTCATAGGATTTATCCTTATCCAATAATCATCATATTCCTTATTTTTGCTTCTCATTGTTCCAGCAAGTCGATAAAACATTGGAACTATTTCATATCTGCTTTCTGATCCCACTGGATATTGTATCGCTCCAAAACTTCCAGATACTTCTAATATTTTTTTAGCAATTGCTTCCTTAAATTTTACAAGAACTACTTTTGATTGTGCATTTGCAACTATAGCATATTCTATTTCTTCTATTTCTTTCTCATTTAATCTCTTACAAACTTCCTCAACTTGAATTGACTGAAGTGCAAGTTGAGTAGGTGCATAAACTAAGGATCTCAAGGTTTCTAAAGCTTCAGGACCTTGAACTTGACTTCCTCCTGAGTAATGAAACTTTCTAATAGTATCAATTAATGACTTTTTACCTATAATTAATCCTACTCCTTCTGGGCCCAATAATTTAAACATTGAAAAGCACGATAAATCTGCTCCTAATTCTGCACCAGTTTTTTCTACCTTCATAACTGCATAGTTATCATCTGTAATAATAGTAATTTCTTTATTTGTTTCTCTTATCTCTCTTATTACATCTTCAATATCATAAAAATCATCTAATTCTTGTCTTGTATATTGTACTAAACAAGCTTTTATATCTTTATTATTAGATAATGTGTTACGAATATCTTCTAAATTATTAAAATTAGCTCTAACCACTTTATAACCTAACATATCAAAAGTAATTTTAGTTGTTGAATATATTTCTGATGTATGGACTAGAACTTTGTCCCCAGGTTTTAATACACTTGCTAAAGCTTCTCTGATTGCTCCAGTACCACTTCCTCGAACAAAAATCGCTGCCTCTGTATTAAAAAATTTAGCCATGACTTTCTCAACTTTTCCTGTAGATAAAGGTTGATTCTGCAAAGGATAAATTCCATAATCACCAGATTGTAAAATTTCCTCACCCTTAAATTCTTTTGTAATACAATCAACTAATCTATATTGTTTTTCTATAGCTTCTTCCAAGCTAATACTTTTTAATGGATATACTTTCATCTTACTCCTCAAAAATTTTCATTGGATTTTTTACAAATATTTTATTAATTGATTCTTCAGTTATCCCTGCCTCTTTCATCATGGGAATAAAATCTGTAAAAATATAACTGTATCCTATCCCCCCTTTATATTTCAAATTTGATTTTCTAGTTATATCCATAGACATAACTATGGAATCTATCATATTATTTTTTTGTAAGTCTAATAAAAACTCTATTTTTTCTTTATCAGGTACATAATTATTTTTACCTATAGTATCAAAAGCAACCCAAAATCCTTCTTTTATCAAATATTTGATTTGTTCTAATTTTTGAGATAAATCTTGGTGTCCAATTATCACTTTTTTTGGATTTACTCCTCTTTCCTTAAATAGCTTTGCTTGATCTCTAGCCATAGTCCCTAATGAAGTATGTGTAGAAATAACAGTCCCTTTTTCTAAATGAGCCATTATTGCTGCTTCGAAAACTTTCTTCTCCATCTCTTCAAAAGAATCTTTACTTGTACCTATTTCACCTATAACACCTGCTTTTGTATCTGTTTCATCTATACCTTTTTCTATTTCATTAACCATAAAATCTTTTAATTGTTCTACGGAATACTCATAAACAAAATCTGGCAAAAATGGTTCCTTATAAAATCCTGTAGACTGAATAATATTTATTTTCGATCTTTCTGCAACTTCATTTACATATTCTACATTTCTTCCCATGCCACATGCAGTCACATCAATAATATTTCTTACACCCAAGTCATACAAATCTTTAAATTCTTTAATAGTTTCTTCTTTACAATTCAAATTTGTATCATCTGTTTTCTTTATTCTTGATAAATCTATAGTAGTATGTTCATGAATTAATGTAATTCCTTCTTTTAACATAATTACTCCTTAATTAAAAGGAAGCTTTCGCTTCATTTATTCTTTTATAATTATATAATCGGAAATAGTCCAATTATATGTAGAATGTTTACTAATACCCCCATACTTATAGCTCCAATTGGTCCAATCGCCATATTAGGAACTGGCTTTTTAGATGTTTGATTTAAGAAATATAAACCACCAACCCATAAAAATCCTAAATTTGGTGCTATTTCATTGGCCGCTAACATACCTCCAACTAATAATGCAATATCCAATACTTTACTCATTGCTGTTCTAGTATTGTCGCCTAGATCTTTCATCCCTGGGAATTTATCCATTCCTTTTGCAATATATGCTAAAAGTAATACTTCAATAGCCATAATTAATGATCCAATTACAAAAGATCCTACTAATCCCATAATTCCCATGTTGATTAATAGTATTGCTGGCACATGTACTAATTTTGTTCCTGAAGGAGAATACACTCCTGAAATAATTGCAGTAGTCATAACTAAAGGTATAAAACCTAACGCTCTACCAAGTGCTACGATTGCAGCTTCTAGATAATTTCCCTTCGCCATTAATGTTAATGAAGCTGGACCTTCCGCAATTATTAATAATGTTGTTGATATTGCAATGATACCTCCGGAAATAGACAATATTATAATATTTTTTTTAATTCTTTCTATATTTTTTTCAAAGATTTTAAATGCATCTGAGGCTGATCTACCTTCAGATCTATTTTGACGTGCAGCTACAAATACCATTGCAATAATTCCAAATAATAAAGCCATACCATCTGGATTAAGTACAATCTTAATATTATTAATTGTAAATGTTCCAAACACAATTACTATTTGCTTAATTAACATAATTAGAATAAATACTATAGCACCAATTTTGAAACCTGATTGATAGGCTATAGCAAGTGCAGGAAATACAGAAAATAATATAATTACTAAACTACCTACAGTACTTAAATTATTTAAAAAATTTATAGGCATAAATGCAAAGAAATCTACTATCCATTTCATACCAAACAATAAAAATACACCAAAAGCAGCACCAGTTATTCCAGCAAATATTCTCCCTTTTTTGTCATCTTTAAACGCAACTCCAATAATATCACACGCTAATAATATTGTGTGTATTATAATAATACCTCCTGCTATTGAAGTAGGTATTCCAAATCCAACTACTAAACCAAAAGATAAGGCGAAACTTGTTGCAAATAATGTTTTTCTATCAATTTTTCCTTCTATATATGGTCCGTACATTGGACGGGAACCATCATTAAATACCGCAATATTTTGATTAGCTAAATATGATGAAACAGCACCTAATACTGCTATTATAAATATAGTCATTAAATTTAACTTATAAACCATAAAATACTCCTTGTTATTTATCTAAAATATATTTTAAAATTATAGGAACCACTTTTTCATAATCATAATTTACAAATCCAAATGCAATCTTCCCATTTTCAATTTCCATTTTTATTTCTTCTTCCGTCATCTTTTTCCCCGGAATACTTACAGAAACACATTTATCCCTGCCTAACATGCCTGTTGCAATTCCCAAAGCTCCACCAGCTCCTGTAGCACATGCTCCTAAATAATAATCAGCTTTATTTGATTGAATATCTAAGACTGCTTCTATATCACTTTTAGATTCTACTTCCATTTTCCCCTTCACTAATTCTTTAACAAGATTTGTAATATCTTGTTTATCCATTTGGCCTCCAACCACAATTTTTTTCATTTTTTTATTTCCTTTCTAATAAAATATTTCCTAAATGAAGTATTAGATATTCTTCTTCATTATTAGGGATATCTACATCTAAGTCATTAACAATCATTTTCGAAAATCTTAATGCTTCATAAAAAACTTCCGAATTTTTTACTTGCGTGTAAACATCTTCATCTAATTTATCAATAATATCTCCTTCATTTATTCTTTTTAGCGACATAGCTAAATGAGTAATAAAAATATTGACTTTATCTTTATTAAATTCCTCCTTTTCAAAATATTTTTTGTAAATTTTGTAGCTATAATCATATATATCTTGTGTAATAACACCAGAATTTAGCAATATTTCGAGTCTTTCTTTCATCATAAATTTTATACTCCATTCAATATATTTTTTTTTGTATATTCTTTATAACTGGATTATATCTTTAAAATATATTGATGTCAATATAAAATAGTTTACGTTTTCATTATTTTATAATATAAAACTCTCAAATCTCATATTTAACCATTTAGGCAATCAAACTTGAAATTAATATTTAAATATTTTTAAATAGGTACTTAAATAATAAAAAAAGATCATCACCCATCTCAGCAATAATCTTCCTAAATTAAATATTAAATTCCCAACATTTTTACTATAGTTTGAATAGTTCCATTTTCATACATAATGTATATTCCCAAAGCAATAAATACTACTGGTACAATTATCTTTTCGTATTTTTCAATTATTTCTGATACCATTGGTATTTTTGAAAGGCTGCGACTTAACTCACATAAAATCGCAATGCCAATTGCAAATATTATTAAAACAATTATTATTTTTGACCAGTTTAGGGATGAAAAATATGGAATATAGACTCCCAAATTATCCCCTCCTGAAGCAATGGTGAGAAGTACGACTGTCCAAAGTAAATTTTTTGATTTATCTTGTTCTATCTTTTCTCTTATCTCTTCTGTTTCATCTTCATCTTCTCCAGATAGTGCAAATTTGATCCCTATAAATAGCGGAATTAAACCAAGTAATCCGACAATCCATTTATCTGGAATAAAATTGACAACATAGGCAGCAAATAGGCTGATGGAAACTAGCACTGCGGTCCCTAAATATTGACCTGCGTAAATTTGTAATTTTTCTCTTTTGCTATGTAATTGCGCAAATAGTATAACTAAAATCAGCAAATAATCTATACTTGTAGATATGTATACTCCTATCGCTGATATTATTGTATTAATCATAAATCCTCCAATTATTATCTTACTATTGTTATTTTAACTTAAACAGTAAAGCATTACAAAACCATTCCTACAATGAGTCAAATAGTTATAGTGCAGAGATAAATTTGTTAACGATAACTGATACTGGGTAAAAATATATATAAGGTATTATGAAAAGTACCAGAATGGAGGAAAATATGCAAAAAGTTATTTTAGATAAACTAGTTAATATGACGGACGGGCCTTTTGTAAGTTTGTACATTCCTACTCATAGGAATAGTCCAGATAATAAAAGAGACAGTGTTACTTTTAAGAACTTACTAAAGCGAGTTGAGAAAGAGCTTGATGAAAAAGGCGTTAATCCAAGTTCTTACTTAAAGGAATCATATGATTTACTAGATGACACCACATTTTGGAATAATACTACAGATGGATTGGCTGTTTTGATTGATAAAGATGATACTCAAATTTACAAATTGGATGGAAGTATTGAAGAAAAAGTCCTTGTTGCGGATTATTTTCATGTATTACCATTAATAAACTATTATGAAATACCAAATAATTACTATTTCTTAGATTTATCAAAAGATAGATTTTCGCTATATAGTTTTATAAATGGAGAATTAGATAAAGAGGATCCTGATATTTATCAAAAATTTACAGATTTATTTAGTGATAAAGATTATGAAATAGAAGCTTCCCCTACAAGAGGAA
Organism: Helcococcus kunzii ATCC 51366; assembly: GCF_000245755.1. Lineage (GTDB taxonomy): Bacteria > Bacillota > Clostridia > Tissierellales > Peptoniphilaceae > Helcococcus > Helcococcus kunzii. Next base: position 565 of record NZ_JH601088.1, on the reverse strand, counting down.
CATCTAATTCAATGCACAATTATCACACTTCTTCTTCAGTTGAAGAAAAAGAGAAAGATAAGTATTTCAGATATCTAAAAGATAATTTGGGCAAATTCCTTAAAGAAAAAGAGGCAAAATTAATTCTTTTTGGTACACGTGAAAATGTATTAGAATTTAAGAATTATGTTGATTTTGATATCTACGGTATAATTGATAAACCTTTTAACTCTATACTAACAAATGATTTATATAAAGAATTAAGAGAAGCTCTTTTAGATAAATATATTGAAAATATAGGAAAGAGATTAGAAAATCTTCAAACGGAAATATCAAATGATAAAGGAACTGATAACAAGTCTAGAATCTTATCCGATGCTCCAAACGGCAAAATCTCTGAACTTTACATTTCTAAAACTGTTCAAGCAGATGCTGAAATAGATAAAGCAGTAACAGAGGTAATGCGTACAGGCGGAGAGGTAATTTTAATAGATCCAGAATACAATCAAGTTGATTTTGATATCGCCGCAAAATATAGATATTAAGATAAGTAATATGTTTTTTGTTCGTAACAAAAGTATGGCTG